>JBKBMT010000060.1:0-15326 GCA_046295655.1 Gemmobacter sp. | reverse complement strand
AGGACGCGGCCTACCGGCGCAAGGTCCTGCCACCGGGGCCGGTCCGGGTGGCCATCGAGGCGGCCGTGCGCCAGCCCTGGGACCGATGGCTGCTGGGCGAGGGCGGGCGCGAGGCGAAGGCCGGATTCGTCGGGATGACGGGCTTTGGCGCTTCGGCTCCGGCGGAACGGCTTTACACGGAGTTCGGGATCACCGCCGAAGCGGCAGTCGAGGCGGTGCTCGCCCGTCTCTGATACCGTATCGGGTCGTGCATCGCCGCCCCGTCATGTCACCACGTCCGGGGCCGGGCGACCGGTGATCGCGGCGATGCCCGCCAAGCTCTCGGCGGCGCGCACCAGCGGCGCCAGGACATCGGCCACCGGAAGGTCGAACCGGTCGGGGTCGTCCTCGGGCCAGTCGAGATAGAGCCGCAGCGTCGCGCCCTCGGTCCCGGTGCCGGACAGGCGCAGCACGATCCGCGCCCCGCCCTCGAACAGCACCCGCAGCCCCTGCCCCGTGGTCTCGGACCCGTCCACCGGGTCGCGGTAGGCGAAATCGTCCGCCCCCGCCACAGTCATGCCGGCAACGACGGTGCCGGGCAGGCCGGGCAGCGCCCCGCGCAGGCGGTCCATCACCGCCGCGGCCTCGGCCAGCGGAAGCGCCTCGTAATCGTGCCGGCTGTAGAAGTTGCGGCCGAACCGGCGCCAGTGCGTGGCCAGCACCTCGGCGACGCCGGCCTGCCGCGCGGCGAGAATGTTGAGCCAGGCCAGCACGGCCCAGAGCCCGTCCTTCTCGCGCACATGGTCGGCGCCGGTCCCGAAACTCTCCTCGCCGCACAGGCTCACCCGTCCGGCATCGAGCAGGGTGCCGAAGAACTTCCACCCCGTCGGCGTCTCGTGGCAGGGAATGTCCAGATGTGCGGCCACCCGGTCCACCGCGGCCGAGGTCGGCATCGATCGCGCCACCCCGGACAGACCCGCCGCGTGGGCCGGGATCAGCCGCGCATTGGCCGCGAGCACCGCAAGACTGTCGGAGGGCGAGACATAGGTCCCGGGGCCGAGGATCATGTTCCGGTCGCCGTCGCCGTCCGAGGCCGCGCCCAGATCGGGCGCATCGGGTCCCATCATCAGATCCCAGAGATCGCGCGCCCAGGTCGGGTTCGGGTCGGGATGCAGCCCGCCGAAATCGGGCAGCGGCACGGCATTGACCACCGACCCTTCCGCAAACCCGAGCCGCCGTTCGAGGATCTCCACCGCATAGGGGCCGGTCACGGCATTCATCGCATCGAACCGCAGCCGGAAGCCGCCTGCGGCCAGCGCCCGGATCGAATCGAAGTCGAACAGGCGCGACATCAGTTCCGCATAATCGGTCACGGGATCGACGACCTGCACCGCCATCCCGCCAAGCGCGAAGGTTCCCGTCCGGTCGAGATCGGGCAGCGGCCCGTCCTCGATCCGCACCCGGGTCACGCGCCGGCTGGCGGCATGGATCGCCGCCGTCACCGCCTCTGGCGCCGGCCCGCCGTTCGCGATGTTGTACTTGACCCCGAAGTCGCCCGTCAGCCCGCCGGGGTTGTGGCTGGCCGACAGCACGATCCCGCCATCCGCCCCGTGCAGCCGGACCAGATGCGATGCCGCCGGGGTGGACAGGATCGCCCCACGCCCCACGATCACGCGCGCCACGCCGTTGCCGGCGCAGATCCGCAGGATCCGCTCGGCCGCCTCGCGGGCGAAGAACCGCCCGTCGCCGCCCAGAACCAGCACCCGCCCCTCGGCGCCGGTCGCATCGAGGATCGCCTGGGCGAAACAGTCCAGATAGTCCGGCTCCATGAACCGCCGGGTCCGCTTGCGAAGCCCCGATGTTCCGGGTTTCTGGTCGTCGAAGGGGCCGGCGGTCTGCGTCGTCAGGGCCATGGATCACCGTGGCTGGGGTTGCGCGCGAACCTGCCCGGCAAACCCGGCCGGATCAAGCCCCGACGCCCCGTCACCCTGCCGGATGAGATCCGCCGCGACGCAACAGCGACTGGACCGTATAGACAAGGATCGCCGCGCCGACCGCGCCGGCCAAGGCGACGCCCAGCAGCACGATCGCGTCGATCGGGCCGCCGATGTCGGACAGGCCGGAGTTGGTGATCCAGAACACGAACAGGACCGCAAGCACGGCGCCGACGGGCATGGAAAGCTGCGCCAGCAGGAACTTGCGCCAGCTCACCGCCCGGTCGCGGACAAGGACGTAGAGATAGCCAAGCGTGACCAGGACCGCGAGCGCGACCAGCGTCCAGAACAGGCCGCGGCCGAACATCTCCTCGAACACGGCGATCAGGGTGCCGAACGTCAATTCCTTCATCGCATCTCCTCCTCAGGCTTCGCCGCGCAGCATGGCGTTGTAGGTGGCCTTCAGCGCGACTTCCTTCATCAGCCAGGAAATCCACAGCTCTTCCAGCGGCGCGATCAGGCCGGGGAAGGACGGCACAAGATTGTCGCGATAGTCGAACTCGATCAGCATCGCGCGACCGACCCGGGTGATCAGCGGGCAGGAGGTATAGCCGTTGAAGGCCTCGGTTCCCTCGCGACCCTGGATCTGGGCGACAAGGTGATCCTCGACCACCGGCTGATGCCACTTGACGCTGGCCGCCGTCTTGCCCTTGGGCACGCCGGCGATGTCGCCGATCGCAAAGACTTCCGGGTAGCGAAGGTGGCGCAGGGTCTTCTGATCGACTTCGAGCCAGCCCTGATCGACCCATTTGTCGGCCCAGGACAGGCCCGATTCGCGCACCACCTGCGGCGCGCGCTGCGGCGGGATGACGTTGATGAAATCGTAGCCCAGTTCGCGGTCGCCGTCGGGCGTGGCGTAGGTCGCGATCTTGCGCGCCGGGTCGATCGCCTTCAGCACATGTTCGTAGGCGACATCGATCCCGCGTTCGTGGAACAGCATCCTGACCTTCTCGGATACGATCGGCACGCCGAACAGGGCCTTGTTGTGCGCCGTGTAGGTGATGCCGACATTGGCCCGGTTCCCCTTGCGGCTGGCCATGTCCTCGGTCAGGAAGGCGAGCTTCAGCGGCGCGCCGGCGCATTTCATCTCTGTCGCCGGCCGGCCGATGAGTGCCTGCCCGCCCTTCGCGGTGAAGGCGTCGAGGGCGCGGAAGGTCGCGGCCGCGGCCTCGGGGCTGTGATAGTGCGCCCCGATCCCGTCGCGCCCGATCATGTCGGTCGAAAAGCCCTCGATTCCCGACCAGTCGAGCGTCAGGCCGGTGGCGACGATCAGGAAATCATAATCGAACCGGCGCCCCGAGACGGTGGCGACCTGGCGCGCCTCGGGGTCGATGCCGGCCGCATGTTCGGGCACGAATTCGACCCCGCGCGGCAGCCAGTCGGTGGTTCGCGATACCGAGTAGGACGCGGGCTTCAGGCCGGCCGCGATCAGGGTGAAGCCGGGCTGATACCAGTGCTCCGCGCGGCCGTCGATCACCGTGATGCTGGCCCCGTCCAGGCGTCGCGCGATCCGGTTGGCAAACGCGGCCCCGCCGGCCCCGGCGCCCAGGATCACGATGCGGGCAGGCGTGCGGACCTGCGCCGCGCCGCCTCTGGCGGTCGCGGCGGCAACCGCCGGCAGGGCGGCCCCGGCCGCGAGCATCTGCAGCAATCCGCGGCGGCTGGGTTGCGGAACAGTTCCCCCTTGCATAAGGCACATCCTCCCGTTCGATACCTCAATATATTCGCATTTAGATATGCGATTCACCTTGACCCATGTCAAACCACTGCGGGGGCGGGCGTGTCATCGTGACACGAACGTGAAGGAAGGATGCCGATGCGACTGACGACGCGGACCAACCTTGCCATGCGCGCGCTGATGTTCTGCGCCGTCAATCCCGGCCGCACCGTGCGCAAGCAGGACATTGCCGCCGCCTGCAACGCCTCGGAAAACCATCTTGCCCAGGTCATCCACGCGCTGGGGCAGAAGGGATTCCTTGCGACGATGCGCGGACGCGGTGGTGGGCTCACGCTGGCCCGGCCGGCCGAACAGATCCGCGTGGGTGCCGTGTTCCGCGCGCTGGAGAGCCGGGTGCCGTTCACAGAGTGCTTCGCGAACGGCAGCGATTCCTGTCCCCTGCGCGGATGTTGCCGGTTGCGCTGCCTGCTGAACGAGGCGGTGGAGGCCTTCTACGAACGGCTCGACCGGGTGACGCTGCAGGATCTGGTTGCCAGCAACGACCAGTTGGAGGATCTGCTGCAACTGGCCTGACAGGGCCGCCGGTCGCCGTTGCCCTTGCCCGGGCTAGGGGCCCGTTCCCGCAGCCGCCGGCACCAGCCCGGTCGCCGGCTCACGCCGGTCGGTCGGCGACTCGCCCGTGCGCGCCACCGCCGGTTCGGCCGGAAGATCGGCAGGCGTCGGGACGAATCCGATCGGACCGGAGGCAAGCAGCCCCCGGACCCTGAGCGCATCGCCGGCGTCGCAGGCCTCGCGGAGGTTGTCGAGCAGCGGCGCCAGCCGCGACCAGTCCGCGGCCTGTTCCTGCGCGGTCAGGATTCGCGGATGCCGGGTCGGACGCGCGCCCTCCTCGATCAGCAGTTCCTCGTGCAGCTTCTCGCCATTGCGCAGGCGGGTGAACACCACCGGAATGCTGTCGCCGCCCCGTTCCTGCGGCCGCAACGGCCGGCCGGGTTCGTCGATCAGCACCGGGTTGAAGCCCGACAGCCGGATCATCCGCTGCGCCAGATCGACGATCCGCACCGGGCGCCCCATGTCCAGCAGGAACACATCGCCGCCGCGCCCCATCGCGCCGGCCTGGATGACCAGCTGCGCGGCTTCGGTGATGGTCATGAAATACCGCGTGATGTCCGGATGCGTGACGGTCACCGGCCCGCCCTCGGCGATCTGCCGGCGGAACAGCGGGATGACCGAGCCCGACGAACCGAGCACGTTGCCGAACCGCACCATCGAGAACCGGGTGCGGCCGGGGCGTTGCGACAGCGCAAGACAGATCACCTCGGCCAGCCGCTTGGTCGCACCCATCACGTTGGTCGGGCGGACCGCCTTGTCGGTCGAGACGAGGATGAAGCTTTCCACCCCCGCCGCGACGGCGGCCCGCGCGACGGCAAGGGTTCCGAACACGTTGTTCCGCACGCCCTCGATCGGGTTCGTCTCGACGATCGGCACATGCTTGTAGGCCGCGGCATGATAGATGGTCTGCACCGCATGGCGGCGCATCACCGCCTCGCAGGCCGCGCCGTCCCGCACGCTGCCCAGCACCGGCACAAGCCGCGTCGCCCGCCCTTCGGCCGCGATCGTCGCCGACAGCTCGCGCTCGATCTCGTAGAGCGCATATTCGCACAGTTCGAGCAGCAGAAGCACCCGCGGATCCTGACGCAGGATCTGGCGGCACAGTTCCGACCCGATCGAACCGCCCGCGCCGGTCACCATCACCGACTTTCCGGCCACGTTCGCCGACATGAGCGCGGGCGACGGCGGCACCGGATCGCGCCCCAGCAGATCCTCCACCGTGACCTCGCGAACCTCGCTGATCTGCGCATGGCCGGACACCAGATCGGCCATGCCGGGGATGGTCTGCACCCGCACCGGCAGGGTTTCGAGCCGCGCAAGGATCGCCTGCCGCACCGCGCGGCTGGCCGAAGGCATCGCCAGCAGGATCGCCTTGACGTTGTACTCGTCGATCAGCCGCTCGATCTGGTCGGGGGCAAAGACGGCAAGCCCCGCGATCTGCGATCCATGCAACTCCTTCGCATCGTCGACGAAGGCCACCGGCGCATGGTCCTGCCCCTGGAACAGCGAATGGGCAAGCTGGCGGCCGGACTGGCCGGCGCCATAGATGATGACCCGGGTCTTCAGCCGCTGCTGGCTGCGGTTGTAGAGCGCGCGCAAGGCAAACCGGACGCCGCCCACGGTGCAGAGCGCCAGCAGCGCATAGAGCACCGGAACCGAGCCCGGCACCGGCAGGTCGAACCACGCCACCATCGCCGCCAGCGCCGCAGCCGAGGCGCTGAGACCGGTCAGGATGGTATAGATCGCCCGGGCGCCCATGTAGCGGATCACGGCGCGATAGAAGCCGAGCTTGACGAACAGCAGGATGCTGACCGGCAATGCGGCCCCGACCGCGGCCCAGACCCGAAGGTCCGATGCGAAGTCGAGGCTCTCGGTGCGCAGGAGCATCGCCATGGCGAAGCTGAAGGCCAGAAGCACCGCATCCGTCAGAACCTGCAGGCTGCGCTTCACCGGACGCGGCAGGTCGAAGAGGGCGTTCAACGCTTCGGTCTTCATCAATTTGTCCGCTCGTGGCTTCCTGCCTGCTGCCCGTTCTGCGGCCCAGGCGGAACACCTGTTGTTTCACGCGGTCTTAGCATGCCGCGGTGGCGCAGGACAAATGCGATTCCCGGCCGCCACGGCAAGATCGCCCCGTTTCGGGCCACACCGGCGGTCTTTTGCCTAATTTCCGGGCCTTGCGCGACGATCCGGGCGCCCCGCAGAACCTTTCAACCTGTGCGCGAGCCGTGGTCGGCATGCCAGTCGCGCATCCAGGCGACGAATTCGGCAACGCCCGAATCAAGATCGGTTGCCGGACGAAAGCCGGTCAACCGTTCCAGAAGCCCCGCGTCGGCCCAGGTTGCCGGCACGTCACCCGGCTGCATCGGCATCGGGTTGCGCAGGGCCATGCGCCCCAGATGCCGTTCCATGGCCGCGACGAAATCCAGCAACCGCACCTTTCGTGAATTGCCGATGTTGACGATGCGGAACGGCGCGACCGGGCTCAGGCTGTCGCCCTCGACCGGGCCGCCCTGCCCCGGCACTGCATCGACCAGAAGCCGCACCGCCCGCACCAGATCAGCCACATGGGTAAAGTCGCGCCACATCTCGCCGCCGTTGTACAGGTCGATCGGCCGGCCTTCGAGAATGGCCGAGGCGAACTTCATCGGCGCCATGTCGGGCCGACCCCAGGATCCGTAGACCGTGAAGAAGCGGAACATGGTGGTCGGCAGCCCGTTCAGATGCGCCCAGGCGTGGGCCACCGCCTCGCCCGCCTTCTTGGTTGCGGCATAGATCGTCAGCGGCGTATCGGCCTTGTGCAGCTCGGAAAAGGGCATCTCGGTATTCGCGCCATAGACCGACGAGGTCGAGGCGATCAGCAGGTGGCGCACTTCGGCATTGCTCGCGGCCTCGAGCACGTTGAAGGTGCCGGTCACGTTGCTGTCGAGATAGGCGCGAGGGTTCTCGATCGAATAGCGAACGCCGGCCTGGGCCGCGAGGTGCACGACGACATCGGGCGCCGCGGCAGTCAAGGCGGCATTCAGCGCCGCCGCATCCTCCAGCATGGCCTCGGTCTGGACGAAACCGTCGTGACGCGCAAGCCGCGCAAGCCGGGCCCGCTTGAGGGCGACGTCGTAGTAATCCGTGACCCCGTCGTAGCCGGCGACCTGCCAGCCCTCGGCCAGCAGCGCCTCCGCCAGATGATAGCCGATGAACCCCGCCGTGCCGGTGACGAAGGCGCGGCGCATCAGCCCAGCCGGTAGTTCGGGCTTTCCCGCGTGATCTGCACGTCGTGGACGTGGCTTTCCCGCAGGCCGGCGTTGGTGATCCGCACGAAGCGGGCATTGGTGCGCATCTCGGCCACGGTGCGGCTGCCGGTGTAGCCCATGGCGGCGCGCAGGCCGCCCACCATCTGATGGATCACCGCCGCCACCGGCCCCTTGTAGGGCACCTGTCCCTCGATTCCCTCGGGCACCAGCTTCTCGCTGGCGATGTCCTTCTGGAAATAGCGGTCGGCCGAGCCCCGCGCCATGGCCCCGAGGCTGCCCATGCCGCGATAGTGCTTGAAGCTGCGCCCCTGCCACAGGATCACCTCGCCCGGCGCCTCGTCGGTGCCGGCGATGGCGCTGCCGACCATCGCGCAGGAGGCGCCGGCAGCGATTGCCTTCGCGAAGTCCCCCGAATACTTGATCCCGCCGTCGGCGATTACCGGCACCTCACCGGCCGCGCCGGCAGCATCCATGATCGCGGTGAGCTGCGGCACGCCGACGCCGGCCACGATCCGCGTCGTGCAGATGCTGCCGGGCCCGATGCCCACCTTCACGGCATCGGCCCCCGCGTCGATCAGGGCCCGCGTCGCCTCGGCGGTGGCAACGTTGCCGGCCACCACCTGCACCGCGTTCGACAGCCGCTTGATCCGCTCCACCGCCTGCGCCACGCCGTCGCTGTGGCCGTGGGCGGTGTCGATCACGATCAGGTCGCAACCCGCGTCGATCAGCGCCTCGGACCGGGCAAAGCCGGCATCTCCGACCGTCGTCGCCGCCGCCACCCGGAGCCGGCCCAGATCGTCCTTGCAGGCATTGGGGTTCAGCACCGCCTTCTCGGTATCCTTGAGGGTCAGAAGCCCGGTCAACCTGCCCTCGCCGTCGGTGACCAGAAGCTTCTCGATCCGCCGCGCCTTCATCAGGCTGATCGCCTGCGCCCGGTCCACCGGCTCGCGCAGCACGGCGAGGTTCTCGGCAGTCATCATCACCCGCACCGGGGTCCGGTCGTCCTCGGCGAAGCGCATGTCGCGGTTGGTGACGATCCCCATCACCCGCCCGGCCTCGTCCACCACCGGGAAGCCGGTGATGTTGTAGCGGTCCATCAGTTCCTTGGCATCGGCCAGCGTCTGGTCGGGGCGCAGGGTGATCGGGGCATACACGACCCCCGACTCGAACCGCTTGACGCGGCGCACCTCGCGGGCCTGCGCCTCCGGGTCGAGATTGCGGTGGATCACCCCCATCCCGCCCGCCTGCGCCATGGCGATCGCCATGCGGCCCTCGGTCACCGTATCCATGGCGCTGGACAGGAGCGGGATGTTCAGCCGTATCGAGCGGGTAACCTGCGTCGCGGTATCGGCCTCGGCCGGCAGCACGCTGGACGCTGCGGGCACCAGCAGCACGTCGTCGAAGGTCAGCGCCTCGCGAATCTCCATGGGAACCTCCGGGCGGTGGGGTTGGAGAATGTCCGTTGGCGCTTCCCCATTTCACGGGCCGCGGCCGAAGGCAAGGGCGGTCAGGCGGTCGCGGCGTTGGTCCGTTCGGCCAGGCTGCCGCGCGCCCAGTCGCGCAGCACCCGCAGTGCGACCCAGAGCGTCACGGCGCTGGCCGCGACGGTCAGCATGATCCCCGCAACCGCCCAGCCGACCGCCAGGAATGCCCCGGCACAGGCGGCAAGCGGAAAGGTGAAGGCCCCCCAGAGCGCCGAGAAACCGGCAACGGTCAGCCAGCGCGCGACGGCCAGCAGCACCAGCAGGATCGCACCGGCCAGGGCCGCGAAGGCAAGGGCAAGATCGTGGTGCCCCATAAGCGCGGCCACCGTGGCGAACAGGCTTGCCGGCGCAAGATGGATCGCCAGCAGGGGGCGCAGCGGCGCGGGCGGAATGCGGGCTGCCAGATCGCGCAGGCTGACCGCCCAGACCGCGGCGGCCACCGCCATGGTCGCCCACAGGATCGCCGACGCCGCGCCCGTGTGCCCGAGCGGCGCAAGCGCCAGCGCGCCCAGGATGAAGCCGACGAAGGTCAGATGAAAGACCGGCGTCACCACCCTTCCTTCGGGCGGCCCGCCAAGGATGATCCGCGCCACGGTGACGGCGAGAAGCGCGTGCAGGGCCAGCCCGCCGAAGGCCATCCACCGCGCCGCGCCCGGTGCATAGGCAACCAGCGCCGCGGCAACCAGAAGCCCGCCCAGCACCGCCGCGGCCAGCCCCGCCCGCCCCGGGAGCAGGCGCAGATCCTCCACCACCACGGCCGGCCGCTGCACGACCTTGCCGAGATAGGCGATCGCCGCGAAAGCCCACAGCAGCGATGCCGCGCCCAGCCAGGCCTCTGCCGCGCCGCCCGGAATTCCGGCTGCCGCAAGCGCCGGGCGCCAGGCGAGCCCAAGCCCGAGAAGCCCCATGATCGGCGGAAAGATCGCCGGAGGCGTGCGGCGCCAGACCCCTCCGGGCGGCATCTGGCGCGGGATGATCGGCGGCGGTGTGCGGCGCATCGGAACCCCCTGTCTCGCCCCGCGGCATATCAGCCGATCGCCATGCCCGCCAAGCCCACCGGGACGCGACACATCGGCCCGGCTGCGGTTGCCCCTCGCGCCGCTTTCCGGCATCCTGCGCCGCAAGCGATGAAAAGGGGAGACGGGACATGGCAATCACGCTGGTGCAGGTCGATTTTCCCCATCCCGGCCCCTGGGGCGACGAGATGGCGGCGGCGCTCGAGGGCCTCGCGCAGTCCATTGCGCAGGAACCGGGCTTCCTGTTCAAGTACTGGACCGAGGATCGGGCATCGGGCCGTGCCGGGGGAATCTACGGCTTTGCCAGCCGCACCGAGGCCGAGGCCTATCTGGCAATGCACACGCGTCGGCTCGAGGGTTTCGGCTACGCGGAGATCCGGGGCCTGGTGATGGACGTGAACGAACCCTTGTCGCGGATCGACAAGGCACCCGTTCTCTGACCTTTTGCCGCAATCGTCGCGGTCGATGTCGGTTGCGGCCATGCCGCGCGGCGGAGCGCGGCGCAGGACAGGGGCGGGCCGGACGACGGGGATGAGGCATGGCACATGACGGCGACGGATCGGTGAAGCCCCGGCGGGGGCGGGTCCGGCCCAGGGGCCGGCCGCTCGACGAGGCGGCACTGGCCGAGGTCCGGCGGCTGGTCGGCGATGGTCCGCTGCGGCGCGACCTGCTGATCGAATACCTGCACGCGATCCAGGATACGCTGGGATACCTGCCGGCGGCGCACCTGCGCGCGCTGGCCCATCTGATGCGGCTGTCGCAGGCCGAGGTCTGGGAGGTCGCGACCTTCTATGCCCATTTCGACCCGCGGCGCGAGAATGAGGCTCCGCCGCCCCCGCTGACCATCCGGGTCTGCGATTCGCTGTCCTGCGAACTGGCCGGGGCCGAGGCGCTGCGCACCGCGATTCTGGCCGGCGCCGACGCGGCGGCGATACGGGTGGTCCGCGCCCCGTGCATGGGCCGCTGCGATACCGCCCCGGTGGCCGAGGTCGGGCACAATCACATCGACCGCGCCACGCCCGAAACAGTCCTGGCAGCCGCGGCGGCGGGCGAGACGCACCCGCGCATCCCCGAGTACGAGACACTCGAAGATTACATCGGATCAGGTGGTTACGAGGCGACGCTCGCGTTGCGTAAGAATGGCGACTGGGAGGCGGTGCAGGCGCAGGTTGCCGCCTCGGGGCTTCGCGGTCTGGGCGGCGCGGGTTTCCCCTCGGGGCGCAAGTGGGGCTTCGTGCGCGCCCATCCCGGCCCGCGCTATCTTGCCGTCAACGGCGACGAGGGCGAACCGGGCACCTTCAAGGACCGGTGGTATCTGGAACGCACCCCGCATCTGATGCTCGAAGGCATGCTGATCGCGGCCTGGGCGGTGGAGGCCGAGCGGTGTTTCATCTACATGCGCGACGAATATCCTGCGGTGCTGGAAATCCTGCGCCGCGAGATCGCCGCGCTCGAGACCGCGGGCATCGTCGCGCCGGGCTACATCGCGCTGCGCCGCGGCGCCGGCGCCTATATCTGCGGCGAGGAATCGGCGATGCTCGAATCGATCGAGGGCAAGCGCGGCCTGCCCCGGCATCGCCCGCCCTATGTCGCCGAATCCGGGCTCTGGGGGCGCCCGACGCTCGTGCACAACGTCGAGACATTGCACTGGGTCGCGCGGGTGGTGCGCGAGGGGCCCGAGATCCTGTCCGGGATCGTTAAGAACGGCCGCCCCGGCCTGCGGTCCTATTCCGTCTCGGGCCGGGTGGCGCGGCCGGGCATGTATCTGCTGCCGGCCGGGTCCACGATCCGCGACCTGATCGATGCGGCCGGCGGCATGGCCGAAGGGCACCGTTTCAAGGCCTATCAGCCCGGCGGCCCGTCCTCGGGCCTGCTGCCTGCAACGCTGGACGACCTGCCGCTGGATTTCGACATGCTTCAGCCGCACGGCAGCTTCATCGGCTCGGCGGCGGTGGTTGTGCTGTCGGACCGCGACAGCGCGCGGGCGGCGGCGCTGAACATGATGCGGTTCTTCGAGACCGAAAGCTGCGGCCAGTGCACACCCTGCCGGGTCGGCTGCGAGAAGGCGGTGAAGCTGATGCAGGCCGAACGCTGGGACACCGCCCTGCTCGAGGAGATCGCACAGGTCATGGCCGATGCCTCGATCTGCGGGCTCGGGCAGGCGGCGCCGAATCCGATCCGGCTGACGATCCGCCATTTCCCGGAGGAGGTGTGATGCCCCGTCCCTGGTACCAGACCGCCCTTGCGCCGACACGAACCCTTGCGCCGACACGAACCGCGCACGCCATGCGCCCGGGTCCGGCGCGGCCCGTGCTGTCACTGCCCGTCGCACCGGCAAAGAGGACCGGGGATCGCCATGCCTGACGGAACACGCCCCGAACCGATCGTCTTCACCCTCGACGGACAGGAGGTCAGCGCCCTGCCCGGCCAGACGATCTGGGAGGTCGCCCACGGCCGCGGCCTGACCATTCCGCATCTGTGTCACCGGCCCGAACCCGGCTATCGGCCGGACGGCAACTGCCGCGCCTGCATGGTCGAGATCGAAGGCGAGCGGGTGCTGGCGGCCTCGTGCATCCGCACCCCGGCACCCGGCATGGTGGTCCGCACCGCAACCGCGCGGGCCGAGGCTGCCCGGCGCATGGTGGTCGAGATGCTGATGGCCGACCAGCCGGACGCGGCGGATGCGCACGACCGCTCTTCCCACCTGCTGGCGACCGCGGCGCGGGCCGGCATCGGGAAAAGCCGCCTGCCGCGCCTCGAACCGGGCCGGGTGCCGCTGCTCGACGACAGCCATGTGGCGATGCGGGTGAACCTCGACGCCTGCATCCAGTGCGGGCTCTGCGTCCGCGCCTGCCGCGAGGTGCAGGTCAACGACGTGATCGGGATGGCGGGCCGCGGCCACGACAGCTGGCCGGTGTTCGACTTCGCCGATCCGATGGGGGCAAGCACCTGCGTAGCCTGCGGCGAATGCGTCCAGGCCTGCCCGACCGGGGCGCTGATGCCCGCGACCCTGCTCGACGCCCGCCAGCGCGGCGACCGGGCGGCGCACGACACGGCGACGACCACGATCTGCCCGTTCTGCGGCGTCGGCTGTCAGGTCTCGATCCGTGCCCGGGACGGCAAGGTGGTCTATGTCGAGGGCGTGAACGGCCCCGCCAACGAGGGGCGGCTGTGCGTCAAGGGTCGGTTCGGCTTCGACTACATCCACCATCCGCACCGGCTGACCGTGCCCCTGGTCCGCCGTGCAGGTGTCCCGAAGGCGATGGACGTGGATCCCGCCGACCCGCTGACCCATTTCCGCGAGGCGACCTGGGACGAGGCGCTGGACGTCGCGGCACGCGGGCTGGCGAACCTGCGCGACTCGCACGGCGGACAGGCCGTCGCGGGCCTTGGCAGCGCCAAGTGCAGCAACGAGGAGGCCTATCTGTTCCAGCGCCTGATCCGCCAGGGCTTCGGACACAACAACGTCGATCACTGCACCCGGCTGTGCCATGCGTCCTCGGTCGCGGCGCTGCTGGAAAATGTCGGGTCGGCGGCAGTCACCGCGACCTTCAACGAGATCGAACACGCCGACTGCGCCATCGTGATCGGCGCGAATCCAGTGGAAAACCATCCTGTTGCAGCCACATACTTCAAGCAGTTCGTGAAGCGCGGCGGCACGCTGATCGTGATGGATCCGCGGGGCCAGGCCTTGAGGCGCCATGCCACCCACATGCTGCAGTTCCGCCCGGGTGCCGATGTCGCGATGCTGAACGCGATCATGCATGTGATTGTCGAGGAGGGGCTTCACGACCGCCAGTATGTCGCGGCGATGACCGAGAACTTCGATGCATTCCGCGCGAACCTTGCCGCCTATCCGCCGGAACGGATGGCCGATCTCTGCGGCATCGACGCCGAGACCCTGCGCAGCGTGGCGCGGGCCTTTGCCCGGGCCAGGGCGGGGATGATCTTCTGGGGCATGGGCGTCAGCCAGCATGTCCACGGCACCGACAATTCCCGCTGCCTGATCGCGCTCGCGCTGCTCTGCGGCCATGTCGGCCGGCCCGGCACCGGGCTGCACCCGCTGCGGGGGCAGAACAACGTGCAGGGCGCGTCGGATGCGGGGCTGATCCCGATGTTCCTGCCCGATTACCGCAGCGTCACCGACGACGCGGTGCGGGCCGAGTTCGCGGCGCGCTGGAACGCGGACGACTGGTCGGCCGAGAAGGGCCTGACCGTCACCGAGATGATGGACGCGATCCATGCCGGCCGGATCCGCGGCATGTATGTGCTGGGCGAGAATCCGGCCATGTCGGACCCGGACGTGACCCATGTGCGCAAGGCGCTGGCGAAGCTCGAGCACTTCGTGGTGCAGGACATCTTCCTGACCGAGACCGCGATGTTTGCCGACGTGATCCTGCCCGCTGCGGCCTTCTACGAGAAGGCCGGAACCGTCACCAACACCAACCGGCAGGTGCAGATGGGACGGCCCGCGGTGCCGCCGCCCGGCCAGGCCCGCCCCGACTGGCAGATCACCCGCGATCTGGGCAAGCGGCTGGGCCTTGGCTGGCACTACGAGCACCCGCGCGACATCTTCGCCGAGATGGCGGCGGGGATGCGCGCGCTGGACAACATCACCTGGGACCGGCTCGAGGCCGAAGGCTGCGTCACCTACCCCTCGCTTGGTCCCGACGATCCCGGCCAGGCCATCGTGTTCCATGACGGATTCCCGCGCGCCGGCGGCCGGGCGCGGCTGGCGCCCGCCGGTCTGGTGCCGCCGGCCGAGCTGCCCGACGCCGACTATCCGATGGTGCTGACCACCGGGCGGCAGCTCGAGCACTGGCATACCGGCAGCATGACCCGCCGTTCCGAGGTGCTCGACGCGCTGGAACCCGAGGCCAACTGCTCGCTCCATCCCGGGACCCTGTCCGACATGGGCCTGTCGCCCGGCGACCGGGTGCGCCTGACCACGCGCCGCGGCGCGATCGAACTGATGGCGCGGGCCGATCCGGCCGTTGCCCGGGACATGGTCTTTGTTCCCTTCGCCTATGTCGAGGCGGCGGCGAACGTGCTGACCAATCCGGCGCTCGACCCCTACGGCAAGATCCCGGAATTCAAGTTCTGCGCCGTCCGTGTCGAACCGGCCGGACGGCAGGCGGCCGAGTAGCGGGGCGCAGGCTTTCCAACGCCGCCCTCCCGCGCTAGACCGGCGGGCGATGCAGCGCCGTCGCGGGTTCCGCGCGGCGGTGGCGGAAACCCCGCGTCGCCGGCGGCGCAATGGAGGTGCCATGACGAGTGAGCCGACGATCCTCGACCGGATCCGTGCCTACAAGCTC
>JBKBMT010000059.1:0-15811 GCA_046295655.1 Gemmobacter sp. | reverse complement strand
ATGAGATGGTGCGGCTGATCCTGTCGGGCGACGGCCCGCGCTCGCTGATCCTCGGCTTCGTGCTGGCGGCGATCTTCGTGACGCTGGCCTTCGCGCCCTTCCTGTTCTCGGGCAGCCGGGCGCTGGAGACGGCGGCGCGGATCTGCATCTTCATCCTGCTCGTCGCCTCCTACGACCTGCTCTTGGGCTATGCCGGCATCGTCAGCTTCGCCCATACGATGTTCTTCGGGCTTGGCGCCTATGGTGTCGCGCTGGCGACGGTGCACATGGGCCGCGGCTGGGACGCGGTGCTGGCGGGGGCGGCGGGCGGCACCGTGGTGGCGGTGGCGCTGGCCTTCGTGATCGCGCTCTTCAGCCTTCGGGTGCGGGCGATCTTCTTTGCCATGATCACGCTCGCGGTCGCCTCGGCGGTCGCGGTGCTGGTGTCGCAGCTGTCCTGGCTGACCGGGGGCGAGGACGGGATGAACATCCAGATCCCGCGCGAACTGACCCCCGCCTACCGCCCCTTCGAGAGCGAGATCCTGGGCCTGCGGCTGACCGGCCGGCATCTCAACTACTATCTGGTGTTCGGCTGCACGGTGGTGCTGTTCCTGATCCTTCTGCGGATCGTCAACTCGCCCTTCGGTCGGGTGCTTCAGGCGATCCGCGAGAATGCATTCCGGGCCGAGGCGGTGGGTTATCGCGTGGTGCTCTATCGCACCGCGGCAACCTGCATCTCGGCCGGCGTCGCCGCGCTGGCCGGGGCACTGTTCGCGCTGTGGCTGCGCTATGTCGGGCCGGGCACCACGCTGTCGCTGGAAATCATGATCGACATCCTGCTCATGGTGGTGATCGGCGGCATGGGCACGATGTACGGCGCGGTGGTCGGTGCGGCGATCTTCGTGCTGGCGCAGAACTACCTGCAGGATCTGATGGGCAAGGCCGCCACCGCGACCGGCTCGCTGCCGCTGGTGCCCGACCTTCTGAACCCGGACCGCTGGCTTCTTTGGCTCGGGATCATGTTCATCCTGTCGGTCTATTTCTTCCCCACCGGAATCGTGGGGCGTCTGCGCAGCGGACGGATGGGGTGAGACCGATCGTCCTGCTGCACGGCTGGGCGATGGACGGACGGGTTTTCCACGATGCCCGGATGCGGCTGGGATCGCGGTTCGACTGCCACGCACCGGACCTGCCGGGCCACGGCCTGTGCCCGCATCCCGCGCCGGACATCGACACGGCCGCCGATGCCCTGCACCGGCTGCTCGACGAGGCCGGGTTGCGCGGCGCGGTGGTCGTCGGCTGGTCGATGGGCGCCACCGTCGCCTGGCGCTGCCTTGCGCGGCACGGCGCGGCGCGTATCGGGGGCCTCGTCTCGGTGGACATGAGCCCCCGGCTCGTCAACGACAGCGGCTGGCGGCTGGGACTGCGCGGACTGGATGCAGCCGGGTCAAGGCGGCAGGCCGACTGGTTCCGGCACGACTGGCGGGGCGCGACAGCGCTGATCGCGGCCGGTATGTATGCCGATCCGCTGCGCACCTGCCCGCTCGTCCCCTCTGCCACGGTCCGGGAGCGGCTGCTGTCGTGCGACGCCACGGCGATGGCGCATCTGTGGCTGTCGCTCTGCGAAGCCGACGAACGGGCGGGCATCGCACGGCTTGCGGTTCCGATGCTGGTGCTGCACGGCCGCCACTCGGGTCTCTACCGTCCCGGGGTGGCGCACTGGCTCGAGGAGACCGCCCCGCATGCGCGGCGGCAGGAATTCGCCCTGTCCGGCCACAGCCCGCATCTGGAGGAACCGGCGGCCTTCGCCGAGGCCGTGGCCGGATTCGCCGACGCGATCTGAGACCGGGCCCGGGGGGCCGGACCCCTCCGGTCCCGACCTCAGGCCGATAGCGCCTCCAGCCGGGCCTTGCTGATCGCCTCGGCCTCGCGGCCATAGACCTCTTCGTAATGGTCGAACTCGGCCTCGATCCAGGCGGTCCCCTGGGTCGCGCCCGCAAGTGCCTGCATGAGTTCGTCATGCACCGCCGCGGGCAGCGTGGCGCGGAAGATGTCCCAGCCCCGTTGCGCCGGATCGCGGTCGAACCCCTGCACCTGCCCTTTCAGGCCGCTGATCAGCGACACCAGCGCTCCCGACAGGACCGAAGGCACATGGATCGCGACGCGGTTGATCGCCTGCAACAGCAGCGGCCCGGCCTGGGTCAGACCTTCCTTCACCCCCATCCGTCCGGCGGTGCGGAACGCATGGTCGGAACTGTCCACGGCGTGGTGCTTGCCGTCGGTCAGCGTCACCGCGACGTCCACCACCGGAAAGCCGAGGGGGCCGCGGGCCATCGCGTCCCGCGCCCCCTCCTCGACCGACGGGATGTAGTTGCGCGGCACGGCGCCGCCCTTCACCACCTCGTCGAAGCCGAAGCCCTCGCCCCGCGGCCGGGGGCGGATCGTCAGCACCACATCCGCGAACTGCCCGGCGCCGCCGGACTGTTTCCGATGCCGGTAATGGACATCTGCCTGACCCGAGATCGTTTCGCGCCAGGACACGTTCGGCGAACGCGTCTCGACCTTCAGGCCGAAGTCCTCGTCAAGCAGGGCCAGGACGCGGCGCAGATGTTGCGGGCCCTGCAGCTTCAGGACGGTCTGGCCGGTCTCCTCCTCGGTATCCTGCGCAAGGTGCGGGTCCACCTCGGCCAGCCGGCCAAGCGCGGCGGACAGGCGGACTTCGTCGCGCTCCGAGCCGGGGATGAGCACCCGCGCCAGCATCGGCGGCTGGGCACCGAACCAGTCCGGCGGGGCAAGAACCGCATCGGCCGACAGCGGACGCCCGGCGGAAAGCTGGTCGGACTTCACCGCAAGCGCCACGCCCCCGGCCGGCAACTCGGACACCGCGCCGCCGCCGATCTTCTGCAAACCGCCGAGGTTGCCGCCGCCAAGCCCCGTGCCCTGGGCCACCCCGGCTTCCAGCGCGCGGACTGCCACGACCTTGCCCAGATGCTTGCGGACCTGGGCCTCGAAGGCAACCGCCCGGGCCCCGCCCAGGCGGGCGCGCAGCACCGAGACATCCGGCGCCTCGTGCCTGAGCGCCTTCATCAGCCGCGTCACGCCGTGGTGCCGCTCGGCCGCGCCCAGAAAGGCCGGGATCAGCACGTTCTGTTCCATCTCGCGCCGGGCGATCGAGAACAGCGCCCCGGTGGCTGGCACCTGATCCTCGATCAGTTCCTCCAGCAGCGCGTCGTCGTATTCCGACATCTGCTCAAGCAGCTCGGATCGCGCCTCGGCCTCGCGGTCGGCCACGGGGCCCGGCGGAATCTGGACCAGCGCGGAATTCTGCCCGTCGCGGAACCGCCAGGCGCGTTCCGAGATCAGGTCCACCGCACCGACCACCCTGTCGCCCTCGCGCATCGGTACCTGCCGGATGACGATCGTGTGGTTCGAGTAGGCCTGAAGCTCGGACACGATGTCGCGCATGCGGGCGCGGCTCGTATCCATCTTGTTGATGAACAGGATGCAGGGCGTCCCCGAAGCCTCCACGGCCCGCAGCCAGGGCGCACACAGCAGCGCAGCCTCCGGATCGGGCGGCACGACCAGCACCGCCACGTCCGAGGCCATCAGCGCCCCCTGGGCCTGCACGGCATATTCCGACCCGCCGGGCAGATCGAGCGCGCACCAGTCCTCATCCAGAAAGCGGAAGCTGGTCAGCGTCACCGCCCCCAGCTGTTCGGACGCGGCGCCCGGCCCTCCGAGCGACGACAACTGCCGCACGAGCGTGGACTTGCCCGATTGCGACGGGCCGAGAACCGTGAAGCACCGCATAGCATCCCCCCTTGCCGGCATGGCGTGATCCCGGATCACTCCGACGCCCGCGCCACCCGCAGGCAGCGCCCGCCATCGCGATGATCGGACGAAAAACCCCCGCGCGTCAACGAATACGGCGCAGGTCGCGGGGTCCGTCCGGATGTGGTGATGGCTGGGGCGCCAGGATTCGAACCTGGGAATGGCGGTACCAAAAACCGCTGCCTTACCACTTGGCGACGCCCCAACTCGGGCGCTGTCTAGCCAAGGCGCCCCAGCTTCGCAAGGGGCAAATTCGGCTGCGGGACGTTGCCGGCAGAGGCCGCGCGTGCGAGGAAACCGGAATGGAAAGGCGGGATGTCATCGTTCTGGGCGCGGGTGCGGCGGGGCTGTTCGCGGCGATCGAGGCGGCGCGCCGCGGGCGGCGCGTCCTCGTCATCGACCATGCAACGAAGATCGGCGAGAAGATCCGAATCTCCGGCGGGGGAAGGTGCAACTTCACCAATCTCGCGACCGCACCCGACCGGTTCCTGTCGCGCAACCCGCGCTTCGCCGCCTCGCCGCTTGCCCGCTATACCGCGCAGGACTTCGTCGCGCGGGTGAACCGGGCCGGTATCGCCTGGCACGAGAAGACGCTCGGCCAGCTGTTCTGCGATGGCCCTGCGGGCCAGATCGTCGATCTGCTGCTGCGCGATCTGGCGCAGGCGGGTGGCGAGATCCGGCCAGGCTGTGCCCTGGGGCCGGTCACGCACGACGGCACCTTCCGGGTCGAGACCGCGCGCGGCCCGGTCGCGGCGCCATCGCTGGTGGTCGCCACCGGCGGAAAGTCGATCCCGAAGATCGGTGCAACCGGCATCGGCTACGACATCGCGCGGCAGTTCGGTCTGCGGATCGTCGAGCCGCGTCCGGCCCTGGTGCCGCTGGTGTTCGGCGATGCGGTGCGGGCCCGGATGGCACCGCTGGCGGGCATCTCGGTGCCGGCCCGGGTCCGCTTCGGCCGGGCCGCGTTCGAGGACGGCCTGCTGATCACCCATCGGGGCCTCTCGGGCCCGTCGATCCTCCAGATCTCCAGCTACTGGACCGAGGGCGCGCCGATCGAGGTCGATTTCCTGCCCGGACAGGATGCGGCCGGGGCGCTGGCCGCGCTGCGGAAAGGCCTGGGCCGGCAGGAGACGGGACGCGCCCTCTCGACACTTCTGCCCGAGCGCCTTGCCCGGGCGCTGGCGGCCGAGGCAGGGGCCGAGGGGCGGCTGGCCGACCTGTCCGGTCCTGCGCTTGGCCGGCTTGCCGCGGTGCTGGGCGGCTGGTCGGTGCGTCCGGTCGGCACCGAGGGCTGGCGCACCGCCGAGGTGACGCTGGGCGGTGTCGATACCCGTGACCTCGATGCACGGACCATGCAGGCCCGGCAGATTCCGGGACTGTTTTTCGTGGGCGAGGTGGTCGACGTGACCGGCTGGCTTGGCGGTTACAACTTCCAGTGGGCCTGGTCGTCGGGCTGGGTCGCCGGACAGTCGGTGTGACGGAACATCCGCACCGGCGGGCGGATCAGGGCTCGCCCGAGGCCGCACCGCCCGGTCGCTGCGTCTGCCCGCGCTTGGTCCGGCGTCCGAACCGCTGCCGCGATCAGGGCGCGATCAGCCGGACCCCGGGCAGGCGCCGCAGCCGGTCCACATCCTCGTCATAGGCCGCGCTTATTGCGGCGACATAGGCATCGGTCCAGCCGGGAAGGTCCAGCTCCATCTCCACCTTCTCGGGCAGCACATACTTGTCCAGGAAGGCAGCGACGATGCGGCGCCGCTGGATCTCGGTCTGCGGCGGCGTCCGCGCGAGGTAGTCCAGAAGCCGGGCATAGCCCTCGGGGGCCATGATCCCGCGCAGGTTCTCGGTGTCGCCCTGCAGCTGCGTCCAGGGGTCGAGCCCAGCGATCTCGCGCAGCACCTCGGGCAGGATCAGCGGCGTGTCCTCGTCGCACCAGACAGTCAGCGGCACGCCCGGCACGGCGGCGACCAGCCGTTCGGCCAGTTCCGACCAGCGCAGCAGCAGCGGATCGGTGCCCTCGACGAACTCCTGATAGCTCTTGACCCGCTGCCGCTCGAACAGGGCAGGCAGGAAGGTCGCCGGATCGCGGATCGCCAGGAACAGTTCCAGCTCCGTCCCGGCCAGCAGCGCCCTCAGGGCCGCCAGCCGCTCGGCCGCCACGGGATAGAACAGCCCGCGCCCCAGCGTCCAGCGGGGAAAGGCCATCAGCGTGTCGAGCGACAGCACCACACGGTCGGGCGCCGACGTGCCGGCGAGCCCGGCCAGCAGCGCGTCGCGCTGACCCGGTGCCGGAATGCCCGCCCCCAGCGCCTCGACCGCCTCGCGCAGCGCCGCGCGGTATTGCGCCGGATCGGGGACAGCGATGCCTTCGGCCGTCAGCAGGTCGGCATTGCGCATGAGGCAGCGCAGCACGGCCCCCTCGTCGGTGCAATGGGCGCCGAGGTGAACGGCGATCTGCATCCGTTTCCCCCTTGTGCCGCCACCCGGCACCGCACCCCCGCCGGCATCTGGACCTACAGGCGGAACACTCGACAGTCAAACGCCATTGGGCTAAGCCGTGGGCATGTCCGACCGAAACGCTCAGGCTCCGCGCCTCGTCGCCCTGCGGCTGCGGCCCGACCCGTGGTCGGCTGCGGCGGTGCTGATCGCGGCCGTGGTGCTCATGCCGGTGGGCTCGGTCGTCTGGCTGGCCTTCACCCCGGGGGACAGCCTGTGGGGGCACATGCTGGCGACCACGCTGCCGCGCTACCTGGCCAATACCGGATGGCTGATGCTGGGTGTGGGCATCCTGACCGCGGCGGTCGGAACCGGTGCCGCCTGGCTGATCGCCATGTACCGCTTTCCGCTGTCCCGGATCCTCGACCACGCGCTTCTTCTGCCGCTCGCGCTGCCGGCCTATGTCGGCGCCTATGCGCTGGTCGATTTCCTGGATTATTCGGGGCCGGTCCAGACGCTGCTGCGCGACCTGTCCGGCTGGCAGAGCGCGCGCGACTACTGGTTTCCACCCGTCCGGTCGCGCGGGGCGGCCGTCGTGGTGCTCGCGGCGGCGTTCTATCCCTACGTCTATCTTCTGGCCCGGCAGGCATTCCGGGAACAGTCGGGCAATGCCTTCGAGGTCGCCCGGGCGCTCGGGGCCGGACCGTGGGGGCTGTTCCTCCGGCTCGGGCTGCCGCTTGCCCGGCCGGCCATTGTCGTGGGCGTGGCCCTGGCGCTCATGGAGACGGTGAACGACTATGGCACGGTCGCCCATTTCGGCGTGCAGACCCTGACGACGGGGATCTTCTCGGTCTGGCTGTCCGCCGGCAATCCCGGCGGTGCGGCGCAGCTTGCGCTGGTCAGCCTCGGCGTGATCTTCCTGCTGCTCGCGCTCGAGCGTCTGTCGCGGCGCGACCTGCGCTTTTGCCGCGCCACCCGGGCGGCGCGCCCGATCGAGCCGCGACAGCTGACCGGCTGGCGCGGGGCGCTTGCGACGCTGTTGTGCCTTCTGCCGGTCGCCATGGGCTTTGCCCTGCCCTTCGCGGTGATCCTCGGTCATGCGTTGCGCCGCCCGGATGCCTGGCTCGCTCCGGGCCTGGCCCGGACGCTGGCGAACACCGTGACCGTGGGCGGGACGGCGGCGGTTCTGGCGGTCGGGGCGGCGCTGGTGCTGGTCTATGGTGTGCGCCTGTCGGGGCGGCGGCTGCCGCGGCTGCTCCTGCCGGTCACGACCATCGGCTATGCTGCACCCGGGGCAGTGCTGGCGGTGGGGCTTCTGTTTCCCATGGCTGCCTTCGACCACAGGCTTGCCGATGCGGTCCTCGCCGTGACCGGGCATGACCCGGGGTTGATCCTGACCGGCTCGGCGAGCCTGATCGTGCTGGCCTATGTCGTGCGCTTCTTCGCCATCGCCCAGGGCGCAACCGATGCGGCCATGGGCCGGATCGCGCCGTCCCTGCCGCTTGCGGCGCGCTCGCTCGGCCATGGCGCCGGCGCGACCCTGCGTGCGGTGCACCTGCCGCTGATCCGCGGCTCGGTCGGTGTGGCGCTGCTGGTCGTCTTCGTCGATTGCGTCAAGGAACTGCCCGCGACGCTGCTGCTGCGCCCCTTCAACTACGACACCCTTGCGACCCGTCTGCACGAGAAGGCCAGCGCCGAGAATCTGGCCGAGGCCGCGCCGGCGGCAGTGCTGATCGTGCTGGTCGGCCTTGCCGCGGTTCTTCTTCTGGCCCGCGCCGCGGCCCCCCGCGTCAGCACAGCTTGACCCGCCGGCACGGCCGCCGCTATCAGGGCGGCGTGCCGGCATAGCTCAGCGGTAGAGCGTCTGCCTTGTAAGCAGGGGGTCGGGGGTTCAAGTCCCTCTGCCGGCACCACGGATACCACGGATCCACGGAACCGGCACGCACGACCCGGACCATCGGCGCCGCGGCGCAGGGCAACCGTGCGTGCGCGGCGTCGCCTTGCCCGGGTCCTAACGTCCCTCGAACTGCGGCCGGCGCTTTTCCAGAAAGGCAAGCACGCCCTCCTGGAAATCCCGGCTCTGACCGCACCGCCCCTGAAGCCGGGCCTCGAGCGCCAGCTGCGCCTCGATGTCGTTGCCGAGGCTTGCGCGCATGGCCTCCTTCACTGCCCGGAAGGCAACGGTCGGTCCGGTGGCCAGATGGCGCGCGCGTTCCTCGACCCGGGTCGCGAAGTCGGCGTCCGGCACGGCCTCCCAGATCATGCCCCAGTCGGCCGCCTGCCGGGCCGTCACCTTCTCGGCGAACAGTGCCGCACCCATGGCCCGGGCGAAACCCACCTGCCGCGGCAGCCAGTAGGTGCCGCCGGCGTCGGGGATCAGGCCGATCCGCGTGAAGGCCTGCAGGAACACCGCTCCCTCGGCCGCGATCACCACGTCGGCCGCCAGCGCGAGGTTGGCCCCCGCCCCCGCAGCCGGACCGTTCACCGCCGAGATCACCGGCAGCGGACAGTCGTAGATCGCGCGCAGCAGCGGCTCGTATTCGTCGCGCAGCACCCGTTCCAGATCGAGGTCGGACACCCGTTTGCGGTCGCCCAGATCCTGACCCGAGCAGAAGGCGCGCCCGGCGCCGGTCAGGACCACGACGCGCGCTGCCGTCGGCAGATTGCGCAACGCGTGCAGCAGTTCCGCCCGCATCTGCGCGTTGAACGCGTTCATCACCTCGGGGCGGTTCAGGGTGATCCGCGCCACCCCGTCCTCATGCCCGAAAAGGATCGCCTGATAGTCCATCCGTCCCGTCCCCGCCAAAAACTCCGGCGCCACTCTAGCGTCCGCCGGAGCGCGCGAAAGCCGGACTTTGCGTCATTCGTTCAGGATTTCCCGCAGCCGCTGCCGCTCTGCCTCGGTCAGCGGCTGCGGCGCGGCGCCGGGTGCTGCCCGCCTGCGGCGCAGATAGAGGAAAGCGCCGCCCAGCCCCGCCGCCAGCAGGACCGGCCCGGCAAGCCATAGCACCAGGTTTCCACCCGTCGCCGTCGGCCGCAGCAGCACGTATTCCCCGTAGCGGTCAACCACGAAGGCCATCACCTCGGCGTCACTGTCGCCGGCCACCAGACGCTCGCGCACCAGGATGCGCAGGTCGCGTGCCAGCGGGGCGTTGGAATCGTCGATCGATTCGTTGCGGCAGACAAGGCACCGGAGATCGCGCGACAGTTCCCGTGCCCGTGCCTCCAGCGCTGGATCGTCCAGAATCTCGTCGGGCTGCACCGCATGGGCGGGCACGGCCAGAACCAGCACCAGGATCAGTGCGCGGATCATTCCGCCGGCACCGCAGCAGGCCGACGCGATGCGCCGGCTGCCACGCGATAGCGCCGGTCGCTGAGGCTGATGAAGCCCCCCAGCGCCATCAGGATGCACCCGGCCCAGAGCCAGTTCGCGAAGGGCTTGACATAGCTGCGCACCGCCCAGCCGCCGCCTTCCTGCGGATCGCCGATCACCAGATAGACGTCGCGCCAGAAACCGTAGTCGATCGCCGCCTCGGTCGTCGGCATCCCGGCCACCGGATAGATGCGCTTTTCGGGAAACAGCGTGAAGGTCCGCCAGCCGCCGGTCACCCGCATCTCGGCCATGGTGGACAGATAGTTCGGCCCCTCGACCTCGCGCACATCCATCAGGGTGACGGTATATCCGCCGATCTCCAGGCTCTCGCCGGTGCGCAGGACGCGGATATCCTCCTTCTCCCAGCCGGTCAGGGCAGCGACGGCGAAGATCGTGACGCCGAGGCCGGCATGGGCCACCGCCTTGCCCCAGTCGGCGCGCGGCAGCCGCGCCAGCCGGCCGAGCCGCCCCTGCACCGCCCCGCGGCCGGTGCGTGTCCACAGGTCCAGCAGGGCACCGCCCACCACCCACAGCCCCAGCGCGACGCCAACAGGCGCAAGCGCCGAGCGGCCGGTCTGCAATGTCCACGTCAGCGCCCCTGCCGCGACGGCAAGGGCGAGGATGCCGGTCAGCGGCCGGGCGGCGCGCCGGACATCCGCCCGTTTCCACGGCAGCATGGACCCGAACGGCAGCAGGACCGCCAGCGCGACGACGAAGGGCGTGAAGGCCATGTCGAAGAACGGGGGTCCGACCGACAGCTTGCGCCCCCAGGCCATTTCCGCCACCAGCGGCCAGATCGTGCCGATGAACACGACGAAGGACGACACCGCGAGCAGCACGTTGTTCATGACCAGCGCCGATTCGCGGCTGACCATGGAAAAGACCCCCTTCGCCTCCAGCGCCGCCGCGCGGATCGCATAGAGCGTCAGCGCACCGCCCACGAAGAAGGCGAAGATCATCAGGATGAACACCCCCCGCTCGGGATCGTTGGCAAAGGCATGGACCGATGTGATGATCCCGGACCGGACGATGAAGGTGCCGATCAGCGAGAAGCCGAAGGCGAGGATCGCCAGAAGGATCGTCCAGGATTTCAGCGCCTCGCGCTTCTCGACCACGATCGCCGAATGCAGCAGCGCCGCGGCGATCAGCCACGGCATGAAGCTTGCGTTCTCGACCGGGTCCCAGAACCAGAAACCGCCCCAGCCCAGTTCGTAGTAGGCCCACCAGGACCCGAGTGCGATGCCGATGGTCAGGAACACCCAGGCAGCCAGCGTCCAGGGCCGCACCCAGCGCCCCCAGGCCGCATCCACCCGGCCCTCGATCAACGCGGCGACGGCGAAGGAGAAGGCCATCGAAAGGCCCACGTAGCCGAGATACAGGAACGGCGGATGGAAGGCGAGACCGGGGTCCTGCAGAAGCGGGTTCAGATCGCGCCCGTCCATGGGCGGAACCTCGAGCCGCAGGAACGGGTTCGAGGTGAACAGCATGAAGGTCAGGAAGGCGACCCCGATCGAGCCCTGCACCGCGATCACGCGCGCGCGCAGACCGGGCGGCAGACCGCCGCCGAACCAGGCCGCGCAGGCGCCGAACAGCGCCAGCGTCACGACCCACAGCAGCAGCGATCCCTCGTGATTGCCCCAGACGCCGGTGACCTTGTAGAGCATCGGCTTGGCGGTGTGCGAGTTGGCGACCACCAGCGACAGGCTGAAGTCCGAGACCACGAAGGCATAGGTCAGCGCGGCAAAGGCAAAGGCGGTCAGCAGGAACTGGATCACCGCCGCAGGTTCGGCCACCGCGATCCAGCCCGGCCAGCCCTTGTGCGCACCGACAAGCGGGATGACGGTCTGCACCAGCGCCACGGCCAGCGCGAGGATCAGGGCGAAATGGCCAAGCTCTGCGATCATGACGCGCAGTCTAATGCGCGCCAGGCGGCGCGCCAATGCCCTGCGCGCCGAGGCCGCAGTCAAGAGGGCGTCAGCGGTCCCCGGCGCGCGCGGTCCAGAGATCGAGCGCGGGGTTGTCGCCCCCGCCCGTGACCGGCCGTTCGGGGTTGTCGGCCGACGGCCCGGTGTCGCCGGCGAGCAGCGCGACCTGGGGCCGGGTGCGGAAGTAATGCGTCTCGCGCGCGCCGAAGTAGAACGCGACGATCGCGCCCAGGAGCCACCACAGCGGTTCGGGCACCTCGGCCAGCCCCCGCATCCGGTGCGCAAAGGCGTCGGGATCGGCCATCGCAAAGACGAAGAGCCCAAGCGTGCCGAGCGCCAGCATGGGCCGCGGCAGCCGGTTCAGCCCGTTGACCGCCTGATCGAACCAGCCGTCGCGCATCTGCGCGAATTCGGCGCCGTGCTGGTCAAGCGCCGCCCGGGCCGCCGCCGCCGACAGCTCCATCCGCCGGGTCGCATGGGGTGTGAGGACCTGAGCCAGATCCCCGGCAGCCTGTCCCAGCGCCACCACCGCCTGCGGTCCGCCGACCAGCCGCCCGATCATGCCCATGCCCGTGTCCTTTCCCGGTGCTGCGCCTCGGACAGATGGAAACGTGGCGAGATGAATTCCTCGGCCCGCCGTATCCAGCCGCCCTTGCCCCCGTCGCGCCGGCGGGCGAACTTGCGGCTCGCGGGCCGCCCGTCGGCCAGAGCGTAATAGTAGTTGCGCCGCTCGATCCCGTAGGCGTCGGCGAACAGGCGCGGATCGCGCGCCGCCGCGGCATGTGCGTTGCGGATCGTCTGCGGCCCGATGACCCCGTCCACGGCAGTATCGTGGCCCATGCGGCACAGCATGCGCTGAAGGATCCTGACCGCATTCGATCCGGCGTTCACATACATGTCGAACACGCTGGCCTGCACCACCTCGGGCAGCGCGCCGATCCGCGGCCGCCGGAAATAGTGCTCGATGTAGATGTCCACGGCCTGATCCCGGCTCAGCGCCCGGACGTCGGCTTCGGTCACGCGGCCGTCGCCTGTCAGGTCAAGGCCCAGCCGCCGCATGGTGTGGATCGTGACGCCCCAGTTCGTGGCCCCCCCGGGATCGGCACGGTCGTTGACGAAACCGCCCTCGCGGGCGACGATCTGTTCGGCGATCTGGCGGACCGACTGCATGATACCCCCGGCTGCTGCGGCGGGGGCAAGGATGCGAAGGAAGGGTTAAGCCGGACCTACGGCAGCGCGCGCCGGGTCACGATGCGCCGGGATCGACATAGACACCCTGTTCCTTCAGCGCGTCGATGACCTCTTTCGGCAGATAGGTCTCGTCGTGCCGCGCCAACACCTCGGTCGCGCGGAACACGCCGTTCTCCAGCCGGCCGGTGACGACCGTCCCCTGCCCTTCCCCGAACAGGTCGGGCAGGACGCCGGTATAGGTGACCTCGACCGAGGCATTGGTGTCGGTAACCCGGAAGCGGATCGTCTCGCCCTGTCCGCGGATCAGGCTTCCGTCCTCGACCAGCCCGCCGATACGGATGGTGCGCGAGGCGTCAGGCGGATTATCGACGATCTGGGTGGGCGAGAAGAAGAAGTTGATGCCGTCGCGCATCGCATAGCCGATCAGCGCGGTCGAAAGCGCCAGCGCCAGCGCCGCCATCACGATGATCTGGACCCGCCGCTTCTTCTTCAGTCCGCGCATCGCACCCTCACGGGAAGACCGGCGCCAGCATCAGGCCCGCCGTCTCCTCCAGCCCCAGCATCAGGTTCGCGTTCTGGATCGCCTGGCCCGAGGATCCCTTGGTCAGGTTGTCCAGAACTGCAATTACCACGGCGCGGCCGGGAATTCGATCCCCGGTGACGCCGAGATGACAGAAGTTGGAGCCGGCGACGTCCCGTGTCGAGGGGAGTGCGCCAAAAGGCAGCACCTTCAGGAACGGCTCGGAGACATAGGCCGCGGCCAGCGTGGCATGGATCTCGGCGGGGTCGCCGTCGACATAGACGGTCGCAAGGATGCCGCGGTTGAAGGGCAGAAGATGCGGCGTGAACTGCACCCGCACCGGCCGACCGGCAAGGGCGCCGAATTCCTGGTCGAACTCGCCCAGATGCCGATGCCTGCCGCCGGCGGAATAGCTGTGTGTCCCGCCCGAAAGCTCGGCGTGCAGAAGGTTCTCCTTGAGGCTGCGCCCGGCACCAGAGACGCCGGCCTTGAGATCTATCACGATCCGGTCGAGGTCGATCACCCCCGCCGCGATCAGCGGCCGTAGCGCATACTGCCCGGTGGCCGCATTGCACCCCGTCCCCGCGACCAGCCGCGCCGACCGGATCTGTGGCCGGTAGAACTCGGTCAGCCCGTAGATCGCCTCGGCCTGAAGCTCCGGCGCGGCATGGGGCTGGCCGTACCACTTCTCGTACTCGGCCGGATCGCGCAGCCGGAAGTCGGCCGACAGGTCCACCACCTTCAGATCGCGTGGCAGACCGGCGATCACGGTCTGTGTCGTCGCATGCGGAAGCGCGCAGAAGCACAGGTCGATCCCGGCCAGATCGATCTCGTCGATCCGGACAAGCTGGGGCAGGTCGAGATGGCGCAGGAAGGGAAAGACCTCTGCCATGGTCTGCCCTGCCTTGCGGTCGGCCGACAGCGCGGCGATCTCCAGCCCGGGATGGGTGGCGATCAGCCGGACCAGTTCCGCCCCGGTATAGCCCGAGGCCCCGAGGATGGCGACGCGATGTTTCATGAACGAGGATCCCTTTGCGGTGCCGTTTCTGGCGCAGCCCGGGCCTGCGCGCAAGGCCGGATTCGTCAGGGGGTCAGCCCGAGCACCGAGGCCGCGGCGGGGTGAAGCGGCGCCACCGGCGCGTCGCGCGCCAAGCGCGCGGGATCGAGACCCTTGAGCAGCGCCTCGCGCTCGCCCAGACGGGCGGCCTGCGTCGCGATCACCTCTACGATCCGGCGCACAGGTTCGTCCGGCATGGTGTCCCGCGCCACCAGCGTGGCCCTGACCGCGATGGTCTCGACGGCCTCGGGTTGGGCCGGATAGAGGTAAGCTTCCAGCACCACGGGAACGAAACCTTCGTCAGCGGCCAGCAGCCGTTCCGCCTCGGGTCCGACGATCGGGACGATCACCGCGTCGCAGCGATCCAGCACCTCGCCCAGCCGGGCGTTCGGGTGGCCGGCAACCAGAACCAGCGCATCAATGGCACCGGCGCACAGTGCCGAAAGCGCGGCGGCGGGCTGAAGTTCGCACGTGGCGCCCAGATCCTGCGACTTCAGGCCATATTCCTCCATCAGCCGTTCCATCGTCGCCCGCCGGCCCGATGCCGGATGACCCAGATCGACGCGGCGACCGGCAATCTCGCCGAAGCCCGCGATTGCCGCATCTCGCCGCACGATCAGCGTAACCGCTTCGGGATAGAGCGGAAGGACAGTGCGCAGCCGGGCGTCGGGTCCATGGCGTGCAAAAACCGATGTTCCCCGACGGGCATGCACCAGCCAGTCGGACTGGACAAGCGCAAGGTCGAGGTCCCCTTGCGACAGGGCGATCAGGTTGTAGATCGACCCCGGCGTCGGTTCGGCCGAGCAGCGCAGTTCGCTGCGGAATGCGGCGTTTGCAGCATCGCAGATCGCGCGGACGACCCGGTAGTATCCACCGTCAAGCTCGCCCGACCCCACGGAAAGAAAGGTCAGGGCACGCACCGGCGAACAAAGCAGCGCGAGCATCGCGCAGGCCGCGGCGGTCCGATGAAACCACAGATGCATGCCTTGCCCCTACGCCGCTTCCTCATCGACTATGATGCACCCGGGTGACGCTGCAAAGCCCGATCCCCGCATTGATGGTTGATCGGCGGTTCAACTCGACTAACCTGCGCGGATGGCCCGGGGACAAACATGCCGGACTTCATCCACGAGACAGACCCCGAGCGGCTCGCAATCCTGTTCAGCGCTGCCTTCGTGGGGGCGGTATTTCTCGGAATCCTGGTCGTCAAACCGATACTCAGGCTCTTCTTCGGGCGGGCCGACCCGACGTTCAACGAGAGCGTCGGCTACGGGACAGCCAGCTTCAGCCTGTTCTATGCGCTGCTGGCCGGTCTGCTGACCGTGGCGGCCTATCAGAATCGCGAACGCACCGAGCAAAGCATCCTCGCGGAAGCGCGCGCGCTCGGTGCGCTCTATTCCGCGATGGACATCTACCCGGAACCGACACGCACGGACGTGAAGCAGTTGCTGCGGGACTACACGTTGTTCACGGTCCATCGCGACTGGCCGGCGCATCGTGCC
>JBKBMT010000058.1:0-15947 GCA_046295655.1 Gemmobacter sp. | reverse complement strand
CGGCCTGACCGACGCCCAGATCCGCACCATCGTCGAGATGCTGGACGAGGCAAGCCCGCGGTCGGTGCTGCGCGATTTCACGGCCGAGGTGCGGCGGATGCTGGCGCGCTAGCCGCGCCGGGCACCCGTCCGGAAAAGGCGCGTGCGGACCGGCGTGATCGGGGTCGGGCCGTGCCGGCCTTGCGCCGATGTCGCACCGGGGTCCGAAACTTCCCGCGGTCACGGTCCTGCCCCGCGTCCTGCCGCACGCTGTCGCGCTTGCCCCGCCGGACACCGGAGGGCACCAGGCAGCGAAGGCGGGATTGCCGATCCCGTTCTTGCCCTCGCAGGGGCGGCACCGTAAACGGGCATCGGACGGAGGTGGCTATGGCTGAGACGACCGAGGAACGGCCGACCTCGCGGCGGATCGGGGCGCTGCGCGGGCTGGTCCCGTTCCTGCGGCCCTATCGCCGTCTTGTCGCGGCGGCTGGGCTGGCGCTGGTGCTGACCGCGCTTGTCGCGCTGGCCCTGCCGCTGGCCGTGCGGCGCGTGGTCGACGGCTTCGGCGAGGGGGTGGAGTTTCTCAACCAGTACTTCGCGGCCGCGCTGGGTGTGGCGGCGCTGCTGGCGCTGGGCACCGGCCTGCGCTTCTATCTGGTCAGCCGGCTGGGCGAGCGGGTCGTCACCGATATCCGCCGGGCACTGTTCGATCGGGTGCTGGGCCTCAGCCCCGCGTTCTACGAACGCATGATGACCGGTGAGGTGCTGAGCCGCTTGACCACGGACACGACGCTGATCCAGTCGGTGATCGGCTCGTCGGTCTCGATCGCGCTGCGCAACCTGCTGCTGCTCCTTGGCGGGTTGGCGATGCTGATGCTGACCTCGGCCAAGCTCACGGGGCTGGTGCTGCTGATCGTGCCGATGGTGATCGTGCCGATCGTCGTGCTGGGCCGCCGGCTGCGCCGGCTGAGCCGGGAGACCCAGGACTGGATCGCGGCCTCGTCGGGCAATGCCTCGGAGGCGTTGCTGGCCGTCCAGACGGTGCAGGCATTCACCCACGAGGCCGCAACACGCGGCGATTTCGCGCGCATCACGGAATCGAGCTTCGATGCCGCGCGCCGGCGCATCGTCACCCGGGCGCAGATGACGGTGATCGTCATCTTCCTGGTCTTTTCCGGCATCGTCGGTGTGCTGTGGATCGGGGCGCACGACGTGCGCGGCGGCGCGATGACACCGGGCGAGCTGATCCAGTTCGTCATCTATGCGGTCATGGTCGCCGGCGCCGTCGGCGCACTGTCCGAGATCTGGGGCGAATTGCAGCGCGCCGCCGGGGCGACGGAACGGCTGGTCGAGCTGCTTCAGGTGACCGACACGGTCGAGGATCCGGTCGATCCGGTGCCGCTGCCCCGGCCGGTCCGGGGCGAAATCGGCTTTCATGGCGTGCGCTTCCACTATCCGACGCGCCCCGGCCAGCAGGCGCTGGACGGGATCGACCTGACCGTGAATCCGGGCGAGACAGTGGCGCTGGTCGGCCCCTCGGGCGCGGGCAAGACCACGGTTCTCCAACTCCTGCTGCGGTTCTATGACCCCGATGCCGGAACGGTCACGCTCGACGGGATCGATCTGCGCCGGATGGCGCGCTCGGACTTCCGCCAGGCGATGGCGCTGGTCCCGCAGGATCCGGTGATCTTCGCCACCACCGCACGCGAGAACATCCGCTTCGGCCGGCCGGGGGCCAGCGATCATGAGGTCGAGGCCGCAGCGCGGGCAGCCGCCGCGCACGAGTTCATCACCGCGCTGCCGCATGGGTATGATACCCAGGTCGGCGAACGGGGGATGATGCTTTCGGGCGGACAGAAACAGCGAATCGCGATCGCCCGCGCCATCCTGCGCAACGCGCCCGTGCTGTTGCTGGACGAGGCGACATCGGCGCTGGACGCTGAGTCCGAACGGGCGGTTCAGTCGGCCGTGGACCGGCTGGCACAGGGGCGCACCGTCCTTGTGGTCGCGCACAGGCTGGCGACGGTCAAGCGGGCGGACCGTATCGTCGTCTTCGATGCCGGACGCATCGTCGCGACGGGGACCCACGAGTCGCTGGTCGCTCAGGGCGGGCTCTACGCCCGGCTCGCCCGGTTGCAGTTCACCGACGGGGCGCTGGCGGCGGAGTGATGCCCGCCGCCCGGTCCGCGTAACCGCCCGTTCAGCCGCCGCGCCGCGCCTCGATGCGCATCTCGCCGGCCCCTGTCAGGATCAGGCGTCCGTCGTCGCCCAGATCGAAGCCGTCGATGCGCTCGAACGCCGCGAAGATGTCGCGCTCGAGCGACATGAGCGGCTCGGGACAGGCCATGCGTGTCGCCGCGACGGGTCCGAAGCGCATGCTTTCGCCCCCGATCGAGAATGTCCCCGAATAGCGGTTGCAGGCGGCACGGCCCGCAACGCGACCGTCGGTGCCGAACAGGATCGTCGCCTCGGCATCCGCCGGCACCGCTGTGCCATTGACCGCAGTGATCGTCCATTCAGGGCCGATCAGCAGTTCGGCCGGATTGCCGCCGCAACCGTTCAACACCTCGCCCCCGCGTTCGATCCGCACCGTCACAGGATAGGGTATTCCGGTCATCGTGTCGCGGCACAGCGCTTCGTCAAGGAACACCTGTCCCTCGACCGGCAGGTCGAAGACGATGCCGGTCGGGGTGGGTTCGGCCTCGGGCAATGCGGTCTCGATCCGGTCGGCCCCGTAGCTGCCGACATAGAGAAGCCGGGTGTTGCTGAGTTCCAGCGCCCAGCCCGGTTCGTTGCCCGTCGCGCGGAACGGCAACAGCCGCGGCGGCACAACCGGCCGGCAGTCGGCCAGCGCCTCGCCCCGGACGGTCACGGCGATCTCGGGTCCCTTCGACCAGATCCAGGTGTCCGAACCGTCATCCGCCTCGAACCGCGCGCCCGACGCCGCGGGAACCGGAGCCAGCCGGAAGACCTCGCCGCCCACCCTGAGCCGCGCCTCTTCCCCGACGAAGCCGACATCCGCCACCGTCTCGCCGCACAGGAACCGGGTCGAGACCCCCATCGCCACATGCCTGCGCAGCAGCACCGGGCCGATGTTCAGCGCGCCGGTGCCGGCCGGGACGGCCACGGTCTCGGACAGGAAGCGGGTCTCGCCGGCCTCGAAGATCGCGCTGCGCAGACTGTAGGCGCGGCCGTCGGTCCCGGTGACCACGAACGGCAGCGGAACCTGCCGGCCATCGGTCCGGATGCGCGTCTCGGCGGCCACGGCGCCGTCGATTCCCACGAGTTCCACGATCAGGACCGCGTCCGGGCTCAGCGCGACCCGCTCGAGGATGACCGCTTCGCCGGACACCGGCCGTTCGGCCTCGGCGCCTGCCGCTCCGGCCAACAGTGCACAGACCACGGCCGTTCGGAACAGAAGTGTCATGCGCGCCTCCCTACGGTTTCGCCATGCAAGATGGTCCGCAAACCTGCCGGCGTCAAACCGTCACGGCCGGACGCCGCCTTCCTTGACGCTTTCCATGGCGACGAAGGTCGATGTGCCGGCGACGTGGGGAAGGGCCGAAATCCGTTCCGCCAGAACCCGGCGATAGCCCTGGATGTCCGCGGTGCGCACCTTCAGCAGATAGTCGAAGCGGCTGGCGATCATGTGGCATTCCTCGACTTCCGGCAGGGCACGGACCGCACGGTTGAACGCCTGCAACGCTGCCTCGCGGGTGTCGGACAGCCGGACCTCGACAAAGGCGACATGCGCCTGTCCCATCCGGATCGGGTCAAGCACGGCCCGGTAGCCGGCGATCACGCCCGCCTGTTCCAGCCGCCGCACCCGGGCCTGGACCGGCGATTTCGTCAACCCGACGCGGCGGGCGAGTTCGGTCATCGAGATGCGTCCGTCGGCAGCCAGATGCCGGAGGATCGCATGATCGAAACTGTCCAGGTCGAACGGCGCGGATATCGGCTTCATTTCGGTCGGATCGACTGCATCGGGCGAAAGATCGGGACGAACGGCGGGTCGTTCCGCGCTATTCTGCCGCGAAACGGAGCCCGCCGCCATGCCCGACGATTCGCCTGCCGCCACCCCCCGCCACCGCATCGCCCGCGCCAGCCTCGCCCCCGAAGGTCCGCTGATCGCCGGGCTTGTCGCGCAGGCCGGCCTGTCACCCGACGACCGCGCAGCGATCGCCTCGGCCGGAGCCGATCTGGTGCGGCGCATCCGCGACAGTGCGAAGCCCGGCCTCATGGAGGTGTTTCTGGCAGAATACGGGCTTTCGACCGACGAAGGCATCGCGCTGATGTGCCTTGCCGAGGCGCTGCTGCGGGTGCCGGACGCCGAGACGATGGACGCGCTGATCGAGGACAAGATCGCGCCCTCCGACTGGGGGCGTCACCTCGGCCGCTCGGCCTCGTCGCTGGTCAATGCCTCCACCTGGGCGCTGATGCTGACCGGCCGGGTCCTGGACGACCGCGAACCCGGCGTTGCGGGCCACCTGCGCGCCGCGATCCGGCGGCTGGGCGAGCCGGTGATCCGCGCCGCCGTCGGCAGGGCGATGAAGGAAATGGGCCGCCAGTTCGTGCTGGGGGAGACGATCGACGACGCCATGCGCCGCGCCGCCGAGGCCGAGGCGCGGGGCTTCACCTACAGCTACGACATGCTGGGCGAGGCGGCCCGGACAGAGGCCGATGCACGCCGCTACCAGCTGGCCTACTCCCGCGCCATCGGTGCCATCGCGGGCGCGGCGCGCGGCAACGACATCCGCACCAATCCCGGAATCTCGGTCAAGCTGTCGGCCCTGCATCCGCGCTACGAGGCCGCCAAGCGCGACCGTGTCCTGACGGAACTCGCGCCCCGGGTCGCGGCGCTGGCCGGGCTGGCCCGTGCAGCCGGGATCGGCTTCAACATCGACGCGGAAGAGGCTGATCGGCTGGACCTTTCTGCCGACGTGATCGAGGCGGTCCTGGCCGAGCCCGGGCTGCGCGGATGGGACGGGTTCGGGGTCGTGGTGCAGGCCTACGGGCGCCGGGCCGGGGCGATGATCGACTGGCTGCACGATCTGGCCGTCCGGCTTGACCGGCGCATCATGGTGCGGCTGGTGAAGGGGGCCTACTGGGACAGCGAGGTGAAGCGCGCGCAGGTGCTGGGGCTCGCCGATTTCCCGGTGTTCACGCGCAAGGACGCGACCGACGTCAGCTACATCGCCCATGCCCGGCGGCTGCTGGGCCTGACGGGGCGGATCTATCCGCAGTTCGCCACCCACAACGCCCACACGGTTGCCGCGGTCCTGCACATGGCGCGGCAGGAAGGCGTCGATCCGGCAGCCTTCGAGTTCCAGCGCCTGCACGGCATGGGCGAAAGGCTGCACGACATCGTGCACCAGACCGAGGGCACCCGCTGCCGGATCTATGCGCCCGTCGGGGCCCATCGCGATCTGCTGGCCTATCTGGTCCGCCGGCTTCTGGAAAACGGTGCCAATTCGAGCTTCGTCAACCAGATCGTGGACGAGGATGTGCCGGCCGAGGCGGTCGCCGCCTGTCCGTTCGCGGCGCTGGAACTGCCGCGCCGGCCGCTGCCTGCGGGGCCGGCAATCTTTGCGCCGCGGATCAATTCGCGTGGTTGGGATCTGACCGATGCCGGCGATCTCGCTGCCATCGAGGCCGCAAGGGCGCCCTTCCGCGATCATGCTTTCGAGGCCGGTCCGATCCTGGCGTCCGGGGCAGGGGGCGGGGCATCGCAGACCGTCTTGAACCCTGCCGACGGGGCGCCGGTCGGCATCGTCCGTCCGGCCGGGTCAGAGGATGTGGAGACCGCGCTGGCCGCGGCCCGGCCCTGGGACGCGACGCCTGCGCAGCGCGCCGAAGCGCTGCGCCGGGCGGCCGATCTTTACGAGGCCGACGTCGGGGCGATCTTCGCCCTGCTTGCGCGCGAGGCGGGAAAGACCCTGCCCGACGCGGTATCGGAACTGCGCGAGGCTGTGGATTTCCTGCGTTACTACGCCGACGGTGCCGAGGGTCTGACCCGGCCGCCTCGCGGCATCTTCGTCTGCATCAGCCCCTGGAACTTTCCGTTGGCCATCTTCACCGGCCAGATCGCCGCGGCGCTGGCAGCCGGTAATGCGGTCCTGGCCAAGCCCGCCGAACAGACGCCCCTGATCGCTGCGCGGGCGGTGGGGCTTCTGCATCGGGCCGGGGTGCCGCGGACCGCCCTGCAACTGCTGCCCGGCGACGGCCCGACCGTCGGCGCGCGTCTGGTGGCCGATCCGCGGGTCGCGGGCGTGGCCTTCACCGGCTCGACCGAAACCGCCCAGGCGATCCGCCGGACCATGGATCCCGGCGCGGTCCTGATCGCCGAGACCGGCGGTCTGAACGCGATGGTGGTCGATTCAACCGCGCTGCCCGAACAGGCCGTGCGCGACATCATCGCCTCGGCCTTCCAGTCCGCCGGACAGCGCTGTTCGGCGCTGCGCTGCCTCTACGTGCAGAAGGACATCGCCGAGGCGGTGCAGGAGATGCTGTTCGGTGCGATGGACGAACTGGCGCTCGGCGATCCATGGCGGCTTGCGACCGATATCGGCCCGGTGATCGACGCCGAAGCCGCGGCCGGCATCCTTGGCCATGTCGAGGCCGCCGAGGCGGAGGGGCGGGTCCTGAAGGAGCTTGCGGTGCCCGCGGGCGGACATTTCGTCGGGCCGACGGTGATCCGGGTGCGCGGCATCGCCGATCTCGACCGCGAGATCTTCGGCCCGGTGCTGCATCTGGCCACCTTCCGGGCCGAGGAACTGGATGCGGTGATCGATGCCGTGAACGCCACCGGCTATGGTCTGACCTTCGGGCTGCACAGCCGGATCGACGACCGTGTGCAGCGGCTCACCGAGCGGCTGCGCGTCGGCAACATCTACGTCAACCGCAACCAGATCGGGGCGGTGGTCGGAAGCCAGCCGTTCGGCGGCGAGGGGCTGTCGGGCACCGGGCCCAAGGCTGGCGGGCCGCACTATCTGACCCGCTTCACCCGCGGCCCGACCCCGCCGGCCGGAGCGTGGGCGGTCGAGGCCGACCCTGCGGCGGTGCAGATCGCACTGACCCGCGCCCATGTGCCCGACCGCCCGGTGAGCAGCCACGACCTTCCGGGGCCGACGGGGGAATCGAACCGCCTGTCGCTTCATCCCCGCGCGCCCGTCCTGTGCCTTGGCCCCGGTGCCGAGGCCGCGGCCGCCCAGGCGGCCGCGGTGCGCGCGGCGGGCGGGGTTGCGGTGGAACCGAAGGGCGCCCTGCCGCCGGGGACGCTGTCGGTCCTGCAGGGGTTCTCGGCGGCGGTCTGGTGGGGCGAGGATGCCGGGGCGGCGGCGATGCATGCGGCATTGGCAGCACGGCCCGGGCCCATCCTGCCGCTGATCCGCGAGATGCCTGATGCGTCCTGGGTGATGGTCGAACGGCATGTGTGCATCGACACCACCGCCTCGGGCGGCAATGCGCAACTGCTGGCCGAGGTGGCGGATCAGGCCGAGGTGGCGGCGGAATAGCTCGGGATCAGGCGACCTTCTGCAGGCTCGCCTCGGGGGCGATCCCCAGGGCGTGACAGACGTCGCGGGTCAGGTGGGGCTTGTTCAGCGTGTAGAAGTGCAGATCCTCCACCCCTTCCGACAGCAGCCGGTCGCAAAGTTCGGTGCAGACCGCGACCGCCAGCAGATCCTCGCGGCGGTCTCGGCGGGCAGCGGCGAAGGCATCGTCCAGCCAGCCGGGGACGGGCGTTCCGCAGCGCGCGGCAAAGCGCCGCGTGCCGTCCCAGTTCTCGATCGGCAGGATGCCGGGGATGACCGGCGCCGCGATCCCCGCAGCCGCGCAGGCATCCCGGAACCGCAGGAAGGTCTCGGGCTCGAAGAAGAACTGGGTAATGGCCGAGGAGGCGCCGGCCGCGATCTTGCGCTTGAGCCAGGCGACGTCGGCGCCCGCTTCCCGGGCCTCGGGATGCGGGTCGGGATAGGCGCCGACCCGGATCGAGAACAGCCCGGTGTCCGCCAAGGCCTCGACCAGTTCGACCGAATCGCGGAAGCCCTCGGGATGCGGGACGAAGCCGGCCGCACCCTTCGGCGGGTCGCCGCGCAGAGCCACGATCTCGCGCACGCCGGCCTCCGCATAGGCCCGGGCGATGCCCAGCGTCTCGTCCCTGGTAGCATCGACACAGGTCAGATGCGCTGCAACGTTCAGGCCGAAGCCCCTGCCGATGGCCGTCACCGCCTCGTGCGTCAGCTGCCGGGTGGTCCCGCCGGCGCCATAGGTGACGGACACGAAGCCGGGCCGCAGCGGTGCCAGCATCTGCACCGTCTCCCAGAGCCGGAACGAGGCCTCGAGATTGCGGGGCGGGAAGAATTCGAAGCTGACGCGCGGCGCGGGCATGGGATACTCCATCTCTTGCCGGGACGATGCCAGAGCGGATAACCTGCGGCAAATTCATATTGCTCAAGCACAGCATGAGGCAGATCGAAGCATGCACCTGGAACTGCGCCATCTGCGCACGATCCGCGCGATCCATCAGGCTGGCGGTCTGGCCCGCGCAGCCGAGATCCTGCACATCACCCAGTCGGCGCTGAGCCATCAGGTCAAGGGGCTCGAGGATCAGGCGGGGGTGGAGCTATTCGTGCGCACGGCCCGGCCCATGCGGCTGTCAGCAGCGGGCATGCGGCTTCTGCGGCTGGCCGAGCGGGTGCTGCCCGAGGTCGAGGCGACCGAGGAGGAGTTCCGCGCCATCCGCTCGGGCAAGACCGGGCGGCTGCATATCGCGATCGAATGTCACGCCTGTTTCGACTGGCTTCTTCCGGTTCTCGAAGCCTTCCGAAGGACCTGGCCCGAGGTCGATGTGGACATCCGCCCAGGACTTGCCTTCGACGCGCTGCCCGCCTTGCGCCGGGCTGAGGTGGATGTTGTGATCTCGTCGGACCCCGAGACGCTGACGGGCATCGCGTTTCAGGCGCTGTTCGACTACGAGCCGCGGTTCGTTGCCGCAGCAGGCAACCCTCTGGCAGCGAAGGAGGAAATCGCGGCCGAGGATTTCGCCGACCAGATGCTCATCACCTATCCGGTGGACCGCGCCCGGCTGGACGTGTTCACCGAGCTTCTGACCCCCGCGCGGGTCGAGCCGCGCGGGGTCCGGCAGGTGGAACTCACTGCGGTGATCCTGATGCTGGTGGCCGCCGACCGGGGGGTTTCGGTGTTGCCCGACTGGGTGCTGCGGGCGGTGCGCAGCTCGGCCGACTACGTCAATCGGCCGCTGGCCGGTCGGCCGGTGAAGCGGCTTTACGCCGCGGTGCGGGACGAGGACGCCGATCAGCCCTTCGTGGCCCATTTCGTGCGGCTGGCGCGGACCGAGCCGGTGAAGCTGCAGCGCGGCTGAGCGGACCCGCCGTCAGGGAATGATGCGGGTATACTTGATGCCGGACAGCGTCGCCCCGGCGATGAGCCCGGACTGGCCGAACACCAGCGCGATCACCGGCGAAAGCTCGGTCGTCTCCTTGCCGATGCTGGCACCCTGTTCTGGCAGGGCATAGCGCGCGTCCGCGCCAACCGCCCAGCCGTCGGCGCGGCGGAATTCGCCCAGCGCCTGCTCGGTCATGAAGAACAGCGCATGGGCATATTGCTGCGCCCCGATCTGGAACCCGACCGTCGCGCGCGCGGTCGAGTAATAGTCGACCGTGACATTGTTGATGCGCAGCGCGCCACGCCCGTAGCCGCCGCCGAAGCCGAAGCCCGCCTCGGTGACCAGCGGCATCCACAGCACGCCGACCGCCCGCGCCTCGAGATCGCGGGTGCCCGGATAGCGTTCGAACAGGAAGTTTCGCGTCGTCTCGACCCGCGCGTCGATCGCATCGCCGCCGCGGCCGCCGATCCCGTTGCCGCACCCGGCCAGCGCGAAGGCGCCGGCCCCTGCCATCAGTCCCCGTCGGGAAAGTCTGTTCATGATGCTGCTCCGCCTGTGTTCGGGCCTTGAACCGACCCGTTGTTGGCGGAGTCTAGCCGATCCCTAGCGGGCTGTCACGCCCGAAGCACAAGTTGTGGCGTGAAACCGCCGTTCCTCAGCCGCGCAGCAGCCGCGCCGCCGCCGGGGCGAAATAGGTGAGGACAGCGTCGCAACCGGCCCGGCGGAACCCCAGCAGGCTTTCCATCATCGCCCGCTCGCCGTCGATCCAGCCGTTTGCCGCGGCCGCCCGGATCATCGCGTATTCGCCCGAGACCTGATAGGCCGCGGTCGGCACGCCGAACGTCTCCTTCACCCGGCGGCAGATGTCGAGATAGGGCATGCCGGGCTTCACCATCACCATGTCCGCCCCTTCCGACAGGTCGCGGCCGACCAGCCGCAGCGCCTCGTCGGAATTGGCGGGGTTCATCTGATAGGTCTTCTTGTCCCCCACCAGCCGCCCCGCGGCGCCGACCGCATCGCGGAACGGACCGTAGAAGGCGCTGGCATATTTCGCCGCATAGGACAGGATCGCGACATCGTGGTGCCCCGCCGCCTCCAGCGCGGCGCGCATTGCCCCGATCCGGCCGTCCATCATGTCCGACGGGCCAAGGATGTCGGCCCCGGCCTCGGCCTGCGCCAGTGCCATGCGCACCAGCGCCTCGACGCTTTCGTCGTTGAGGATCACCCCGTCGCGCACCAGCCCGTCGTGACCCAGCGCGTTGTAGGGGTCGAGCGCCACGTCGGTCATGACCGCCACATCCGGCACCCGCGCCTTCAGCAGCCGGATCGCCCGGTTGGTCAGGTTGTCGGGGTTCCAGGCCTCCTCGCAACCCTCGGTGCGCAGCGCGGGATCGGTGTAGGGAAAGAGGCAGATCGCGGGTATCCCCAGTTCCGCCGCTTCCTCGGCCCTGACCGCGAGCCGGTCCAGCGACAGCCGCGCGACGCCGGGCATCGAGGCCACCGGCTCCTCGATCCCCTCGCCGTCGCGGATGAACACCGGCCAGATCAGGTTGCCGGGCGCCAGCCGCAGCTCCTGGGCCAGTTCGCGCAGGGCGGCGGTCCGGCGCATCCGGCGAAAACGACCCGCCGGGAACGGCGCAAAAGCAGGGGTCATCGGATCCCGTCGTGCAACAGACTTGTCATTTTCCTGCCTGCCATGCTTTCTGCGCCCACTCAAGTGTGGGAATCCCCCGAACCCGAGGCTAGGAAGCGGGCAGCAAGCAACGGAGCAACGCGCATCGTGCAGTGGTACGGCCCCATCTTCGAGCTGATCGACATGAGGTCGTTCTCGAACCTGTGGTACTGGATCGCGCTTGCGGTGGTCTGGTCATCGGCAAGCCACTATGTCGTCGGGGTGCCCTACGACATGGTGCTGCGGGCAAGACGACGCGGCGGGCAGGTGCAGCGCGATCTGGAAGCCCTCGTGCGGATCCAGACCGCGCGGCTTCTCTATATCGGTCGGGTCTCGGGCCTTTGGCTGATCGGGTTCATCGCCTTCATCCTGTCGATGCTCGCCGTCCTCGGCTTTCGCTATGACATCGAGTTCTGCCAGGCGCTGTTCATGATCGCCTTTCCGCTCAGCCTCGTCGGAATGATCTCGATGCGCACCGCCCGGGCGATCGAGCATGGCGAGGGGCAGGGCGAGGCGCTGTACCAGCGCCTGCGCCGCCATCGCAAGCGGGTTCAGCTTCTGGGCATGGCGTCGATCTTCGTCACCGCGCTGTGGGGCATGTGGCAGAACATGAATGTCTCGGTTCTGGGCGGTTGACGGGATGCAGGGGCGCATCCTGTGCGGCGGCGCGCCCGAGGGATTCGACGCGCGGCTTCTGCTGAAGGAGGCCGGGCGCGGCCCGGTGATCCATGTCGCGCGCGACGACCGTCGCGCCGAGGCGATGCGCGCGGCGCTCGCCTTCTTCGACCCCGGCATGCCGGTTCTGCCGTTTCCGGCATGGGATTGCCTGCCCTACGACCGCGTGTCGCCGAACCCGGTCATATCGGCGGGGCGGATGGCCGCGCTTGCCGCGCTGGCCCACGGGATATGGCGGCAAGGCGTGGTGTTGACCACCGTGGCCGCGGCGATGCAGCGGGTGCCGGCGCGCGAGACGGTGGCCGCCGCCAGTTTCTCGGCCCGCGTGGGCGACCGGGTGGACGAGGCGGCGCTGCGCGGCTTTCTCGTGCGTGCCGGCTTTTCCCAGACCTCGACGGTCACGGAACCGGGCGACTATGCCTGGCGCGGCGGCATCGTCGATATCTGGCCGCCGGGAAGCGCCGCGCCGATCCGGCTGGACTTCTTCGGCGACGTTCTGGACGCCGCGCGCAGCTTCGATCCCGAGACCCAGCGTTCGGCCGACCGGCTGTCCGCGGTGGATCTTGCCCCGGTATCCGAGGTGCTGCTGGATGACGCCTCGATCACCCGCTTCCGCCAGTCGTATCGGGCCGAGTTCGGCGCCGGAGGGACCGAGGATCCGCTCTACGAGGCGGTCAGCGCCGGACGCAAGCATGCCGGGATGGAGCACTGGCTGGGCTTCTTCCACGACCGGCTGGAGACGCTGTTCGACTATCTGCCGGCCGCGCCGGTCACCTTCGACGAGCAGGCCGAGACGACGCGCGTCGCCCGCGCCGAACAGGTGGCCGACCAGTACGATGCCCGGCGCGAGGCGATGGCGGCGCGCGGCCGCGCCGACACGCCGTATCGTCCGGCGCCGCCCGGGCTTCTGTATCTCGATGACGCCGGCTGGCAGGTGGCGCTGACCGGGCGCAGGCAGGTGCAGTTCGCGGCCGCCCGCCACCCGCCCGGTCCGGGCGTCATCGACGCGGGCGGACGCGCCGGGCGGAGCTTTGCCCACGAACGTCAGGACGGCACGGTCAACCTGTTCGACGCGGTCGGCGCCCATGTCGCCGCCCGTGCAGCCGAGGGGGCGGTGATCCTTGCCCATCACGGCGAGGGTGCGCGCGAACGCATGGCGGGCATGCTGGAGGATCACGGATTTCCCCGCGGGGAAATGATCGGTTCCTTCCGCGACATCCCCGAGGATGCGCGGGGCCTGTTCCTGGCGCTCTGGCCGCTGGAGACCGGATTCGAAGCGCCCGGGCTGACGGTGATCTCGGAACAGGACATCCTGGGCGACCGGCTGACGGGTCGGCCGCGGCGCCGGCGCAAGGCCGAGAACTTCCTGACCGAAGCCAGCACGCTGTCGCCCGGCGATCTGGTCGTGCATGTCGAACACGGGATCGGGCGGTTCCGGGGGCTTGAGACGATCACCGCGCTTGGCGCCCCGCACGACTGTCTGGCGCTGGAATATGCCGGGGGCGACCGGCTGTATCTGCCGGTCGAGAACATCGAGCTGCTGTCGCGTTACGGGCAGGAGGAAGGACAGCTCGACCGGCTGGGCGGCGGCGCCTGGCAGGCGCGCAAGGCCAAGCTCCGGCAGCGCATCCGCGAGATGGCCGACCGGCTGATCCGCGTCGCCGCCGAGCGCAGCCTGCGCGCCGCCCCCGTCCTGACCCCGCCCGAGGGCCTTTGGGACGAATTCTGCGCCCGCTTCCCCTATGTCGAGACCGACGACCAGCTTGCGGCCATCGAGGCTGTGCTGGAGGACATGGCCCGGGGCACGCCGATGGACCGGCTGATCGTCGGCGATGTGGGGTTCGGCAAGACCGAGGTGGCGCTGCGTGCGGCCTGGGTCGCGGCGATGTCGGGACGGCAGGTCGCGGTGATCGCACCCACCACGCTGCTGGCCCGCCAGCATCATCGCAGCTTTGCCGAACGCTTCCGCGGCCAGCCGCTGACGGTCCGGCCGCTGTCGCGCTTCGTCTCGGCCCGCGACGCCGCCGCCACCCGGGCCGGGCTGGCGGACGGGTCGGTGGACATCGTCGTCGGCACCCATGCGCTTCTGGCGAAGGGAGTCAGGTTCCGCCGCCTCGGCCTGCTGGTGATCGACGAGGAACAGCATTTCGGCGTTGCCCACAAGGAACGTCTGAAGGAAATGCGGTCGGACGTGCATGTGCTGACCCTGACCGCGACGCCCATTCCCCGGACCCTGCAACTGGCGCTGACCGGCGTGCGCGACCTGTCGATCATCGCCACGCCGCCCGTGGACCGGCTGGCGATCCGGACCTATCTGTCCGAATTCGACACGGTCACGATCCGCGAGGCGCTGTTGCGCGAGAAATATCGCGGCGGGCAGTCGTTCTTCGTCGTGCCGCGGATCGCCGATCTGCCCGACATGGAAGCGTTCCTGCGCGAGCAGGTGCCCGAGGTCAGCGTCATCACCGCCCACGGCCAGCTGGCCGCCGGCGATCTGGATGCCCGGATGAACGACTTCTACGACGGCAAGGCCGATGTCCTGCTGGCGACCACCATCGTCGAATCGGGTCTCGACATTCCCACCGCCAACACGATGGTGATCTGGCGGGCCGACATGTTCGGGCTGGCGCAGCTTTACCAGATCCGGGGCCGGGTCGGCCGGGCCAAGACCCGTGCCTACTGCTATCTGACCACCAAGCCGCGCACCCCGCTGACGCCGCAGGCCGAACGACGGCTGAAGCTTCTGGCCAGCCTCGACAGTCTGGGTGCAGGTTTCAGCCTGGCCAGCCACGACCTCGACCAGCGCGGCGCGGGCAACCTTCTGGGCGAGGAACAGTCGGGCCACATCCGCGAGGTCGGGTTCGAGCTTTACCAGCAGATGCTGGAGGAAACGATCGCCCGCATCCGGGCCGGCGAGATCGGCATGACCGAGGTCGACTCCGACTGGTCGCCGCAGATCAACCTCGGCGTGCCGGTGCTGATCCCGGACAGCTACGTTCCCGATCTGGATCTCAGGCTGGGCCTTTATCGGCGGCTGTCGGACCTGACGACCAAGGTCGAGCTGGAAGGCTTTGCGGCCGAGCTGATCGATCGGTTCGGCCCGGTCCCGAAAGAGGTCAACACGCTGCTTCTGGTGATGCGGATCAAGGCGATGTGCAAGCGTGCGGGCATCGCCCGGCTGGACGCCGGCCCCAAGGGGGCGACGGTCCAGTTCCAAGCCGACCGCTTTGCCAATCCGGGCGGTCTGGTGGATTTCATCCAGGCGGACGGCGGGCGGTCGAAGCTGCGCGACAACCGGCTGGTCATCATCCGGGACTGGGCCACCGAGGCCGACCGGATCCGGGGCGCCTTCGCGGTGGCGCGGGATCTGGCGGCCAAGGCCCGGACGGCGCCGGCTGCATCTGCCGACGGCGCCAAGGCGTCGCCCCCCGGGCACCGGCGGGGTGTCTAGGCGCGTTGGAGCCTTGCCCCGGCGTTCGGAACCTTTCTAGACGCCGAGACACCAGCGCATGATCGCCTTCTGGGCGTGCAGGCGGTTTTCGGCCTCGTCCCAGATCACCGAATGGGGCCCGTCCATGACCGCACTGGTCGCCTCGTCGTTGCGATGCGCAGGCAGGCAGTGCATGAACAGCGCATCGGGCCTGGCACGCGCCATCAGCGCCTCGTTCACCTGATAGGGACGCAGCTGGTTGTGACGCCGTTCCTTCGCAGACTCCGGGTCGTGCATCGACACCCAGGTATCGGTCACCACCAGATCGGCGCCTTCGACCGCCTTGTGCGGGTCGCGCTCGATGCGGAAGTTCACACCCTTCTCCAGCGCGAACCTCACCCAGGTCTCCTCGGGGTCGAGGGTCGGCGGGCCGGTGAAGGTGAAGTCGAAGCCGAACTGCCCGGCGGCATGGATGAACGAGGCGCAGACATTGTTGCCGTCGCCGGACCAGACCACCTTGCGCCCGGCGATCGGGCCGCGGTGTTCCTCGTAGGTCATCACGTCGGCCATGATCTGGCAGGGGTGCGTGCGGTTCGTCAGCCCGTTGATGACCGGCACGCTGGCATGCTCGGCCATTTCCAGCAGCGTCGCCTCCTCGAAGGTGCGGATCATGATCAGATCGACATAGCGCGACAGCACCCGGGCCGTGTCGGCGATGGTCTCGCCGTGGCCGAGCTGCATTTCCTTGCCCGACAGCACCATGGTCTCGCCGCCCATCTGCCGCA
>JBKBMT010000057.1:0-16855 GCA_046295655.1 Gemmobacter sp. | reverse complement strand
CATCGCGACGCAGATGCACGGGCACCTCGCCGCGCAGGACCGGGCGCGCGGCCTCGGTCATCCGCAGCGCGCCATGGCGTTCCGGGTCGGGCCGGACCAGATCGCGGCCCAGCATCTGGCGGAACACGGCGGCCCAGGTCGCCTTGGGCATGTCGCGCCCGACCGCGAAGGTCGGCAGCCGGTCGTGCCCGCGTTCGCGCACCTTTTCGGTCGCATCGCCGCGCAGCACGTCGATCAGATGCCCGGCCCCGAACCGCTCGCCCGTCCGGAGCACCGCCGACAGCGCCTTGCGCACCGCCTCGGTCGCGTCGAACAGCTCTGCCGGACGGTCGCAGAGATCGCACATGCCGCAGGGTGCGCTGTCCTCGCCGAAATGGCGCAAGAGCACCTGTCGGCGGCAGCCGGTGGCCTCGGCGAGCCCCAGAAGTGCATTCAGCCGGGCGTGATCGGCCGCCTTGCGTTCGGCCGGGGCAAGCCCTTCGTCGATCTGCGCCCGCCGGAGCCGGATGTCGTCGGGTCCGTAAAGCGTCAGCGTCTCGGCCCGCGCCCCGTCGCGGCCTGCGCGTCCGATCTCCTGATAATAGGCCTCGACCGATTTCGGCAGGTCGGCATGGGCCACCCAGCGGATGTCCGGCTTGTCGATGCCCATGCCGAAGGCCACTGTGGCCACGACGATCAGCCCGTCCTCCTGCTGGAACCGCAGTTCCGCCTGCCGGCGCGGCTCTGCCTCCATCCCCCCATGATAGGCAAGGGCGGAATGACCCTGGGCGCGCAGCGCCTCGGCCAGGGTCTCGGTCCGGGCGCGGGCGGCGCAATAGACGATGCCGGACTGCCCCCGCCGCGCCGCGACGAAATCCAGAATCTGCTGGCGCGGGCGGTCCTTGGCGGCGAAGGCGAGGTGAATGTTCGGCCGGTCGAAGCCGCGCAGGAAGACCGCCGGCCGCCTGTCGCCAAACAGCCGCGCCACGATCTCGTCGCGTGTCTCGGCATCGGCGGTTGCGGTGAAGGCGGCCAGCGGCACGTCCAGCGCGGCGCGCAGATCGCCGATCCGCAGATAGTCGGGGCGGAAGTCGTGGCCCCACTGGCTGACGCAATGCGCCTCGTCCACGGCGATCAGGGCGCAGCCGGCGCGCCGCAGCATGACGGCCGTGGCGCCGGAGGCAAGCCGTTCGGGCGCGAGATACAGAAGCTTCAGCCGCCCCTCGTCAAGCGCCGCCATCACCTCGGCCGTCTCGGCCTCGGTATTGCCCGAGGTCAGCGCTCCGGCCTCGACCCCCAGCGCCCGCAGCGCACGCACCTGGTCCCGCATCAGCGCGATCAGCGGCGAGATCACGACCGTCAGGCCGGCGCGGCACAGGGCCGGCAGTTGAAAGCACAGCGACTTGCCGCCGCCGGTGGGCATGATTGCCAGCACATCCTGGCCCGCCGTCACCGCGGCAACGATCTCGGCCTGGCCGGGCCGGAAGGCGGGAAAGCCGAAGACGCGGCGCAGGAGATCGTCCGCGGCCGACACGGCGCCGGCCTCAGACGAACAGGGCCTGGTTGTTGAGCAGCACGATCCTGAGCGCGATGATCCCCAGCAGCACGACCAGCGGTGTCAGGTCGAGGCCCCCCATCGCCGGCAGGATGCGCCGGACCGGGGCATAGATCGGCTCCAGCAGCCGGTTCAGCCCGTCCCAGACCGTCGCCACGAGTTGCTGGCGCAGGTTCAGCACCTGGAAGCTGATCAGCCAGCTCATGATGACATGGGCGATCACGATGAACTGCGCCACGTCGAGGATGAGAAGCAGTATCTGCAGGATCGAGCCCATGGTTCCTCCGCTTGCGGTTGCAGCACAGGTATCGTCCCGGCGTCGCGGGGGCAACCCGCGCGACGCGGCGTTCCGCTTGACGCCGCGCGCCGGGCCGGGCAACCGGCTCCGGTCCGACCCGGAGACGCCGCATGTATCCCTTCCTGCGCATGGGGATCGAGATCCTTCTCGCCCGCCGCGCCGAACCGCTCGACATCCTGGCGGCACATGTGTCGCACCACACCTGCCTGCCGTGGGACATCGACCCGTGGATGGAGCTGAACAACGGCCGCACCCTGACGCTGTATGATCTGGGGCGGATCCCCTTCGCCATGCGCACCGGGCTGGTCGGTGCGATCCGGGCGAACCGCTGGGGGATCACCGCCGCGGGCAATTCGGTACGCTATCGCCGCCGGGTGCGGATGTTCGACCGGCTCACCATGGTGACGCGAACCATCGGCTGGGACAGGCGGTTCATCTACCTGGACCAGAGCCTGTGGCGCGATGGCGACTGCACCAGCCAGATGCTGATCCGTTCCGCCGTGACCTCGGCCGAGGGGATCGTGGCGCCCGAACGGGTTCTGGCCGCGCTCGGCCAGCCGGGCCGCGAAAGCCCCCCGCTGCCGGCCTGGGTCGCCGCCTGGATCGAAGGCGATGCACAAAGGCCATGGCCGCCGGAAAGCGCGGCGCTTCTGGCCGGCCGGTCTTGAACGGAATCGCGGCCCCCTGTTTGATCGGCGCCGACCGGGGCAGGGGACGGACATGGCCAGCGTCAAGCAGCGCATCTGGGGCTGGTATTTCTTCGACTGGGCCAGCCAGCCCTACAACACGCTGCTGCTGACCTTCATCTTCGGCCCGTATTTCGCAACCGTGGTCGGCGATCCGACCCGCGCGCAGGAGCTGTGGGGTCTGGGCCTGGCGGTCGCGGGGTTCTTCATCGCGGTCTCGGCCCCGATTCTGGGTGCCATCGCCGATACCGCCGGGCGGCGGATGCCCTGGATCTGGTTCTTCTCGGCGCTCTACGTGGTCGGCGCCTGGGCGCTGTGGTGGGCCGAGCCTGGGATGGAGCAGGTGGGCTGGATCCTTGTCGCCTTCGCCATCGGCATGATCGGCATGGAATTCGCCACCATCTTCACCAATGCCCTGCTGCCAAGCCTCGTCCCCTCGACCGAGACGGGCCGGGTCTCGGGCTCGGGCTTTGCCTTCGGCTACTGGGGCGGGGTGCTGTCGCTGGCGCTGATGCTGCTGTTTCTGGCCGAGAACGAGACCGGGCGCACCCTGATCGGGCTTGCCCCCGCCTTCGGCCTCGATCCCGAGATGCGCGAGGGCACCCGCAGCGTCGGGCCGTTCACCGCGATCTGGTATGTCGTGTTCATGATCCCCTTCTTCCTGTGGGTGAAGGAGCCGCGGACGATTGCTGCGTCGCGCGCGAGGCTCAGCCTGCGCGCCGCCTTGCGTGACCTGTGGACGTCGCTGCGCGGCCTGGTGCATCGGCCGAGCCTTGCCGCCTATCTGGGGTCGTCGATGTTCTACCGCGACGCGCTGAACGGAATCTACGGGTTCGGCGGGATCTATGCGGTGGGGGTGCTCGGCTGGTCGATCATCCAGATCGGGGTGTTCGGCGTGGTGGGCGCGATCACCGCGGCGATCTTCTCGTGGCTCGGCGGGCTGGCCGACCGGCGCTACGGGCCAAAGCCGGTGATCACGGTCTGCGTGCTGATCCTGATCGGGGTCTGCGCCCTGATCGTCGGCATGTCGCGGCAAAGCCTGTTCGGCATGCCTCTGCCCGCCGGGTCGAGCCTTCCCGACATCCTGTTCTACATTGCGGGCGGGGCCATCGGCGGGGCCGGAGGGGCCCTGCAGGCGGCCAGTCGCACGATGATGGTGCACCATACCAACCCAGAACGCCCGACCGAGGCTTTCGGCCTTTATGCGTTGTCGGGAAAGGTCACGTCCTTCCTTGCGCCGGGCCTGATTGCGCTGTTCACGAATCTGACAGGATCGCAGCAATGGGGCGTCGCGCCGCTGATCGGGCTTTTCCTCATCGGGCTCGGGCTGCTAGCCTTCGTCAACCCGGACGGAGAGCGCCGCCTATGGTCCGCCAAGCCTGCCTGATCCTCGCGCTGGCGCTGCTTGCCGCCCCGGCGGCCGACGCACGCGAGCGGGCGAACCAGCTGTTCGGTGCGAAACGCGGCCCCTCGCAACAGGAGCCCCACCCGATCGGCAGCTATGCCAAGGGGTGCGCGGCCGGCCTCGTGGCGCTGCCCGAGACCGGCCCGACATGGCAGGCGATGCGGCTCAGCCGCAACCGCAACTGGGGCCATCCGGTGATGATCGAGTTCCTCAAGGATCTCAGCCGCGAGGCCACGCGGCACGGCTGGGCGGGGCTTTACATCGGCGACATCAGCCAGCCGCGCGGGGGGCCGATGACGTCTGGCCATTCCAGCCACCAGATCGGGCTCGATGCCGACATCTGGATGCTGCCGCCGCGGCGGCTGAACCTCAGCCGGGCGGAGCGCGAGCAGATCGGCTCTGTCCCCGTGCGCTCGGCCGACCAGCGCAGCGTCACCCGGCACTGGACCCCGGCGCATCATGCCATCATGCGCGCGGCCGCCCTGGACGACCGGGTTGACCGGATCTTCGTTGCCGCCGCGGTCAAGATCGAGATGTGCCGCACCGCGACCCGCGCCGATACCAGATGGCTACAGAAGATCCGCCCGATCTACGGCCACGACACGCATTTCCATGTCCGCCTGAAATGCCCGCCGGGTGCGCGGCTGTGCCAGACACAGTCGCCGACGGTGGCCGAGTTGTCGAAAGGCGGCAACGGCTGCGACGAAACGCTGATGTGGTGGGTCACCGACTATCTGAACCCGCCCAAGGCCGACCCGAAGAAACCGAAGCAGCCGCAACCGCGCGAGCGGTCGGTGCGCGACTACACCATGGCCGATCTGCCCCCGCAATGCGCCGCCGTTCTGTCCTCGCCCTGATGGCGGGCGCTGCGGCGGCGACGCGGCTGGCTGCCGCAGAGGCCCCGGCCGCGCCGCGCACGTTCGTCTGGCGCCATGCCGACCGCCGTTTCGGCGGCCTGTCGGCGATCCATCTCTGGCCCGACGGGCGGCGGTTCCTGGCGGTCGGCGACCGCGGGCACTTCTTTGCCGGCCGCCTGCGCCGCTACGCCGACGATGCGATCGCCAGTGCCCGGATCGACCGGATCGAGCCGTTGCGCGGCCCCTCCGGTTCGCCGCTCGGCCCGGCGATGTCGGATGCCGAGGGTGTGGCGGTGGCCCCGGACGGCCGGATCTTCGTGGCCTTCGAGGGACGTGGCGGCGGTCGGGTCTGGGAATACGCCGCAATCGACGCGCCGGCCCGGCCGCTGCCGGCCCCGCCGGAATTCGGCCGCTTCCGTCCGAACCGCTCGCTCGAGGCGCTGGCCATCGACGCGCAGGGCCGGCTCTGGACCCTTCCCGAGGACGTGGGCGGCGACCGCTTTCCGCTGTTCCGCTTCGACGGCCGCGCCTGGGCCCATGTCGCCGGCCTGCCCCGCCGCGGCCCCTTCCTCGCGGTCGGGGCAGATTTCGGGCCCGACGGTCGGCTCTATCTGCTGGAGCGCGCCTTCCGCCTGCCACTGCGCTTCGCCACCCGGCTCAGCCGGTTCCGGCCCGGGGCGTGGGACCGGCCCGAGACGCTGTTCGAATCCGACTTCGGGGAGCACGACAACGTGGAGGGCGTCTCCGTCACCCGCGATGCCGGCGGTCGGCTGCGCGCGACGCTGGTTTCGGACGACAACTTCCTGTTCCTGCAGCGCACCGAACTGCTGGAGCTGACGCTTCCCGAATGACCGGCGCGCCCCACCGGGCCGCAGCGTCCGGTCAGCCCATGGCGGCGGCCAGCCGGCGCAGCGCCGTGGCGGGGTCGGCCTCGCGCCAGATCTCCTCGCCGAAGGCCAGGAAGTCTGCCACGGGCGCAAGGGCCGCCACCGTCGCCTCGTCCAGCGCGCCCTCGGCCACAACCGGAACCTCGATCATCTCCGACCACCAGGCGAACAGCGCCTGTTCCGCCCGACTTCCGTCGCCCAGGCCCGTCACCCCTGCCGGGCCGAAGGCCACGTAATCTGCGCCGGCCTCGGCGGCGTTGATCCCCTCATGCCGGGTCGTCCCGCAGAAGGCGCCGACGATGGCATCCTTGCCCAGCTCCTTGCGCATCTTGCGCACCAGCCGCGAGCCGTCGGTCAGATGGACACCGTCAAGCCCCAGCCGCGGCACCATGAGCGCGTGGCGTTCGATCACGATCGGCACGTCGCGGGCGTGGGCAATGGCGCGCAGCATATCGGCGGTGCGCGCCACGCGGTCCTCGTCGCGGGTCGCCAGAGCCAGCCGCAGACAGGCCACGGGCACGGCATCGAGCGCCGCCGCCAGCCGGTCTGCAAAGCCCTCGGCATCGGCATCGGGCGGGGTGACGAGACAGATCTGCGGGCGCTCGGCTTCGGCCATGGGGTCCTCCGGTCAGGCCCCCGTTTGCCACCATGGCGGGCGATTGCCAAGCCGGCCGATCCGGCCTAATCGGCACGGACCTGCGACCGGACCCCCCATGACCGATCCCCTGATGATCCTCGTGCGCCCGCAGATGGGCGAGAACATCGGCGCCGCCGCGCGGGCCATGCTGAACTTCGGGCTGAGCGGCTTGCGCATCGTCGCCCCGCGCGACGGCTGGCCGAACCCGAAGGCTGTCGCCATGGCCTCGGGCGCGACGCGGATCCTCGACCATGCCGGACTGTTCGCCGACCTGCCGGCGGCGATCGCCGACTGCCACCGGGTCTATGCGACGACCGCCCGCGGGCGCGAGCTGACCAAGCCGGTGCTGACGCCCGAGGCTGCGGTGGCCGAGGCGCGGGGGCTTGCCGCCGCGGGGCTGCGCACCGCCTTCCTGTTCGGGCCGGAACGCACGGGGCTCGAGAATCCCGAGGTCGCCCTCGCCCAGACGATCGTCACGGTTCCGGTGAACCCGGACTTCCCGTCGCTCAACCTTGCGCAATGCGTCCTGCTGACCGCCTACGAATGGCGCCGGCAGTCGGGCGACCGGCCGCCCGCACTGCAGGTCGATCTTGCCACCGCGCAGGAGGTCGCGCGGCTGGCCGATCATTTCGAGGAGCGGCTCGAAGCCGCCGGCTTCTTCTTTCCCGCCCAGAAGGCCCCCGGAATGAAGCGGAACCTGCGCAGCATGTGGGCGCGGCTGGGGCTGACGCGGGCCGAGGTGCAGACCCTGCACGGGATGCTGCGCCAGCTTCTGCGCCGGCCCGGGGGCTGAGGGTCAGTTCCGCGGCCCCATCGTGCCCAGCACGTCGAGATCGCGCACGCTGATCACCTCGGACAGGATGACGGCCGCGATCACCGCCCAGATGCCGAGGGCCCAGAAGGTGGCAAGTTTCGCCTTCCTCAGAACCACATGGCCCGCCGGTGCCGCGGGCGGCGTGCCCGGCACCACTTCGCCCGCATCGCCCTGGGTGGTCAGGCGCAGCGGCAGGATGACGAAGAAGGTCATGAACCAGATGACCATGAACAGCACCGCGCCGCCCGTTATGGTCATCAGACCTGCTCCAGTTCCACGAGACAGCCGTTGAAGTCCTTCGGGTGCAGGAACAGCACCGGCTTGCCGTGGGCGCCGATCTTCGGGTTGCCGTCGCCCAGCACCCGCGCCCCGGCGGCCTTCAGCCGGTCGCGCGCGGCCAGGATGTCCTCGACCTCGTAGCAGAGGTGATGGATGCCCCCGGACGGGTTCTTTTCCAGGAACCCGCGGATCGGGGAATTGTCGCCGAGGGGATGCAGCAGCTCGATCTTCGTGTTGGGCAGCTCGATGAACACCACCGTCACGCCATGGTCGGGCTCGTCCTGCGGCGGGCGCACGGTGGCGCCCAGCGTGCCGCGATACTGCTCGGCCGCCGACTCGAGGTCGGGCACGGCGATGGCGACATGGTTCAGGCGTCCGATCATGGCAAGGCTCCGCGTCAGGGGTTGGCTGGGTTATGCGGCGACCGGCCCCGCGCGGCAAGCCCCAAGCGCACCAGGGCGCCGGTTTGACGCGGCCGACCCGATTCACGATCCGGAAACCCGTTTCGGATTGCATGGGCGGAAAGGAGGATTCGCCATGCCGCAGCCGGACGCCGCCCCCCATCCGCCGCCCGCGCCCGCGCTGCCCCTTCAGGGGCTGACGCTGCTTCTGGTCGAGGACAGCCGCGCCGCATCGGATGTCATGCGGCTGATGGCGCAGCGGTCGGGCGCCCGCCTGCGCCGCGCCGACACGCTGCACGAGGCGCGGCGGCATCTGGCGCGCTATCGCCCCGATATCGTGCTGGTCGATCTGGGCCTGCCCGACGGCTCGGGTCTGGCGCTGATCCGCGACATGGCGGCCGAAGGTCCTGCAGCGCCCGTCGCGATCGCCGTGTCCGGCGATCCCGGCCTTGCCGATGCGGCACGCGCCGCCGGCGCCGCCGCCTTCCTCGCCAAGCCGCTGCCGGGCCTTGCCGCCGTCCAGCAGTTGCTGATCGGTCATCTGACCGGCCATTGGCCCCCCGCCCCCGAGGATCTGCCGCTGCCGTCCCCCGATCCGCTGGCCCTGCACGAGGATCTGGCCCGCGCGGCCGACCTTCTGCACCAGTGGGGCGAGGATGTGACGGCGCTGCACTACCTTGCGGGGTTCCTGGCCGGAATCGCCCGGACCGCCGGCGACAGGGCGCTCGAAGATGCCGCGCGGAACATGGGCGACGGCGCACCGGGATCGCGGGCCGGGCTTCGCGCGCTGCTGGCGGCGCGGCTGCGCGCCGGGCCCCCGCCGCTGGCTGCCGGGCTGGGCTGATCGGGTGCGCCGGTCGTCCGCGCTCAGCCCTTGCGCCCGCCGGTGCCCGGTTGGGCGCGGCGATAGACCCCTTCGGGCAGATTCAGCGCCGCGCCAAGGTCGCGCAGCTGCGACATCGACAGGGTGATCCGCACCACCTCGTCCCGGCGCGGGTCGAACTGCTCGACCGTCACGCAATCCTCGAAGCTGCGGATCGTCACGTCCTCGACCAGATGCGGACCGGCTTCATCGACCAGCGTGATCACGGTCGAGTCGAAATCGTGCTCTATGGTGAACATTGCTGCCTCGCGTCCCGGCTTCCGGTCCCGTTGTCCGATCCTTGCACGGCCGCGCGCGCCGCTGCATCCTTCTGCAGTCACAACGCCGCGAGGCGCCGGGTGGGTTCCTTTCCCGCCACCGGCCGGGTGATACGATCCGACCCGTCGCGCCGCAAGGCACCCCCGCAGTCGCAGAGAACCGATGATCCGCCCCAGCCCAAGCCTGCGCCCCGCCCTCGTCGCGCTGATCGCCGCCCTTGTGCTGGTCGGCTGTGCGCCGATGCCCGTGCCGCAACCGACCGCGCCGGCGCCGGTGGTGATGCGGCCGGCCCCCGATCCGGTGATGCCCCCCGCCGTGGCCGCGCAAAGCTTCGTGCAGGTGGTGGCGCGAGTGCAGCCGGTCGCCGAACAGGTGTGCCGCGAACGCGGCGCCGGCCGGCGCTGCGATTTCCTGATCCGGGTGGACGACCGGCCCGGCGTTCCGATCAACGCCTATCAGACCGTGGCGCCCGACGGACGGCCGCTGATCGTGTTCACCGGCGCGCTGATCCGGGATGCGCGCAATGCCGATGAACTGGCCTTCGTGCTGGGCCACGAGGCTGCGCACCACATCGCAGGCCATATCCCTCGCACCCGCGACACCGCCCTTGCCGGGGCGATCGTGGCGGGCACACTGGCCGCCATGGGCGGGGCCGATCCGGGCACGATCCGCACCGCACAGAACCTTGGCGCGGCGGTGGGCGCGCGCACCTATTCGCGCGAATTCGAGCTCGAGGCCGATGCGCTGGGCACGGTGATCGCCTATCGCGCGGGCTTCGACCCCGAACGCGGCATCGGCTTCTTCAACCGCCTGCCGGACCCCGGCAACCGCTTCCTCGGCACCCATCCGCCCAACGCGGCCCGGGTCGAGATCGTGCGCAGGACGCTGGCGCGGCTGCGGGCCGGTGCACCGGCCTGACCACGCCCGGCTTGATCCAGGTCAAGGCATCGGCGCGGACAGGGTGGCAGCCTTGATCCAGTCACCTTGCCTCGCAGGAGCCGCCGATGATCGGACTGGATCGCCTGAACCGCCACGCGGACCTGGTGAACCGCATGGCCGAAGCCACCTCTACCGACCTTGTCGCGGCGCTGGATGCGGGTGCGCTGTCGCCGCCCGAGCTGCGCGCGGCGGTGCTGCGCTGCACTGCATGCGACTGTGTCGAGAACTGCACCGACTGGCTGGATAGCGGGGCCTCCGGTGCCCGGATGCCGCCGGCCTTCTGCCGCAACGAGCGTCTGTTTGCCCGGCTGAAGGTGGCTGCGCAATGATCGGCGTGCCCGAAGCACCCCGGGCCTGGTGGCTTGCCCAGGGCATGGCGCGGTCGGCCGGGGTCAAGCTGGCGCATGCGGTGGTCGAGGGCTGGATCACCCGGCGCGAGCTTGCCAGCATGATGGATCGTTGCGAAAGATGCCCGCGGACCGAGGATTGCCTCGCCTGGCTCGCCCAGCCGCGCCACGAACCGCCGCCCGAGTTCTGCGGCCTGCGGTCGGATCTGAACCAGTTGTCCCCGCTGACCTGACACTTGGCGCGGCGTCGGTGCCCGCGTAGCCTTGGACCCGGTCGGGGAGGGCACGATGCGCGCATGGCTGATGGCGGAGGGACGGCGTTTTCGCAATACGGTGGTCTGGTCGATCGCCGGCTGGCGGGCGGCCTGGGCCACCGAAAAGACGCTTCGGCAATGGACGATTGTGCACGCGATCTCGGTGCTTGCCGCGGTCGTGCTGCCGCTTGACACTGCGGAGCGCGCGCTGATCATCGCGCTGGGCTTTCTGCTGCTGGCCGCCGAACTCATGAACACCGCCGTCGAGGAAGTGGTGGACGATCTGTCGCCGGCCTGGCGCGAACAGGCCCGGAAGGCCAAGGACTGCGGCAGCGCTGCCGTCGCCATGACGGCCATTGCCGGCGGGGCAGCATGGATCGTGATCCTGGTCGCGCGGCTGTGATGCCCGGCCGGATCATCGAGACGCCCGATTGCGTGGCCGAAGGCGCCGCCTGGCTGGCCGCGCGCGAGCCGCGGTTCGCGCGGGCGCTGGACCTGACCGGCCCGCTGCCCCTGCGCCGGCGCGAGGACGGGTTTCAGCCGCTTCTGGGCGCGATCGTCAGCCAGCAGGTCAGCGTCGCGGCTGCCGATGCGATCTGGAACCGGCTGGTCGCCGCCGGGCTGACGCGGCCCGAGGCGGTGGCGGCGGCGGAGGAAGAGGCCCTGCGGGCCTGCGGGCTGTCGCGTCAGAAGGTGCGCTATGCCCGGGCGCTTGCTGCGGCCGACATCGACTATGCGGCATTGCGCCGGCAACCGGACGAGGGGGTTGTCGGGACGCTGATCGCCGTGCCGGGGATCGGGCGCTGGACGGCCGAGATCTACGCGATGTTCAGCCTCGGCCGGGCCGATGTCTTTGCGCCGGCGGATCTTGCGTTGCAGGAATCGGCGCGTCTGCTGTTCGATCTTCCCGACCGGCCGGCCGAGCGGGCAATGCGCGCGATGGCCGAGCCCTGGTCGCCCTGGCGCGCGGTTGCGGCGCGGCTGCTGTGGGCCTATTACCGCGTCGCGAAGGAACGCGAGGGGGTCCGATGACGCGCCGTCTGCAAGCCAGGTCGAAACCCGCGCGGTCGGGACGCAGCCGGTCGGCGGTGATCTTCCTGCACGGCTATGGCGCGGACGGGGCCGATCTTCTGGGTCTTGCCGATCCGATGGCGCCGCATCTGCCGGACACGTCGTTCCACGCCCCCGATGCGCCCGAACCCTGCGCCGGCAACCCCTTTGGGCGGCAGTGGTTTCCGATCCCATGGCTCGACGGCTCGTCCGAGGCTGCCGCGCAGGCCGGGATGATCGCCGCTGCCGCGGATCTCGACGCCTATATCGACGAGGTTCTTGCCGCCGAGGGTCTGGCACCGGACCGGCTGGCGCTGGTCGGCTTTTCGCAGGGGACGATGATGGCGCTGCATGTCGCGCCACGCCGCGCCGCGCCCTTGGCCGGGGTGGTCGGGTTCTCCGGCCGGCTGCTGGCGCCCGACCGGCTGGCGGCCGAGGTCCGGGTCCGTCCGCCGGTGCTGCTGATCCACGGCGATGCCGACCAGATGGTGCCGTTTTCCTCGATGGCCGAGGCAGGCCGCGCGCTGGACGCGGCCGGGTTCGAGGTGTGGGGGCATGTGATGCGCGGCACCGGCCACGGCATCGCCCCCGACGGACTTTCGGCCGCGCTGTCCTTCCTGAAGGATCGGCTGGGCTGACCGCGGGCCCGCGCGTCACGTCCCTGTCACGCGGCGCTGCTAGGCAGCGGCCGGGCTGTCGCAGATTGCGGGGCTTGTCAGGCGGGAAACGCCATATATAGTCAGTCGCAGGGGTCGGTTTCCCCGGCCCCGCGCCGCGGCGCAGAGAATGGGGGCAGACGGCATGACCGCACCGGTTGCCGAGACTGGCTTTCGCGAGAGTTTCGTCCGGGAACCGGGCGCGCTCCGGCACTTTCCGGCGCTCGTGCTGAATGCCGATTACCGGCCGCTTTCGTATTATCCGCTGTCGCTGTGGCCCTGGCAGGAGGCGATCAAGGCGGTGTTTCTGGACCGGGTGCAGATCGTCGCGGAATACGATGCCGTCGTGCGAAGTCAGCGGGCCGCGGTTCGCATCCCGTCGGTGGTGGTGCTGAAGGACTATGTCAGACCCCAGAAGCGCGTGGCCTTCACGCGCTTCAATCTTTTCCTGCGCGACGAGTTCCGCTGCCAGTATTGCGGCAGTGCCCACGATCTGACGTTCGACCATGTGCTTCCGCGCTCGAAGGGGGGCGTGACCAGTTGGGAAAACGTCGTCGCCGCCTGTTCGCCCTGCAACCTGCGCAAGGGCAACAAGACGCTGCGCCAGTCCGGCCTGCGGCTCTCGCGCCCCCCGCGCGCGCCCTCGGCCGAGGAAATGCGCAACGCCGGCCGCCGGTTTCCGCCGAACCACCTGCACGAAAGCTGGATGGACTATCTCTACTGGGATGCGGAACTGGAGGCCTGAGCCGCTCCGTCGCCGTTTTGTTACAAAACCGTTACATAGGTGGTGACTTCTCCGCTGCGCCGGGGTAACTGCTGCGGGTCCGAACGGAGCCGCCATGTCCATCGCCCTGCACACCGCTGCGATAAACCTCTCCGCCGCCCTGGCCTGCGGGGCGCTGATCGGGTCCGAGCGTCAGATCCGGCAGCGCATGGCAGGGCTGCGCACCAATGCGCTGGTGGCCCTGGGATCGGCAAGCTTCGTCGTCTTTGCCGCGCTCTTTCCCGGCGACGTGAGCCCGACCCGCGTTGCGGCGCAGATCGTCTCGGGAATCGGGTTCCTGGGGGCGGGCATCATCTTTCGCGACGGGTTCAACGTGCATGGTCTGAACACGGCGGCAACCTTGTGGTGTTCTGCCGCCGTGGGCATGCTGGCGGGGGCCGGGGCGCTGGGCCTGGCCGGGCTCCTGACCGGCCTTGTGGTGTTCGTGAACCTCGGTCTGCGGCCGCTGGTCAAGTGGATCAAGCGACACACGGCGGCCGGTCTGCCGCTGACGCGGTCCTACCGGCTGTCGGTCACCTGCGATCCGGCGCAGGAAGGCGAGATGCGGGCGCTGGTGCTGCGCACCATGGCGCTGGGCGGTGTGCATCTCTCGGAACTCGAGGCCCGCCCCACCGAGGATGGTGCGCTCGACCTGATCGCGACGGCGACCGCAGAGGGACCGGCCGACGCGGCGCTGGAACAGGCGGCTGCGCGGCTTGCCGCCGAGCCGGGCCTGCGACGGGTGCGCTGGCAGGTGCTCGAGGACGGCTGACCGGCCGTCCTTGTCCCGTCGCACGGCGGTGATACAGTCCGCCCGTCCGGCCGGCCGGCCGGAGTTTGGGCAGGGGGTTGCATGGCGTCGCGGGTCATTCCGGTCGAACCCTTCGATCTGGTCGTGTTCGGCGCGACCGGTGATCTGGCGCGGCGGAAGATCCTGCCCGGCCTCTATCGGCGCTGGCTTGCGGGTCAGATGCCGCCAGAGGCCCGTATCATCGGGGCGGCACGCTCTGCCCTGGACGGGGAGGGGTTCCGGAACTTCGCTGCCGGCGCGATCGCCGAATTCGTGCCCGCAGAGAAGCGCGAGCCCGAGGCCGAGCGCCGCTTCCTCGGCGCGCTCGACTACGTTGCGCTCGACGCACAGGGCGATACGGGCTGGCCCGAACTGGCCGGTCGGATGCGCGACGGCGTGGTGCGGGCCTTCTATTTCTCGGTCGGTCCGGCGCTGTTCGGTCCGCTGGCCGAACGGCTGCGCAGACATCGCATTGCCGACGCCGCCGCGCGGGTCGTGGTGGAAAAGCCCTTCGGCCACGACCTCGGTTCTGCCCGGGCACTGAACGCCACGCTGGCAAGCCATTTCGACGAAAGCCAGATCTACCGGATCGACCATTATCTGGGCAAGGAGACGGTGCAGAACCTCATGGCCGTGCGCTTCGCCAACATCCTGTTCGAGCCCCTGTGGAACGCGCGGCATGTCGATCACGTCCAGATTACCGTGGCCGAGACGGTGGGTGTCGCCGGTCGGGGCGCCTATTACGATCATGCGGGGGCGCTGCGGGACATGGTGCAGAACCATCTGATGCAGCTTCTGTGCCTGATCGCGATGGAGCCGCCCTGGCATTTCGACCCGGACGCGGTGCGCGACGAGAAGCTCAAGGTGATCCGCGCGCTCGATCCCGTGCGGGCAGACGACATGGTGCGCGGACAGTATGTGCCCGCCGCCGGTCAGCCGGGGTATCTTGAGGAGGCCGGGGTCGCGGCGTCGGACACCGAAAGCTTCGTCGCGCTGAAGGTCCAGGTGTCGAACTGGCGCTGGAAGGGCACGCCGTTCTATCTGCGCACCGGCAAGCGGCTGCGGGCGCGGGTGTCCGAGATCGCGGTGACGTTCAAGGAACCGCCGCACTCGATCTTCGACGATGCCGAAGGCTGGCGCGAGAACGTGCTGGTGATACGGTTGCAGCCGGACGAGGGGATGGACCTGATGGTGATGATCAAGGAACCCGGACCGGGGGGGATGCGGCTCAAGCAGGTGCCGCTGGACATGTCCTTTGCCGAGGCGCTGGGCGAGGATGGCACCAACATGCCCGACGCTTACGAGCGTCTGATCATGGACGTGATCCGCGGCAACCAGACGCTGTTCATGCGCGGGGACGAGGTGGAGGCCGCCTGGGCCTGGATCGACCCGCTGATCGAGGCCGGCGCGGCACGACCGCCGCAACCCTATGACGCCGGATCCTCGGGGCCCGAAGATGCGCTGATGCTCATGCACCGCGACGGTCGGCGCTGGCGCGAGATCCGGTGATGGAGTTCCGCGAATACCCCGACCGCGAATTCCTGTTCCTGTCTCTGGCCGACAGGATCGCCGGGCAGCTTGCCGATTTCCTGCGCCGGCAGGGGCAGGCAACCCTCTGTCTGCCCGGCGGGTCCACCCCGGGGCCGCTTTACGACATCCTTTCGGGCGTTGACATCGATTGGCCGAACGTGACCGTCCTGCTGAACGACGATCGCTGGGTCGCGGAGACCGATGCGCGGTCGAATGCGGGCCTGGTCCGGCGGCGGCTGCTGCGGGGCGCCGCCGTGGGCGCGCGGCTGGTGCCCATCGTCGATCCCGCCGCGACCCCGGAGGAGGCCGCGCCGCGTCTGTCCGAGGCGGTCGCGCCGCATCTGCCCATTTCGGTCCTGCTGGCCGGCATGGGCGAGGACGGCCACACGGCCAGTCTGTTTCCCGGAGGCGACCGGCTGGCGCAGGCGCTGGCGCCGGATGCCCCGGTTCTGGTCCCGATGACGGCCCCGGGCGTGCCAGAGCCGCGCATCACCCTGAGCGCGCGGGTTCTGGCCGAGGCATTCCATATCCACCTGCTGATCGTCGGGGCGGAGAAGCGTGCGGCGCTGGATCGGGCCCTGGCCGCGCCGGTCGAGCAGGCGCCGGTGCGGGCGATCCTCGGCGAGGCCGTCGTGCACTGGGCGGAATGACCGGCACCACCGACATATGGAAGGGTCTTGCCGCCCGCCACGCGCAGACGCGCGATCGCAGCATCCTTTCGCTGTTCGACGCTGACCCGGGCCGTCCATGTTCGTTCTCCGCAAGTCTCGACTACGACGACGGCGAGCCGGGCAGGCTTCTGTTCGATTTCTCCAAGACGAACATCGACGGGCAGAGCCTGACGCTTCTCCTTCGGCTGGCCGAGGCTTCCGGTCTGGACCAGCGCCGGGCGGCGATGTTCGCAGGCGACCGCATCAACGAGACCGAGTCGCGCGCGGTTCTGCACGTCCTGCTGCGCGGCACCGCCGATCCGGCTGTGCCAACCGCCTGGCTGAAGGACGCCGAGCGGACACGGGCCCGGATGGCGGATTTCGCAGTTGCCGTGCGGAGCGGGCGCTTCGTCGCCCAGGGTGGGACTGTAACGGATGTGGTCAACATCGGCATCGGCGGGTCGGACCTTGGCCCGGCGATGGCCTGCCTTGCGCTGGCCCCCTGGCACGACGGGCCGCGGACGCATTTCCTGTCCAATGTGGACGGCGCCCATGCCGCCGATCTGCTGCGCCCCCTCGATCCGGCGCGGACGCTGGTCGTCGTGGCCTCCAAGACCTTCACCACGGTCGAGACCATGACCAACGCCGCCACCGTGCGCGACTGGCTGGCGGCCGGGGGCGTCGCGACCCCCGCCGCGCAGATGGTCGCTGTGTCCTCGGCCGCCGACCGGGCGGCGGACTGGGGGATCCCGGCTGAAAGGGTCTTCGGGTTCGGTGATTTCATCGGCGGGCGCTATTCGGTGTGGGGGCCGGTCGGGCTGGCCCTGATGCTGGCGATCGTGCCGTGGGTCCAGGCCGGGCAGGCGCAGAGCCCGTTCGTCACCGTGATGCAGACCATCGGCATTCCCGGGGCGACCGGGGTGATGAATTTCGTGAT
>JBKBMT010000056.1:4862-16892 GCA_046295655.1 Gemmobacter sp. | reverse complement strand
CCCGGTCGGCCGGGGGGGCCCCGCCCCCCCCCCGGCCGCCTGCGGACCGCCGCGTGTGGGGCGCGTCGGGGTGGTTCACGCTGTGGGCCGCCCAGGCCCCCCGCGCCGAGGCGCGTTGGCTCTTGCCCAAGCTGTGCGAGGCCGGCGGTATCGGCAAGGATGCGATCGGGGCGATCCGTGTGCAGAACGACTGCACCTTCGTGCAGATCGCGGCCGAGGCGGCAGGCGCCTTCCCCGCCCCGGGCGAGACGCGCGCGCTGGAGGACCGGATCGACATCACCGGCCTCGCCGAGGCACCCGACCTGAGCCGCCCGCAGCGCCCGGTCCGGTTCGACCGCGACAGCCGGCCGCCCCGTGCGGACCGGGCCCGCGAGGATCGGCCGCGATCCGACCGCGCCCCGCGGGCGGCGCGCCCGTTCCGTGAGCGGGACGACCGGCCGCGAAGGCCGCGCGACGAGGATGAGCGCCCGCGCCCTGCACGCTCGGAAGGCTACAAGTCTCACGGTGGCCGGCCGCGGCAGGACCGGGAGGATGCGCCGCGCCGCCCGCGCGACGATGCCGGACCCCGCCCCCGCGGCGAGGACGGGTCCGACCGCCCGCGCAAACCCCGCCATTCAGCCTCCGACAGCCGCAGCCCGCGCCCCGAGCGCGCCGACCGGGCAACGGGGGAGACCGGGCGCGGCGGCGCGAAATATCCCCGTCCCGGCGGCGGGCCGCGCCCCGACAAGCCGCGCCTCGGCGGCACGCGGGCGGATGCCGGCGGCGAACGCCCTCCGCGCCGCGCCCCGGTCACGAAGGCGCCGAAGCCACCACCGCCCAATCCCGCCGACCCCAGTCAGAGCCTGCGCAAGCGTCCGCGCGGAGCATCCCCGGGGCCGCGGAAGGGGCGCGCGCCCGGCCGGCCACCCAAGGGCCGCCCACGCGGTTGATGCGACGTCAGGAAATCGCGGCGGACGGCGCCCGGACCAGCCCCAGCCCGCGCTGGGCAAGCCGCACGCCGCTTGCGAACACGTCGGTGCGGGTCGAGGTCAGAAGGCGCGCCTCGACCGCGCGCACCGTGGCGGGAATGTTCGCCGCCCGCACCGCCTGCCACCAGAGCGCCGCAACCCCGGCCACATGCGGGCAGGCCATGCTGGTCCCGTTCAGTGCCACGAGCCCGCCGCCGGTGCGTGCCGAGATGACGCCGACCCCCGGGGCGGCCACGGTCGGGTTGGTGTTCGAGAAGGGGGCAACGGTCATCCCCTGCCCGCCTTCGGCCAGCGCGCCGACCGACACGACGCCTTCGGCCACCGCCGGGACCGAGACGCTCACCTCGAAATTCGGATGCTGCTGCCGACGGCTTTCGTTGCCGGCGGCGGCGACGACCAGCGTGCCGGTGCCGAATGCCGCCTGGGCGCGCATCAACTCCATAAGCTTGTCGAACATCCGCAGGTTCATCCGGTAGCCCTCGAGCGCGATCGATGTGGCCAGGAGCGCCGGGAACCCCTGCTGCTGCAACCGCTCGGCAAAGCCCGGAAAGTCGAAGCCGAGCGACATCGAGATCACCTGCGCACCGTTCCCCGACGCCCATTGCATCGCCTGGAACAGCATGTCGGATGTGCCGCTGCCGCGGTCGTCCAGCACCTTGCCGATCAGCGCGCGCGACACTCCGGGCGCGACGCCGATTCGCGTTCCGCCCACGTCGCGGCCGAAGATCGTGCCGGCGCAGTGGCTGCCGTGGCCGTTCGCGTCCTGATTGCCGGTTCCGGTGAAGTCCTGCTGCACCAGGTTCATGCCGGCAAAGGCCGGGTGCCCGGCGTCGGCGCCGGTGTCGAGCACGGCAACCGTCACATCGGTCCCGTCGAAGGGCGAGGCATCTGCGCCGACCGCGGCCACGCCCCAGGTCGGCCCGCCCGACTGGGCGAGGGCCCCGGGCGCGCTCGCGGCCTCGGGCTCGATCAGCCGCATCGGCATGGCGCGCGCGACATCGATGATATCGGGTTCGCGCAGCATCTCCATCGCCTCGGCCTCGTCCATCATCTGCACGTCGAATTGCGGATCGGGCGGAACCTCCAGCCCGAAGCCGGTTTCGGCGCGGATCCCGCCGGCGAAACCGCCGGAACCCGGGCCGAACCCGCGCAGACCGGCATTGGCGTCACGGAGAATGATGAAGCGCTCGGCATCCATGGTGCAATCCTTTCTGAAAACCGTCAGACAATGAAACGATCATAGCACGCCGGAAGCGATTCCGACAGCCGGATGCAACCTTCGGGGGAATCCTGTCAGATCAACCCGTTCGCGCGGAACAGCGCCTTCACGTCGGTCTCGGGTCGTGCGCCCATATGGCCGATGACCTCGGCGGCTGCAATGCAGCCCATGCGCCCGGCGACCGCAAGGCTCTGGCCCGTGGCGAGGCCGTAGAGAAAGCCCGCGGCGAACTGGTCGCCTGCCCCGGTCGCATCGACGGGCACCACCCGATGCACCGGCACTTCCACCCGCTCCCGGCCGCGGATCAGGATCACATCCGCACCCGAGCGGGTGCAGACGACCAGCGGACATTCGGCCGCAGCCGAGGCCAGCGCCGCCTCCAGATCCGCCGTCCGGTAAAGCGAGATCCATTCCTGCTGGTTGCCGATCACGTAGTCAAGTTCGCGCACGAGCCGCCGGAAGTCGGCGCGGTGACGGTCCACACAGAACGGATCGCTGAGCGCGATGCCGGCACGGCCGCCACCCCGACGGCAGGCCGCAGCGGCGCGTCGGAAGGCGGCCTTCCCCGGCTCCTTGTCGAACAGATAACCTTCGAGGAACAGCATCTCTGCCGCGGTGGCCACTGCCTCGTCCACATCCTCCGGCCCGAGCTCGGCCGAGATGCCAAGATAGGTGTTCATCGACCGCTCGCCATCCGGGGTGACGAAGATCATGGAACGCGAAGTCGGCAGCTCGGCCCCGGCAACCGGCGGGTTGACGAAGGCGGTTCCCTCGGCAGCCATCGACCGGGCATAGAACCGGCCCAGCGCATCATCCCGCACGCGCCCTATGAAGGCCGTGGACAGCCCGAGGTTCCCAAGCCCTGCCAGCGTGTTGGCCACCGACCCGCCCGGTGCCTCGATCCGGTCGCGCATCGCGGCATAGAGCAGCTCCGCACGCTCGCGCTCGACGAGCTGCATGATGCCCTTCTCGATCCCCATGTGGCCGAGGAATGTCTCGTCGGTCTGGGCGATCACGTCCACGATGGCATTGCCGATGCCCACGACCTGATGGCGGCTCATGCGGTCTTGTCCTCGAACTGGCAGAGATCGGAAATCGGGCAGGTCGGGCATTTCGGTGCCCGGGCGGTGCAGATGTAGCGGCCGTGAAGGATCAGCCAGTGATGGGCGTGCAGTTGGTATTCGGCCGGCACGTTGTCCTCGATCGCCCGTTCCACGGCGACCACATCGCGCCCCGGACAGATGCCGGTGCGGTTGCCGACGCGGAAGATGTGGGTGTCCACCGCCTGCGCCGGGTGACGCCACCACATGTTCAGCACGACATTCGCCGTCTTGCGCCCAACCCCCGGCAGGTCCTGAAGCGCGGCGCGCGACGATGGCACCTCGCCCCCGTACCGTTCCACCAGGATCCGGCACAGCTTCATCACGTGCCTTGCCTTGTTGCGGTAGATCCCGATGGTGCGGATGTGGGCGATCAGCCCTTCCTCGCCCAGCGCCAGCATCTTCTCGGGCGTGTCGGCAATCTGGAACAGCCCGGCGGTCGCCTTGTTCACCCCGGCATCCGTCGCCTGCGCCGACAGCGCGACGGCGACAAGCAGGGTGAAAGCGTTGACGTGATGCAATTCGCCCTTCGGCGCCGGCTCGCGGTCGTGGAAGCGTCGAAAGACCGCCCGGATCGTGTGATAGTCCATCTGCCGTGCCATGCGTCCCTCTTGCCCGAACCGCGCGAGGCCGGCAATGGGCGGAAGGCGCAGGATCCGGGTCGCCTGCCGCCGGACCCCGCGGTAAGGAGGGGCGGACCGGAGGTGCGGAATGGACACGGGCGAGAACGGTTATCACTACCGCGTCATGCTGCGGGCGCTTCAGCTGATCGAGGCCGAGGGGCCGGCGCTTTCGCTCGACGACCTGGCAGGGCGGATGGGGTTCAGCCCGGCGCATTTCCAGCGCCTGTTCTCGGCCTGGGTCGGTGTCAGCCCGAAACGCTACCAGCAGTATCTGGCGCACGACCTTGCGCGCCGGCTGCTGCGGGAACGGGCGACCGTGCTGGAGGCCGCCGATGCGGCCGGCATGTCCGGGGCAGGCCGGCTGCACGACCTGTTCCTGCGCTGGGAAGCGATGACACCCGGCGAGGTCGCACGGGACGGCGACGGCCTGACGATCCGCTGGGGCTGGTTCGAAAGCCCCTTCGGCCCGGCGCTGGTAATGGGAACGGACCGGGGCATCTGCGGCATCGGCTTTGCCGAAAGCAGCGGCTGCGAGGCGGCGATGGCCGACCTTTCGGGCCGCTGGCCGCGGGCCCGCCATGTCGAGGATCCGTCCGCCCTGCGACCCTGGGTGCAGAGCACCTTCGGGGACGGACCCGGCGGGGGTCCGCCCGTGGTGGCGATGGGCGCCCCGTTCCAGATCAAGGTCTGGGAGGCGTTGCTGCGCATCCCCGCCGGCCGTGTCACCACCTATTCCGACATTGCGGCCGCCATCGGCCACCCGAAGGCGGTCCGCGCGGTCGGCACCGCCGTCGGGCGCAACCCGATCTCGTTCCTGATCCCCTGCCACCGGGCGCTGCGGCGGTCCGGCGAGCTTGGCGGCTATCACTGGGGCCTGCCGGTCAAGCGCGCGATCCTCGCGTGGGAAGCTGCGCGCGCCGATGCGATGCCGGCCCCGTGATCGCGGCACCGTGCGATGGGCGGAACGGCGCCGCTCGCGCGCTTGGCACTTCCGTGGAACCGCGCGACTGCCTATATCGTTCAGCCAGAGCCGCGCGCCTGCCCCGGGCACGCGGGATTGAGCATGAGGCAGACCATGAGTTTCAAGACCCCGCTGATCCTTGCGTCGTTCGGCGCGCTGGTCCTGGCCGGATGCGACCCCTATCCCCAGGGCGATCCGGGCAGCGAGCGCACCCGCACCGGCGCGCTGACCGGCGCGCTGATCGGCGGTGCCATCGGCGCGACCTCGAACAGCAGCCAGCGCCCTCTGGCCACCATTGCCGGCGCAGCCATCGGTGCCGGCATCGGCGGCGCCATCGGTCAGCAGCTTGACCGGCAGGCGGCCGAGCTGCGCGGCGCGACCTCGGGCAATGTCGGCATCGTCAACACCGGCGATTCGCTGGTGGTGACCATGCCGCAGGACCTGCTGTTCGCCACCGACAGCGCCGTGCTGCGCCCCGACTTGCAACGCGACCTGCGCGCCGTCGCGCAGAGCCTCCTGAACTACCCCAACAGCCGGATCGAGGTGATCGGCCATACCGACAGCACCGGAACCGCGGCCTACAACCGCGAACTGTCGCAGCGCCGGGCCAATTCCGTGGCTGCTGTGCTGCGCGATGCAGGCGTGCCGTCGTCGCGGATCGTCGCCTTCGGCCGCGGGCAGGACTTCCCCGTGGCCTCGAACCAGACGCCGGAAGGCCGGGCCCAGAACCGGAGGGTGGAGATCATCATCCGCCCGAACTGAGTTTCGCGGTCCGCTTGGACTTTCGTTGGCCGGGCGGCAACGCCCGGCCTTTCGTCTTGCCGAGGTCTCGCTGCGGTCATATCACTTGACCAATCGAGGGGATCATGCCGTTCTCGCCCGTCAAGTCCGAAAGACTGTCAACTGCGGTCGTGCGCCAGATCGAGGCCCTGATCCTGCGCGGTATCCTGCGACCGGGTGAGCGGCTGCCGTCCGAGCGCGATCTGGCCGATCGGATGGAGGTGTCGCGCCCCTCGCTGCGCGAGGCGATTGCGGAACTGCAGCAGCGCGGGCTGCTTGTCAGTCGCGCGGGTTCGGGCCTGTTCGTCGCCGAGGTGCTGGGTTCGGCCTTCTCGCCCGCCCTGATCGAGCTGTTCCGCACGCACGAGACGGCGGTTGACGACTACCTCGCCTTCCGCCGCGACATGGAGGGGCTTGCCGCCGCGCGGGCGGCAACCGTCGGCTCGGACACGGACCTTGCCGTTGTCGGCACGATCTTCGCCAAGATGGAGGCCGCCCATGCCCGGCGCAGCGCGGCGGACGAGGCGCGACACGACGCCGACTTCCACATGGCCATCGTCGAGGCCAGCCACAACGTGGTCATGCTGCACATGATGCGCTCGATGTACGACCTGCTGCGCGAAGGCGTGTTCTACAACCGGCAAGCCATGTTCCGGCAGCGCACCACGCGCGATACGCTGCTGGATCAGCACCGCGCGATCAACACTGCGCTTCAGGCGCGCGATCCCGCGGGGGCCCGCAGGGCCGTCGAGACGCATCTTGATTTCGTCGCCCGTGCCCTGGCCGAGGTCCGGCAGGCGGAGCGCAACGAAAAGGTTGCCCGTCAGCGACTGGAGCACGAGCGGGCACGCTGAACGCGAAAGGCCCGGCCTCGCTCGGCCCGGGCCCGTGGCCACGACGGGCAAGCGCGGCGTCAGTGCAGGCGGGCGCCGACCTCGGCAATCGACTGTTCGATGAGCTCGCCCGCGGCCTCGCTGGTCATCTGCTTGGCCAGCACATCGCCGGCCGCCGCCACGGCAACAGCGATCGCGCGTTCGCGAACCTCGCGCACGGCCGAGGCCTCGGCCTGCGCGATCTGCTCCTCGGCCCCCCTGAGACGCCGTTCGATGGACCGCGCAAGCTCTGCCTTGGCCTGCTCCGCCGCGGCCGTCGCATCGGCACGGGCAGAGACGACGATCCGTTCCGCCTGGGCCTTCACGTCGGCGCTCTTGCGTTCGAACGAAGCCAGAAGCGACTTGGCCTCTTCCCGCAGCGCACGGGCGGCGTCAAGTTCGGCCCGGATCGTCTCGGCCCGGCGGTCGAGCATCCCGCCCAGAAGCGCGGGCACCTTGAAATAGACCAGAACCGCCACGAACAGGATGAACGCGATCAGCACGGTGAAGTCCGAATTCCCCAGCGAGAAGAACGGACCCTCAGCCGCCTGCGCCGGCGTTGCCAGCATGACGAGAAAAAGCGGCAGTCTGCGCATGGCGTTCACCCTTTCAGCCTCGCCGAGACCGCGGCATTCACCGACCGGGCATCGGCCTTGCCGCCAAGCTGCGCGACCAGCTCGCGCGCCACATCCCGTGCCACCTCGCTCACGCTCTCCATCGCGCCCGCGCGGATCTCGGCAATCCGGCGCTCGGATTCGGCCGCCCGCGCCGCGATCTCGGCATCGGCCCTGGCCGTTGCCGCGTCGAGATCCGCCTGGATCTCCGCCCGGGCTTCGGCCACGATCCGCGCCGCCTCGGCGCGGGCGTCGGCGAGGGCCTTGTTATAGGCTTCCTCGGCCTGTCTGGCCTTCTGCTTCAGCTCCTCGGCCGCAGCCAGATCGTTGGTGATCGTGCCCTTCCGCTCGGCCAGGACCATCCCGATCCGGGGCAGCGCCACGCGGGTCAGGATCAGATAGATCGCGCCGAGCGCGATCACCAGCCAGAAGATCTGGTTGGGCCAGGTCGAGAAATCGAGCTGCGGCATGCCGGCGGCCTGCCCGGCGCCCTGCGCATCCGTTGCCATGTCGGTCTCCTGAAGCGTGCCGGAACCTGTCGGGACCGGGGGGCGCCTGCCCCCCGGGGCCGGATCAGACGGCGAACATCAGCAGAAGCGCGATCAGGAACGAAAAGATCCCCAGGGCTTCGGCAAAGGCAATGCCGACGAACAGCATGGCCGTCTGTCCGGGGGCTGCGGCGGGGTTGCGCAGCGCGCCGGCCAGATAGTTGCCGGCGACGTGGCCCACGCCGATGCCGGCGCCGCCCAGACCGATGGTTGCGAGGCCAGCACCGATGTACTTGCCCATGAGAGCGAGTTCGTTTTCCATTGTCGTCTCCGTGGTTGGAATGGCTGAGGTTTCGGGACCCTAGTGATGGGCGTCGCCCACCGCGTCCTTCAGATAGACGCAGGTCAGGATGGTGAAGACATAGGCCTGGATCACCGCGACAAGCAGCTCCAGCGCATAGATCGCGGTCATCGCCCCGATGGCGATGGGCGACACCAGCGCGATCGAGGCAAACCCGGCAAAGACCTTGAGCACGGCGTGCCCGGCCATGAGGTTGCCGGCAAGACGGATCGAGTGGCTGACCGGCCGGACGAAGTAGGAGATGAGTTCGATGACGGCGAGGATCGGCCGCAGCACGAGCGGGGCCGAACTGACCCAGAACATCGACAGGAAGCCCGCGCCCTTGCGCACGAAGCCCAGGATCGTGACGCCAAGAAACACCGCCAGCGCCAGCACGGCCGTCACCGCGACGTGGCTGGTCGTCGTGAAGGACATCGGGATCAGGCCAAGGACATTGGCGAACAGGATGAACAGGAACAGGGTCAGGATGTAGGGAAAATACTTCACGCCCTCGTGGCCGGCGACATCCTCGACCATGTTGTGGATGAAGCCGTAGACCATCTCGGCGACCGACTGGCTGCGGCTGGGGACGATCGCGCGGCGACGGGTGCCCAGCACCATCAGCGCCCCGATGGCCAGAACCGCAAGGAACATCCAGAGCGTCACGTTGGTCGGCGTGTACCAGTAGACCGGACCATCCCCGAACAGGGGCTTCACGATGAACTGGTCCATCGGGTGGATGGAAAGACCGCCTTCAGCCGCCACGTCGCGTCCCTCTCGTCACCGGCCGCCGTTCACGGCTGACCCTTGTCTCCCGGCGGCGGGTCTTCCCCGTCCTGCATGCGCCGGGTCAGGTCCTTCGCCGTCTTCAGCATGGTCCGCACCCCGGCCGCGAAGCCCAGAAGGACGAACACCACCATCATTGCCGGCCGGGTGCCCAGAAGGACATCCAGCCCGTAGCCGATCGCCAGCCCCAGCGCCATGCCGGTGACCAGTTCGATCACCATGCGCCAGGCGGCCTCACCCTGCCCGATCGCCCGCATGCTGCGCGCCTCGCGCGTGTCGGGTTTGCGGGCGGCGGCGATCCGTTCCTCCAGCGCCCGCAGGCGGTCGCTGTCGGGTTCTTCCGTCATGCCGGAGCCCCCTGCCGCAGTCGGGCGCAACCTATGGAGACACCTGCCCCGAGTCAAGCGCGCAGAAACCGCGGCCGAAATTCGTCAACCGTATGATTAATATGAAGATATCCGGACGCTGCGTTTTCGTCGCACGTCACGGCGATGCCCCGATGCCGCAGCGCAACATTCAACCGGATGGTTGACCTTTTCGCAGCCGCATTGCATCTGCCGCGCATGACCGACCCGCTTTCGGCCACCTTCGCGGCCCTTGCCGACCCGACACGGCGCGCCATCCTGGCGTTGCTGCTGGAGGACGACATGGCCGTGACCGACGTGGCCGAACCCTTCGACGTGTCGCTGGCCGCGATCTCCAAGCATCTTGCGATCCTCGCCGAGGCCGGGCTCATCAGCCAGGAGAAGCGCGGGCGCGTGAAATGGTGCAAGCTGGAACCCGATGGACTGCGGGCCGCATCGGTCTGGATGCAGGGCTTCGGTCAGTTCGATCCCGTGAACCTCGACGACTTCGAGCGGTTCCTTGCCGCAGAACTGGCCGGTGGCGATCTGACATCGCCCTGAACGCCCGGCATTTCGCCCGGCGATGCGGGCCGGGACCGGGGCTTTGCGGGTTCTGCCTTGAGAAGGATCACCAGCGCGGTGACGGTCAGCCCGATACCGATGCCGACCAGAAGCGGCGGCGGCGACTGGCCCAGCGCCAGTTCCCACAGGATGACCCAGGACGGTACGAGATAGGTGTAGGCCATGACCTTGGCCGAGGGCAGGTTCATTGCCGCGTACTGCAACAGGAAGAAGGTCACGGCACTGGCAAAGACGGCAACATAGATCAGCGTCGCCCAGACGATGGCCGGCAGCGCCGCCCAGTCGGTCGCCGTCAGCGCAGGCGCCGACCAGATCGCCAGCAGCAGGCATCCCGCCGCCATGACAAGCGCGGTGGCAACCAGTGCCGGTTCGCCCCGGTTTACATAAGCCAGCAGCGGGGTGAACAGCGCATGCGCCACGCAACCGGCCAGATAGATCGCCTCGCCCCGCCCCAGCGCGAAACCCAGCGCCGCCGACAGATCGGCGCGGAAGATGACCCACAGCGCACCCACCGCGCCGATTGCCAGCGCCGCCGCCATCCGCGGCGTCGTGACCTGCCGCAACAGCAGCCAACCGAACCCCGCGCTCATGACCGGGGTCAGGGTGAACACGGCCGCGGCCGAGACGGGGGCGGCCGTCTTGAGCCCCTCGAACATCAGCACGAAATAGGCGGCGAAAAGACCGCCCAGCAGGAACCAGCGGCCCGGCCGCACCAGGGTCATGCGGCTGAAACCGGGCCCCAGCGCCGCCGCCGCGCCAAGCAGGACGGCCGCGATCAGGAAGCGGAGCGTGGTAAAGGCCGCCGGGTCGACATGGTTGGCGCTGAGCGCGCCCAGGCTGAAGGATCCCGCGACCAGGGCCGAGAAGGCCAGCATGGCAAGATGCCCGCGCAGCGCCTCGGAACTGCCGGCGTGGAGGGCCGCCCGCCCTAGAGGTGGCGCCACGACTTCACCGCCTGCTTGAGATGGGTGACCACCGCCTTGACCTTCGCCGTCCGGTGCAGGTCCACATGGGTGACAAGCCACAGCGGCGCCTCCCACTCGGGCAACGGCGGCAAGGCCATCACAAGTTCCGGGTCCTCGGCGGCAAGATGGACCGAGAGGAAGCCGAGCCCGGCACCGGCTCGCACCGCGGCAAGTAGACTGTCGGTCTCGCTCGTCCGCAGCACCACTGCGGCATCCGGCACATGCGAATCCATCCAGCGGTTGAACGGCGCGCGGCGTACCTCGCCTTCGGCGCCAACGAAGCGCTGGCCGTCCAGATCCTGCGGAGACGCAGGCAACCCGTGCGCCTCGACATAGGTCCGAGAGCCATAGAGCGCCGTGCGCAGCTGTCCGAACGGCTGCACGACGTAATCGGGATCGTGAGGGGCAGGACCGGCCCGGACCGCCACATGGGCCTCGCCGTATTCGAGCCGGAATACCCGCGTATCGGTCAGATAGCGCAGGATGACCGCCGGATGCGCCGCCTGGAAGGCGACCAGCGCCGGCACCATCAGCTGCGCGAGCCCGCTCACCGAAGTCACGACCAGATCGCCCGAGACGTCGTCCGCCTGACCGCGGATCCGGCTTTCGAGCTGACCGAAGGCGCTGGCGGCGACCTCGGCAACCTCGAACAGGTCGCGGCCTGCCTCGGTGGGGGTATAGCCGCGGGAATGCCGCTGGAACAGCTTGACGCCCAGCCGCTGCTCCAGCGCGTCGATGTGGCGGATCACCGTGGCATGGTGTACCCCCAGCACCTCGGCCGCGCCCGATACGGTTCCCTGCCGCGCCACCGCCCAGGCGGTGCGAAGCTCGTCCCAGTTGTGCAAGTCCGCCTCCCGAACCGATGCGCCGAGACTGACCGAGACATCGCGCGGCCGCAAGCCGTCCGCCCGCCATGCGAATGCGGCAAGGCAGGCATGCCGGCGGGCGTCTGCCCTTGCGGCCCGGCCGGCGCGGTGCGATGTCGGGCAGCACCGGAGGGAACCCCATGACGGCGCGGCCGCTGCGCGGGATAGTGCTCAAGATCGCCTCGGTCGTGGTCTTCATCGCCATGGCCGCGATCATCAAGTTCACCGCTCCGCGGATCCCACCGGGCGAGGCGGTCTTCTTCCGGTCCTTCTTTGCCTTGCCGGTGATACTCGGCTGGCTCTGGATGCGGCGGGAACTGGCGCTGGGGGTCGGAACGCGGAACCCGCTGGGCCATTTCTGGCGCGGCCTCGTCGGCGTGACGGCGATGAGCCTCGGCTTTGCCGGTCTGGGATATCTGCCGCTGCCCGAGGTCACGGCCATAGGTTATGCGGCGCCGCTTCTGACGGTCGTGTTCGCCGCGATGTTCCTTGGCGAGGAGGTCCGCGCCTTTCGCCTGACGG
>JBKBMT010000056.1:0-4852 GCA_046295655.1 Gemmobacter sp. | reverse complement strand
CGCTGGGGCTGGTCGGGGTGCTGATCGTTCTCAGCCCGCGGATCACAATCGGCGCCGAGGTCAGCGACCGCGAACTTCTGGGGGTGACACTGGTTCTGGGCGGTGCCGTCTTTGCCGCACTGGCGCAGGTCTTCGTGCGCAAGCTTGTCTCGACCGAACGGACGGCGACCATCGTGTTCTGGTTCTCGATCACCGCCTCGGCACTGTCGCTGCTGACACTGCCCTTCGGCTGGGCGTGGCCTGCGCCGATCGACGCGACGCTGCTGGTGACTGCGGGGCTTCTGGGCGGGGTGGGCCAGATCCTGCTCACCGCGAGCTACCGCGAGGCCGATGCCTCGGTGGTGGCGCCGTTCGAATATGTCTCGATCATCTTCGCCCTGGCGATCGGCTATGCGGTGTTCGACGAGGTGCCGACGCTTGCCATGCTGGGCGGCGCCGCGCTGGTGGTCGCGGCCGGGATCATCATCATCTGGCGCGAGCACAGGCTGGGGCTGGAACGTGCGCGGCAGCGCAAGGCGATGACGCCGCAGGGGTAAGGCTGCGAAACCTCGCCGCGTCCGGGTGCGGTTTTGCTTGACTTCGCTACGACCGTCCCACAGGTAAAGCGCCGCAAGCGGCCCTTTCCCGGGCCGCTTTTTGCAAGCCCGTAGCGACCCGGATTGAAGGATAGCGCATGTCCCTGGCCCTGATCGCCGCCCTGCCCTTCCTTGGTGCGCTGCTGCCCGGCCTGATGATCCGGGCCGGCCGCAATGCCTGCGCGCTGGCCGCCGCCTCGGCCACGGCCCTGGCGCTGACCGGGCTTCTGATCCATGTCCCGGCGGTGTTCCGCGGCGAGGTGATCCATACCCGCATCGAATGGCTGCCCGGCCTCGGGCTGAACGCCAACTTCTTCCTCGACGGGCTCGGGCTGCTGTTCGCGGGCCTGATCCTGGGGATCGGGCTGCTGATCATCCTCTATGCCCGGTTCTACCTCTCCAAGTCCGACCCGATGGGGCAGTTCTATACCTATCTCATGCTCTTCCAGGGCGCGATGGTGGGCATCGTCCTTTCCGACAACATCCTGCTTCTGCTGGTGTTCTGGGAACTCACCTCGCTGTCGTCCTTCCTGCTGATCGGCTACTGGAAGCACCTGCCCGAAGGCCGGCAGGGCGCGCGGATGGCGCTCGCCGTCACCGGAATGGGCGGGCTTGCGATGATCGGGGGCATGCTCATCCTCGGCAACATCGTCGGCAGCTACGACCTGAGCGTGATCCTGAAGGAGGGCGACGCGATCCGTGCGTCCGAGTGGTATCTGCCGGCCCTTCTCCTGATCCTTGCCGGCTGCTTCACCAAGTCGGCGCAGTTCCCGTTCCACTTCTGGCTTCCGCATGCGATGGCCGCGCCGACCCCGGTTTCGGCCTATCTGCATTCGGCCACCATGGTGAAGGCGGGGCTGTTTCTCATGGCCCGGATGTGGCCCGCGCTGGCCGGCACGCCCGAGTGGTTCTACATCGTCGCCACGACCGGGCTGATCACCATGGTCCTGGGGGCAGTGATCGCGGTATTCAAGGACGATCTGAAGGCGCTGCTGGCGTTCTCGACCGTCAGCCACCTCGGTCTCATCACCATGCTGTTGGGCCTGAATTCCTGGGCCGGGGTGGTGGTCGCGGTCTTTCACATCATCAATCACGCCACCTTCAAGGCCGCGCTCTTCATGTCCGCCGGGATCGTGGACCACGAGGCGCATACCCGCGACATCCGCCGGCTGGGCGGGCTTCGCACCCTGATGCCGATCACCTTCACCATCGTGACGCTCGCCGCGCTGTCGATGGCCGGGATACCGCCGCTGAACGGTTTCCTGTCGAAGGAGATGATGCTGGAACAGGTGGTCGAGACGCCGTGGATGGACAACGCCTGGCTCATGGCGGCGGTCGCGACGGTGGGCGCGCTGTTCTCGGTCGCCTATTCGTTCCGGCTCATCGCGCATGTGTTCCTCGGCCCGGTGCGTGACGACTATCCGGCCAAGCCGCACGATCCGGGCTTCGGGCTCTGGGCGGCGCCGGCGCTTCTGGCCGGACTCGTGGTGCTGATCGGGCTGATGCCGATGACCATGGTGGGCGAGCTTGTCCGCGTTACCGCGACGGCGGTGATCGGTGCCGAACCCTATGTGAACATCTACCACTGGCACGGATTCGTGCCGGCGCTGTTCCTGTCGGTCTTCGCGGTCGGCGGGGGGCTGGTCATCCTCGGGCTGCACCGCCCGCTGGCGCGCGGCTGGGACGCCGCGCCGCGCCCCGAGGCGAAGGTCATCTTCGACGGCATCGTGGAGCCGCTCGCGGCACTGTCCCGGCGCGTCACCGACAGCCTGCACGACGGGGCGCTTTCGAAGTATCTGGCCCTTTTCATGGTCACGGTGGTCGGCGCGGGGACGCTTGCCTTTCTCGAGGGCGGACATGCGCAGGGCACGCGCCTTCTGACCCCGGTTGCCGAACTGCCGGTCGTGGGCTGGCTGCTTCTGGTGACATGTTCGCTCGCGCTTGTGGTCACGCATCGCAGGCGGCTGGTCTCGCTGGTGCTGATCGGTGTTGTGGGACTGATGGTCAGCCTCGGCTTCGTCTATCTTTCGGCCCCGGACCTTGCGCTGACCCAGCTGTCGGTCGAAGTGGTCACGATCATACTGCTTCTGCTGGCGCTGAACTTCCTGCCCAAGCGCACACCGGTCGAAAGCTCGACCGGCCGCAGGATGCGCGACATGGTCGTCGCGGGCGCAGCCGGGGTCGGCGCGGCAGTGTTGGCCTTTGCGATGATGATGCGCGATTTCGCCTTCCCCACCATTTCCGACTTCCATCTGGCGAACTCCTACACCGGCGGCGGCGGCACCAACGTCGTCAACGTGATCCTGGTGGACTTCCGCGGCTACGATACCTTGGGCGAGATCATCGTGCTCGGCATCGCCGCACTGCTCATCTACGCCCTGACCGAAACGCTGCTGTCCGGCCCGGCGAACCGCCGCCTGCTGGCCTGGCAGCCCGACCAGAAACGGGCCGGGGACCGCCACCCGCTGATGCTGGTTGTGGCGACCCGCGTTGCACTTCCGATCGCGCTGATGGTCGGCGTCTACATCTTCCTTCGCGGCCACAACGAACCCGGCGGCGGTTTCATCGCGGGTCTTGTGGTGGCCATTGCCCTGCTGATGCAGTACATGGCCTCGGGCTTTGCGTGGGCGCAGGCGCGGCAGCGGGTGGACTATCACGCAATGATCGCCGCGGGCGTTCTGATCGCGGGGTTGACGGGCGTCTTCGCATTCCTTGCCGACCGGCCTTTCCTGACCTCGGCCTTCGGCTATTTCCGCATCCCGCCGATGGAGAAGTTCGAGCTGGCGACGGCCATGGCCTTCGACCTAGGCGTGTTCCTGACGGTGGTCGGCGCGGTGATGCTGGCGCTGGCCTCGCTGTCGCGGATCGCGATCCGGGCCGGCGAGACGATCAACGTGGAGCCGATGGACCGCGATCCGTCGCGCGTGCCGGAGGGGCGTTGAGATGGAATACCTCGTCGCATCCGCAATCGGCGTGATGGTCGCCTCGGGCACCTACCTGGTGCTGCGCCTGCGCACCTTTCCCGTCATCCTGGGCCTCGCGATGCTGACCTACGCGGTCAACGTGTTCCTGTTCGCCTCGGGCCGGCTCGCGATCAACCTGCCGGCGGTGCTCAGCCATGACGCCTCGGGCTATGCCGACCCGCTGCCACAGGCGCTGGTGCTGACGGCCATCGTCATCTCGTTCGGGATGACGGCGGTGGTGGTGCTGCTCGCCCTCGGCGCCTTCATCGAGGCAGGCGATGACCGGGTCGAGATGACCGAGGACAGGTCCGGGACGGAGGACGGCAAGTGAATCACCTGATCCTCGCCCCTGTCATCCTGCCCGCGCTGCTGGCGCCGCTGATCGTGCTGGCGATGCGGCACGACATCCTGTTGCAGCGGGTGTTTTCGACCGTCGGGACGGTCGCGCTGCTTGTCATTTCGGCCGCGCTTCTGTGGCAGTCGGCGACGCAGGGACCGCAGGTCTATCTGATGGGCAACTGGCAGGCGCCGTTCGGCATCGTGCTGGTGCTCGACCGCCTGTCGGCGCTGCTGGTCGGGCTGACCTCGGTGCTGGCGCTCGGGGTGCTGATCTACGTCATCGCCACCGGGTGGGACCTGCGCGGCCGGCACTTTCACGCTCTGTTCCAGTTCCAGCTGATGGGCGTCAACGGCGCCTTCCTGACCGGCGATGCCTTCAACCTCTTCGTGTTCTTCGAGATCCTGCTGATCGCCAGCTACGGCCTGATGATCCATGCCGGCGGGCCCCAGCGGCTGAAGGCCGGGGTGCAGTATGTGGCCTACAACCTGGCCGGATCGACGCTGTTCCTGTTCGCGCTCGGCACGCTCTATGCCGTGACCGGCACGCTGAACCTTGCCGACCTCGCGGTGAAGGTTCCGGCCCTGCCCGAAGGCGAGGATGCGCTGCTGCGGGTTGCGGGGGTGCTTCTGCTGATCGTCTTTGCGGTCAAGGGCGCGCTCCTGCCGCTGCATTTCTGGCTGCCCGCCACCTATGCGCTGGCGCCGGGCCCGGTCGCGGCGCTGTTCGCGATCATGACCAAGGTCGGCGCCTATTCGATCATCCGCTTCTACACGCTGGTTTTCGGCCCGGGGCTGGAGGCGACCGGCGGCTTCTTCGCCGATCTGCTGATGCCGGCCGCCGTGGCCACGCTGATCGTCGGCATGGTGGGCGTCCTGGGCGCGACCGGGCTGGCGCGCATGGTGGCCTTCGCCGCGGTGGGGTCGATGGGCACGCTGTTCCTGTCGGTGGCGCCGTTCACCACGCCGGGCATCGCT
>JBKBMT010000055.1:0-17068 GCA_046295655.1 Gemmobacter sp. | reverse complement strand
GTGCGACTCCCCAGGTCGCACCGCTTTTCCATTTTGCGACCGCCACCGACCTCGGTCAGCCCGCGTTCATCCGGGCGACCTCGGCGGCGAAGTCCTCTTCCTTCTTCTCGATCCCCTCGCCGACGGCCATGCGGACGAAGCCCGTCACCTCCACACCGGCCTCGCGGGCGGCCTGGGCCACGGTAATGTCGGGGTTGATGACGAACTTCTGTCCGAGAAGCGTCACTTCCTCGAAGAACTTGGCCATCCGGCCGACGATCATCTTCTCGATCACCGCCTCGGGCTTGCCCGATTCCCGCGCCTGCTCGGACAGGACGTTGCGCTCGCGCTCGATCAGCGCCGGATCGAGATCCTTCTCGGAAAGCGAGGCGGGCGAGGTCGCAGCGACGTGCATCGCGATCTGCTTGGCGATCCCGTTGTCGGCACCCTTCACGGCGACCAGAACACCGATCTTGCCGATCCCGTCACCGGCCGCGTTGTGGACATAGGCGGCAACCGTGTCGCCCTCCAGAGCGGCCATGCGCCGCAGCGCGAGGTTCTCGCCGATCCGGGCGATCGCGCCGGTGACGGCCTCCTCGACGCTGCCTTCGCCAAGCGGTGCTGCGCGCAGCGCATCGATGTCCGATGCCCCCAGCGCGGCCCGGGCGATGCCTTGGACGAGCGACTGGAATTCGGCGTTCTTGGCCACGAAGTCGGTCTCGGAATTGACCTCGACCACGACGCCGCGCCCGCCTTCGACCGCGACCCCGACAAGGCCTTCGGCGGCAACCCGGCCGGCCTTCTTCGCGGCCTTGGCAAGACCTTTGGTGCGCAGCCAGTCGACCGCGGCCTCCATGTCGCCGCCGGTCTCGGTCAGCGCCTTCTTCGCATCCATCATCCCTGCGCCGGTCGCGTCGCGCAGATCCTTCACCATGCTTGCGGTGATCGCCATGTCGGCATCTCCTGGGTTCGTGTCGGAAAATCGTGCGGGCGGGGTATCACCCCGCCCCGGTGACAGGCCGATGACGGCCGAGATCAGGCTTCGGCCGCGGCCTCTTCCTCGGGCGCCTCTTCCAGCGCTCCGATGTCGATACCGGCGGCGCCCATCTGCGCCGACATGCCGTCGAGCGCCGCGCGGGCCACCAGATCGCAGTAGAGCGCGATGGCGCGGGCCGCGTCGTCGTTGCCCGGGATGACATGCGCCACACCCTTGGGCGAGCAGTTCGTGTCCACCACGGCGACCACGGGGATGCCCAGCTTGTTGGCCTCGGCCACGGCCAGGTCTTCCTTGTTCACGTCGATCACGAACAGCAGGTCCGGCACACCGCCCATGTCGCGGATGCCGCCGAGGCTTGCCTGCAGCTTCGCCTGCTCGCGTTCCATCCCCAGCCGTTCCTTCTTGGTCAGGCCCTCGGCGCCCTGTTCCAGCAGCTCGTCAAGCTGCTTCAGCCGCTGGATCGACTGGCTCACGGTCTTCCAGTTGGTCAGCGTGCCGCCCAGCCAGCGATGGTTCATGTAGAACTGCGCCGACTTCTCGGCGGCCTCGGCGACCGGCTTCTGCGCCTGGCGCTTGGTGCCGACGAACAGGATCCGGCCGCCCTTGGCGACCGTGTCGCGCACGACCTTCAGCGCCTGATCGAGCAGCGGAACGGTCTGGGTCAGGTCGATGATGTGGATGCCGTTGCGGTCGCCGTAGATGTATTCGGCCATCCGCGGGTTCCAGCGCTGGGTCTGGTGTCCGTAGTGGACGCCAGCTTCCAGAAGCTGACGCATGGTGAATTCGGGCAGCGCCATGTCCTTTTCCTTTCCGGTTTGCGCCTCGGCAGGGGTTTCAGGCTTGCGCCCAACCGGTGGACCGCCGGGGATGTCTCCCCCGGGGGCCCGCCCCTGCCTGTGAAGTGCCGCGCCCTTACGCGACTGCCGCCCGGTTTGCAAGGGGGGCGGCACGCGGTGGCGCCCAGTTCGGTCGTATCCCGGTCTCGGCAAAGCCGCAGCGCAGGATGTTCGCGTAGGAATGCTGCGGCTCGCCGGGAACCGCGCAGCCGGTGCAGGTCTCGATCCGGGCAAGTCCGAGCGACAGGGCCGCCCGGACGCGATGGGCCAGCAGGGAAAGCTGCACCCCGCGCCCGCGATAGTCGGGCCTGGTCGCGCCCCAGTCGGTCCAACCGGTCCGGCCCCGGACGAACAGTCCGCCCACGCCCGCCAGGACCGCGCCGTCGAATGCCCCGAACAGCCGCCAGCCGGACATGGCCGGCAACCGCGCAAGCCATGGGACCGCAACCTCGCCGAGATCGAAGGCCGCCGCCACCAGCACACCGAAGGCCGGTCCGTCGTCGGGGCCGAGCGGGCGCAGCGGCAGGGGCGCCGGGAGGTCGGGGACCGGTGCCTCGCGCCCGCGCAGGAACTTCGCCCATGGGCGCGCGGGCAGGAGGCCGGTCAGCCCGGGGTGGTCGCCGTTGAGGAAGAAGCGCGCGACCCCCGCCTCGCGATACGCCGCCATCGCCTCGGCGGCGCCCGCATCGGTCAGGCCCAGCGCCCGGTTCACGACGATCGCCGAGGCCGGCAGCCCCGCCGCGATCGAGGCAGCACCTGCGCCGATCGCCCGCCATTCGACACCCAGACGTTTCCGCAGACCGGCGTCCGCCGCGCCATGCAGGCTTTGAAGCGCCGCCTGTTCGATCCCCGCCGCGGTCATGCCGCGCCCCGCCAGCGGTCACAGCAGGCGTGTCCCACTGCCGCGACATGGCGCAGGTCGGTGCCGCAGCAGCCGCCGATCACCCGAAGCCCCGGCAGGAGCGAGAGCAACGCCGCATAGTCGCGCCCGAGTTCCTCGGGATCGCCCGCGTCAAGCGTCTCGGAGGCCTCAAGTTCGGCGTGGCTCTTGCGCGAGGCATTGGCGCGAAGCATGCCGATCCGTCCGACCCAGGATCCCGAAAGCCGGGCGCGGAAGTGATCGGGATGGGCGCAGTTGATGCCGAACCACAGCGGCCATCCGTCGGTCGCGTCGTCCACCCGCGCCAGCGCTTCCTGCAGCGCCATGCCCGAGGGCAGGTTGCCGTCGGTCTCGACCGTGAAGGAACAGACGAAGGGCAGACCTGCCTCGCGCGCGGCGACGCCGACACCGATCGCCTCCTCGACATGGGTCATGGTCATCACCGTGGCCAGATCGACGCCAGCGGCGGCCAGCGCCGCGACCTGCGGACCGTGATAGGACCGCGCCTCGGCCACCGTCATGTAGCGGTCCGGCGCATAGGCATCGCCGGCCGGACCGATCACACCGTTGACCGCGATCCGCGCAGCCTGCGCCCCGCGACCGGCACGGATATTCTTCAGGAAGGCCACCGACTCGGCGTTGATTGCGGCAACGCTGGCGGCGGACAGGCCCATCCGGGCACCCCAGCCCTCGCTGCCCCGCCAGGTATGGCTGTCCATGACGAACCCGACCCCAAGCCGCTCCGCCAGATCGAGCAGCCCGGAATAGAACCGTTCTAGGCGGCTGCGGCCTTCGGCGGTCTCGAGCATGGTGAAGGCCGCAAAGAACGGCAGATCGATTCCGTCGTGGAACACGAGTTCGGTCTCAAGCCCGCCCTCGGTCAGCCAAAGCCCGCCGCCGAAGCGCGCCAGCGCCGCTTCCCTTGCCATGGTCATGTCGGTCCTCCATCATCAGGTTTTCGGGACACTTTTTCCGCGCCGCGGTGGCTTCCGTCCATTTCACCTGCGGTCCAGTCGCAGCGTGGCGCCAAGTGTCTGAAAGGCGACAGGTTTCCGGCAGGGGCTGGGGACGCGGCCGCGAACGGGGCCACAAATCTGCACCCGAAGTGCAGAGAGGGGGGCGCAATGACGGGCAATCTGCGCGGCACGTCCACGCGGCAGCGGATCCTCGACGCCGCGCAGGATGCGGTGCTGTCGAAAGGTTTCGAGGGCACCTCGATCGACGAGCTTGCGGCGGCGGTCGAGATCACGCGCGGAGGGTTCTTCTATCACTTCCCGGACAAGAACGCGCTGGCCCGGGCGCTGATCGAGCGCTACATCGAGGACGAGAACCGGATCTTCGACGACCTCTTCGGCCGTGCCCGCGACCTGACCGACGATCCGCTTCAGGCGATGCTGGTGGGACTGAAGCTGCTGGCCGAACTGCTGGCCGACATCCCCGGCGGGCATCCCGGATGTCTGGTCGCCACGACCTGCTATCAGGAACGCGTGTTCGACCGCGACGTGCGCGAGATCAACCGCCAGGCCGTGCTGGGCTGGCGGCAGCGGTTCGGCGCGATGTTCCGCGAGATCGAGGCCGCCTATCCGCCGCGCCTGCCGCTGGACCCCGAGGCGATGGGCGACATGATGACCGCGGTCTGCGAGGGCGGGATCATCCTGTCCAAGGTGACGGGAGAGCCGCCGGTGCTGCCGCGGCAGGTGCTGCTGTTCCGCGATTTCGTCCGGCTGGCCTATTCCCCCGCTGGCTGAGGACGCTTTGCGACATTTCCTGTCGCGACCGGCAATGCCCCGCCTGTGGTGCCTCGCAAGGCTTGCGGCGTTCTGAAGGGAGAATGCGATGAAGTCCCATGCGCGTGTCGTGGTCATCGGCGGCGGCGTCGTCGGCTGTTCGGTGCTTTATCACCTGACGAGGCTCGGATGGTCGGACGTCATGCTGATCGAGCGGTCCGACCTGACCTCGGGATCCACCTGGCACGCCGCAGGCGGGTTCCACACCCTGAACGGCGACACCAACATGGCCGCGCTTCAGGGCTATACCATCCGGCTCTACCGCGAACTCGAACAGATCACCGGCTTGTCCTGCGGGCTGCACCATGTCGGCGGCATCACGCTCGCCGACAATCAGGCGCGGTTCGAAATGCTCAAGGCCGAACGCGCCAAGCACCGCTACATGGGGCTCGATACCGAGATCATCGGACCCGAGGAGATTTCCCGCCTCACCGACGGCATGGTGAACCTCGACGGGATCATCGGCGCGCTATGGGATCCGCTGGACGGGCATCTCGACCCGTCGGGCACGACCCATGCCTACGCGAAGGCGGCGCGGATGGGCGGGGCCGAGATCGTGCTCCACAACCGGGTGCTGGAGACGCGCCCGACCGCCGAGGGCTGGGAGGTCGTCACCGAAAAGGGCACCGTCACCTGCGAGCACCTCGTCAATGCCGCCGGATTGTGGGCGCGCGAGGTGGGGGCGATGGCCGGCGTCTATCTGCCGCTCCTGCCGATGGCACATCAGTATCTGGTCACCGACGACATCCCCGAGATCATGGACTTCCTGAAGCAGGGCCGGGAATTTCCCCATGTGATGGACCCGGGCGGCGAAAGCTATCTGCGTCAGGAGGGCCGGGGCCTGTGCATCGGCTTCTACGAGAAGCCCTGCGAGCCCTGGTCGGTGGACGGCACGCCCTGGGACTTCGGCCACGAGCTTCTGAACGAGCAGTGGGACAAGATCGAGGATTCGGTGAACTTCGCCTACCGCCGTTTTCCCGTCCTCGAACGGTCCGGGGTCAAGCGGGTGATCCATGGCCCCTTCACCTTCGCCCCCGACGGCAACCCCCTGATCGGCCCGGTTCCGGGCCTGCGCAACTACTGGGCCGCCTGCGCGGTGATGGCCGGCTTCAGCCAGGGCGGCGGCATGGGCCTGGCGCTGGCGCAGTGGATGATCCTGGGCGAGGTGGAACGCGACCCGCGCGGCTTCGACGTGGCGCGCTTCGGCACCTGGACCAGCCCCGGCTATACCGTGCCCAAGGTCATCGAAAACTATCAGATGCGGTTCTCGGTCAGCTATCCGAACGAGGAACGCCCGGCCGCGCGGCCCTTCCGCACCTCGCCGATGTACGATGTCTTCGACAAGATGAATGCGGTCTGGGGGCAGCAATACGGTCTGGAGGTGGTGAACTACCATGCCCTGCCCGGCGAGCCGCGTTACGAGACACCGACCTTCCGCCGCTCGAACGCCTGGGAGGCGACCAGGGCCGAGGTTCTGGCGGTCCGCGAATCTGTCGGCATCAACGAGGTGCAGAACTTCGGCAAGTATCGTGTCACCGGACCGAAGGCGCGGGCCTGGCTCGACCGTATCATGGCGGGCCGGATCCCCGAGCCGGGGCGGCTGTCGCTGACACCGATGCTGGCCCCCTCTGGCCGGATCATCGGCGATTTCACCGTCTCCTGCCTGTCGGAGACCGAGTTCCAGCTGACCGCGAGCTATGGCGCGCAGGGCTGGCACCTGCGCTGGTTCCAGCAGCATCTGCACGACGGCGTGCGGGTCGAGAACATCTCGGACGCCCGGTCGGGCTTCCAGATCGCCGGGCCGAAAGCGCGCGAACTCCTGTCGCGGGTGACGCGGGCGGATGTGTCGGCAGGGGCGTTCCGGTTCATGGATGTGCGGCCGATGACCGTCGGCATGGCCAACTGCATCGTCCAGCGCGTCAGCTATACCGGCGATCTGGGTTTCGAGATCTTCACCGACCACATGTCGGTGCGGCATCTGTGGGATGTGCTGTGGTCGGCCGGACGGGACCTCGGGATCCGCCCGTTCGGGATGCGCGCGATGATGAGCCTGCGGCTGGACAAGTGGTTCGGCAGCTGGGGCCGCGAGTTCGGCCCCGACTACACGCCGGCCGAGACCGGGCTCGACCGCTTCATCCGCTGGAACAAGGATGCCGACTGGATCGGCAAGGCGGCGGCGCTGGCGGAAAAGGCAGCCGGCCCGAAGCGCCGGCTGGTGCCCTTCGTCGTCGAGGCCGCCGATGCCGACGTGGTGGCGTGGGAGCCGATCTGGCTGGACGGCGCGGTTGTGGGCTTCTGCACCTCGGGCGGGTTCAGCCACTGGACCGGGAAATCGGTCGCGCAGGGCTTCCTGCCGGCCGACCGGGTGCGGGACGGGCTCGATTGCGAGATCGAGATCCTGGGCCAGCGCCGCCCCGCCCGGGTGCATCTGGCCCCGCTCTGGGATGATGGCGGCCGGATGCGGGGGTGAGCGTCGCGATCCTCATCCCCGCCGCCGGCAGCGCGCGCCGGATGCGGGGGCGCGACAAGCTGCTGGAACCGGTCGATGGCGTGCCGCTGCTGCGACGGCAGGCTCGGGCGGCACTGGCGGTCACGCCCCTGGTGGTCGTCACGCTGCGCGAGGCCGCAGGCGACCGTGCCGCCGCACTCGCGGGACTGGCGGTGCGGATCGTCGAACTGGGTGCGGCTGCCGCGGAAGGCATGGCCGCCTCGATCCGGCACGGGGTTGCAGCGGCAGAAGGAACCGGCGCCGATGCGCTGGCGATCCTGCCGGCGGACATGCCCGAGATCGGTGCCGACGATCTTGCCCGGGTTCTGACAGCGCAAGCCGAGGATCCGAGGGCGATCCTGCGCGGCGCGGCCGAGGACGGCACGCCCGGTCATCCGGTGCTGTTTCCGCGCGACCTGTGGCCGGACCTCGCGCGGTGCTCGGGCGACGAAGGTGCCCGGGCGGTGCTGCGTCGGCACGCGGACCGGATCCGCGCGGTTCTCCTGCCGGGCCGCCATGCGCTGACCGACCTCGACACGCCCGAGGACTGGGCCGCCTGGCGCGCGGCCAGATCGGCCGGACAGTGACCGTGCCTCAGCGCAGCAGCGCCGCCTCGTGCTTCTTCAGGGTGCGGCGGGCGGCGGAATAGCCGCGCAATCCGGCCGGTTCGCGCAGGTCGGGGAACACCTCGAAGATCTCGTTGCGCTGCGCATTGCCCATGGCGCCAAGCGTCCAGTCGCCGGGCTGGAAGCTTTCGGTCCAGGCGCCGTCGGACAGCACCACCTCGTGCCGGTCGAACATGAAATGGATATAGGCGGTGCCGGCGCTCTGGACCGGGGCGATGCCCCTGGACGACACCAGATGCTTGGCCGCGACCAGCACCTCGTGTTCGTCGAACCACAATGCGGTCCGGTCCGAGGCGACCAGAATCCGATGGTTGGGGCTGACCAGCATGTCGCGCTCGGGCAGGTCGTTGCCGAGGCTGCCCTTGCGGATCAGCACGGGACGCAGATGCGGGTTGCAGGCGAAGAAGGCGGCATCGAGATCGCGCCGGCCGATCCAGCGGATTTCCTGGATGCCGTTGTCACGGGTGATGACCTTGTCGCCAAGGCGCAGATCCTCGACGGCCACTTCGCCGCGGGGGGTTGCGATGCGGGTACCGGGAGTGAAACAGGGCACGACATTCTCTATGTTTACGAAGCGGGCAGTGCCCACCGGGTTGCGTTCGGCATCGAGGAACGTGACGATGCCGTTCTCTGGGTTGTCCTCGTCGAAGGTGACGCGCAGCGGACCGGCGCCGCGCAGGTCGAGCGTGTCGAAATCGTCGCCCTCCTCGCCGCCGTCGATGAAATCGCCCGGCGAGACATCGAGGAACACGTCGCGGTCGGCGCCGCCGAACATCAGGTTCGACCCGCCGCCACCCGAGATCGTGTCGTTGCCGTCGCCGCCCGAAAGGGTGTCGTTGTCCGGGCCGCCGACCAGCCGATCGTCGCCCGCCCCACCGAACAGGCGGTTGTTGCCGGTGCCTGCAATCAGCGTGTCGTTTCCGGTGCCGCCGAACAGGGTGTCGTTTCCGTCGCCGCCGTCCAGCAGGTCGTCGCCCTCGCCCCCCTCCAGCAGGTCGTCGCCCTCGCCGCCGAACAGGGTATCGTTGCCGGCCTCGCCCAGCAGCGTGTCGTCCCCCGACTCGCCGTGCAGTTCGTCGTCGCCGGACCCGCCGAACACCAGATCGTTGCCAAGCCCGGCGAACACCGTGTCGTTGCCCGCGCCGGCCATCACGATGTCGTCGTTCGGCGCCTGGCCCGGCAGGATCGCATCCTCGTTGTCGATCCGGTCGCCTTCGGGGTCGCCGTCATAGGCAAGGTCGATCAGATCGTCACCCGGCGTGCCGGACACGATGCCGTCGCCCATCGGACCGGGCGGCAGGTTGTCGACGCTGTCGGAGATCTGGAACCGGTCCACCGTGCCCGGGAAATGCGCCGTGTCCTGCACGCCGCGCTCGATCGGGGGATCGGCGCGTCCGGCACCGATCCACCAGGCCGGGTTGTCCGGCCCCATGTCCATCGTCAGGCCGGCGGGCACCGGCGTTTCCGACCGCGCGCCGGTTTCGAGGTTGGTGACGACGAACAGCCCGCCGCCCGCCGCGTCCCAGCTGTAGGACACCGAAACCCGGTCGCCGGGCGCGATGAAACCGCCGCCGGTGTCGAGCGTGACAGCTTCGGTTGCCGTCTCGTGGACTGCGCGGACCGAACCGTCCGCCGCAAGCTCCAGCCGGAAGGCGCCGGCGTTCAGACCGGCGCCGTCGCGCGACAGAAGCGTGCCCGCGCCGCCCGACCAGGTGAAATCGATCTCCAGCGTCCCGCGCGAAAGCTGGAACGCATCGTCCTGAAGAAGCTTGGCAAAACCGGCGATGCCGTCCAGTTGCAACTGCCCGCCCGCGGCGAAAGCCCCGTTGAGATACAGCCCGTCCTGAGAGCCCGCCGCCTCGGCCGTATCGCGCAGCCGGTCGTCGTCATCGTCGAACTCGTAAAGCGCGATCACCGGCATCAGACGCCATTCCTCCATACGATTCCGCTGTCGGCGCCAGCCGCACCCGCGAAGACCGCAAATGCGCGCAGGACGACCGCCGCGGCTCGGCCGGCATCCCGGGCACCTTCCCCGCACAATGCGGCATGTCCTTGCGTCGGATCTTCGGTCAGCAGCACAATCGTTACCCTTGCCCGCACCCGGGCCAGACCCTTACGACCGCCCCCACGGCCAATCGCACCGAACGCCGGTGCATGTTCAAAGTTTAGACGCTCCTTCACTCTCGCGGAAAGGAAAAATGGCAGGCTTGTGGCGAGAGCGGGGCGCGCGAAGGACAATCATTCCGAATAGAGCTCGGAGACAGATCAACCCCCGGATGCAGATTGTTGCCTCGATCTCCGCAATCTTGCCGGGTGCCGTCGGCAGTCTGGACCGGCCTTCCACACATCCCGTTGTCCTGACGCGATTTCGTCCCGCGAACGCCCGAAGATGCACCGGCTTTGTGCTGTCCAGGGGAACAATCAAGCGATCGAAGAAAACCGCTCTGACGAAAGGTCCCGCCCCTTTCGGAAGATGGCGGAAATATGGCGCTCGTTGACCCCGGCCAGCCAAAGCCAACCGACGCCCCGGATCATCCACGGGTTGCGAACCGATCCGACACTGCCCCTGCGAATCACCTGGTCGAGCCATCGGCATGCCGTGCTGCCGCGTGGACGGCCGCGCGGCAGACCATCCCTCAGGCCAGCGCGTCCCAGACCAGCTTGCCGCCGGTCAGCGTCAGCAGGACATAGGTGATCGCGAAGAAGGCGCGTTCGGGCACCCAGCGGTGCGCATGGATGCCGATCCACGCGCCCAGGACCGCCGCCGGCGCCAGCATCAGGCAGGCAAGCACGGTGTCGGCGGTGAAGATGCCCAGAAACACGAACGGCACGAACTTGACCCAGTTGATCGCCCAGAAGACGATGACCGTGGTCGCCTGATAGGCGGTCTTTCCGACGCCCTTCATCAGCATGTAGACCGCCGCCGGCGGCCCGCCGGCGTGGCTGACGAACGAGGTGAAACCCGCGGCAATCCCGGCGATGACCCCCGCCGCCGACCCCATCGGCCGGGGCGCCAGCCGCAGCAGGCCGGTGGCACGCGCCATCTGGAAGGCCACGAAGCCCAGCGCAACCGCCCCGATCAGCAGCCGGAAGAAATCGGCGTCAACGGCCCGATACACCGCCGCGCCGAGGACGACGCCCGGAACCCCGCCGATCAGCAGCAGCCGCGCGGCCTCGCCGTCCCACCGCTTCCAGTAGGGGCGCAGGGTGGTGACATCCATCACCATCAGCAGCGGCAGCATGATGCCGAGCGCCATGCCGGGTTCGACCACGAGCGCCAGAATCGGCGTTGCCGCAAAGGCCGCGCCCGACCCGAAGCCGCCCTTGGAGATGCCGGCGAACACCACTGCCGGGACGGCGGCCGCGAAGAACACGAGATCGAACTGCACCAGGCCCCCCCGGACTTTGCGGCCCTTTACCGCAAACACCGGGTTCCGGCCAGATGCCGGACTTGCGCGCGCAGGACCTTGCGCCTAAGCGGTGCGCCATCTCGCAACGGCAACCGGAGAGGATCCATGGCCAGACCGAAGATTGCGCTGATCGGCGCGGGGCAGATCGGCGGCACGCTCGCGCATCTCGCCGCGATCAAGGAACTGGGCGACATCGTCCTGTTCGACATCGCCGAGGGCACGCCCCAGGGCAAGGCGCTCGACATCGCCGAAAGCGGTCCGTCGGAAGGCTTCGACGCGGTGCTGAAGGGCACCAACGACTACGCCGACATTGCCGGCGCCGATGTCTGCATCGTGACCGCCGGCGTGCCACGCAAGCCGGGGATGAGCCGGGACGATCTTCTCGGCATCAACCTCAAGGTGATGAAGGCGGTCGGCGAGGGCATCGCCAAACACGCCCCCGGCGCCTTCGTCATCTGCATCACCAACCCGCTCGATGCCATGGTCTGGGCGCTGCGCGAATTCTCGGGCCTGCCGCACAACATGGTGGTAGGCATGGCCGGCGTGCTCGACTCGGCCCGGTTCCGACATTTCCTGAGCCTCGAATTCGGCGTCTCCATGCGCGACGTCACCGCCTTCGTCCTGGGCGGGCACGGCGACACGATGGTGCCCTCGGTGCGCTATTCGACCGTCGCCGGGATCCCCCTGCCCGACCTGATCGAGATGGGCTGGACGACGAAGGAGCGGATGGATGCCATCGTGCAGCGCACCCGCGATGGCGGGGCCGAGATCGTCGGGTTGCTCAAGACCGGCAGTGCCTTCTACGCCCCGGCGACCAGCGCGATCGAGATGGCCGAAGCCTTCCTCAAGGACCAGAAGCGCGTCCTGCCCTGCGCGGCCTATGTCGAGGGCGCCTATGGCCTGAAGGGGATGTATGTCGGCGTGCCCACCGTGATCGGCGCGGGCGGGATCGAGAAGATCATCGAGATCAAGCTCGACAAGGACGAGACCGCGATGTTCCAGAAGTCGGTCGATGCCGTGAAGGGGCTTGTCGAGGCCTGCAAGGGGATCGATCCCTCGCTTTCCTGACATCACCGCTTGCGCGCGCCTTCGGGCGCGCGCAGCATGGCATCGGACGCCCGACCCCGGAGGCTTCGATGCGCCTGGCTGCCCTCGTGATCCTGCTGGCCACGCTCTCCGCCGGTTCCGGGGCTGCCCAGGGTGCTCTGTCCGGCGAGATCGCCGAGCGCGGCCTGCGCCCGGTGGCCGAACGTCTGGCGGCGCTGTCCGACCTGTCGGCGGACGAACGTTTCGCCCTGGCCGGGCTGCGTTTCCTCGGCGCTGTGGAAGGCGCGCTTCAGACACGCTGGCGGCACGGGCTGGGGGATGCGGGAACGCAGCTTCCCGTGCTGCGGCTGCCGATCCCGCAAAATCCCGCGCCCGAACCCTTTACCGGTGCCGTGATGACCGCCCTGCTGTCGGACCTGCGCGCCGATCTGGCCGAGGCGGGCGCGGCGCTGACCGGGATGCCCGCGGACGATTTCGGACTTGCGATCCGTCTCGGCGACCTGTGGTTCGACATCGACGGCAACGGCCGGCGGGGCCCCGGCGAGGGGCTGGTCGAGGTGGCCGGGCTGACCGTGCTGGGGCGGGACGTGGCGCGGATGCGGCAAAGCCCGGTGGCCGATGCCGTGATCCGCTTCGATGCCGCCGATGCCTTCTGGCTGGCCGCCTATGCCGAGTTCCTTCAGGGCCTGTCGACCCTCGCGCTGGCCTTCGACCCCGGTCCGGCGATCGACCTGGTGCTGGACTCGAAGGTCGCCTTCATGGACCTGCGCGGCACTGCGCCGATGCCCAGTGCGCTGGACATGATGCTGGGCCGGCAGGCGGACGCCTTGGCGATGCTGTGGCTGACCCTGCACCGTCAACCCGACCCGGCGCTGACCCGGCAGGCACGGCAGCACCTGCTGGCGATGATCGCGCTGAACCGGCGGTTCTGGGATGCGGTCGCGGCAGAGAGCGACGACGAGGCGGAATGGATCCCGAACGACCGTCAGACGGCGGCGCTGGGGTTCCGGCTGCCGCCGGGCACCGGGCCGCGCTGGCTTGCGGTGCTGGACGAGGCCGAGGGCCTGCTGACCGGGCGGCTTCTGATGCCGCACTGGCGCTACGGGGCCGAGGCCGGGGTGAATCTCGCGCGGCTGTTCGACGACCCCGCGCCGGTCGATCCGATGGGCTGGTTCCAGGGTCACGGCCTGCTGCGCTGGGCCGAGAAGGGCACCCGCGCCAGCCCCGAGTCCTGGCGCGAGTTCGAACGGATGCTCTATGGCGATGCAGTCCTGTTCGCCCTGCTCCTGAACTGAGCGAATCGATTGCCGACAGCGCGAACCGCCACTTGTGATCACACGATTTTTTCATGTGATCACAACTTGCCGATTCTTCGCGGGCGGCACGGATTTTCAGCGAAATCCGGTTTGCGCCTTTCCGAACCTGTGCCAGAAGGCGCCGAAATCAGACCAGACGGGACGGTGCCATGAACATCCACGAATACCAGGCCAAGGCGCTTCTGCGCAGCTACGGCGTTCCGGTCTCGGACGGCCGGGTGGTGCTGCGGGCCGAGGATGCCAAGACGGCAGCGGGCGAGCTTGACGGCCCGCTCTGGGTGGTCAAGGCGCAGATCCACGCCGGCGGCCGCGGCAAGGGCCGTTTCAAGGAGGCCGAGGCCGGCGAGAAGGGCGGCGTCCGGCTGGCGCGGTCGGTCGAGGAAGCGGCCGAGATGGCCGGGCAGATGCTGGGCCGCACGCTGGTGACGCACCAGACCGGCCCGGCCGGCAAGCAGGTCAACCGCATCTACATCGAGGATGGCAGCGAGATTGCGCGCGAACTCTACCTCGCGCTGCTTGTCGATCGCGGCAGCTCGCGCATCTCCTTCGTCTGCTCGACCGAAGGCGGGATGGACATCGAAGAAGTGGCGGCGCACACGCCCGAGAAGATCCTGACCTTCACCGTCGATCCGGCGACCGGGATCCAGGGCTTTCACGGCCGCCGCGTCGCCTTCGCCCTTGGGCTCGAAGGCAAGCAGGTCAAGCAATGCGGCGACCTGATCACCAGGCTCTACCGGATGTTCGTCGAGAAGGACGCCGAGATGGTGGAGATCAACCCGCTGATCGTGACCAAGACGGGCGATCTGAAAGCGCTGGATGCCAAGGTCGGCTTCGACAACAACGCGCTCTACCGCCAGCCGGAGATCCTGTCGCTGCGCGACGAGACCGAGGAGGACCCGAAGGAACTCGCCGCCTCGAAGTTCGACCTGAACTACATCGCGCTGGACGGCGAGATCGGCTGCATGGTGAACGGCGCGGGCCTCGCCATGGCAACGATGGACATCATCAAGCTCTACGGCTCCGAGCCTGCGAACTTCCTCGACGTCGGCGGCGGCGCGACGAAGGAAAAGGTGACCGAGGCGTTCAAGATCATCACCTCGGACCCGAACGTGAAAGGGATCCTCGTCAACATCTTCGGCGGCATCATGCGCTGTGACATCATCGCCGAGGGCATCATCGCCGCGGTCAAGGAGGTGGGGCTGAAGGTGCCGCTGGTGGTGCGGCTCGAGGGCACCAATGTCGAGAAGGGCAAGGCGATCATCGCCGACTCCGGGCTGAACGTGATCGCGGCCGACAACCTGTCGGACGCGGCGGAGAAGATCGTCAAGGCGGTGAAGGGTTAAGACAATGGCAGTCCTCGTCAACGAAAACACCCGCGTGATCTGCCAGGGCTTCACCGGCAGCCAGGGCACCTTCCATTCCGAACAGGCCATCGCCTACGGCACGAAGATGGTGGGCGGCGTGACCCCCGGAAAGGGCGGCAGCACGCACCTGAACCTTCCGGTGTTCAACTCGGTCCACGAGGCGATGGAACGGACCGGGGCGGATGCATCCGTCATCTATGTCCCGCCGCCCTTCGCGGCCGACTCGATCCTCGAGGCGATCGACGCGGGAATGCCGCTGATCGTCTGCATCACGGAAGGCATTCCGGTGCTCGACATGATGAAGGTCAAGCGGGCGCTGGAAGGGTCCAGGTCGCGGCTGATCGGGCCCAACTGTCCCGGCGTGATCACGCCCGACGCCTGCAAGATCGGCATCATGCCCGGCCATATCCACAAGCGCGGCAAGGTCGGCGTCGTCAGCCGCTCGGGCACGCTGACCTACGAGGCGGTGAAGCAGACCACCGACGTGGGCCTTGGCCAGTCCACCTGCGTCGGCATCGGCGGCGACCCGATCAAGGGGACCGAACACATCGACGTGCTGGAATGGTTCCTGGCCGACGACGAGACCGAGGCAATCATCATGATCGGCGAAATCGGCGGCAGCGCCGAGGAAGAGGCCGCGCAGTTCCTGGCCGATGAGCGCAAGCGGGGACGCTGGAAGCCCACGGCAGGCTTCATCGCCGGCCGGACCGCGCCCAAGGGCCGCCGGATGGGCCATGCCGGCGCCATCGTCTCGGGCGGCAAGGGCGACGCCGAAAGCAAGATCGAGGCGATGAAATCGGCCGGGATCGTCGTTGCGGACAGCCCCGCGGGGCTGGGCCAGGCGGTGCTCAAGGCGATCGGCCGCTGACGCGCAGATGCCGCGCGGCGCCCCGCTGCGCGGCCCATACGGGAGGAGCATGACGATGACCGACCACTCCCCCAATGCCCAGTTCCGCGCCTCCTCGTTCATGGACGGCGCCAATGCCGAATACATCGACCGGATGCAGGCCCGCTATGCCGCAGACCCGAAATCGGTCGATGCCGCATGGGCCGAGTTCTTCCGGGCCCTCGGCGAGGCGCCGAACGACGCGACGCGCGCCGCCAGCGGCCCGTCCTGGGCGCGCGCCGACTGGCCGCCGCAGCCGGTGGACGAGCTGACCGCCGCGCTGACCGGGGAATGGCCGGTAGCGCCGAAGGAGGCCAGGGGCGCCGGCCAGAAGATCGCCGCCAAGGCCGCCGAGAAGGGCGTCGAGGTGACCGACGCCCAGGTGCAGCGCGCCGTGCTCGACTCGATCCGGGCGCTGATGATCATCCGCGCCTACCGGATCCGCGGCCACTTGGTGGCCGATCTCGACCCGCTGGGCATGCGCGACGAGACCCCGCACCCCGAGCTCGACCCGAAATCCTACGGCTTCACCGATGCCGACATGGACCGGCCGATCTTCATCGACAACGTGCTGGGCCTCGAGGTCGCAAGCCTGCGCCAGATCCTCGACATCGTGAAACGCACCTATTGCGGCACCTTCGCGCTGCAGTTCATGCACATCTCCGACCCCGAACAGGCCGCCTGGCTGAAGGAACGGATCGAAGGCTACGGGAAGGAGATCAGCTTTACCCAGACCGGGCGCAAGGCGATCCTGAACAAGCTCGTGGAAGCCGAGGGGTTCGAGAAGTTCCTGCACGTCAAGTACATGGGGACCAAGCGTTTCGGCCTCGACGGCGGCGAGGCGCTGATCCCCGCGATGGAGCAGATCATCAAGCGCGGCGGCGCCCTGGGGGTGAAGGAGATTGTCATCGGGATGCCGCACCGCGGCCGGCTGAACATCCTGGCCAACGTGATGGGCAAGCCCTATCGGGCGATCTTCAACGAATTCCAGGGCGGCAGCTTCAAGCCCGAGGACGTGGACGGTTCGGGCGACGTGAAATACCACCTTGGCGCCTCGTCCGACCGCGAGTTCGACGGCAACGTGGTCCACCTCAGCCTGACCGCCAACCCGAGCCACCTCGAGGCTGTGAACCCGGTGGTGCTCGGCAAGGCCCGGGCCAAGCAGGACCAGCTGAACGATACCGAACGCAAGGCGGTGCTGCCGATCCTGCTGCACGGCGACGCGGCCTTTGCCGGCCAGGGCGTGGTGGCCGAATGCTTCCAGCTTTCCGGCATCAAGGGCCACCGGACCGGCGGAACGATCCACATCGTTGTGAACAACCAGATCGGCTTCACCACGGCACCGCATTTCAGCCGCACCTCGCCCTATCCGACCGACATCGCGCTGATGGTCGAGGCGCCGATCTTCCACGTCAATGGCGACGACCCCGAGGCCGTCGTGCATGCCGCGCG
>JBKBMT010000054.1:0-18065 GCA_046295655.1 Gemmobacter sp. | reverse complement strand
TGGGGAGTCGCACCGCTTCCCGTTTCTCGCGCCTGAATCGGGGATGAGGACCGGCGCGGTTGCGGGCGACCGGATCGGCGCGGGATACCCTGCACGACCTCGATCAGGGAGCGGAAGCGCCGGCACCGGAGAGGCGCCTGCGCTGCCCGAATCGCCGCGAGCCATGTTTCTGCCCGCGCCGACCGTGCCGACACTTACCGTTTACGACGCGTCATCCTAGTCGGGGATTCCCTACCTGCCGGTGCCGATCCCGCTGCCCCGTGCTGCCGGGCCGGAGCGCCTGAATGGGCGTCCGACCCGGCACCGGTGCCCCGGTTGCCCGGCCCGATGCCTGAAATTCTCGCCGCGGGTTCGGGCTGTTCCTCAGGCTTTCGCCAGCACTCACGGAAGGAACGGGAGAAGTATCCCCCGCGAGTCGGCCTCGCGTAAGTCGGGTAATCCTTACCTTGCGTCAACCCGGCTGCCGATCCCGCCGGCGGGTTGGAGCGCCGAGAAAAGCTGGTTCAGAAGCGCGGCCTTGGCGACCGCATGGGCGGTCGTCTCCACGTCGAGCGCCTCGCGCGCAAGGCGCAGATGCTTCTCGACCATCGCGGGCGAGACACCCATGATCTGGGCGATGTCCTGGGTCGTCTTGCCTTCGGCCACCCATTCCAGCGCCTCGCGTTGGCGGGGGCTGAGCGGCCGCCGTTCGCCCCGGATCGGCATCTGTCCCATGCGCAGGTGAAAGACCGTGCAGATCGCCTCGATCTCCTGGCCCAGACGCTGCCACAGCGCATCGACCTCGGGCTGGCTCAGGTCCGGTCGGGCGGTCAGACCCATCGCCCCCTTTGCCCGCGGCGAGGGATCGGCGAAAGAGATCGTGTAGCCTGCCTGCCGTCCCGAGCGGCGGGCGGCATCCATCGCCGCGATCTCGTCCGTGGTCAGCCGTCCTGCGTCGCGTTCGTCCTCGGCCCAGCGCCAGGAACAGGCGCCGGTGTGGGTCATCGCCCAGCGGAACATCGGGGTGCGCATGAAGAAGCGCATGTCGAAACCGTCGGGCTCGGTCCCGCCGGGATGGTTCGACAGGAACATCGCATCGCGGATGTCGCCAAGCGAGCCTTCGCTCCGGGTCCTGGTGCAGCCATAGACGACGCGGTCGAATCCGTAATCGCCCACCGCCCCGATCAGGCGGTGCCAGAGCTGATCCGCGGTCTCTGCCGCGACGATCCTGCGCATGTGGTCAAGCGCGGAATTCACCGGCGCGATCACCCGACAACCCCAGCAGGCAGCGGAATGTCCCCTGCTTGTTCTCATCCCCGACCCAGTGATACAGCCTCTGCGCCGTTCGAGTCGAGACGGTTGCCGCGTCCGAAGGGGAGCGTGATTTGTCGGACATAGTCGTGATCGGCGGCGGCGTGATGGGCGCGTCCGTGGCCTATTGGCTGACCCGGATGTCGCCGGGTATCGGCGTGACCGTTCTGGAGCGCGATCCGACTCATGCCCGGGCGGCGACGGCGCTTTCGGTTGCCTCGATCCGGCAGCAGTTCTCCAGCCCGGTGAACGTCGCGATCTCGCGCTTCGGCATCGGTTTCCTGCGCGATTTCGGGGTCGAGCTTGGCCTCGAGGGCAGTGCGGGAGACCTTGGCCTGCGCGAGAACGGATATCTGTTCCTTGCCGCATCGGCCGAGGCGCCGGCCGTCATGGCCGAGCTTGCGGCGATGCAGAACGCGCTCGGTGCCGATACGCGGGTGCTCACTCCGGCGCAGATCGCGGGGCGCTGGCCGTGGATGACGACCGACGACCTCAGCGCCGGATCCTTCGGCGCGCGGGACGAAGGCTGGTTCGACAACATGGGGCTGCTGGCGGGGTTCCGCACCGCCGCCCGGCGCCAGGGCGCGCTGTTCCGGCATGCCGAGGCCTGCGGCCTCGACCTGGACGGAGACAGGATCCGGGCGGTGCGGCTGACCGACGGCACCGCCGTTTCCTGTGCCGCGGTCGTGAATGCGGCCGGCACCCGGGCCTCGGAGGTGATGGCCTGGGCCGGGCTGTCGCTGCCGGTCGAGCCGCGCAAGCGCACCGTGTTCGTCATTGATGCGCCCAACGCCCGCCACCCGGACGCGCCGCTGATCATCGACCATCAGGGCTGTTACCTGCGTCCCGAACACGGCCAATGGATCACCGCGACCGTGCCGGCCGCGGACGGCCCCTGCGACCCCGGGGATTTCGACCCCGATCACCACCTGTTCGAGGACGCGATCTGGCCCATGCTCTATGCCCGCTGCGAGGGCTTCGATGCGGTCCGGGTGCAGCGCTTCTGGGTCGGGCACTACGACTACAACACGCTCGACCAGAACGCGATCCTCGGTGCCCACCCGGCCCGGCCCGACCTATACCTGATGACGGGCTTTTCGGGTCACGGGCTGCAGCAGGCGCCCGCTGTCGGGCGCGGGCTTGCCGAGGCGATCCTCACCGGCGGGTGGCAGACGCTGGACCTTTCCGATCTGGGGGTGGAGCGGGTGTTGCAGGGCCGGCCGCTTCTGGAGCGTGCGGTGGTCTGACCCCTGCGCAGGCGTCAGCTGCCGATCAATCCGGTGCCACGCACCCCGTCGATGATGAACTGGACCGAGAGCGCGGCCAGCAGCATCCCCAGCAGCCGCGTCACCACAAGCGTGCCGGTGCGTCCCAGGGCGCGTTCCACCGGGGCGGCGACAAGGAACATCAGGAAGCTGAGGCCGATCACCGCGGCCATCACCAGATGCACGGCAAGAACGCCTTGCCAGCCCGGCCCCGCCTGACCCACCAGCAGGATCATCGAGGCAATCGCGCCCGGCCCGGCGATCAGCGGGATGGCCAGCGGAAAGACCGACGGATCTTCGGCCTCGTGCGGATCGTGGGTCTTGTCCTCGCGCCGGCGGGTGCGCCGCTCGAACAGCATGTCGAGTGCGGTTAGGAACAGCAGCACCCCGCCCGCGATACGGAACGCCGGCATCGAGATGCCGACCAGCGCCAGCACCGCCTCGCCGGCCAGGCCGAACAGCGTCAGGATCCCGAAGGCGACCAGACAGGCGCGCAGCGCGATCCGCCGCCGCTGCGCCGCGCTCTGACCGCGGGTGAGCGGGATGAACATCGGCACCAGCGCGACCGGATCGACGATCACGAACAGGGTCACGAAGGCGGTGATCAGGAAGGCCGGGTCGATGCTCATTCCGCCTCGGCCTCCTCGAGCCGTTCCTGGGCCGCAAGCCAGAGTGCCTCGGCCCGGCGGATGCCGTCCTCGACCTCGGCGAACTTTCGCTGGTATCCTTCCGCATCGGCGAGCCGGGCGCCATCGTAGAGCGCGGGGTCGGACAGGATTCCCGACAGCCGCGCGTGCATTTCGGCAAGCCTTTCCAGCCTTTCCTCGCAGCGCCGCACCTCGGCCCGGGCCGCCAGCAACGCCTCGCGCCGCGTCCTGGCACGGGTCTCGGCGCGGGCGCGGTCCTGGGTCCGCGCGGCAGGGGGTGCGTCGGCAGCCAGCAGGTGGTCGCGGTAGGCGTCGAGGTCGCGGGCCCATATCCGAACTGCGCCGCCCTGCACCAGCCACAGCCGGTCGGCGACCAGCCCCAGCAGGTGCATGTCGTGACTGACGAGAATCACCGCGCCGGAATACTCGGTCAGCGCCTCGACCAGCGCCTCGCGGCTTTCGATGTCGAGGTGGTTGGTCGGTTCGTCGAGGATCAGCAGATGCGGCGCATCGATGGTTGCCAGCAGCAGCGAAAGCCGCGCCTTCTGTCCGCCCGAAAGCCGGGCGACCGGTGTCTCCGCCTGGTCCGCGGTCAGGCCGAACCCGGCCAGCCGGGCACGCAGCTTCGTCTCGGCTTCTTCGGGGCGCAGGCGCCGGACGTGCTGGAGCGGCGTGTCGTCCAGTTCCAGCTCGTCCACCTGGTGCTGGGCGAAATAGCCGATCCGTAGCCGGGGCGACCGTATCATCCGGCCAGAGATCGGCGGCAACCGCCCGGCGATCAGCTTCGACAGCGTCGACTTGCCCTCGCCATTGCGGCCCAGAAGCGCGATCCGGTCGTCCTGGTCGATCCGCAGCGACAGGCCGCGCAGCACGGCCCGGCCGTCATAGCCCACCGCGAGGTCTTCCATCGTCAGGATCGGCGGCGCCAGTTCCTCGGGCGCGGGAAAGGCGAAGGCCACGCGGCGTGCGTCCTCGGGCGCGGCGATCGGCGTCATCCGCTCCAGCATCTTCAGCCGGCTCTGGGCCTGCACCGCCTTCGAGGCCTTGGCGCGGAACCGGTCCACGAAGGATTGCAGATGCGCCCGGCGCGCGGCCTGCTTCTTCGCCTCGGCCGACTGCACCGCCCGCTGTTCCGCCCGGGACCGGGCAAAGGCATCGTAGCCGCCCGACCAGAGGGTCAGCTTCCGGTTCTCCAGATGCAGGATATGGGCAACGGCCCGGTTCAGAAGCCCGCGGTCGTGGCTTATGACCAGCACGGTATGCGGATAGCGCGCCAGATAGCTTTCCAGCCACAGCGCACCTTCGAGATCGAGATAGTTCGTGGGTTCGTCGAGCAGCAGCAGGTCGGGGGCCGAGAACAGAACCCCCGCCAGCGCCACCCGCATCCGCCAGCCGCCCGAGAAATCGGCGCAGGGCCGGGCCTGGGCCGCGGCGTCGAACCCGAGCCCGCGCAGGATGGAGGCGGCCCGGGCCTCGGCCGACCACGCGTCGATGTCGGCCAGCCGCGCCTGCACGGCGGCGATGCGCGCCGGGTCGGTTGCGGCCTCGGCCTCGGCCAGCAGCGCCGCGCGTTCGGAATCGGCGGACAGCACCGTGTCCAGAAGGCTTTCCGGCCCTGCCGGCACCTCCTGTGCGACACCTCCGATCCGCGAACGGGCAGGCAGGTCGATCCGGCCGCCGTCGGGCAGGACCTCGCCCCGGATCAGCCGGAACAGCGTCGTCTTGCCGCTGCCGTTGCGCCCCACAAGCCCCACCTTGTGCCCGGCGGGGATGCGCGCCGAGGCGCCCTCGAACAGGGGGCGTCCGTCAACGGAATAGTCCAGCGCCTCGATCACAAGCATCGCCGCCCGTGATGCCCGAGGGCTGGTCGGCCGTCAACGCCGCCGGCCGCACCGGCGGGGCCGTGGTCGTGTTTCAGCGTTTCATGTTGGCCATCACCGCCGTGACGATCCCGCCCAGCACACCGCCGCCGGCCAGTCCGCCCGCGACGTCGCCGACGATCGAGGCGAAATCCAGTCCCGCGCCGCCGCCCAGCGCGCCAGCGATGATCGGCCCCAGCGCCGCGCCGCCGCCGATGCCGCCAACGGCGCCGGCCAGAAGCTTGGGCAGCAACGAAACGGCCGCCGTCTTGACAAGATTGCCTGCGATCCCGCCGCCGACCACTCCGGAAATCGCCTGAACGATGATCGGTATGAGTGCCTCCAAATGCCATTCCCCGGGGCGTCCCGTGCCCTGTCGGATCACAGCGCCGTGAGCGTCCGGGAGTCAATCTTAATGTTGGCGGAACCCCACGTCGCACATGTCCCGCCTTTTCGACGGGGCAGGGCCGTGATAGGGCCCGCGGGCAACCCCGCTGGGGCAGGCTGAGCAAAACCGAGACGGAGACGATACATGGCCATCGAGCGCACCCTATCGATCATCAAACCCGACGCCACCCGGCGCAACCTGACGGGCCGGATCAACGCCAAGTTCGAGGAAGCGGGCCTGCGCATCATCGCGCAGAAGCGCATCCACCTGACGCTGGCGCAGGCGCAGAAGTTCTACGCGGTGCACAAGGACCGGCCGTTCTTTGCCGAGCTGACCGAGTTCATGGCCTCCGAACCGGTCGTCGTCCAGGTGCTGGAAGGCGAGGGCGCCATCGCGAAGAACCGCGAGGTGATGGGCGCCACCAACCCCGCCAATGCCGAGGACGGCACGATCCGCAAGGAGTTCGCCCTCTCGGTCGGCGAGAACTCGGTGCACGGCTCGGATGCGCCCGAGACGGCGGCGGTCGAGATCGCCTTCTTCTTCTCCGGCCTCGAACTCGTCGGCTGAGCGGCGCGGTCACTCTGCCCGCGGGCCGGCCTCGGCCGCGGGCAGCAGGCCCAGCGCCCGCAGCTCGGCCTCCATCGCCCGCGACAGGCGGCCGGATGGATCCGGCGCCTTTCCCCGTCGTGCAGCCTCGGCCTTGATGCGGTCGAATCGACGGCGCAATGCGGCCTTCTCGGGCCCCTGGCAATCGTTCCATGGGCGGCCCTGAAGCGCCATCACCAGCACGTAATACATGATGAAATGCGGCCGCTCGCCTGCGTCCAGCAGGCGCGCATAGGCCCGATCGGGGCCGAGCTCGCGCAGGGTCTCGGCATCCGGCACCCCGGCACGAAGGAAGGCCGCCTCGATCGCCGGGCCGATGTTGCGGATCGTGCTGAGCGGGGTGCCTGACATCGCCGCGTCTCCGGCGTCACCCGGTCAGACTGGCCCCGGACCGCACCCCGCGCAAGCCCCGATCAGATCGACGCCCAGTCCGAGAAGCGGGTCGTTCCGCCCTGCTGCGGGGCCGGGCCCGACCCGGGCATCTGCGCCTGCTGCTGCGACTGTGCGGGCTGGGGTTTGCGGGTGTCGCCACCGTTCGGCGGCTGGGAACTGGCCATGATGCAACCTTCCGATGCGCTCGACTGCCTCGACGATCCGCCCTGGACGCCGTTCTGCCCCCGTGCAGCACGGATGACACGGGTCTGCGGCGCTTTGCGGACCGGCTCGGGGCGTAATGCAGGCAGTGGCCGAGTCGCAATTCACGAACGCGCGCGCCGCGCCGATATGACGGGAATGCAGCAGGGATTCGGGAGACCAGCGGGTGGAGCGGGTAGCGGGAATCGAACCCGCCCCATCAGCTTGGAAGGCTGAGGCGCTACCACTACACCATACCCGCCCGCAGGCTGGAGATAGGGGATGCGCCCGGCGCGGTCAAGCAGCCCTGTGCAGCCCCGCACAGGACACATGCGGGGACGGCCAATCGACCCGTCGCGGACCGCACCTATCTTCTCGGAAATGCCAAAACTCAGGAGGCTGCCGTGACTGTCAGAGTTGCCGTCGTTTACTATTCGACCTACGGAACCAACCACCGCATGGCCGAGATCGCCGCCGAAGCCGCCCGCGAGGCCGGTGCCGAGGTGCGTCTGCGGCGCGTGCGGGAAACCGCGCCCGCGGACGTGGTCGCGGGCCAGGAGGCATGGAAGGCCCAGGCCGAGAAGCAGAAGGACATCCCCGTCGCCACCCCCGAGGATCTGGAATGGGCCGATGCGATGCTGTTCTCGGCGCCGACCCGGTTCGGCGGCGCGGCCAGCCAGATGCGCGCCTTCATCGATACGCTGGGCGGGCTGTGGCAGAAGGGGGCGCTGGACGGCAAGGCGATCAGCGCCATGAGTTCGGCCCAGAATCCGCACGGCGGGCAGGAGGCGACAGTCCTCGGCCTCTATACCAGCTTCATGCACTGGGGTTCGGTGATCGTGCCGCCCGGCTATACCGACCCGGTGCTGTTCAAGTCCGGCGGCAACCCCTATGGCTATACCCACACCTCGGGCGAGGCGTTCGACGAGGTCCGCAAGGGCGCCATCGCGCACCAGGCGAAACGGCTGGTCGAGGTGGCCAGGAAGCTCAAGGGCTGATCCGGCCTGAGGTCCGGCCGCCCCTGCGCGTCGCCTGCCTCGTGCAGGACGCGGCGGAACGTCTCGTCGCGCCGGGCGGGCAGGATCGCCGCCCGGTCGCGCATGCGCATCGCGTCCCCTACCGTCACGATCCGAAGCCGCGGGACGGGGGCGAGGCCGGGGTCCTCTTGCTGCCCGACCGCCGCCTCGGGCAGCATCGGTCTGGTCGGAGGCGCCAGCGTCACGAGGACGCCGACGCCGGCCTTCCCGCGCACACACGCGAGGGCCGCACTCTCGCCGGCCGTGACGACACACTGCCGCGGACGCGCCGTCCGGGGCGGGAACGGCACGGTGCAGAAGGCGGTCGAGTTGAACGGCGGGTCGAGGTAGATGAGGCCTCACCAAGGCGTCGGCGACGTGCGCGCGCAGCACCGTCAGGTTGGCGTCCTGGCAAAGACGGTCCGTCGCCCCGCGCGTCCGCGCGGCACCCCGCCCGGGGCACATCGTCGCCGGGCAGGGTCAACAGGGGGTCGGGGCGACGAAAACCCGCCCGGCGGCGCAGCGGGCGGGCAGCGGGATCAGCCCGTGTCCATCATCAGCTGATAGCTGTGCGGCACATAGCGGAAGCCGTCGCCCGCGGCGGCGACGTAGCCAATGCCGGGGAAGGGCATGTGATAGCCGACGAACGGCATCCGCTCGGCCGCGAGCATCCCCAGCACCCGCCGCCGGGTCGCGGCGGCCGCCGCCTTGTCCATGTCGAACCGCACTTCCCAGTCCGGGTGGGCAAGCGAGAACACATAGTGGTTGGTGATGTCGCCGATCAGCAGCAGGCTCTGCCCCTCGCTTTCCAGCATGAAGGCCATATGGCCCGGCGTATGGCCGAAGCTGGCCATGGCGGTCACGCCGGACACCGGGCTGTCGCCGTCGTCCAGCATCGTCATCTGCTCGGCCAGGGGTTCGACGTTGCGGCCGAAAAGCTCGTTGCCCGACATGGTCCAGTGGTCGAATTCCTCGGCTCCGGCAAAGTAGCGGGCATTGGGAAAGGTCGGCCCGGTCTCGCCCATCAGGCCGCCGATGTGATCGCCGTGCATGTGGGTGATGACCACCGCCGTCACATCGCCGGGCGCATAGCCGGCCGCACCCAGCGCGGCGGTGATGCCCTCGGGGTTCAGTCCGGTGTCGAACAGCACGAGGTCGGATCCGGTGTTCACCACGGTCGGGGTGAAGAAGAACTGCGACCGGTCCGCCGGGATCATCGCGGCCTCGGCCGCGGCGGCGAAGTCCTCGGCGCCGACGTTCAGCCCGAAGATGGTCTGAAGGTCGGGCACCGTGCGCGTCCCGGCCAGCAGCGTGGTCACATCGAACCCGCCGAGGCGGATCCGATGGAAGGGCGCGGTGGCGGGGCCGGCGCGTTCCGGGACGGCGGCGGCGGGGCGGGCGGTCGCCAGAAGCCCCGCCGAAACGGGCAGGGCGGCCATTGCGCCCAGGGTCTGGCGGCGGTTCAGTCGCGTGGTCATCGGCTCCTCCGTCATGTTCCCGGACTAGCCTAGCGCGCGATGCCCATGCCGCAAGTGACAATCCCGCGCGTCATTCCCACCAGCGGTCGATGCGCGCGATGTCGGCGTCCGACCAGCCGAGGTGATGCGCAAGCTCGTGCACCAGCACATGGGTGACGAGCTCGCCCAGCGTCACATTCCCCCGCTCCGCCCATTCGTCCAGGATGGCGCGGCGAAACAGCCAGATCACGTCCGGCACCTGCGGCTGGTCCGACACCGATTTCTCGGTCAGCGGCACACCGTCGTAGAGCCCGGTCAGCTCGAACGGATCCTCGAGCCCCAGATCGTCCAGCATGTCGTCGTCGGCCAGCTCCTCGACCCGGATCGCGACCCCGCTGGCGGCGGCGCGGAACTCGGCCGGCAGGGCCTGCAGCGCGGCCAGGGCCAGCTCCTCGATCAGTTCGGCGCTGGGGGCGGTCAGGGCGGCTGGGCGGTCGGACATCGGGGCACCTCCGGCCCCGATATGGACAATCGCGCGGCCTTGTGAAAGAGCGTCCGCATCGGAGGCACCATGACCGTTACCCGTTTCGCCCCTTCGCCCACGGGCTACATCCACGTCGGCAACCTGCGCACCGCGCTGATGAACTGGCTGATCGCCCGCAAGGCTGGCGGCACCTTCATCCTGCGGCTCGACGACACCGACCGGGAACGGTCGAAGCAGGAATATGCCGATGCGATCATGCAGGATCTGGAGTGGCTCGGCCTGACCTGGGACCGGGTGGAACGGCAGTCCGACCGGCTGGACCGCTATGCCCAGGCGGCGGACGATCTGCGCGGGGCGGGGCGGCTTTACGAATGTTTCGAGACGCCGACCGAACTGGACCTGAAGCGCAAGAAGCTGCTGAACATGGGGCGGCCGCCGGTCTATGACCGCGCGGCGCTGAACCTGGCGGAGGCGGAACGGGCGCGGCTGCGCACCGAGCGCGGCGGCTACTGGCGGTTCCTTCTGGACCAGACGCGGATCGAATGGACCGACGGAATCCTCGGGCCGCTGTCGATCGACGCCGCCAGCGTGTCGGATCCGGTGCTGATCCGCGCGGACGGTCAGGTGCTCTATACCTTCGCCTCTTCGGTGGACGACATCGACATGGGGGTGACGCATATCGTCCGCGGCGCCGATCATGTGACGAATACCGCGACCCAGATCCAGATCATGCAGGCGCTGGGCGGCAGGCCACCCGTCTTTGCCCACCACAGTCTCCTGACCGGCGCGAAGGGCGAGGAGCTGTCCAAGCGCCTCGGCACGCTGTCGCTGCGGGATCTGCGGGCACAGGGCGTGGCGCCGATGGCGCTGCTCAGCCTGATGGCACGGCTCGGCTCGTCCCGGCCGGTGGAGCTTGCCGCATCGCTGGACGAGCTGGCGGCCGGGTTCGAGATCGGCAGCTTCGGCGCCGCGCCGACGAAGTTCGACCCCGAGGATCTGTGGCCGCTGACCCGTGCCCACAATCAGGCGCTTCCCTTCGAGGCGGTGGCGGGGCGGATCGCCGCGCTGGGTGTGCCCGACCGTCTTGCGCCGGCCTTCTGGCAGGTCATGCGCGACAACATCACGCGCCTCGACGATCTGGCCGACTGGTGGACGCTGTGCCGCGATGGCGCCGAACCGGCGATCGCCCCCGAGGACCGCGACTTCGTTGCGGCCGCGCTGGCCATGCTGCCGGCCCGTCCATGGGACGAAGGCACCTGGGGCGCATGGACCGCAGCGGTGCGCGAGGCGACGGGGCGGAAGGGAAGGGCGCTGTTCATGCCCCTGCGCAAGGCGCTGACTGGCCGCGACCACGGCCCCGAGATGGCAGCGCTCATGCCGCTGCTCCAGACCGTCCGCCCGGTCTGAGCCCGTGGAGGCGCCGCAGCGCGCGAAGTTTCTCGACGGCTCCACCTTCCGCCACGTCGTGGTGATGTCGCTGACCGCCTCGGTCGGGTTGATGGCGGTGTTCGTGGTCGATCTGATCGACATGGTGTTCATCGCCATGCTGGGCCGGTCCGAACTGGCCGCAGCGGTGGGCTATGGCGGGGCGATCCTGTTCCTGACCACGGCGTTCGGCATCGGCATGGGCATTTCCGCGGGTGCGCTGGTGGCGCGCGCGTTGGGGCAGGGCGACCGCGAGCTGGCCCGGCGGCAGGGCACCCATGCGCTGATCCACGGCGTGATCTTCGGCAGCGCCTTTGCCGCGCTCGTCTGGTGGCAGCTGCCTGCGCTGGTCGATCTGCTGGGCGCCGAGGACCCGGCACGGGGCCTTGCGATCCACTATCTGGCGATCATCGTCCCCTCGATGCCGCTGCTGATGGTGGGGATGATCGGCGGCGCGATCCTGCGCGCGCACGGCGATGCCCGGCGCGCGATGATGGCCACGATCTGGGGCGCGCTGGTCAACCTGGTGCTCGACCCGATCCTGATCTTCGGCCTGGGGCTGGAACTCACCGGGGCTGCGCTGGCCACCGTGGCGGCGCGCATCGCCATTGCGGGCACCGCGCTTATTCCGGTATTCCGCCACCATGGCGGGCTGGTCCGGCCTTCGGTGCCGGGGCTGATGCTGGACCTCCGCCCGGTGGTGGCGATCGCCGTCCCCTCGATCCTGACCCAGCTCGCCACCCCCATCGGACAGGCCTATGTCACTCGGGCCATGGCGACCTATGGCGAGGCCGCGGTCGCCGGCATGGCCATCGCCGCGCGGCTGACGCCTGTCGCCTTCGGGGTGTTGTTCGCGCTGTCGGGCGCCATCGGCCCGATCATCGGCCAGAACGCCGGCGCGCGCCAGCACGAGCGGGTGCGGCGCGCCTTTCTGGACGGGCTTGTGTTCTGCGCGCTGTTCGTCGCCGGAATGACGCTTCTGCTGTGGCTTCTGCGGGCACCCATCGCCGACCTGTTCGGGGCAGAGGGGCTGACGCGCGAGCTGGTCTTCCTGTTCTGCGGGCCGCTGGCGCTGGCCTTCTTCTTCAACGGTGCGCTGTTCGTTGCCAATGCCGCCTGCAACAACCTCGGCGCCCCGTTCCAGTCAACCCTGGTGAACTGGGGGCGGCACACGCTGGGCACGGTGCCCTTCGTGCTGGTCTTCGCCGCCTGGCTGGGCGCGCCCGGGGTGCTGATCGGGCAGGCGGCGGGCGGGGTGGTGTTCGCGGCTCTCGCGGTCTGGATGGCGCTGCGGCTGATGCGGCGGCGCAGCGGTGCCGGGCCGCGGGATCCGTTCGGCCGCGAGGCCCGGCAGCTCAGCCTGTGGAACCTGCGCCGCTAGGGCTCAGCGGCGGATCTCTCCGCTGACCGGATCGACGCGGATCTCGACCTCGGCGCCGGCGGGGGTGTAGAACTCGATCTTCCAGTAGCCGCGGTCGTCCCAGTCCACCTCGTCGATCCAGGCCACGTCCTGCGACGCCTCGATGCCGGCGATGATCTCGGACAGCGGTTTGGCGCCGTCGGGCGGCGGCGCGGCGTAGGCGGCGGTGGCGGCAAGATAGCCGGCGGCGGCAAGCAGCGGCAGGCGCGGCATCGGGATCCTCCTTGTTCTCGACCGATGCCTTCCAGCTGTGTATCGCAGTCCGCATCCGCAAGCGGGCGGCCTCACGCCGGGCGACGCACCACGGCGCCCACGGCGGAAAGTTGCGCATCGACCAGTGCCCGCTCGGCAGACGACAGGGGCTGTGCCCGGGGATAGAGCGGTGCCGCGCGGTCGTCGAGGATCGGCGCATTCCAGCCGTGGGTGCTGGCGAAGAAGCCGGCGACGGCGGCCTCGCCCCATTCCCGCAGGAAGCCCTGCACCACCGTGTCCAGATAGGACAGCAGCACCGGATGCGCCGCGACCGGCGCAGCGCAGGCCGGATGCGGCACGGCATAGACCTGCGCCTCGGCCGGACCCGCCTCGGTCTCGACCCGGACCGGGTGTCGGGCATAGGCATGTTCGCGTGCGTCGAGCGCAGCCCAGTCGCCGCCCGGAACCTCGGCCAGCAGGCCCTCGATGACGACGCCGGGCGCCGGCTCTGCCGACAGGAAGGCGACGGGACGTGACGGGGTGTGCACCCAAAGCCGCCGCCAGCCTGCCAGCCGCGCCCGGCGCGCCCCGGGGTAGTCATGCGTCGCCCGGTTCACCAGGCTGCCGTAGCCGAAGAACTGCCCCATTGCCTCCCTCTTGCCAGCCGATGCCGCGCCGGTCTAAGCATTGTGCGTCAGGATCGGGAGAATCCGGTCGGGTGCAAGCCCCCGGTGCCGAAGGAGCAACCGCCCCGGTAAACTCTCAGGCCCAAGGGACCGACCTGGCGAAGGCTCTGGAGAGCGGCGCGCCCGCGCCCGCCGAAGGGATAACGATCTCAGGCGCCCCGTCGCGGGGCAGGGACAGAGGGGGCATCAGGCGCGTCGCATCTGCGGCGCCGGATGCCCGGGCCTGTCCCGGCGACAAGGGGGAAATGGCCATGACCGGCCTGAAACGGCTGCCACTCCACGCGCTGCACGTCGAACTGGGAGCCCGCATGGTGCCCTTCGCCGGCTGGGAAATGCCGGTCCAGTATCCGGCCGGGGTCATGAAGGAACATCTGCACACCCGCTCTGCCGCGGGCCTCTTCGACGTCAGCCACATGGGCCAGGTGCTCCTGCGCCCGGCCTCGGGCCGGTCCGAGGATGCGGCCGCGGCGCTGGAATCGCTGGTGCCCGCCGATGCGCTGGGGCTGGCCGAGGGGCGGCAGCGCTATGGGCTGTTCACCGCCGACGATGGCGGCATCCTCGACGATCTGATGTTCGCGAACCGGGGCGACCATCTGTTCCTCGTGGTCAACGCCGCGCGCAAGGACCACGACCTCGCCCACCTGCGCAGGCAGCTGCCGGCCTCGGTGGCGGTCGAGCCGGTGGAGGACCGGGCGTTGCTGGCGCTTCAGGGACCGGCAGCCGAGGCGGCACTGGCGCGGCTGGTGCCGGATGCCGCGGCGATGCGGTTCATGGACGTGGCAGTGATCGCCTGGGACAGCACGGCGCTATGGATCTCGCGGTCCGGCTATACCGGCGAGGACGGGTTCGAGATCTCGATTCCCGCCGCCCGGGCCGAGGCCTTTGCCCGGGCGTTGCTGGCCGATGCCGCGGTGCTGCCGATCGGTCTGGGCGCGCGCGACAGCCTGCGGCTCGAGGCGGGGCTGTGCCTCTATGGCCACGACATCGACACCGCCACCACCCCGGCGGAGGCCGATCTCGGCTGGGCCATCCAGAAGGTCCGCCGCACCGGCGGGGCGCGGGCAGGGGGCTTTCCCGGTGCGGGGCGCATCCTGCACGAACTGGCCCAAGGCGCCCCCCGCCGCCGCGTCGGGCTGCGCCCCGAGGGTCGCGCGCCGATGCGCGAAGGCACGGCGCTGTTCGATGCACCCGACGGCGGCCGGCAGATCGGCGCCGTCACCTCGGGCGGTTTCGGCCCCTCGGTCGAGGCGCCCGTGGCCATGGCCTATGTCCCCGCCGGCACCGCCGGCACCGTCTGGGGCGAGGTGCGCGGCCGCCGCCTGCCCGCCACCATCGTTCCGCTTCCCTTCCGCCCCCCAACCTACAAGCGCTGAGGACACCCATGAAATTCACCGAGGAACACGAATGGCTGCGCGTCGAGGGCGATCTCGTCGTTGTCGGAATCACTGCCCATGCCGCCGAGCAGCTGGGTGACGTCGTCTTCGTGGAACTGCCCGAACCCGAGACGCAGGTCGCCAAGGGCGACGAGGTCTGCGTGATCGAAAGCGTCAAGGCCGCCTCGGACATCCTGGCGCCGGTGGACGGCGAGATCGTCGAGGTGAACGAGGCGCTCACCGACAACCCGGCGCTGGTGAACGAGGATCCGCTGGGCGATGCCTGGTTCTTCAAGATGAAGGTGGACGACCTCTCGGTGCTCGACGACTTCATGGACGAGGACGAATACAACGAGATGATCGCCTGAGCGGATCGAGGATGCGATGAGCTTCAACCCCACCGACTACAATCCCTATGACTTCGCCAACCGCCGGCACATCGGCCCGTCGCCGGCCGAGATGGAGGAGATGCTGAAGGCGGTGGGGGTGCCATCGCTCGATGCGCTGATCGACCAGACCGTGCCGAAAAGCATCCGGCAGGATGCCGCCCTTTCCTGGGCGCCGCTGTCGGAACACGAACTGCTGGAGCGGATGCGTCAGGTAGCCGCAAAGAACAAGGTAATGACGAGCCTTATCGGGCAAGGCTACTACGGAACTGTAACACCGCCTGCGATCCAGCGGAATATATTCGAGAATCCGGCCTGGTACACGGCCTATACGCCCTACCAGCCCGAGATCGCGCAGGGCCGGCTCGAGGCGCTCTTGAACTATCAGACCATGGTCGCCGACCTGACCGGCCTGCCGGTCGCAAATGCCTCGCTGCTGGACGAGGCGACGGCGGCGGCCGAGGCGATGGTGATGGCGCAGCGGGTGGCAAGGTCGAAGGCCACTGCGTTCTTCGTCGATGCCAACTGCCATCCGCAGACCGTGGCGGTGATCCGCACGCGGGCCGAGCCGCTGGGCATCGAGGTGATCCTCGGCCAGCCGGAGATGCTGGAACCCGGCCGGGTGTTCGGCGCGATCTTCCAGTATCCGGGCACCTTCGGCCATGTCCGCGACCTGACCGAGGACATCGCCGCACTGCACGAGGCGCGCGCGGTCGCCGTGGTCGCGACCGACCTGCTGGCACTGTGCCTGATCCGCGAACCCGGCAGCATGGGCGCCGATATCGCCATCGGCTCCAGCCAGCGCTTCGGCGTGCCGATGGGCTATGGCGGCCCGCATGCCGCCTTCATGTCCTGTCGCGACGATTACAAGCGCCAGATGCCCGGGCGCATCGTCGGGGTCTCGATCGACGCCCGGGGCAACAAGGCGTACCGGCTGAGCCTTCAGACCCGCGAGCAGCACATAAGACGCGAGAAGGCTACATCGAATGTGTGCACGGCGCAGGCGCTGCTGGCGGTCATGGCCGGGTTCTATGCGGTGTTTCACGGGCCGAAGGGCCTGCGGGCGATCGCAGAACGGGTGCATTTCCTGACCGAGCGACTGGCCCGGGCCTTGAAGGCCGCGGGCGCGCGCGTCGAGCCCGACGCGTTCTTCGATACGATCACGGTCGAGGTCGGCGTCGGACAGACGGGCATCCTGGCCGCAGCCCGCGCCGAGGGGCTCAATTTCCGCAGGATCGGCACCAGCCATGTCGGCATCAGCCTGGACGAGACCACCGACGAGCGCGTACTGGTCCGCATCCTGCGCGCCTTCGGCCTCGATGCCGCACCGCCGCACCGGGCCAGCCTCGGCTTCCCCGAGACGATGCTGCGCACCACCGACTACCTGACCCACCCGGTCTTTCACATGAACCGGGCGGAATCCGAGATGATGCGCTACATGCGCCGGCTGTCGGACCGCGACCTGGCGCTGGACCGGGCGATGATCCCGCTGGGGTCCTGCACGATGAAGCTGAACGCCGCGGCCGAGATGATGCCGGTGTCATGGCCCGAGTTCGGCGCGCTGCATCCCTTCGCTCCCGCCGAACAGGCGCAGGGCTATGCCGAGGTGATCGCTGACCTGTCCGAAAAACTCTGCGAGATAACGGGTTACGATGCGTTCTCGATGCAGCCCAATAGTGGTGCGCAGGGCGAATATGCCGGGCTCATGACGATCCAGGCCTATCACAAGTCGCGCGGCGAGGGGCATCGGCGGGTCTGCCTGATCCCGGTCTCGGCCCACGGCACCAATCCGGCCTCGGCCCAGATGGCGGGGATGGAGGTGGTGGTGGTCAAGTCCGCGCCCAATGGCGACGTGGATCTGGACGACTTCCGCGCCAAGGCAGCGGCGGCCGGGAGCGATCTGGCCGCCTGCATGATCACCTATCCCTCGACCCATGGCGTGTTCGAGGAAACGGTGCGCGAGATCTGCCGCATCACCCACGACCACGGCGGGCAGGTCTATCTGGACGGGGCGAACATGAACGCCCTGGTCGGGCTGGTGAAGCCGGGCGAGATCGGATCGGACGTCAGCCACCTGAACCTGCACAAGACCTTCGCCATCCCGCACGGCGGCGGCGGGCCGGGGATGGGGCCGATCGGGGTGAAGGCGCATCTGGCGCCCTTCCTGCCCGCCGATCCGCGCAGCGGCGAGGCCGGCGCGGTCTCCGCCGCGCCTTTCGGTTCGGCCTCTATCTTGCTGATTTCATGGGCCTATTGCCTGATGATGGGCGGTGCGGGGCTGACCCAGGCGACGCGCGTCGCGATCCTGAACGCCAACTACATCGCCGCGCGGCTCCAGGGGGCCTACCCGATCCTGTTCATGGGCAACAAGGGCAGGGTCGCACATGAATGCATCCTCGACACGCGGCCCTTCGCGGCTTGCGGCGTCACCGTGGACGACATTGCCAAGCGGTTGATCGACAACGGTTTCCACGCACCCACGATGAGCTGGCCGGGACGCTGATGGTCGAGCCGACCGAGAGCGAGACCAAGGCCGAGCTTGACCGCTTCGTCGCCGCGATGCTGGCGATACGGGACGAGATCGCGGCGGTCGAGGGCGGCGAGATCGCCGCCGCCGACAGCCCGCTGCGCCATGCGCCGCACACGGTCGAGGATCTGGTCGCAGACTGGACGCGGAAGTATCCGAGGGAGCAGGGCTGCTTTCCGCCGGGGTCGTTCCGGGTGGACAAGTACTGGCCGCCGGTCGGCCGGGTGGACAATGTCCACGGCGACCGGAACCTGATCTGCACCTGCCCGCCGGTGGACAGCTACGCCCGGGCGGCGGAATAGGGCGGGGCAGGGCGCCGGCCCTGCGCCGGGTCCCCGCTGTCCGACCGGTCCGCTGCCGGGCCCGGATCATTCCCCCTTGACCGCCCCGCGGCAACGCCGTATCCGCGTTCACCGTGGCGGAGTAGCTCAGTTGGTTAGAGCAGCGGAATCATAATCCGCGTGTCGGGGG
>JBKBMT010000053.1:18345-19535 GCA_046295655.1 Gemmobacter sp. | reverse complement strand
ATATACGAACGTCCGCCGCCGATAACGACCAAACCGCCCGCATACCCCTTCACAAATCATAACATGTCAAAGAGCGTGAAGCCGCAACAACCGAACGCATCCCAATCTTCCTGGGATCGTCCGACCGCCGTGCCTTCAGAGTTTTTCCCGGAACCTGGTTCCGGTTCCGCGCGTTTCCATCGGTCCGGCGCGGTGAAGGGGTATTTAGGGAGAGTCGCCGAAGCCCGCAAGAGCTTTTTTTGCCTGCCGGTCGATTTTCCGCTGCGGGACGGTTCGTTGCGACCAAACCCGCCCCGGGACAGCAAAGATTGCGCAGGATCGGCCAGGAGGGGCGCGGAAATTACCCGGCGCGGCCGGCGGACGAGGGTCGGGTGCGGGGGATGAGCCGGACCGCCAGCAGCACCAGCACCAACGCGGCATAGATCAGCGGCTCCAGCGGCCAGCCCTTCTGGACCATCACGAAATGAATCGCGCCCGCCAGGGCCGCCGCATAGACCAGCTGGTGAAGCCGGCGCCACGCCGCAGGACCCATGCGCCGGATCGCGGCATCGGTCGATGTCAGCGCCAGCGGGAGCAGCAGGGCGAATCCGGCCATGCCGATGGTGATGTAGGGCCGCTTGACGATGTCGCGGCCGATCTCGGACCAGCGGAACTGGATATCGAGTGCCACCCAGACCGTCAGATGCAGGCCGACATAGGTGAAGGCCAGCAGCCCCAGCGCCCGGCGGAACCGGATCAGGTTGATCCCGGCGAACCGCCGGAGCGGGGTCACGGCAAGGCTCAGGATAAGGAATTGCAGGGCATGCAGACCCAGCGCATGTTCGATCCGCTTTACCGGATCGATCCCGAGGTTTCCCTGCACCGCTTGCGCCGCCAGCCACAGCGCAGGCAGCGCCCCCAGTGCCCAGACCGCCACCACCGGCACCGGACGCAGCGCGTTGTTGATCGTCCCGGCGAGCGCCATCAGTAGAGCCGGGTCAGATCCATGCCCGCGTAGAGGCTGGCGACCTCGTCGCCATATCCGTTGAACATCAGGGTCGGCCGCCGTCGCGCGAACAGCCCGTCCCCGATCCGGCGCTCGCTGGCCTGACTCCAGCGCGGATGATCCACCTCGGGGTTCACGTTGGCGTAGAATCCGTATTCGCGCGGCTGGGCATCGGACCAGCTGGTGAACGGCTGGGCCTCGGTCA
>JBKBMT010000053.1:0-18335 GCA_046295655.1 Gemmobacter sp. | reverse complement strand
CACCACCAGCCGGATCGGCGCGCCGTTCTGGTTCGGCATCGGCTCTCCATAAAGGCCGGTGGCCAGGATCGTCAGCGGATGCATGGCCTCGTCCAGGCGCAAGCCTTCCCTGTAGGGAAACCGCATGATGCCCCGCGCCACACCCGGCATCTCCTCGGGACGCGCTAGCGTCTCGAAAGCGACATAACGCGCCGACGGCTGCACCCCGACGCGGCGCAGAAGCCCGGCAAGCTCGAACCCGATCCACGGCACCACCATCGACCAGGCCTCGACGCAGCGGAGCCGGTAGATGCGCTCCTCCAGCGGCTGATCCTTGAGGACATCTGCCAGATCGTAGGTGCCGGGACGATCCACCAGCCCGTCGATCACGACCGACCAGGGATCGACGGTCATCCGATGCGCGTGGCGCTTCGGGTCCTCCTTGTCCCAGCCGAACTCGTAGAAGTTGTTGTAGCTCGTGATCTCGTCCCAGCTGTTCGGCGGCTCGTCGGTGGAGAACCGGCTGGGTGCGGCCGCGACAGATGCCGAGGCGGCGCAGGGGAAGGCGATGACGGCCGTCGCCGCCAGCAGGCTGCGACGCGAAAGAAAGTCGGCCCTCGGGGTCACATCGGACCAGGTCGGATCGTCGGGACGGGTTCGGCGCATTGCATGCTCCCTGGCTCTGCTGCGACATGATACGGGATAACTCGGGGATCGGTTCGCTCACCTTTGCGTGCCCGGCCGAAGACGGGAACCGGGACCACATCACATCCGATCAACATCGGTCACGACAATCTGACTGGAAAACCGTGACGATCGCAGCTTAGGCGGGTCGTCCTTGCTGGCAAGACCGGGGCACAGATTGTTTGCCGTGATCCGACTTCGGCCCCCGCCCCGTAACCGTCGCGTTGCCGAACAACGGCATCCTTCACTGGGGAGTGACTTACGATGATCCGCAAGACCCTTCTTTCGCTGACCGCCGCCACCTTCCTGACCGCTCCGGCCTTCGCAGCCAACGACATCGTCGACATCGCGGCCGGCAACAGCGCCTTCGAAACCCTCGTCGCCGCTGTGCAGGCCGCGGGTCTGGTCGACACGTTGAAGGGCGAAGGTCCGTTCACCGTGTTCGCGCCGACCGACGAGGCCTTCGCCGCGCTGCCCGAGGGGACCGTCGAGAACCTGCTGAAGCCGGAGAACCGCGACCAGCTGGTGGCGATCCTGACCTACCATGTCGTGCCCGGCAAGGTGATGTCCACGGATCTGTCCGACGGCCTGACGGCGACCACCGTTCAGGGCGGAGATGTCACCATCACGCTCGACGGCGGGCCGCGGGTCGACGGCGCCAACATCGTGACCGCCGACATCGAGGCCTCGAACGGCGTGATCCATGTCATCGATCAGGTGATCCTGCCCAACTGAGGACTGATCGGCGCGGGCGGCAGCCCGCCCGCGCCACTCGCTTCGCCAAGCCGGCGCACCATCACGGTCGAAGCGTCGAAACCGGCAAGCCGGCCCCACAGTCCGGGCCGGTCTTCCCGAAGAGGCACGAACAGCTGCCGCTCGTAAAGCCGTCGCGCCGCCGTGTTTCGGTGCGCAACCTCGAGCCTGAGCTCACGATATCCCGCGTAGCGTGCTTGTTCCGCGAGGGCAGCCAGAAGCGCGGTTCCGATCCCCCGGCATCGCAGGTGGGGGGCTATGACAATCGCATCCACAAGGAAACGGCGGTTCTCCACCTCTCCGGTGGCAAGGCGGAACAGGCCCGTGCGCCAAGCCCCGCCAAGCGGACCGTAGACCTCGCACAGAGCCCTGGTCGAGATCATCAGGAACCCGCCCTGTGGGCTTCGAAAGCCGGCGATGCCCGCAAGGCTGCCATCGGATGCGATCGCCGCGAAAGCATGGTCGGGGCGGATGACCCTTTCCAGCAGCCGCCTCGCCCGGGCCGGCGGGCCCAGAAGTCGCCAGAGGTCATCCCGGAACGCCTCCCAGCACAGACCCGCTGCCGCGCCGCGCAGATCTTCCGGCAACCCGGCGACAATCCGCACCTGCCTCTGGCCTCCCATCCGTCGGTTGCATCCCGCGGCACGATTGCCTATGCCCGACCGTGCGTCCAGTCCGGAGTGCCGCAATGTCCCCCCAGTCCCTGCCGGCTCGTGCCTTCATGCGCGGCCTCCGCGACGGTGCACCCTTCGCACTGGTCGTGGTCCCGTTCGGGGTCTTGTTCGGGGTGGTGGCAACCGAGGCGGGGCTGAACCTGACCGAGGTGATGGCGTTCTCCATACTGGTGATTGCCGGTGCGTCGCAGCTTGCGGCCCTCCAGCTCATGCAGGAAAACGCGCCTGCGATCATCGTGCTCGCCACCGCGCTCGCCGTGAACCTGCGGCTTGCGATGTATTCGGCCGCCCTGACCCCACATCTCGGCGCGGCGCGGGGCCGCTGGCGGGTGCTGATGGCCTATTTCCTGGTGGATCAGACCTTTGCGGCATCGGCCGCGGAATACGAACGCCGCCCCTCCGCGACGTTGCCCGAAAAGGTCCTGTTCTTTCTGGGTGTCGCCGTTCCGGTCTGCCTGCCCTGGTATGGCGCGACCTGGATCGGGGCGCGGCTGGGTCAGGGCATCCCGCCGGAGTATGCGCTGGACTTCGCGGTTCCGGTCACATTCCTCGCGATGATCGCGCCGATGCTGCGCAGCCTGCCGCATCTAGCCGCGGCCTTCGTCTCTGTCGCGGGAACGCTCGCCCTCGCCTTCCTGCCCTACGGGTCCGGCCTTCTGATCGCCGCCATCGCGGCACTCTTCGTTGGCGCCGCGGTTGAAGAGATGCTCGAACGGAAAGGCATTCCGGACGGTCCATGAGCTATAGCGCGCTGGAGATCTGGGCGATCATCCTGGGCCTCGGGCTCGGGACGTTCGCGTTGCGTTTCTCGTTTCTCGGGCTGATCGGCGGCAGGGCGATCCCGCCGCGGATCCAGCGGCTTCTGCGCTACACGCCGGTCGCCGTAATCCCAGGGCTGGTAGCGCCTCTCGTCCTGTGGCCGGCCGCAACCGGCGGCGTACCGGACGCACCGCGCCTTGCGGCGGCGGCGGCTGCTGTGCTGGTCGGCCTGGCGCTCCGCAATGTTCTCGTCGCGATCTTCACCGGTATCGCGACGCTCTATCTCGTGCAGTATCTCGCCGCCTAGGCCCCGTTGCCGCCGTTCACCACCTGGTGCAGCCGCCGCCGCGCCTGATCGGTAAGTTCGGACGGCTCGCCATAGAGCACTTCGGTCCTGACACCCGGCAGTCTGGCGAAAGCGGCGGCCAGCGTGCCCGGCATCATCGACTGCGGCAACACTTCGAAGCCGGGAAGCTTCGCCAGCAGGGCCGATGTCGCCTGGGTGCACATCGCCGGCGCAACCGGCCCGGCCTCCAGCGCCAGCCGGAAGGCCATTTCTGCGACTTCGGCCGGCACCTGAAGTCGCTGAACGACCGCATGATAATTTGGCGCAGACTGGAACGCCAAATACGACCGCTCCATCAAGGGGGTCATCCCGAATCGCACGTCGTTGCGCTCGGGCGCCTGGGGAAGATCCCAGCTTCCGGCCGGATCGAACAGGACGCGTTCGGAGGCATTGATCAGAAGCGCCGTATGTGCGCCTTCACCGGACCGGTCGGTCAGCGAGGTGACAAGAACCAGCTCCGGCGGTCCGGGATGCACATAACGCGCGGCGGCCACGGTTTCGTCCGGCGCCCAGACCCGTTCGCCGGCACAGGCCGAAAGGCCCAGCAACAGGGCCAGCGCGACGCCAAGCCGTGACACGTCAGATCAGCTGTTCACGAGAGCGAGGAAGATCAGGACGCCGATCGACACTCCGGCAACCCAGATCGAGGCGCGGACGAAACCCGCAAAGGTCCTTTCGTGTTCGCGGATATCCATGCTGCCGGGCTTGTGTTCGGCCATCTCCGACTCCTTCAATGACGTGTCCAACCTGCCCTACCGCATCGCGCCGCGGCTGTCAGCCCCCTGCGATCAGTCGCCCTGCTCCAGCCGCTCGGCAAGCCTGAAGCCGATCCGGCGCGGCGGCGTTTCCGCCGTTCCGGTACGGATCGCCTGGAGCATCACGTTGAGCTGGCTGACATGCTGGATAAGCTGGGTCCGAGTGCCGTCCTCGTCGGTGCCGTAGAAGGTCACGATGTCCGGGTCGAAATACCCCAGCCCCTCGATCCGCAGGACGCCGGCGTCCGAGCCTGCGAAACCGATGGCAACCTCCTGTCCGGCCTCCAGCTTGGTCTCGAAGTTGCGGATGTAGAGGATCAGACGTTCGTAGGCCCAGCGCGCCGGACTCTTGGCGTTGATCGGCTCGCGCGTGATCGCCTCGGGCAGCGGCTCCTGCTCGACCGTCACCGGGGCTTCGGGATCGGCATGAACGACACCGGCAGAAGGCCGCAGGATGCTGGCCTCCATCGCCTCGGCGGTCGTGGCGATGTCCTCGCGCCCGGTGGTCATGCCTCGACCGCGTGCCACAGCACGGCGCCCTCCGGCCCCGGTTCGGCTGTCGCCAGTCCGGCCGCGCGCAGCCGGTTCAGATGCGCCAGCGTCTCCACCAGGGCAAGCCCGTGCACGGCCTCCTCGACCTCGCGGCCGAACAGCACCTGCATGCAGCCGCAGGCGGTCTGCGGGCTGCGCAGATGATCCCGCAGCCGGTCGAGCGCGCTTTCGTGGTTGTCGATCATCTGGCTCAGCCTTGCGGGCAGCCCGGTGAACGGCAGCTTGTGGCCCGGAAGCACCAGATGCCGTTCCTCCGCCCGACGCGCAAAACGGCGGCAGCTGTCCAGCCACTCGCCCAGCGGGTCCGCCTGCGGCTCGGTCGGATAGACACCGATGTTCGGCGAGATGCCCGGCAGGATCTGGTCGCCGGCTATCAGCAGATCGTCGTCGCAGCTCCAGAAGGTCGCATGTTCCGGGGCATGGCCGTCGCCGGTCAGGATTTCCCAGTCGCGCCCGCCCATGCGCAACCGCTCACCGTCCCGCAACCGGGTGAAACCCAGCGGCATCGGCGCCACGACGTCGGCAAAGTTCCAGGGCCGTTCAGCCATCCGCCTGGCGAGGCGTTCCGGCTCCATCCCCGCGGCGCGCCAGAAGGCGACCTGCTCGGGAACCACGGTCTGCTGGACGTCAAGGGTCAGCATCCGGCCGTAAAGCCAGGCGGTCCGGGTTGCCAGAAGTTCCACCCCACGCGCCTGAAACCAGCCGGCAAGGCCTAGATGATCGGGGTGATGATGGGTCACGACCAGCCGGCGGACGGGACGATCGGCCAACGGGCCGGACAGAGCCATCTTCCATATCTCGCGGGACTTGCCGGTGTCGAAACCGGTGTCGATCAGCGTCCAACCGTCGCCGTCGTCAAGCGCCCAGACATTCACGTGGTCAAGCCGCATCGGCAGCGGCAGGCGCAGCCAAAGCACGCCCTCGGCCACCTCGGTCGCCTTGCCGGCCTCGGGCGGCTCGGCAAAGGGATGGCGGATCGGGCAGGCCGAGCCGTCCATCACGCGGCCAGATCGTCAGGGGACAGATCGTAAAGCGACGCGGCGCCCTCGCGGACCTGGGCAAGCAGGGCCGCATGTTCGGGCAGGACCCGGCGCAGATGCACCCGGGCCAGCGCGGTGCGCGGCCCCTTGCCGCCTTCCGCCACGGCCGCACGCAGATGGAAATGCGCCCCGAGAACCAGGGCAAAGGCCCTGAGGAACGGCACCGCCCCCGCATAGCGATCCTTGAGCTGCAACGCCACCAGCGCCTCGACCCCCTCGCGCATGGTCTCGGCGGCGGACCAGACATCGCCCGCCAGATCCGGCAGTCGCGCCCGCGCAGCCTCGGCCCCGTCCTGAACCTCCTGCAGCAGGCGCAGGGCGGCCTCGCCATCGTCGGTCATCTTGCGCCCGACGAGGTCCATCGCCTGGATGCCGTTCGTGCCCTCATAGATCGCGGTCACCCGGACGTCGCGCAGGAACTGGGCGGCGCCGGTCTCCTCGATGAAGCCCATGCCGCCATGCACCTGAATCCCCATCGACGCGACTGCTATCCCGGTCTCGGTGCCATAGGCCTTGGTGATCGGGGTCAGCAGCGCGGCCCGCGCGGCCCACTCCGCATCCCCCGTCGCCCGCGCCATGTCGATCGCCACCGCATTGGCCAGTGCGATCGCCCGGGCGGCGAAGGTTTCCGCCTTCATCACCGCCAGCATCCGCCGCACGTCGGGGTGGTCGATGATGGTGCCGGTCTCGCCCGCCATGGGGCGGCCCTGCCGCCGGTCCAGCGCATAGGCAACCGCATGCTGACAGGCTGCCTCGGCCACACCGATGCCCTGCACGCCGACCCCGAGCCGGGCATTGTTCATCATCGTGAACATCGCCGCCATGCCCCGGTGCGGCCCGCCGATGAGCCAGCCTGTCGCGCCGTCATACTGCATCACCGCCGTCGGGCTGCCGTGCAGGCCCATCTTGTGCTCGAGACTGACGACGTGAAGGCTGTTGCGCCGTCCCGGCCGGCCGTCCGCATCGGGGAGGAACTTCGGCACCATGAACAGGCTGATTCCGCGTGTGCCCTCGCCACCGTCGGGCAGCCGCGCCAGCACCAGGTGGCAGACGTTCTCGGAAAAGTCGTTGTCGCCCCAGCTGATATAGATCTTCTGACCGGTGATCGCATAGGTGCCGTCGCCGTTGTCCTCGGCCCGGGTGCGCAGCGCGCCCACATCGCTTCCGGCCTGCGGCTCGGTCAGGTTCATCGTCCCGCACCATGCTCCGCTGACCAGCTTCGGCAGATACGTCGCCTGCAACGCCTCGGGTGCGTGATGCTCCAGCGCCTCGATCTGCCCCTGCGTCATCAGCGGATTCAGCTGCAGCGACAGGCAGGCCGAGGACATCATCTCGTTCACCGCCGTCGTCACCGCCATCGGCAGCCCCATGCCGCCGAAGTCCGGGCTGGCGGCCATGCCGACCCAGCCGCCTTCGGCGATCGGGCGATAGGCCTCGGCATAGCCCGGCGTGGTGCGCACCACGCCATTCTCGAGCCGTGCCGGATGCTGGTCGCCTGCGCGCTGCAATGGCGCAAGCACCTGCTCGCACAACTTTCCGGCCTCGGACAGGATTGCCTCGACCGTCTCCGGCGCCGCCTCGGAAAAGAGATCGGTGGCCGCAACCTGCTCGAGTCCCACGACATGATCGAACAGGAAGCGGAATTCGGCTACGGGGGCACGATAGGGCATGGTGACCTCGGTTGCGGCTTGGCGCGGGCAGCGCCCTTGGGTATGGCTGCGCAACACTCTGGCCGCAAGCCTGCCCCACATCAACTGCTACGCCGCGTCACACGCCGATGACCGAACGCCTGCCCGCAACGCAAGAAGGCATTGCCCGTGCGGCCGCCCTGCTGCGCGCAGGACAACTGGTCGCCTTCCCGACCGAGACGGTCTACGGGCTTGGCGGCAATGCGCTCGATCCCGCGGCGGTCGCGGCAATCTTCGCGGCCAAGGGGCGCCCGGCCTTCAATCCGCTGATCGTGCATGCCGCCGATCTCGAGGCCGCGCAGCGGCTGGCGGACCTGCCGGAGGCCGGTCTGCGGCTGGCGGCCCGTTTCTGGCCCGGCCCGCTGACGCTTGTGGCACCGCTTCGCCCGGGTGCCGGTCTCGCCCCGGCTGTCACGGCGGGGCTCGACACCGTCGCGGTCCGCGTGCCAGCCCACCCGGTCGCCCAGGCGCTGCTCAGGGCTGCGGGTGTTCCGCTGGCCGCACCCTCCGCAAACGCCTCGGGCAAGGTCAGCCCGACCCGGGCAGCCCATGTCCTGGACACGCTCGATGGCCGGATCGCGGCCGTGCTCGATGGCGGCGCCTGCCCGGTGGGACTGGAGTCGACCATCGTCTCGGTCGGAGGCGCGCCGTCGATCCTGCGCCCCGGCGGCATCCCGGCAGAGGAGATCGAGGCCGTGCTCGGCCGGCCGCTGGACCGCGTCAGCGATCCCGCCCGGCCCCGGGCCCCCGGACAACTTGCCTCACACTACGCGCCCGGTGCCCGCGTCCGGCTGAACGTGCAGCGACCGGAACCCGGCGAGGTCTGGATCGGCTTCGGCCCCTGCCCGGGCGCCGCCCTGTCGCTCTCCGACAAGGGCGATCTGACAGAGGCCGCGAGGCTTCTGTTCGACCTTCTGCGCCAGGCCGACCGGATTGCCGGACCGCAGGGAACCATCGCCATCGCGCCGATCCCCGAGACTGGACTGGGACGCGCGATCAACGACCGACTGCGGCGCGCTGCGGCGCCAAGGGTCTGAGATCAGGCGCGTCCTGCCGTTGCCGACAGGGTAAGCGGGTCGATCCCCATCGGCTTCAACGCACCGGCCCACTTGCCGGAATTGTCATCGGCAAAGACAAGATCGGGTGTCGCATCGGCGATCAGCCAGTCATTGCGGGCGATTTCGGATTCAAGCTGCCCCGGTCCCCATCCGGCATAGCCCAGCGCGAGAAGCGCGCGTGACGGACCGAAGCCCGCTGCAAGCTGTTCCAGCACTTCCTGGGTTGCGGTCAGGGCAAAACCGCCGGGAACCTGCATCGTTCCGGAACCGGCATCGAAGTCACCCGAATGCAGCACGAAGCCCCGCCCATGCTCCACCGGTCCGCCAAAATGCACCGGAATCACGCGCGCAGCGGGCGTGCGGGCGATGCCCAACTGGTCCAGAAGGTCCAGAAAGCCGATCTCGGGCCGCGGCTTGTTGACGATCAGCCCCATCGCAGCCTGGGCCGAATGGCGGCACATGAGCACCACACTCTTCTCGAACCGCGGGTCGCCAAGACCCGGCATCGCGATCAGCAGCCTGCCACTCAGATCCATCGACTCATGCCCCTTCGGCGCCAGCGTGGCCGGTTGTCCCTCGGCACGCAAGCCACACACGGCGCATTCGCCCAATCGTGACTTCCGTTTATGGCGCGGGTTGGCCACCTTTCCCGGCATGATTCCGCTTGTCAGAACCTTGGCGGTTGCCGCCGCTCTTCTGTTGCCCGCCGCTCCGACCCGTGCCGAGGGGATCGGCGAGATTCTTTCGGCGGAACTTCTGCCGGGCTGGCGCACCGATCACGGCACGCATATGGCTGCCGTCCGGCTGCGGCTGGCGCAGGGGTGGAAGACCTATTGGCGCGCGCCGGGCGATGCGGGCATCCCGCCCGATTTCGACTGGCAGGGGTCGGAAAACATCCGCTCGGTCCGGTTCCACTGGCCCAAGCCGACCGTGTTCACGCTGAACGGGATGCAGACGATCGGCTATGCCCGCGAACTGGTGCTGCCGGTCGAGATCGTCCCCGGCAATCCCGACGCCCCCATCCGGGTCGCGGCGCAGGTGGAACTCGGCGTCTGCCGCGACGTCTGCGTGCCCGCCCGCCTGTCGCTCGACGCCGACCTTCTGCCGGTGTTGCGCTACGCCGACCCGGCGATCAAGTCGGCGCTTGCCTCCCGTCCCAAACGCGCGGCAGAGGCCGGCGTGCGCAGCCATGGCTGCCGCATCGACCCGACATCCGACGGGTTGAGCGTCACTGCCGAAATCGACATGCCCCGGATCGGGCCACGCGAAACCGTGGTGATCGAGACGGCGGATCCTTCGGTCTGGGTATCCGAGGCGCAGGCCACGCGCTCGGGCGGTCGCCTCGTGGCCCGCGCGGAGATGGTCGCCGCCACCCGCGCCCCCTTCGCGCTGGATCGCAGTGGACTGACGATCACCGTTCTGGGCGAAGGCTCGGCGGTCGAACTGTCCGGTTGCCCCGCGCGCTGAGACGGACGGCCACCGCACCCGCCACAGCCGAGATGGTGACGACCAGCACGGCGAGGCCAAGATAGACCGCAAGGGCAGCATCGCGCCCCGAGATCCCGCCGGCAAGGGTTTCGCCGGTCAGCGCCACCGACCCCATGGTGGCGCCCAGGGTGACCAGCACGGCTACCGTGCCGGCAGCCACCACATGGCCCCCGGCACCCAGCCGCGCCCGGCCCGCCCAGGCACGTCGCAACGCGCGCAACCTGCGGCCGAAATCCTCCTGCGCGGCGGTCAGCGCAGGCACGATCAGCAATACCAGGAACATCCCGAAACCCAGTCCGTAGACCAGGGTAATCACGGTCGGCTTCAGGAACTGCGCCTGGCTCGAGGTCTCGTAGAGCAGCGGTGCCAGCCCCAGAACCGTGGTCAGCGTCGTCAGGAGCACCGGGCGCAACCGGTCCGTCGCCCCCTCGATGATCGCCTGCCGCATCGGGCGGGTGCGCGCATGTTCCTGGATCGTCGTCACCAGGACGATCGAGTCGTTCACGATGATGCCCGTCATGCCCAGAAGACCCACGACCGAGAACATCGAAAGCGGAACCTCCCACAGCCAGTGCCCCCAGATGGCGCCGACAAGGCCGAAGGGAATGACCGCCATCACGACGAACGGTCTGGTCCAGCTGGCAAAGATCCAGGCCAGCACGACATAGATTCCGATGATGCACAGGATGAGACCGACCAGCGAATCCGAAAGGAAGGCGCGTTCCTGCTCGGCCAGCCCCGACAGCCGCCAGTCCACCCCGTGCTCCTCGGCGATCCGCGGCAGGATCTCGGTCTCCAGCGCGCGCTGCACTTCGGCGGCGGCCACCGGGTCGTCCTCGGCGATGTCGCCGGTCACCGTGACGACGCGCTGGCCGTTCTCGCGCCGGACCGTGGAGAATCCTGCCCGCGCCTCGACCGAGACAATCTCGGCCAGCGGCACCGGCTGGCCGGCAGCGGTCAGAAGAAGCGTCCGGTCAAGGAAATCCGCCGTCGCCTCATCGTCGGGCAGCTTCACCCGGAGCGCCGCGGTGCGCGGTCCCTCGGGCCAGGTCGCCGCCTCGATCCCCGACAGCCGGTCGCGCAGCGTGCGGCCGAGGCCATCGACGGTAAAGCCCAGCGCCTGCCCGCGCGGGGTCAGCCGCAGGATCAGTTCGGTCTTGTCGTAGGCAAGGCTGTCCTCCAGGGCCGACACGGGGGGAAACGGTGCCAGCGCCGCCTTCAGCGCCTCGGCCGCGGCCTTGAGCCCCGCCGCGTCCGCGCCCGACAGCCGGACCGACAGCGCATCGCCGCCGGGGCCGGACCGCCAGCCGCGAAAGCTCAGCTCCTCCATCCGCGGATGGGCGCGCACCTCCTCCTGCACCGCGGCCAGGAACTCGAAGCTCGAATAGGGCCGCAGGTCGGGGTCGATCAGTTCGATCGAGATCGAACCCAGCTGATCGGGCTCCTTCACCTCGGCGCCCGGCAGGCTGCGCCCGGAATTTCCCCCGACCTGCCCCAGCAGGAACTTGACCGGATAGGCCCCATGATCGGCCTGATAGCGTTCGGCCACCGCCTCGGTCGCACGCTGCAACTCGCGCATCATCGCCAGGCTGTCGGCGCGGGTCGCGCCGGGCAGCATCGAGAAGTTGCCGGTGATCGACCCCTGCTCCGGCGCGTTGAAGAACCGCCACTGCACATCGCCCCGCAGGAAGAAGGCGGCCTGCCAGGCAAGTGCCAGAACCGCGAGTGCCATCGCCGGATAGCGCGCGGCGATCACCCAGCCGACGAAGGGACGGAACAGCCGCTCGCGCACCCAGCCGAAACCGCGGTTCACCACCCGGCTCGGCGCGTCGTACCACCGCTCGGCCGCCTGCGAGGCCAATGCATGGGACATGTGATGCGGCAGGATCAGGAAGCATTCGACCAGCGAGGCGATCAGGACCGCGATCACCGTGAACGGAATGTGCGAGATCATCTCGCCGAACTGCCCGGTGACCGCGAAGATGCCCAGGAAGGCCACAACCGTGGTCAGGGTCGCCGCCAGCACCGGCTGCGCCATCCGTCGCGCCGCATTCTCGGCCGCATCCACCGGCGCCTCTCCCAGGTTGCGGGCCCGATGGTCGGCATGTTCGCCCACCACGATCGCATCGTCGACGATGATGCCCAGCGTGATGATCAGTGCGAACAGCGAGATCATGTTGATCGTCAGCCCCCCCAGCCACATCACCGCCAGCGCCGCCGACAGCGCAACCGGGATCCCCGCCGCGACCCAGAAGGCGGTGCGGGCGTTGAGAAACAGGAACAGCAGGATCACGACGAGCGTCAGCCCGACCGCGGCATTGTCCAGCAGGATCCGCAGCCGGTCGCGGATGCCTTCTGCACGGGTCCGCACCAGTTCGATCGTGACGCCCGCGGGCAGCGTGGGCTGCAACGCGTCGGCGGCCTCCTGCACTGTGGTCTGCATTCGGATCGCATCGCCCGCATCGGCCCGGTCCACGCGCAGAAGAACCGCCGGGTTCGCGCCGACGAAACTCGCCTGAACCCGGTCGGAGGCAAGGACGGTGATCCGCGCCACATCGCCCACCGTCAGGACCGAACCATCCGCACCCCGGCGCAACGGGATAGCGGCGATCGCCTCCGGGCTGCGCCGTTCGGTCCCGGTGCGCACCCGTGCCGCACCCCCGGCCACATCGCCGGCCGGCGCCGGATTGACCTCCGTCGCGATCAGCGTTGCGATCTCGCGCAGGCCAAGCCCGTGCCGGATCAGGTTCGCGGTCGGGACCTCGACCTGGATCTCGGGCGCGGCAAGGCCCTGGAGCGTCGCGCGGGTGATGCCGCGGGCGTAGAGCGCAGTCGCGAACTCGTCACCGATGCGGGCCAGCTGATCCACCCCGACCGGTCCGTGGATCGCCACATCTGTCACCCGGTCGCGCCAGGATCCGCGCCGCACCTCGGGCCGTTCGGCCCCCTCGGGCAGGGTGCGGATGCCGTCAACCGCCGCCTGCACATCCTCGGCAGCCTGCGCCATGTCGCGCCCCGGCTCGAATTCCAGAAGGATCGTCGCCAGCCCCTCGCGCGCCCGGGCCGAGGTCGAGGCGACGCCATCGACCCCCATGAGCGCGGGTTCCAGCAGCTGGACCACCGCCGCATCCACGTCCTCTGCCCCGGCGCCCTGCCAGACCACGGAAACCGTCACGGTCCCGACCACCACATCGGGAAAGAACTGCGACCGGATGCGAGAGGCGGCCAGCAATCCGGCCACGATCAGCACCACCATCAGCAGGTTGGCGAGGGTCCGGTGCCGGGTGAAATGGGCGATGACCCCGCCCAAGGCTCAGCCCCCGCCCCGCGCTTCCAGCCGCGCGACCAGCTCGGCAGGAACGCGGTCCTGCGCCAGCTGCGCGAGCAGCCGCGCGCGCACCGGCGCTGGCAGGCGCGCGTTTTCCTCCACCGCAAGGATCAGACGCGCGCGGTGTTCGGGTGTCAGCGCCACATGGTCGCGCGTCGCGCCTTCGGTCGGACCCTCCCCGTCGCGCACGGGCCGCACGCGGATGCCCGGGCCCAGCAACGCGGTGCGTTCGGCGACCACCTCGCGGCCTTCAAGCGGCGCCGCGGAAATCAGCACCGTATCTCCCTGCCTGCGCAGGACCGCCACCGGCACTTCCTCCAGCCGGTCCTCGGGCCCGACCACCAGCACCCGGTCGCCGGCGCCGAGCGCCGCCGAAGGCAGCGCCGCGACCCGGGCCAGTGGCGGCTCGGCGATCCGCGCGGTGACGAAATCCCCCGGCTGGAACCCCGCCGGCTCGTCCAGTTCGGCCAGCACCAGACGGCCGGCCTGCCCCGCCCCGGCCTGCGGCGCCAGCCGCGCAAGACGCCCCGTCGCCTCCAGCGCGAAGCCCGCCACGTCCTGCGACACCCGCATGGGCAGCGGCAGAAGCACCCCGTCCGGGTCCAGAAGCCGGGCGGTCTGCGCTGTCGTCAGTCGCAGCGCCACCTCGAGCGCGGCGGGATCGACAATCTGCGCCAGCCGCTCGCCGGCGCTCACCACGCCACCCTCGACTACAGCCAGGTCGGACAGAACCCCGGCCAGGCCTGCGGTGAGGGTAGTGTCGTCGAGCGCCCGTTCGGCCTCGGCCAGGGTGATCGCCAGTCGCGACAGCGTCAGTTCGGCCTGATCGGCCCGTGCCTCGGTCTGCGCCAGCGCCTGCCGGCGGGACACCAGCGCCTGATCCGCGCCCACCGCTGCCAGCTCGGCCTGTTCCACCGCCGCCTCCGACCCGGCACCGCGGTCGCGCAGGTCGCGCTGCCGCGCCAGCGCCGCCGCGCGCAGCACCGCCTGCCGCTCTGCGACGGCCAGATCCTCTCGCGCCAGCAGGACCGCGCGGCGCGCCTCGTCAAGATCGGCCTCGGCCCGCCGCAGGTCCGCGCGGGCCAGATCGACCGCCGCCTGCGCATCTGCCGGATCGAGCCGGACCAGTACCGCGCCCTCCTTCACGGACACGCCTTCGGCCAGACCGGCGGCGACGGCAATCACCCGACCGCTTCGCGGCGCACGCAGATCGAAGCTCCGCCGGGCCCGGACCTCGCCGAAGACCTCCAGTTCCGGCACCATCTCGGCGGGCTTTATGGCAACGACATTGACCGCATAGACCCGCTCGCGCACCGCCCGGGCGACCGGCGGCTGCGCCCTGCGGGCCTCCAGGGCGTCACGCAGGATGATGCCCGCATAGGCCAGAAGGCCCAGCGTCACCGCGAGCATCGCAAGCCCTGCCATGGCCCGGCCGAAGAACCGCATGTCCATCCTTGCCGTTTCCGCAATCCTAGCGCGCACGGGGGCCCGGGCAAAGCTGCCGCCCGGTCAACAAACGCGGCGCGGCGTCACTTCCGTCGGCGGTGCTCCTCGAGGCGCGGAAGGATCTCGACCAGATTGCAGGGCCGGTGCCGGTAGTCGAGCTGCCAGCGCAGGATCTCGTCCCAGGCGTCGCGGCAGGCACCGGGACTGCCGGGCAGCGCGAACAGATAGGTGCCCCCCGCCACGCCGCCGCAGGCCCGGCTCTGGATCGCCGATGTGCCGATCTTCTGCATCGAGACCATGGTGAACACGGCCCCGAACGCCTCGATCTCCTTCTCGTAGACGTCGCGGTGCGCCTCAACGGTCACGTCGCGCCCGGTCAGGCCGGTGCCGCCCGTGGTCAGGATCACGTCGATGCCGGGATCGGCGATCCAGGTCCGCAGCCGGCCCGCGATCTCGCTTCGCTCGTCCCGGACGATGTCCCGCGCCGCCAGCATATGGCCCGCGGCGGTCAGCCGCTCCACCAGCGTGTCGCCCGACCGGTCCTGATCGGGGGTCCGGGTATCCGAGACCGTCAGGACGGCGATGCGGACCGGGATGAAGTCGCGGGCTTCGTCGATGCGGCTCATGTCTGCCTCAGGCGTTCGGAAAGCGACAGAAGGTCGGCCCATGCCTCCCGCTTCATATGCGGCTGACGCAGCAGATAGGCCGGGTGCAGCATCGGCAGTGCCGGGCGGCCCAGGGCCTCGGTCCACTGGCCGCGCAAGCGGGTGATCCCGCGCTGGCCGATCAGCGCCTGGCAGGCATGGTTGCCCATCAGGACCAGCACCTCCGGCGCGGCCAGTTCGACGTGGCGCCGCACGAACGGCAGCATCACGGCAACCTCGCCCGGCTCGGGGTCGCGGTTGCCCGGCGGGCGCCAGGGCAGGACATTGGCGATATAGACCGCGCGATCGAGATCCGGCGCATGACGGTCCAGCCCGATCGCGGCCAGCATCCGGTCCAGGAGTTGCCCCGCCCGCCCCACGAATGGCTTGCCCTGCCGGTCTTCCTCGCCGCCGGGGGCCTCGCCCACGATCATGACCCGCGCACCCGGACGCCCGTCGCAAAAGACGAAATTGCGCGCGCCCTTGCGGATCTCGATATGCGGAAAGGCGGCCTGCGCTTCCGCCAGCGCGGCAAGGTCGGCGGCCGAGGCCGCCTGTGCCTGCGCGTCCGCCACGGGGTCCGCGGTTGCACGCTGCAGTGCCGGAGCGACCGGACCGGCGGCGGGCGCTGCGGGCCCGACCGCACGGTATCGGTCCACCGGATCGTCGCCGATGGGCTCGTCTGCCCCCAGCTCGACCTGCCAGGTCAGCAGGGCGGCGGCCAGCTCGGGATGAAGCGGATCGGCAGCGGGGCTCATGGCGCGACGTTAGATCGGATTGCCGGCGATGGGAATGCGACACGCGGCCGTGGCGATGCGCGCGAGGCTTGCCCGGTTCCGGCCCATTTGCCATAAGCCACCTGTCCACGCCGGAGCCGCCGATGCCCTTCCGCCAGCGCCACCTTCTGGGGATCGAGCCGCTGTCGCCGGCCGAGATCGCGACCGTCCTCGACCTTGCCGAACGCTACGTCGACCTCAACCGCCGCACGGTCAAGCGCACCGATGTGCTGGAGGGGATGACCCAGATCAACATGTTCTTCGAGGCCTCGACCCGCACCCAGGCCAGTTTCGAACTCGCCGGCAAGCGGCTGGGGGCGGATGTGATGAACATGTCCGTGGCCCAGTCCAGCGTGAAGAAGGGCGAGACCCTGATCGACACGGCGCTGACGCTGAACGCCATGCACCCCGATCTTCTGGTCGTGCGGCACCCTTCGTCCGGCGCCGTCAACCTGCTGGCGTCCAAGGTCAACTGCGCGGTCCTGAACGCCGGCGACGGGCGGCACGAACACCCCACCCAGGCTCTGCTCGACGCGCTGACCATCCGGCGCGCCAAGGGCCGGCTGCATCGCCTGACGGTGGCGATCTGCGGCGACATTGCCCACAGCCGGGTGGCGCGGTCGAACATCCTGCTGCTGGGCAAGACGGAAAGCCGCATCCGCCTTGTCGGCCCCCCCACGCTGATGCCCGCGGGCGCAGCCGACTGGGGCTGCGAGGTGCACGACGACATGCGCGAAGGGCTCCGCGACGCCGATGTGGTGATGATGCTGCGGCTTCAGAAGGAACGGATGGACGGCGGCTTCATCCCGTCGGAACGGGAATACTTCCACCGCTACGGCCTCGACGCCGAGAAGCTGACACTGGCGAAGCCGGACGCCATCGTGATGCATCCCGGCCCGATGAACCGCGGGGTCGAGATCGACGGGACCATCGCCGACGACATCAACCGCAGCGTCATTCAGGATCAGGTGGAAATGGGCGTCGCGGTGCGGATGGCCTGCATGGACCTGCTGGCGCGAAACCTGCGCGCGGAAAGGGGCCGCGCGGCGGTGGGGGATGTCTATGTCTGAGATCGGGCGCGACTCGCTGCTCGGGCAGGAGGTGGCCCTCGCTCGGGACGAACGGATCCTGGCCGAGTTTCCTGCCGATCGCGGCGCCTACTGGCGCGGCCATGCCAAGGTGGCTGCCCTGGGTGGCGTCGCGGCCTTCGGCGTGCTGCTGGCGATCGGCAATCCCCATCCCTGGGTCGGTCCCGTGGCAGCCGTCGCGGCCATCGCCGCGCGCGCAGCCTTCCTTGCCTCCGAGGCACTGGCCGAGCGATGGCTTCTGACCGACCGGCGACTGATCGGGCCGGGCGGGCGCGTTGTGCCGCTCTCGACGCTCCAGACCGTGCGGCCGTTCTTCGGCGATGTGCAGATCGTGACACGGGCGGGCGACAAGCACCTGATGAAGTATCAGGCCGACCCGGCCGCCCTCGTCGCGGCGATCGAGGACGCGCGTCGATGACGGACACTCCGGCAGGATGGGAGGGCATCCTGCAGCCCGGCGAGAAGATCATGTGGCAGGGCCGACCCGACCCGCGTTTGCGGTTCCGCGCGCCCGAATTCGCCATGTTCGTCGTCGGTGCTGCGTTTGCCGGAATGGCAATGCTGTTCATCGTGGCCGGCATCGTCGTCGGCGAGATCATGATGGTGCTGTTCCCGATGCTCCATCTGGCCGTCGGGCTGGGGCTGATGTTCGGCCCCACGCTCTGGTCGGCGCATGTCCGGCGCGGCACGTGGTACACGCTGACCGACCGGCGCGCCATTGTCGCGACCGATTACTGGCCCAGGGGGCGCGACCTCCAGTCGTTCCCCATCGACCGGGACCAGCGGGTGGAGCTGCGCCCGGGCAACCCCGGCTCGGTCCTGTTCGCCTTTCACCGCAAGCTCGGCAAGAACGGCCTGCGCGAGGTCGGCACCGGTTTCGAGATGCTGCACGAGGCGCCCGAAGTCTATGCCCTCATCGAGGCGGCGCGAAGGGGAACCGCATGATCCTGCATTTCTACAACGCCCGGCTGATCGACCCCGAGGCGGGTACCGACGGGCCGGGCGGCCTGCTGGTGGAGGCCGGTGTCATCAAGGAAGTGTTAACGCGAGACGCGGAGCCCAAGGGAAAAAAGTTGACAGCTGTCAACCCGGTCGATTGCGGCGGCCGCTGTCTTGCGCCGGGGATCGTCGATGTCGGCGTGAAGATCGGCGAACCGGGCGAGCGGCACCGGGAATCGTTCCGCTCCGCCGGGCTTGCCGCCGCCGCCGGCGGCGTCACCACCATCGTGGCGCGGCCCGACACGCAACCGCCGCTCGACACGCCCGAGGCGTTGGAA
>JBKBMT010000052.1:0-20436 GCA_046295655.1 Gemmobacter sp. | reverse complement strand
CATAAGCACATGCTCAGGTATATCCCTGAGCCTCCATGGCTATGCCCAAGTGTCCGGTCGAAACGGGGGCCAGTTCATCGCCCCGCATCGCCCCTCCGTCCATAAGAGACGTCGTTTGCGACGTCGCTATGCACGTGTCTTAGGAGCTCACGCCGAAATCTGGCAGGCGGTGCCAACCGGGTGGTTACGATCTTCCGCGAGATGGTCGAGGCGGGCGAGGTTCTGGTCCGCCGTAGACTGCGACGTTCCTCGGACGGACTGGCCGTTCCGCTGCAATTGCAGGTGCTGGAAGCAGACTTCCTAGATACCAACAAGTCCGGCAACACGGGCGCGGGCCGCATCGTTCAGGGGATCGAGTTCGACCTGGTCGGCAAGCGCCGGGCCTACTGGCTCCATGTCGAGCACCCCGGCGATGCCTTGGGTGCGCTGCAGGGCGGGCTCGGATCGCGACCGGTCCCCGCGACAGAGATCGCGCACATCTACGAGAAACAGCGCACACAAGCGCGCGGCGTTCCCTGGCGCGCGCCGGTGATCCGGTCCTTGCGCGATCTCGACGACTACGAGGCCCAGCAGGGTATCGCGCCCTCCGTGGTCGACGCCGACGGCAACCGGGTCGAGCAGTTCGAACCGGGGCTGATCGCCTATGCACGCGGCGGCAAGGACATCCGTTTCAACCAGCCCGCGACCACCGGCGGCTATGGAGAATACAAGCGCGCCAGCCTGCACACCATCTCGGCCGGGTTCCGGGTGCCCTGTGAGCTGCTGACCGGTGACCTCAGCCGGGTCAACTACTCCTCGATCAGGGCGGGGCTGGTCGAGTTCCGCCGCATGATCGACGCCGTGCAGTGGCAGCTGTTCATACCGATGCTCTGCGCGCCTGTCTGGCGCTGGTTCGCCGAGGCCGCATGGGCGGCAGGCCACATCCCGACGCCGGACGTGCCGGTGGAATGGTTGTAACACTTCCCCTCGTCGCTGCGATCCTCGGCTAAGGCGAGGCACCGGTTGCTGGAAGAGGGTCGCCGCAGCGTGGTCGGGGATTGTTCCCTGTCTGTGAGGTTGGCGCCCTCGACCGGCGTTCAGGGCTCGAACGGCATCCTGGGGCCAGGCCGCTGTGAGAACGGGCGCGCGCATTATGCGGCCGGGATGCTCACAGCTCGATCTCCACCGGCCCCAGCGGATGGGCGCAGCAGGCAAGGATGAGGCCGCGGGCGATCTCATCCTCGGTGATGCCGCCATTGTGGACCATGTGCACGTCGCCCGAAAGTTTCTGCACCTTGCAGGTGCCGCAAAGGCCGAAGGTGCATCCCGAGGGGATGTTGAGCCCAGCCCGGCGCGCCACAGCGAGCACCGTCTCCTCGGCCCGGCAGGGCACAGCACGCCCGGCGCGGGCAAAGCGCAACTCGGCCCCGGTATCGGCCGCGGGGCCGGCTGGGGGCAGCATGGGCGCCTCGGCCGCGCTGCGCACCGGTGCGGCGAAGCTCTCCTGGTGATAACGCGCCATGTCGTGGCCCATGGCGGCCAGCATCTCGCGCACCCCCTGCATGAAGGGTTCGGGTCCGCAGCAGAAGGCCTCGCGCTCGAGATAGTCGGGCGCCATGAGGCCCAGCATCAACTGGTTGAGCCGTCCGCGGTAACCGTGCCAGATCTCGAAGGGATCGACATCGCGCACGGTGAAGCGCAGTTGCAGGCCGGGCACCCGGGCGGCGAAACCCTCCAGCCGGCGGCGGAAGATGATGTCGGCAGGCCGGCGCGCGGCATGGACGAAGACGATGTCGGGCATCTCGCCCGAATCCCAGGCCCAGGTGGTCATCGACATCATCGGCGTGATGCCCGATCCGGCCGAGATGAACAGGTATTTCCGCGCCGGATGGTTCTGGAAGCTGAACAGGCCCGCCGGACCGATGGCGCGCAGGCGCATGCCGGGGCGCAGGTGATCGAGCATCCAGCGCGTCCCCGTCGATCCCGGCTGCGCCTTCACCGTTACGCTGATCGACAGCGGCCGGGACGGGCTTGAGCTCATCGTGTAGGTGCGGTGCAGCGGGCCGCCGGGCAGGGGCAGTTCGAGCGTCAGGAACTGTCCCGGCAGGTAGTCGAACCAGGCGCCGGAAGGCGCGCGGAAGGTGAAGGTTGCGACATCGGCGCATTCGGGCACGACCATGGCGCATTCGAGCGGCTCGGCATCGCTCCAGGGTGCAGCCGACCAGTTGCGGCCGGAGGAAGGCGCGGTCATGGCCTATTCCGCCGCAAGCGCGGGTTTCGGCGCCAGCCGCCGCTGCATGAGGGCGCAATACCAGTCGACGAACTGGATCACTCCTTCCTCCTGGACGGGCGAATAGGGTCCGGGTTCGTAGGCCGGAGAGGCGATGCCGCGCTGGTTCTCCTCGACCACCCGCCGGTCCTCGTCGTTGGTGGCAAGCCAGACCTCGGTGAGCGTCCCCTGCTCGTAGTCCCGCCCCTCCTCGGCCTCGTCATGGACCAGCCAGAAGGTCGTCACCTCGGTCTCGGTCGGGCTGACCGGCAGCACGCGGAAGACGATCGCATGATCGGCAAGGAAATGGTTCCAGCTGTTGGGATAATGGTAGAAGAGTAGGCTTCCGGCATCGTTGAAGGGCATGGTCCCCATCCGCCGCGAGACCGCCGCCCGGGTGCTGAGGGTGAAGCTTTCGGCATTGTCGAGAAGCGGGATGCGCGCGAATCGCCACTGGTAATCCGGGCCATGGACGAAGCGCGAGGGCAGGCCGGCCGCCTCGCAGCGCGCCCAGTGGGCCAGGATCTCCGCGCTGGCGGCTTCGGGTCCGTAGATCGCGGTGTGGCGCGGGTTGTCCGAATAGGTGCGGCACAGCGCAGGGTGCGAGCCGCCGCAGTGATAGCATTCGCGGTTGTTCTCCATCACCAGCTTCCAGTTGCCGGCTTCGGTGATGGTGCTCGCATGGGCGATCCGCGCCCGGTCCAGGCCATGGGGTGCCAGATACTGCGCCGCCGTGCGGGCCAGATCGGCGACCGGCGGGGGAACCTCGGCAAGGCAGATGTAGACCACGCCGCCGAGGTCGAGGCAGTGTATGCGCTTGAGCCCGTAGGCCGCGGCATCGAAGCCCTCGCCCATGTCGCGGGCCCAGAGAAGCCGGCCGTCCAGATCGTAGGTCCACTGATGATAGGGGCAGACCAGCCGGGCCGTCTGGCCCTGCGCAGATGCGCACAGCCTCTGGCCACGGTGGCGGCAGACGTTGTGGAAGGCGCGCACCCGGCCGTCGCCCCCGCGCACCAGGATCACCGGATAGGCCCCGACCTGAAGCGTCACATAGTCGCCCGCCTTGCGGAAGGCGGCCGCAGGGGCGGCGAACAGCCATTCGCGATACCAGATGGTTTCGAGATCGGCAGCGAAAACGCCCGGATCGCAGTAGAGATCGCGTTCCAGCGCGAAGGCGGGGCGGCGCGCGGCAAGGTGCGACAGGATTTCGGATTGGCTCAGCATCTTCGACCTCGCTTCCCGCGCATCCCCGCGCGGGGGTGTTGACGACCGTGGCGGATGACAGGCATGGGCAACGGCACGCATCTTGCGGCCGTTCGCTCATCCCACGCCGCCCGCCGCGGCCAGATGTTCCTGCGCAAAGCTGGTTTCCGGGCTTCGAGGCGGCCTTGCGGCCGGGGCACGGCGCCTTCCCGGGATGCGCCGCATCCCAGTGGCATCTGCCGCGCCCCTCACCTCGCTACCGTTGCGGGGGCAGCGCCGGACTTGGAGAAATCCCCGCACCGGCTTCCCAATTCTCCGCTGTCGCCAGCGGCACTTTGCTGCGTCGCAGGCTAGACCGGCCGGCAATTGCCGGTCGCTCGAAAACGACCTGAGATGACGCATTTCTGACATTGCGCTGCTTTGCCAACCACCATCTACCCATTGACAGCCTTCCCGGTTTTACCCCTAGATGTTGGGGCTCAGGTTCCCGCGATTCGTCGCGGGCGAAGAGGGAAGCCGGTGGGGGGCACCCCGACTCCGGCGCTGCCCCCGCAACTGTGAGCGGCGAGCGAACCGGCATGACCACTGGACCAGGCGTCCGGGAAGGGCCGGCGAGCGATGACCCGCGAGCCAGGAGACCTGCCTGGGCCAGATAGGACGACCGCCGGCGGAGGGCCGGAGGGGTCGCGCGGGACCGGGCAGGCGTCCGGCTCCCTTTCGCGTCCCTTCGGCATGGCAGACAGAAAGGGACCGACAGATGAACATCACCGTCTATTCCAAACCGGCCTGCGTGCAATGCACGGCGACGACCCGGGCGCTGGCCGCGCGCGGGCTGGACTACACATTGGTCGACCTGACCGCAGATGACGAGGCGCTCGCCCGGGTCACGGCGCTGGGCTATCGGCAGGCACCGGTGGTGGTGGCCGGAGAGGCCCATTGGGCGGGCTTCCGTCCCGATCTGATCGGCCGGCTGGCCTGAGGGCGCATGGTGATGGGCGGGCTAGTGCATTATTCCTCGCGGTCGGGCAATACGGCCCGGTTCGTGGCGGCACTCGGCCTGCCGTCGCTGGCCCTGCCGGCGCTGCCGGATGCACCGCTGCCGCTGCCTGACGGGCCCTATGTGCTGATCTGCGCCACCTATGCCGACGGCGCGGGGCGCGGGGCGGTCGCCGCACCGGTGCGGCGGTTCCTGAACGACCCGGCCCGGCGAGCGCTGTTGCGCGGCGTGATCGCCGGCGGCAACCGCAACTTCGGCGCCACCTTCGCCCTGGCCGGCCGGATCATCGCGGAACGATGCGGGGTGCCGCTGCTTTACCGTTTCGAGCTGGCCGGAACGGCCGCCGACATCGCCCGCGTACATGCCGGGTTCGACCAATTCTGGAGGATGCCATGCCCGACGGCGGACTGAACCCGACGCTCGACCATCACGCGCTGAACGCGCTGCTGAACCTCTACGACGAGAATGGCCGCATCCGCTTCGAGGCCGACCGGCAGGCCGCGCGGGCCTTCTTCCTGAACCACGTCAACCCGAACACGGTGTTCTTCCACAGCCTGGACGAGAAGCTCGGCCATCTTGTGGACGAAGGCTATTACGAGGCGGGGGTGCTTGCGCAGTATCCGCGCGAATTCCTGCACCGGATCTGGCAGGAGGCTTTCGCCCGCAAGTTCCGCTTTCCGACCTTCCTCGGGGCTTTCAAGTATTACACCTCCTACACGCTGAAGACCCGCGACGGGCAGCGCTATCTCGAGCGTTTCGAGGACCGGGTGGTGATGGTCGCGCTGACACTGGCGCGCGGCGACCAGTCGCTGGCGCTGCGCCTGGTGGACGAAATGCTGTCGGGACGCTTCCAGCCGGCCACGCCCACCTTTCTCAACGCCGGCAAGGCGGCACGGGGGGAGCTTGTCTCCTGCTTCCTCCTGCGGGTCGAGGACAACATGGAATCGATCGGCCGTGCCGTCGCCTCGGCCCTGCAACTGTCCAAGCGGGGCGGCGGCGTGGCGCTGTGCCTGACCAACATCCGCGAGGCGGGCGCGCCCATCAAGGGCATCGCCAACCAGTCCTCGGGCGTGTTGCCGGTGATGAAGCTGCTCGAGGACAGTTTCAGCTATGCCAACCAGCTGGGCGCGCGGCAGGGGGCGGGCGCGGTCTGGCTGCATGCGCACCACCCCGACATCCTGCGCTTTCTCGACACCAAGCGCGAGAATGCCGACGAGAAGATCCGCATCAAGACGCTCTCGCTCGGGGTGGTGATCCCGGATGTCACCTTCCGGCTGGCCCGCGACAACCAGGACATGTATCTGTTTTCGCCCCACGATGTGGCGCAGGTCTACGGCCGGCCCCTCTCGGAAATCACGGTGAGCGAGGAATACGACCGCCTCGTGGACGATCGCCGCATCGCCAAGCGCAGGATCCGCGCGCGCGACTTCTTCCAGCGGCTGGCCGAGGTCCAGTTCGAATCCGGCTACCCCTATATCCTGTTCGAGGACAATGCCAACCGCGCCAATCCCGTCGCGGGGCGCGTGAACATGTCGAACCTCTGCTCGGAGATCCTTCAGGTCAACGAGGCGAGCCGGTTTGCCGGGGATCTTTCCTACACCCATGTCGGCACCGACATCTCCTGCAACCTCGGCAGCCTGAACATCGCCGCGGCGATGGACGGCGGCGACCTGGGCGCCACCGTCGAGACCGCGATCCGCGCCCTGACGGCGGTGTCCGAGATGTCTGCCATCGACTGCGTGCCCTCGATCCGAAGGGGCAACGACGAAGCCCATGCCGTGGGCCTGGGCCAGATGAACCTTCACGGCTTTCTTGCGCGCGAGCGGATCCACTACGGCAGCGCCGAGGGGATCGACTTCACCCGCTGCTATTTCGCGGCCGTCGCCCACCACGCCATCGCCGCCTCGAACCGGATCGCGCGGGAACGGGGGCGCTCCTTCGATGGGTTCGGACAGTCGCGCTATGCCGACGGCAGCTTCTTCGACAAGTATGTCGGCCGCGACTGGCTGCCCGAGACAGAGGCCGTGCGCGCGCTGTTCGACCGTCACGGCATCCGCCTGCCCACCCGCGCGGACTGGACGGCGCTGCGCGAGGCGGTGATGCGCGACGGGCTCTACAACCGCTATCTCCAGGCCGTGCCGCCCACGGGCTCGATCAGCTACATCAACCATTCGACAAGCTCGATCCATCCGATCGTGGCGAAGATCGAGGTGCGCAAGGAAGGCAAGACCGGCCGGGTCTACTATCCGGCCCCCTACATGACCAACGACAACCTGGAATTCTATCGCGACGCCTACGAGATCGGCCCCGAGGCGATCATCGACACCTATGCCGCGGCGGGCGAACATGTCGATCAGGGCCTGTCGCTGACCCTGTTCTTCCCGGCCGATGCCACCACGCGGGACATCAACCGGGCCCAGATCCATGCCTGGAAGCGGGGCATCAAGACGCTTTACTATGTGCGGCTGCGCCAGACGGTGCTGGAAGGCACCGAGGTGCAGGGCTGCGTATCCTGCGCCCTGTAGGGCGATCCTGCGAGGAAATGATGAAGGACCCCGCCGTCCCCCTGCGCGTGCCGCGCGCGATCAACTGGAACCGTGTCGAGGACGACAAGGATCTGGAGGTCTGGAACCGCCTGACCGCCAACTTCTGGCTGCCCGAGAAGGTTCCCCTGTCGAACGACGCGCAGAGCTGGGCCGGGCTGCGCCCCGAAGAGCGCCGGCTGACCATCCGGGTCTTCACCGGTCTGACGCTTCTGGACACGATCCAGAACGCGGTCGGAGCGCCGGCGCTGATGCGCGATGCGGTCACGCCGCACGAAGAGGCGGTGCTGTCCAACATCGCCTTCATGGAGGCGGTGCATGCGCGGTCCTATTCCTCGATCTTCTCGACCCTCTGCCTGACCGACGAAGTGGACGAGGCCTTCCGCTGGTCCGAGGAGAACCCGCATCTGCAGGCGAAGGCCCGGACGATCCTGCGCGAATACGATTCGGGCGCCGATCCCCTGGGGCGCAAGGTGGCCAGCGTGTTCCTGGAAAGCTTCCTGTTCTACTCCGGTTTCTGGCTGCCGATGTTCTGGTCGAGCCGGGCGCGACTGACCAACACTGCCGACCTGATCCGCCTCATCATCCGCGACGAGGCAATTCATGGCTACTACGTCGGCTACAAGTTCCAGCGCGCGGCCGAGGTCCTGCCGCAGGCCGAACGCGACAGGCTGAAGGACTTCGCCTTCTCGCTGCTTCTGGACCTCTACGACATCGAGTCCCGCTATAGCGAGGAACTCTACGACCCGATCGGCAGGGCCGAGGACGTGAAGACCTTCCTGCATTACAACGCCAACAAGGCGCTGATGAACCTCGGTTACGAGCCGCTCTTTCCGCCCGCGGCCTGCGATGTCGATCCGGCGATCCTTGCGGCCCTCGCCCCCGACAGCGAGAACCACGACTTCTTCTCGGGCTCGGGGTCGAGCTATGTGATCGGACGGGCCGTGCCCACGACCGACGAGGACTGGTCGTTCTGATCGCCCGTGCCGGGCCGTGCTGCAATCGGTCGGCCTGCCGCCGGGCGCGCGCATGACCTCGCTGACCCGGCGCCCGTCCTTGGGTCCCGCCGGGACGAGAAGCTTCACACCTGGCGGGAGGTCTCGAAGGCGATCTGGAGGAAGGCCTCGAGATAGGCCGGCCGCTCGCCCTTGCGCAGGCCGAGGTGGATGGCCTTCTCGATCCCTCCGCCGAGGCGTAGCGCGCGCACCCCGGCCGCGTCGCGCAGAAGCCAGTCGGGCATGGCGCTGACGCCCCGACCGGCGGCGACCAGCTTCAACATCAGGTCGGTCGTCTCGACCGTGCGGTGGCGGCGCGGCAGCACGCCCGCCGGCCCGAGGAACCGGGTGTAGATGTCGAGCCGCTCGCGCGACACGGGATAGGCGATCAGCACCTCTGCGGACAGGTCGGCAGGCTCTGCCCTGTCCCGGGCCGCAAGCGGATGGTCCGAGGCCACGGCCAGCACCAGCTGATAGGGAAAGACCGCCGTCCAGTCGAGACCCGGGCGTTGCACCGGATCGGGGGTGACCAGCACGTCGATCTCGTGCCCGATCAGCGCCGCCAGCCCTCCGAAGCGGAAGGCAGTGGTCAGGTCGAGATCGACATCGGGCCAGGCGGCGAGGAAGGGATCCACCACCCGCATCAGCCAGTCCTGACAGGGATGGCATTCCATCCCGATGCGGATCGCGCCGCGCCGCCCGCGGGCGAAATCGGCCAGAACCTCCGCGGCATGGTCGATCTGCGGCAGGAGGCGGTTCGCCAGGGCGAGCAAGTAGCGCCCCGCATCGGTCAGATGCAGCCCGCGTCCCTCGCGCCGCCACAGCGCTACGCCTTGGCGCGCCTCGAAGCGGCGAATGGCATGGCTTGCCGCCGATTGCGACAGGCAGAGCTTTTCGGCGGCCAGCGTCAGGCTGCCGGTCCGATCGACCTCGCGCAACAGCATCAGGATCTGGAGCTCGATCATGTTTCATGACTCGATTTCATGAGTCGATGTGAAATTACCATTTCATTGTCATGCGGCAATGCCCTATCGCCCAGGAAACCTTCAGGAGTCCCCCCATGGTCATTGCAGCGAATCTCGGATTTCCACGCATCGGCGCCCGGCGCGAGCTCAAGACGGCGACCGAAGCCTTCTGGCAGGGCCGCATCGGCGAGGACGAGCTGCGCCGGACGGCGGCTCTTCTGCGCGCGCGACACTGGCGTGCGCAGGCCGCCGCCGGACTCGGGGCGATCCCGTCGGGCGACTTCAGCCACTATGATCATGTGCTCGACACCACGCTGATGCTTGGGGCGGTGCCCCGCCGCTTCGGTCCGGGGCGCGACCTCGCCACCTGTTTTGCCATGGCCCGCGGCACCGAGCTCGCCCCGGCCATGGAGATGACAAAGTGGTTCGACACCAACTACCACTACATCGTGCCCGAACTGAACGCGGACATGGAGTTCGCCCTGTGCTCGACGAAGCCCCTGGACGAGTTCATCGAAGCGCGGGCCCTCGGTATCCACACACGACCCGTGCTGCTGGGGCCGGTCACATGGCTTCTGCTCGGCAAGGCGCGCGAGGACGGATTCGACCGCTTCTCGCTCCTGCCGCGGATCCTGCCGGTCTATGCCGATCTCCTCGGGCGGCTGGCGGCGGCCGGCGCCGACTGGGTGCAGATCGACGAGCCGATCCTCGCCTGCGACCTGCCAGAGGGAGGGGCGGCGGCCTTCGCGGCGGCCTATGCTGCGCTTTTCGGGGCGGGACCACGGATCATGCTGACCGCCTGTTTCGACGGGTTGCGCGAGAACCTGCCCCTTGCCTTCGCCCTGCCGGTCGCCGGGGTGCATCTCGATCTCGTGCGCGCGCCGGGGCAGCTCGATGCCGCGCTGGCCGCAACCGCGGATCGAGTGCTGAGCCTCGGGCTGATCGACGGGCGCAACATCTGGCGCGCGGATCTGGATGCAGCCCTTTCGCTTGCGCAACGGGCGGTCGCGGCGCTTGGGCCCGACAGGGTGCAGATCGCCCCGTCCTGTTCGCTCCTTCACGTGCCGATCGACCTTTCGCAGGAGACCGCGCTGGACCCGGATCTGAAGTCCTGGCTGGCCTTCGCTGTGCAGAAGCTTGAAGAAGTGGCCGCGCTGGCGCGCGCGGCGCGAGGGGATCGGAAGGGGGCGGCGCTGGCCTTCGCCGAAGCGCGGGCGGCGCGGGCCTCGCGCCGCGCCTCGACGCGCATCCAAGATCCGGCTGTGGCCGCGCGCCTGGCAGCCGTGACGTCCGACATGGAACGGCGCGGCGCGCCCTTCGAGCGCCGCTTCGCGCTCCAGCAGGCACGGTTGGGCCTGCCCGCCTTCCCCACCACCACCATCGGCAGCTTGCCCCAGACCGCCGAGATCCGCCGGACCCGTGCCCGCCACCGCCGTGGCGAGCTGTCCGACGCCGACTACCGCACATTTCTCGAGGATCAGACCCGCGCCGCGATCCGCTGGCAGGAGGAAGCCGGTCTCGACATGCTCGTGCATGGCGAGTTCGAGCGCAACGACATGGTGGAATATTTCGGCGAGCAGCTGAGGGGCTTCGCGTTCACCGCCAACGGCTGGGTGCAGTCCTATGGCACGCGCTGCGTGAAGCCGCCGGTGATCTACGGCGATGTGTCGCGGCCCGCGCCGATGACGGTTGCCTGGGCCCGCTTCGCCCAGTCCTGCACCGAGCGCCCGGTCAAGGGGATGCTGACCGGGCCGGTGACGATCCTGCAATGGTCGTTCGTGCGCGACGACCAGCCGCGCATGCAGATCTGCCGGCAGATCGCTTTGGCGATCCGCGACGAGGTGCTCGACCTCGAGGCCGCCGGCATCCGCGCGATCCAGATCGACGAGCCGGCGCTTCGCGAGGGCCTGCCGCTGCGGCGTGCGGACTGGAAGCCCTATCTCGATGCTGCTGTCGCGGCCTTCCGCCTCGCAGCCTCGGGCGTGCGCGACGAGACCCAGATCCACACCCACATGTGCTATGCCAAGTTCAACGACATCATGCCCGAGATCGCCGCCCTCGACGCCGACGTGATCTCGATCGAGACCTCGCGCTCGGACATGGAACTGCTGAAGGTCTTCGGCGACTTCCATTATCCCAACCAGATCGGCCCCGGCATCTGGGACATTCACAGCCCCCGCGTGCCATCGGCCGAGAGCATGGAGGCTTTGCTGCGCAAGGCTGCGGACGTGATCCCGGCCGATAGGCTCTGGGTCAACCCGGACTGCGGCCTCAAGACACGCGGCTGGGACGAGACCAGAGCAGCGGTCGCCAATCTCGTCGCAGCCGCCAGGGCGCTTCGGGCCGACCAGCCGAGGGACGCAGCAGAGTAGGCCTCGTCGATCGGGTTGCTCGGCCGCATACCGCGCGCCGAGCGCCGCAACCAAGGCGGGGGCCAGGCAGAACCTGCGGCCGGGCGGTGGTCGCAGGCAGCGCAACGATGCCCGTCTTGCAGGCAGAGCGCGTGCTTGTGCCCGGATTTCGCGCGGACTCCGGCCAAGGCGCGTCTGCACCGACCCGAAGCCTTTGGCAGCGGGCTCCGGCCGCGTCATGAGTGCCGCGAGAGAATGCGCAGATGAAACCCCTGTCCATCATCGTCGTCGAGGAGGACCGCGACCGGGCGCTGCGGATCGTGGACGGGATCATGGCCTCGGGTGACCATGCCTTCACGGTCATCGCCGAGCCGACCGGCCTGGCGCGCCGCATCGCGAACAGAAGCCGGACATCGTGCTGATCGACGTGGCCGCCCCTTCCCGGGATGTCCTCGAGGAACTGGCGCTGGCCTCGGGGCCGATGGATCGCCCGGTGGCCATGTTCGTCGACCGGTCGGACGAACAGATGACAAGGGCGGCGATCGAGGCGGGAATCTCGGCCTATGTCGTAGCCGGGCTACAGCCCGAACGGATCAAGCCCGTCCTCGACGCGGCCATCGCCCGGTTTCACATGTTCCACAGGATGCGGGCCGAGCTGGCGGCGACCAAGGCGGCGCTGGAAGAACGCAAGATCATCGACCGGGCCAAGGCCATTCTGATGAAGGCGCGCGGAATCGACGAGGAGGCGGCCTATGCGCTCTTGCGCAAGACCGCTATGGACCAGAACCGTCGCATGGGCGACATCGCCCAGCAACTGGTGATGGCGGCAGGGCTTCTGACATGACGGTGACGCGCCTGCGCCTGGGCTATGTGCTCCTGACCGATTCGGCGCCCTTGCTCATCGCGCAGGAGCTGGGTTTTGCGGCAGAGGAAGGCTTGGCGCTCGACCTTGTCCGCCTGCAAAGCTGGGCCCAGAGCCGCGACCTGTTGGGCCTTGGCGGAATAGACGCCGCGCATATGCTGGTGCCCCTGCCCATCGCGCAGAGCCTTGGCCTCGGCCCAGCGTTCCTCGAGCAGGTGCGCCTGACCCTCGGCCAGCGCGGCATAGAGTGCGGCGTTCACCTCGGCCCCGCCCGGCACGGCCTCGAGCGCCGCGTGGACCGAATGGTGCCCCTCGGGGCCCCAATGGAAGGCGAAGATCTCGTTCCAGTTCTTCGGGCTGCCGTTGGTCAGCGCCCAGTTCGGCGAGGCGGCCAGCGCCTTGGACCGCGACATGACCAGCTCGAACCGCGTCCAGTTGACGATGGTGGCCAGCGTCGCCCCCTCGACGAAGGCGATGCGCGCCTCGGGGGCGATCTGGGAGAAGGGCCCGGTTCCGGCGAGCGCCGAGAAGACGGGCTCCACGGCGAAGGACGGGTCGCCCCAATGCGCCACCGAGGCCGGCAGGACCCGGGGCATCGCGCCGTTGTAGTCGTCGGCGAAGCGGCCCAGCGAATGGGTCGTCTCGCGCCAGGGGAAGTTGCGGCCCCAGGTGTAGACAGTCAGCGCTCCGGCCCAGTCGGGCGGGGTCCGGGCGAGGGCGGCCAGCATGTCGGCCCGGTCCTGCGGCAGGCCGTTGTGCGCGCGCACGTCGGCGGCGGTGACGAAGCCGCCATGGGAGAGTTGCCAGTCCTCGAGGGTCTGGGCGGGGGCCGACAGCCCCATCAGGGACAGGCCGAGGGTGGCGACGAGACGGGTGGTTGTGCGCATGGGCAGTCTCCGGCTGCAGAGGTCGGGGGCGTGCTGGCGCAGGGCTGGCGGGTCAGGACCGGCGCGCGACGGGCTGTCGCAAGGTTCCGGGTTTACATGGACGAGTGAATTTGTCAGGAATAGCGCACCCAGTCGAGGCGCGACGACTCGCGGCCGGCCCGGCACCCCCGAACCAAGTCAGAGCCTGCCCGTGCGCGATGTTCCCCATGCCCTGCTGATCGACCTTCTGGCCGCCCACGACGGTGCCGCAGCCTTCGGCTGCGGCCTCGATCCGCGGCTGCTCGAACTCCTGATCGACCGCCACGCCGAAGCTGGCGGAACCCACCGGCTCGACCGGCTCATCCGCGTGGACGGCCCGCCGCAAGTCGCGCCCCAAGGCTGGGCGGGTATCGGCAGCGCGGGGCGGGCGATGCCCGGGGCGAGCCATGCCCGGCGTTGAACCCCGCCGCCCGTTCCGGCGCCGCACCGGGTCGTCCGCCGGCCCGGGCCACGGCAGCGCCGCACCCCAGCTCGGGCCCGGGCCGGAGCCGCTGTCGGGCCGCGCGCGCAACGGGCACCCGCCGGACCGACCGGGCAAGGCGGACGAGGTGGCGCTCGACAGCCTGAACCCCGACCCGTTCGCGCGCATGACACTGGCGCTGCTGCGCTGGCACTTCCAGACCTTCGCCGCGCCCGAGAGCCAGGGCTGGCTCGCCGCGCTGCGCCTTGCCACCACCCATGTCGGCCCGCGCGCCGCCGGGCCGCTCTGCTACGATCTTGTGGCGCTGGTGCAGGCGCTCCGGTCAAGCCGCGCCGCGCCCTTCCGCTTCAACCCGGAGTTCTGCGCCTGCTGCCGGTGCTGGCTGACGCCCGAGGAGCGGCAGCTGATGGCGCTCGTCGCGGCGCTGCGGCGCGGCCGAAGGGGCGAGTCGCGCGTTCTGGCGCAGCTGCTCTGCGACGGCACCCCCGGCGAGGATCTGCTGGCGATGGCAGAAAGCTATGTGCGCCGCCACGCTCCCGCCTTCCTCCCCGAAGGCGGCCGGACACCGGCCCCGATCCACCCCCCGCAACCGGGAGACTGACATGACCCGAAGCCTGACCCTCGCCCTCGCCGGCGCCCTGATCGGCCTGCCCGCTGCCGCACAGGATCCCGCAGCCTTCACCTACCCCGATTTCGAGGCAGCGGTGCCGCATATCGACATGGACGCCTGCCCCGACGGAATGGCCGAGGGCGATGTCTTCTGCCGGATCACGATGAATAACGACGCTCTGCACATCTTCGTCTTCGAGCTTGGCGGAGATCAGCGCTTCGTCGCGGTCCACAGCTTCCACGAGGACGAGTTCGAGATCGTCCTGAAGCGCTGAGGCGGACCGACCGACCCTTCGCGCTGCACGTCAAACGGAGCCTTCCGACATGCGCACGCCGCTCGCCGCCGCTGTTACCTACCTGCTGTATCTCGCCGCCCCGCCGGCCGCGGCCGACCCGATCACCCTCACCGACCACGAAGGCCGTGCGGTTCACCTCGCGGCACCCGCCGGGCGGATCGCCGCGATCCCGATCCCGATGGCCTCGACCATCATCGCCGTGGACGGGGCGACCGACAGGCTGGTGGGCATGAACCCCAGCGCGAAAGACGCGATCCTCGAGGGGATCCTCGGGCGCATCTTCCCCGAGGCGCGCGACATCCCCGCCGACATCACCCAGCCCAACTTCATTCCGAACGTCGAGGAACTGGCCCGGGTCAACCCCGATCTGGTCATCCAGTGGGCGGCGCGCGGGTCCGACATCATCGACCCGATCGTGAATGCGGGCCTCACGGTGATGACGATCCGCTACGGCACCGAGGAGGTCACGCGCGACTACATGACCATGGTCGCCACCGCCATGGACAGGCCCGAGCGCATCGCCGACCTGATCGGCTGGCGCACCGAAGTCGAGGCGCGCATCCGCGCCGTCGGCGACACGATCCCCGAGGCGGAGCGGCCGCGCGTGCTCTACCTCCTGCGCGCGCAGGACGTGCTGCGGGCTTCGGGCACGCCCGGAAACTACAATGCCTGGTATCACATGCTGGCCGGCGGGCGGAACGCGGCTGAGGACCTCCCCGCGGGCTGGGCCGATGTCAGCGTCGAGCAGGTGGCCGCCTGGGACCCCGAGGTGATCTTCCTCAACTCCTTCGAGGCCGACCTGACGCTGGCGCGGATCCTCGACGACCCGATCCTGTCGCAGACCCGCGCCGCGCGCGCAGGCCGGGTCTACAAGATGCCGCTCGGCGGCTATCGCTGGGATCCGCCCAGTCAGGAAAGCCCGCTCGCCTGGATGTGGACGGCGATGCTTCTGCACCCGGACCGGTTCGATTTCGACCTTCGCGCCGAGATGCGCGCGGCCTATCGCACGCTCTATGGCCATGCGCTGACCGAGGCCGAGATCGACGAAATCCTCTGGATCGGAATGCAGGGGCACATGGCCCATTACGACCGCTTCGCGGCCCGATGACCGAGGCGAGCCTCGATGCGGCCCTGCACCGGCGGGGATGGCCGCGCCCCGGCGCGCTGACGGTGATGGCGCTGGCGCTGGTGGGCGTGATGCTCTTCGCCATCGGCGCCGGGCGGTTCGAGATCGGCTGGGGCCGGATCGTTGCGATCCTCGCTGCCCGGGCCCTCGACCCTCTCGGCAGCCCCGAGACCATGGACGCGCGCATCGTGGAGCTGGTGCGCCTGCCGCGGTTGCTGCTGGCGGCGCTCTGCGGGGCGGGACTGGCGGTGGGCGGCGCGGCCCTGCAAGGGGTGTTCCGCAACCCGCTCGTCAGCCCGCAGGTTCTGGGGATCAGCCAGGGCGGGGCCTTCGGCGGGGCGCTGGCGATCCTGCTCGGCCTCTCCGGGGTCTGGCTGCTGGGGCTTTCCTTCGGCTTCGGGCTCATGGCGCTCTTGCTCGTTGGGGTGCTCGCCCGGATCGACGGGCGGACCGAGATTCTGACGGTGATCCTCGCCGGCATGATCGTGGGCGCCTTCTTCGCCGCGCTGGTCTCGGTGCTGCAGGTGCTGGCCGATCCGAATTCCTCGCTGCCGGCGATCGTCTACTGGCTGATGGGCTCGTTCTCGACAGCGACCTGGCCGCGGCTCGGCCTTGCTGCGCCCGGGCTGGCGGCGGGCCTCCTGTTGCTGTGGCTCATGCGCTACCGGCTCAACCTGCTCGCCCTCGACGACGCCGAGGCGCGTAGTCTCGGCGTGCGGCCCGAGCGCGAGCGCTGGATCGTCTTTGCCGCGGTCGCGCTGATGACCGGGGCGAGCGTGGCGGTGGCGGGCGTGATCGGCTGGATCGGCCTCGTCTTGCCGCATGCCGCCCGGCTGATCGTGGGCGAGGATCACCGCGCGCTGATTCCGGCCTCGGCGCTCCTGGGCGCGGCCTATCTGACCCTGATCGACACGCTCGCGCGCACCCTGACCGCGGCCGAGATCCCGCTGGGCGTCCTGACCGCCCTGATCGGCGCGCCGGTCTTCGCGATCCTGTTGCGCCGCGTCCTGCGTGAGAGGGCACGGGCATGATCGGGCTGGAAGCCGCCACGTTGCGCCTGGGCGGGCGGGACGTGTTCGCGCGCCTCAGCTTCCAGGTGATGCCGGGCGAGGCGCTTGCGGTCCTCGGACCCAACGGGCGCGGCAAGACCTCGCTCCTGCGCGCCGTGCTGGGCCTGGTGCCGCTGGCGGCGGGCCGGCGTGTGGCACCGGAACGGGTGGGCTACGTGTCGCAGGCGGGCGGGCCCGCGCTGCGCCTGCCGGGGCGCGAGATCGTCGCCATGGGCGCGGCCGCGCAGCTCGGCCTGTTCGGCCAGCCCGGCCGGGCCGAACGCGCCGCCGCCGAGGCGGCCCTGACCGAGGTCGGCGCCGCGCATCTGGCTGATCGTCTGTTCGACCGGATGTCCGGGGGCGAGCGGCAGATGGTGCTGATCGCGCGGGCGCTCGCCACCGGGGCGCCGGCGCTGGTGCTCGACGAGCCGACCTCGGCGCTCGACCTCGGCAATCAGGGGCGGATGCTGGCGCTGCTGTCCCGCCTGAGGGCCGGAGGCAAGCGCGCGATCCTGTTTACGACCCACGATCCCAACCACGCGCTTGCCGTCGCCGACCGGGTCCTGCTGATGGTGCGGGAAGGGCCGGTCGCCCAAGGGCCAGTGGCCGAAATGATCACGCCGGGCTGGATGGGCCGCCTCTACGGGGTGCCGATGGGCTGGCACCTGAGCGAGACCGGCAACACCCGCGCCATCCTGCCCATCCCGCCCATCCCGACCGAACAGGCAGCATGAGCGTGATCTGGCTGCAATCGGGCTGCGGGGGGGCACCCGACCCGGTCGCGGCGGCGGCCCGGGAGGGAGGGGTTACGGTCGTGCCTCAGGCCGAACTGGATGCCGCCACGCTTCTCCGCCATCGGGGCCTGATCACCGGCAATCTTCTCGATCAGGACGCGATGCTGGCGCTGGCGCCTGCGCTTGAGGCCTTCCTCGATGCCGGCGGCCGTTGGGTGTTCAACGGGCATCTGCTGCGGCCGCTGCTGGCGGGGCTGGCCCCCTTCCGCCCGATGCGGGCGCCGCGGCGCGCCGATTTCCGCCTGAACTCGGAAGCAGAGCACCCGATCTTCGCCGGGATCGACCGGCGCGCGCTCGAAACCAACCGGGGCGTCGCCGGCTTCTACGGTCGCGGCTGCAACCCGCCGCCCGCAGGAGCCCTGGTGCTGACGAGCCTCGGGCCCGACCGGGTGCCGGTGGACTGGGTCTTGCAGCGGCCCCGCGGCGGCGCGGTCTTCTGTCATGCGGGCAACGATCTGGGCCAGATCGCCACGCTGCACGGAATGGGCGAGAGGCTCTGGGCGAACCTGATCGACTGGGCGGGCGGCGGGCCCTGCCCGGCGCGGGCGGCGCATGGGGCGCCGGTGTCGGCCGGATCCTGGCCCGCACGCCCCGACCCGCGCGAGCGGCGCTGTCGGCTGATCGCGCTCAGCGCCGGCACCTACTGGCATATCGAGACGCTGGAGGGCCCGCGCTACCGCCATCTGTTCGACACCGTGCTGCCGCCCGAGGCGCTGCCGGGCGCCCTGCGCCCGGATGACATCCTGTTCGTGCCCTGCCGCACGCCGCCCCAGCGCCTGATCCCGCTGCGCCCCGTCTTTGCGGCCCATCTGGCGGGCGGAGGAACGGTCGTGGCCATGGGCGAGAGCCGCAGCGATCTCTGGCTGCCCGGCCTGGCCTTCACACCCTGCGAGACCAACTGGTGGTGGTGGCTGACCCCCGGCGCCGACCTCGGCGTTCGCATCGCCCGGCCCGATCATCCGCTGATGGCCGGGCTGCGGCAGGCGGATGTCACCTGGCACCTGCACGGCCATTTCGACCCGCCGCCCGGGGCCGAGGTGCTGATCCGCGACGGAGCCGGCCGCGCGATCCTCTACGAGGACCGCGCAACGACCCCGGGCCGCCTGATCGTGACCGCACTCGATCCCTGCTACCACCACGGCAGCCACTTCATGCCCGCGACCACCCGGTTCCTCGACGCCTTCCTGCCGGTGCTGCGCGAAGACCTGCCGGTCGCCTGACACCCCGGCACCGCCCGCCAGAAAGTCAACTCACCGGCGGCGGCCTTGCCGGGGAACGCAAGGCAGGTTAGAGACTGTTACCTTATAACATTACATGGACGCTTCCCATGCCCGACCCGCGCCTTCCCGTCACCGTGCTCTCCGGCTTTCTGGGTGCCGGCAAGACGACGCTGCTGAACCATGTGCTCAACAACCGGCAGGGGCGGCGGGTGGCGGTGATCGTCAACGACATGTCCGAGGTCAACATCGACGCCGACCTGATCCGCGAGGGCGGCGGCCTGAGCCGCACCGAGGAACGGCTGGTCGAGATGACCAACGGCTGCATCTGCTGCACGCTGCGCGACGACCTTCTGACCGAGGTGCGCCGCCTCGCCGCCGAGGGCCGTTTCGACTACCTCCTGATCGAGAGCACCGGCATCGCCGAACCGCTGCCCGTGGCCGCCACCTTCGACTTCCGCGACGAGGCCGGCAACAGCCTGTCGGACCTGGCCCGCCTCGACACGATGGTGACGGTGGTCGATGCGGTGAACCTTCTGAAGGACTTCTCGAGCCACGACTTCCTGGCCGACCGCGGCGAGTCGCTCGGGCAGGGCGACAGCCGCACGCTGGTCAACCTGCTCACCGACCAGATCGAATTCGCCGATGTGGTGATCCTGAACAAGGTCAGCGATGCCGGGCCCGACCGCACGGAGGCGGCTCGCAGGATCGTCAGGGCGCTCAACCCCGACGCCCGCCTGATCGAGACCGACTTCGCCCGGGTGGACCCGTCCGCGATCTTCGACACCGGGCTCTTCGACTTCGACCGCGCGCATCAGCATCCGCTCTGGGCCAAGGAACTCTACGGCTTCGCCGAACACACCCCCGAGACCGAGGAATACGGCATCGCCTCCTTCGTCTATCGGGCGCGCCGGCCCTTCCACCCCCAGCGCATCCACGACGTGCTGAACGGCGATCTGCCCGGCACGATCCGCGCCAAGGGGCATTTCTGGATCGCCACGCGGCCCGACTGGGTGGCCGAGTTCAGCCTGGCGGGGGCGATCTCCTCGGTCGCGCCGCTGGGGCGCTGGTGGGCCGCGGTGCCGCGCGAACGCTGGCCCACGCATCCCGGCGCGCTCGCCGAGGTGCGCGGCAAGTGGCTCGACCCCTGGGGCGACCGGCGGCAGGAACTGGTGTTCATCGGCGCAGGCCTCGACATCGCCGGCATCCGCGCCCGCCTCGATGCCGCGCTGGTGCCCGAGGACGACTTCACCCCCGCGGCCTGGAGCGGCCTGCCCGACCCCTTCCCGGCCTGGGGACAGCGCAGCGCCGCCTGAGGAGTGATGCCATGAAACGCCTGCTTCCGACCATCGCCCTGCTGCTGGCCGCCCCGGCGCTGGCGCACGACAGCGGCCACGGCGAAGGGGACCGCTACCGCCTGATCGTCGCCGATGCCGAGGCCGGGCGCGTCACCGTCGCCGATGCGGGCGAGGGGGTGCACGCCGCCTTCGACCTGCCCTCGCCCGCGCGCCTCTACCTCGGCCCCGACGGGCGGCATGTCTGGGCGCTGAGCCGGGCGGCCGGCGAGGTCCGGCTGATCGATACGGGCCTAAGGACCGAGGATCACGGGGACCATGCGGCGGTCGTCCTGCACGCGGCGGCCCTTATCGATGCCGCCTTCGCGGGCGAGGTGCCGGTGCATTTCAACATGGGCGGCGACCGGGTCGCGATCTTCTGGGACGGAACCGGCACCGCGACGCTTCACGATGCGCAGGGGCGCGCGACGCTGGCGCGCCTCGAGACCGGCAAACCCCATCACGGCGTCGCCGTACCGGTGGGCGAGATGACGATCCTG
>JBKBMT010000051.1:0-21188 GCA_046295655.1 Gemmobacter sp. | reverse complement strand
AGGGCGAGGCGCTGCGCGCGACCGGCATCCCCTCCTTCGCGCCCGAACTGCTCCAGACCGTGCGGGCGGGCGACCCGATGAAGGCCAAGCATCTGGAGAAGGCGCTGATGCAGTTCGCCGAGGAAGGCGCGGCCAAGGTGTTCCGCCCGGCGATCGGATCGGGCTTCATCGTCGGGGTCGTGGGGGCGTTGCAATTCGACGTGCTGGCCAGCCGGATCGAGATCGAATACGGCCTGCCGGTGCGGTTCGAGCCTACCCAGTTCACCTCGGCGCGCTGGGTGGCCGGCCCGCGGCCCGAGATCGACCGTCTGACCGCGGCGAACAAGGGCCACATCGCCACCGACCACGACGGCGACACGGTCTTTCTGACCCGTCTGCAATGGGATATCGATCGCGTGCTGCGCGACTACCCGGACCTGCGCCTGACTGCGACAAAGGAGATGATGGCCTGATCTTTCCGAGACTTGCGCGGCGCCCTTCATGTGCCGCACGAGGTTTCGCCGTCAGACCAGGTTCGCCGTCATCGTGATTTCCGCCTTCAGCAGCCGCGAGATCGGACAGTTCGCCTTGGCGCCTTCCGCAGCCCTTCGGAAGGCTGCCTCGTCGGCACCGGGGATGGTTGCCTTCAGATCGAGGTGGATCTTCGTCACCGTCGGCGCGCCGTCGATGAAATCGAGCGTTGCCGAGGCCGTGGTGTCGATGCGGTCCGCCGTCATTCCGGCCTTTTCCAGTTCCGCCGACAGCGCCATGGAAAAGCAGCCCGCGTGGGCCGCGGCGATCAGTTCCTCGGGGTTGGTGCCCTCGGCCCCCTCGAACCGCTTGCGGAAGTCGTAAGACACGTCCCGCATGGCATCGGACCGGGTCGAGATCGTGCCCGCTCCGCCCTTCAGATTGCCCTTCCAGACTGCCCGGGCCGAGTTCGTCATCGCCATCGCATGATCCTCCGTGCCGGGCCGGGCACCGTGCCCGACCCTCGCGCAGCGACCAGCGTTTCGCGTCACGCGTGTGGCGTCAAGACCCCGGTCCGATCCGCCCTGCGACCGGGGGCATGGCATCGGCGGTTTCGTCGCCGATGCGATAGGCCACGCGCAGCGCGTTTGCGGCGCGCGCGGCGCTGTCGGCATCGGCGGCATGGACCATGGCCAGCGGCCGGTCGCGCCCGACCTCGGCCCCGATCCCGGCCAGGTCCGAAAACCCCACGCGCGGGTCGATCCGGTCGGTCGCGACCCGGCGTCCGCCGCCCAGCCCGATCACCGCAAGGCCGATGGCGCGCGTGTCGATTGCGGCGACGACGCCGGCTTCGTCCGGCACGACCGGTTGCACCACCGGCGCGGCAGCCAGATGACGCCCGGGCGCTTGGATCAGGTCCGCCGGCCCGCCAAGCGCCGCGATCATGCGGCCGAAGGTCTCGGCCGCCGCGCCGGACCGGAAGGCGCCCTCGATCCGGGCCCGCCCCTCGCCCGCATCCGGCGCCAGCCCGGCCAGCGCCAGCGCCTCGCCCCCCAGCGCTGCGGTCACCGCCCACATCCGCGGGTCGATCCGCGCGCCGGTCAGGAAATCGACCGCCAGCCGCACCTCCAGCGCGTTGCCGGCAGCCGATCCAAGCGGTTCGTTCATGTCCGTCAGCAACGCCGCCGTGCGGCACCCCGCCCCGTTCGCCACCCCCACCAGGCTTTCGGCAAGGTCCCGCGCCGCATCCATCGTGGCCATGAAGGCGCCCGAGCCGAACTTGACATCCAGCACCAGCGCCTCGAGCCCCGCGGCGAGCTTCTTGGACAGGATCGAGGCGGTGATGAGCGGGATCGATTCCACCGTCGCCGTCACATCCCGCAGCGCATAGAAGCGTCGGTCGGCCGGGGCGATGGCGTCGGTCTGGCCGATCACCGCACAGCCCACCTCGGCGACGACGCGGCGCAGCCGGTCCGGGTCCGGCCGGGCGTCATAGCCCGGCACCGCATCGAGCTTGTCGAGCGTCCCGCCGGTGTGCCCCAGCCCCCGGCCCGACACCATCGGCACCGCCGCCCCGCAGGCCGCCAGCGCCGGGGCGAGCATCAGCGACACCGTGTCGCCGATCCCGCCGGTGGAATGCTTGTCGACCACCGGCCTGCCTATGCCCGACCAGTCCAGAACGGTCCCGGAATCGCGCATGGCCAGCGTCAGCGCCACCGCCTCGTCCGTCGTCATGCCGCGGAAGAACACCGCCATGGCGAAGGCCGCGATCTGGGCGTCGGGGATGCTGCCGTCCGAAAGCCCGCGGGCGATGTGGGCAATCTCGGCCGGATCCAGGGCGTGGCCGTCGCGCTTGCGGCGGATCAGTTCGGCAACAAGCATCGTCTCGCCCTCCCTGTCACCGCCGCAGTCGCCTCAGCGGTTGCCGTCGCGCACGAACAGCCCGGCATCCTCGGCCGCGCGGCGCAGGGCGCGGGCCTTGTTCACGCTTTCCTCGTATTCCGCCGCCGGGTCGCTGTCATAGACAACGCCGCCCCCGGCCTGGATGTAGAGCGTTCCGTCCTTCACCACAGCGGTGCGCAGCGCGATGCAGAAATCCATCTCGCCGTTCGCGGCGAAGTAGCCGACGCCGCCGCCGTAGATGCCGCGCTTTTCCGGTTCCAGTTCGTCGATGATCTCCATCGCCCGCACCTTGGGCGCGCCCGAGACGGTGCCGGCGGGCAGCCCGGCCAGCAGCGCCGACAGCGCGTCCTCGCCCTCGCGGATCTCGCCCACGACATTCGAGACGATGTGCATCACGTGACTGTAACGCTCGATGATGAACTGTTCGGTGGGCCGCACGGTGCCCACCTTCGCGACCCGTCCCACATCGTTGCGCCCGAGGTCGAGCAGCATCAGATGCTCGGCCCGCTCCTTCGGATCGGCCAGAAGCTCGGCCTCCAGCGCCCGGTCCTCCTCGGGCGTCGCGCCGCGGCGGCGGGTGCCGGCAATCGGGCGGATCGTCACCTCGCCGTCGCGCAGGCGAACGAGGATTTCGGGGCTGGCGCCCACAACCTGGAAGCCGCCGAAGTTGAAGAAGAACATGAAGGGCGACGGATTGGTCCTTCGCAGCGAACGATAAAGCGCGAAGGGGGGCTGCGGGAAATCCAGCGCCCAGCGCTGGCTCGGCACCACCTGGAAGATGTCGCCTGCGCGGATATAGTCCTTGGCCCGCTCGACCGCTGCCATGTATCCCTCGCGGGTGAAGTTCGAGCGCGGATCGCCCAGCGGCGCGGAGGTGCCGAGGTCGCGCCCGGCCGAGGGTGGCGCCCGGTCGAGATCGCGCAGCGCGTCCATCACCCGCTCCGCAGCCTGGGCATAGGCGGCCCGGGCCGACAGGCCGGAACCGACCCAGGCCGGGGCCACGACCGTCACCTCGCCCTTGACCCCGTCGAGGACCGCCACCACCGAGGGCCGCATCAGCACCGCGTCCGGCAGGTCCAGCGGGTCGGGATTGGTCTGCGGCAGGCGTTCGACGAGCCGCACCATGTCGTAGCCGAGATAGCCGAACAGCCCCGCGGCAATGGCCGGCAGCCCCTCGGGCATGTCGATCGCGCTTTCCGCGATCAGAGCGCGTAGGCTGTCGAGCGGGGCATCGGGCAGGTCGGAAAAGGCATCGCGGTCGAACCGGGCCTCTCGGTTGATCCGGCAGCGCGTGCCGCGGCACTGCCAGATCAGATCGGGCTTCATTCCGACGACCGAGTAGCGCCCTCGGACCTCGCCGCCTGTGACCGATTCCAGCATGAAGGTATCGGCCCGCGCCTCGGCAAGCTTCAGCATCAGCGACACGGGCGTGTCGAGGTCCGCCGCCAGCCGGGCCCAGACGATCTGGTTTCGGCCGGCGTTCCAGCCTGCCTCGAACCGGGCGAAATCGGGCTCGAGCGCCATGAAGGTTTGCCTCAGCGCAGGTTCGCGTTGACCGCCTGGACGGCGGCATCGTTGATCTGGATGCGGGCCCGGGTCAGGGCGTCGCGGGCGAACAGCGCAAAGGCATCGTCGCCCATCTCCTGCCCGGACTGCATGACCCAGGCCTGCCGCAGGAACGCCGCCTCGGGCGCCTCCGGGTCGGCGGGCAGGATCGCGTCCAGCCGGATCAGCGCCACGAAGTCCCCCTCGGCAACCGGCAGGAGCGCCCCTTCGTCCATGGCGAAGATCCTGGTCAGAAGGTCGGGCGGTGCGCCGTCCACCCGACCGTCGCGCGGCAACGCCGCGTGATTGGTGACGATGCCGAAGCTGGCCAGCCCCGCGCCTGCCGCGACCGCCTCGGCGGCGCGGTCGCGCAGCTCGATCAGGGCGGCGCGCAGGGCCGCGGCCCGGGCATCGGCGGCCACCCGTTCCGCAACCTCGTCATATGCGAGCGCCCGCGCCGGCACCTCGGCGTCCAGCCGCAGGGCCGCGATGCCGCCGTCCTCCAGCCGGAACACCTCGGGGAAGTCGCGATCGGTCACGCGCGTCACCCTTTCGCGGAACGCAGGATAGGCCATCAGCCCCTCGCTTGCGCCGGGGATGACCTCGATCGTCTCGACGACGATTCCGGGTTCGTCGGCCAGATCCTCGAGCGTCGCCCCGCCCGCCAGGAGATCGTCGATGTCGTCGATCCGGTCGGCGATCAGGCGCCGGGCCGCGTCGGTGGCAAGTTCCTCGACCAGCAGCGGGCGCGCCTCGTCATAGCTCGTCTCCTGGGCGGCAAGGACGGCATTCATGCGGAAGAGCGCCGGCCCGAGCGGTGTCGGCAGCGGGCCGACGACGCCCGGCTCGTCCATCGCAAAGACCACCGCCCCGGCAGCGCCCAGATCGTCCTCGGCCACATCGCCCATGTCCACATCGTCGAGCGTCAGACCGCGTTCGGCGACCAGCACCTCGAAACTGACCTGGCCTGCATCCAGCCGGTTGCGCGCCGCCTCGGCCGCCTCGGCCGAGGGAAAGACCAGCCGTTCCACCAGCCGGCGTTCGGGCTGGACGAACTCTGCCAGACGCGACTCGTAGGCGCGCCGCAGAAGCGCCTCGTCCGGCATCGCCTGGTCCACCAGATTCTCGGGCAGCAGCGCGGCATAGGTGATACGGCGCGCCGCCGGCCGGGTGTAGAGATCGGGATTCCCGGCATGGAAGGCGCGCAGCGCCGCCTCGTCCGGCTCCGGCAGCGGTGTGTCCAGATCGGCCTCGGTGAGCCGCAGCACGCTGAACGAGCGCCGTTCGGCGATATGGTCCCAGATCGCATCGGCAAGCACGGTGGAGCCCTGGAACCCGCCCGCAACCGCACCCTGAAGGATGCCGCGGGCGATGTCGGCGCGCACCTGCGCCTCGAACTGCGCCTCGGTGAAGCCGAGGCGTTCCAGCGCGAAGCGATAGCCGTCGCGATCGAACTGGCCCGAGACGCCGGCAAGGCCCGGCATCGCACGTATTTCGCGCGCGACCCGCGCATCGCCCACCGATATCCCGATCCGCGCCGCCTCGTCGTCCAGCGCGGCGAGGGTCACCAGCCGTTCCAGCACCATCCGGTCCACACCCATCGCCTGACCCTCGGCAAAGGGGACGTTGCGCCCGGTCTGGGCCGAAAGCGCCTGAAGTTCCTGCTGCACCGCGCGGGCATAGGCGTTGGTCGAGATCTCCTGGTCGCCGACCTTGCCGATGGCGCGGACCGTGCCGCCGAAATTGGTGATCCCGAAGCCCGCAAGCCCGATTATGAGCAGCACCAGCAACACCCAGACCAGCGCGTTCCCGACCTTGCCACCCTTCGCCATCGACACCCCTCCTGACGGTCGGACTTCCTTACGGGACGGCGCGGTGCCGGGCAAGGGTGCGGGCGGTCACGCCCGCGGCAGGTCCAGCGCGCGGAGCCGTCCGACCAGATCGTCGATCCCGGCGCGGTCGACATTTGCGAAGGCGATCCTCAACCCGGCGCGTCCGCCGGGATCGCCGTCAGGCGTGAACATGGTGCCGGGCAGCATCAGAACGCCCAGCCGTGCCAGCGCGGCGCGGGCGACCTCGGCCGAGGACAGGGTGAAGGGGTGCTCGACCCAGGCGAAGTAGGCACCGCAACCCCGAAGCCGCCAGCCCGGAAGCGACGGAAAGGCCGCCGTCAGCGCGGCACGGCGACCCAGGATCTCGTCGCGTTCGCCGGCCACCCATTGCGCAAGGTTGCGCATGCCCCAGAGCGCGCCGATCTGGCCAAGCTGGCTTGGGCAGATCGCGACGGTGTCAAGGAACTTCTCCACCTCGGCCAGCCTCGTCGCATCGGCAACGATGGCTCCGACCCGGTGGCCGGTCAGGCGATAGGCCTTCGAGAAGCTGTAGAGATGGATCAGAACCTCGGTCCAGTCGGGATCGGCGAACAGATCGTGCGGCGCGCCGCTCCGGCTGTCGAAGTCCCGGTAGGTCTCGTCGAGGATCAGGGCGAGGCCGTGGCTGCGGGCCAGATCGCGGAACGCCGACAGCACCGCGGCGGGATATTCCGCCCCGGTCGGGTTGTTCGGGCTGACCAGCACCATGGCGCGGGTGCGCGGGGTGATCCGCGCCGCCGCCTCGGCCGGATCGGGCACCATGTCGGGGCCACATGGCAGGGGCACGCAGGTAACGCCCGCCATCTCGAGCCACATCCGGTGGTTGAAATACCATGGGAACGGAAGGATCACCTCGTCCCCCGCCCCGGCCAGGGTGGCGATGGCTGCGCAGAACGCCTGGTTGCAGCCCTGGGTGATTGCCACCTGATCGGGCCGGATCGCGCCGCCATAGGCGGCCGACCACTGCGCCGCCACCTCGGCGCGCAGATCGGCCAGCCCGAGGACGGGGCCATAGAGATGCGCCTGCGGCACCTCCAGCGCGGCCGCGGCCAGTGCCCGGCGCAACGCCTCGGGTGGCGGATCGACCGGCGCAGCCTGGCTGACGTTCAGAAGCGGGCGCCCCGGCGGAAGCGGCGTCTCGGCAACCCATCGGCGCGCCTCCATCACCGGGGGAGCAAAGGTGGCGGCGATGGCTGGGTTCAGGGGCATCGGCATCGGTGCATCCTTCCGGGCCGGTTCCGTGCCGGCGACTTGACCTGCGTCATTGTCTGCCCGAGCCCTTCGCGCTTCACAAGACGACAGAAACGCGCCTTCGGGAAAGGACTTCGATGACCCGTCTGATGCTCGTCGTCTTCATAATGGCCGGGGCAACCCTGGCCGGCAGCTTCATCGTGATCGCGCTCGCGTCGGGTTTCGACACGACACGCCCGATCGTGCTGGCCGCGATCGCCGGCTTCGTCGCCGCGGTTCCGGTGTCATGGCTGGTCGCCAGGCAGCTGTCGGACTAGGGCCGTTCAGTCGTCGGTGCCCCGGAGGGGCTGGACGTATTGCAGGGCCATGTCCCATGGGAAGAAGATCCAGGTATCCTGGCTGACCTCGGTGATCCAGGTATCGACCTGCGGCTTGCCCTTGGGCTTGGCGTAGACGGTGGCGAAATGCGCCCTGGGATAGAGCCGGCGCACCAGTTCCAGCGTCTTGCCGCTGTCCACCAGGTCGTCCACGATCAGGATGCCCGATCCGTCGCCCATCAGATCTGCCTGCGGCGCCTTGGTCACCACCGGCTCCATCTGGGCCTGGTGGTTGTAGGATTTCACGCTGATCGTATCGACGACGCGGATATCCAGCTCGCGGCTGACGATCATCGCCGGCACCAGCCCGCCCCGGGTTACGCCGACGACGGCCCGCCATACGCCGTCGGGGCCCGGCCCCTGCCCCTGCAGCCGCCAGGCCAGCGCCCGTGCGTCGCGGTGGATCTGGTCCCAGCTGACGTGGAAACCCCTCTCGTGCGGCAGGCGGTCGGTCATGGTCGGTTGCCCTCGCGGATGGGCCGGACCCGGCATCGTGCCGTCCGGGCGGCGATGGTGATCTCGGGGCGGGCGGGGCCGCGCCGGCGCATCGGTCAGTCCTGTCCCTTGCGGCCCGTGACCGCATCGATATCCGGGGCATCGACGGCCTTCATGCCGACGACATGGTAGCCCGCATCGACATGCAGGTTCTCGCCGGTCGTGCCCGAGCCGAGGTCGGACAGCAGGAACAGCGCGGCCTTTCCCACCTCTTCCTGCGTCACGTTCCGGCGCAGCGGCGAATTCAGCTCGTTCCACTTCATGATATAGCGGAAATCGCCGATCCCGCTGGCGGCCAGCGTCTTGATCGGCCCGGCCGAGATCGCGTTCACGCGAATGCCGTTCTTGCCCAGATCCTCGGCCAGATACTTGACGCTCGCCTCCAGCCCCGCCTTGGCCACGCCCATCACGTTGTAATGCGGCATCACCTTCTCGGCGCCGTAGTAGGTCAGGGTCAGCAGGCTGCCCCCGTTCGGCATCATCGCCGCGGCGCGCTGGCAGACGGCGGTGAACGAATAGACCGATATGTCCATCGTCATGGCGAAATTCGCCCGGCTGGTATCGACATAGCGGCCGCGCAATTCGGTCTTGTCCGAGAAACCGATCGCATGAACCACGAAATCGAGGCTGTCCCAGCTTTCCCTCAGCTTCGCGAACAGGGCGTCGATGCTGGCATCGTCGCCCACGTCGCATTCGGCCAGAAGCGACGATCCGACCTGTGCCGCCAGCGGCTCGACCCGCTTCCTCAATGCCTCGCCCTGGTAGGAGAAGGCGAGGCTCGCCCCCTGCCCGGCCAGTGCCCGTGCGATCCCCCAGGCAATGGACTTGTCGTTGGCGAGCCCCATGATGAGCCCGCGCGTGCCCTGCATCAGACCGGTTGACATGCGTTGTCCCTCGTCCACTTTCCCCCGGGTGGCGACGGGTGTAGGCCATCGCACGGGGCGCTTCAAGGCAATGTGATGGGGGACGGAATGGGCAGCGACGGCGACCGCGGGGGCATCTTTGCCGGCGACGATCCCTTTGCCATCGCTCGGGCCTGGCTGGCCGAGGCCGAACGGACCGAGCCGAACGACGCCAATGCCATTGCGCTCGCCACGGTCGATCCGGCAGGCATGCCGAACGCGCGCATGGTGCTGCTGAAGGAAATCGAGGCCGATGCCTTCGTGTTCTACACCAACTACGGGTCGGTCAAGGCGCAGGAGATCGAGGCAGCCGGCAAAGCCGCCTTCGTGATGCACTGGAAGTCGCTGCGCCGCCAGATCCGGGTTCGCGGGACCGTCACGCGCGAGGACGGGCCGCAGGCCGATGCCTATTTCGCCAGCCGCTCGCTGCAAAGCCGGCTGGGCGCCTGGGCGTCGCGGCAGTCACAACCGCTGGCCTCGCGGCTGACGCTGATGGCCGAGGTCGCAAAGCAGACCGCCCGGCACGGCACCAGCCCGCCGCGGCCGCCGTTCTGGGGCGGGTTCCGCATCCGCCCGGTCGAGATCGAGTTCTGGGCCGACGGCGCCTTCCGCCTGCACGACCGGTTCCGCTGGGTCCGGGCCCATGATGCGGAACACTGGAATGTGACCCGCCTGAGCCCCTGATCCCGCCACGACGCCGCGTCACCCCCTACTTTTGCGTGATATTCTAAGGTTGAAAGATCCGCCTGTTCGCGCAAATCCTTGGAGCGGAGCTAACTGGGGATGGCTCATCGAGATGGTGGACGAGGAACACGCGGAAAACCGCGTGGTCGTGGCTGGCCGCGTGAAATGGTTCGATCCGGTCAAGGGATTCGGCTTCGTCGTTGCCGACTCCGGGGGACCGGATATCCTTCTGCATGCGAACATCCTGCGCAACTATGGCCAGGGGTCGGTTGCGGATGGCGCGGGGATCGAGATCCGGGTCCAGACCACGCCGCGTGGGGTTCAGGCGACCGAGGTTCTGGCGATCCATCCGCCCGAGGGCACGGGATTCCAGCTGGGCGAGGATCTGCCGCCGGAAGTGCTCGAGACGCTTGGCTCGCGCCCGATCGAACCGGCCAGGGTGAAATGGTTCGACAAGGGCAAGGGCTTCGGGTTTGCCAACGTGTTCGGCCGACCCGAGGATGTGTTCGTGCACATCGAGGTGCTGCGGCAGTCGGGGCTTGCCGACCTTCAGCCGGGCGAGGCGATCGGGCTGCGCATCATCGAGGGCAAGCGCGGCCGGATGGCGGTCGAGGTGCTGGCCTGGGACATCGTGCTGCGGCAGTCGTCGCAATGACGCTGCGCGCCGCGCTCTGCGCGGTGCTGGCGGCCCTTGCCGGTCCCGCGGTCGCCGACTGCGCACCCGACCGGGTCGATCTGCGCTGGTCGGGCGGGCAGGCCCGCTTCACGGTCGAGCTGGCCGACACCGACGCGACCCGCGCGCGTGGCCTGATGTTCCGCGAAAGGCTGCCGCGCAGTGCCGGGATGCTGTTTCTCTATGACCGTCCGGTGCGGGCGAGCTTCTGGATGCGCAACACGCTCATCCCGCTGGACATGATCTTCGCCGACGAGGCCGGACGGGTGACGCGGGTGCATGTCAACGCCCGACCCCATGACGAAACCCCGATCGACGGCGGCCCCGGGGTCAAGGCGGTGCTGGAGATCAATGGCGGCCTTGCAGAGCGGCTGGGCATCCGGCCGGGGGCCGAGCTGCGCCACCCGGCCCTTGGCGACGGCGCGGCCTGGCCCTGCGAGTGATGCCCGCTCTTCCCTGCCGCGCCGCAACCCGGTAGGAAGGCCCCGTTCGGGGTGTGGCGCAGCCTGGTAGCGCGGCGGTTTTGGGTACCGCAGGTCGCTGGTTCGAATCCAGTCGCCCCGACCATGCCGTTTCCGGCGGCTGCGCCGCCGCTCTTCGGCGCTTGTCCCGCCACGCGAAGGGGCTACAAACGCGGCACGCCTGCGGGGACCGCGCCATGACCGACCAGACCGATCCGCTTGTCATCTTCACCCCCTCGGGCAAGCGCGGGCGGGTGCCCAGGGGCACCACGGTGCTGGCTGCGGCGCGCCGGCTGGGGGTGGACCTTGATTCGGTCTGCGGCGGTCGCGGCATCTGTTCCAGATGCCAGATCGTTCCGGCCTTCGGCGAATTCGCAAAGCACGGCCTGACCGTATCCGAGGCCGCGCTGTCGGCCTGGAACGCCGTCGAGGAACGCTATCGGACCAAGCGCGGGCTGGCCGCCGGGCGGCGGCTGGGCTGTCAGGCCTGCATCCTGTCGGATGCGGTGATCGACGTGCCGCCCGAAAGCCAGCTGCACCGCCAGGTGATCCGCAAGGACGCCGATGCCCGCCCCGTTGCCATGGATCCGGCAACGCGACGCATCTATGTCGAGGTGGCCGAGCCCGACATGCACGACCCGTCGGGCGATCTGCAACGGCTGTGCCGGGCGCTGGCCGACCAGTGGGGGATAGCGGGGGCAGCAGTTGTGCCGGCGCTTCTGCCCCAGTTGCAGGCGGCCCTGCGCAAGGGTGGCTGGGCGGTGACGCTTGCCGTGTTCGACGATCACCGCGGCGACCCGCCCCTGATTACCGGCATCTTCCCCGGTTTCGACGAGGCGGGTCTGTTCGGGCTGGCGATCGACCTCGGCTCGACCACCATCGCGGCGCATCTGGTCGATCTTGCCGACGGGTCGGTGCGTGCCTCGGCCGGTGTGATGAATCCGCAGATCCGGTTCGGCGAGGATCTGATGAGCCGGGTTTCCTATGCCATGATGAACCCCGGCGGCGCAGCCGAGATGACGGCGGCCGTGCGGGCAGCGCTGGACGAACTGGCCCGCGGTCTGGCCGCCGAGGCCGGGATCGCCGCGGAGCGCATCCTCGAGGTGGTGGTGGTCTGCAACCCGGTGATGCACCACCTCCTTCTCGGCATCGACCCGGTGGAGCTTGGCCAGGCGCCCTTCGCGCTCGCCACCGCCGACAGCCTGACGCTGCCCGCGCGCGAGATCGGGCTGTCGGGGACCGGCGCCGGCGCGCGGGCCTATCTGCTACCCTGCATCGCGGGCCACGTCGGGGCGGATGCGGCCGGGGTTGCGCTGGCGGAAGAGCCCGACCGGTCCGAGGATCTGGTGCTGATCGTGGATGTCGGCACGAATGCCGAGATCCTGCTCGGCGATCGGCGACGGGTGCTGGCCTGTTCCTCGCCGACCGGTCCGGCCTTCGAGGGGGCGCAGATCTCGTCCGGCCAGCGGGCCGCGCCGGGCGCCATCGAACGGGTCCGAATCGATCCGGCGACGAAGGAGCCCCGGTTCCGGGTCATCGGCTGCGATCTGTGGTCGGACGAGCCCGGCTTTGCCGAGGCAACGGCCGCGACCGGCGTCACCGGCATCTGCGGCTCGGGCATCATCGAGGCGGTGGCCGAGATGCGCATGGCGGGGCTTCTCGACGCCTCGGGCCTGATCGGCAGCGCGGATCAGACCGGCAGCGCCCGGCTGGTGCCCGAGGGGCGGACCCATGCCTATCTGCTGCACGACGCCTCCGCCACCGGCGGGCCGCGCATCACCGTCACCCAGAACGACATCCGCGCGATCCAGCTGGCCAAGTCCGCGCTTTACGCCGGGGCGCGGCTCTTGATGGATGCGCTGGGGGTCGAGCGGGTGGACCGGATCGTCCTGGCCGGCGCCTTCGGGGCGCATATCAGCCCGCTGCACGCGATGGTGCTGGGCATGATTCCCGACGCGGCCCTCGACCGGGTGCGGTCGGCCGGAAACGCCGCCGGCACCGGGGCGCGGATCGCCTTGTGCAGCCGGGCCGCGCGGGCGCGGGTCGAGGCGATGGTGCGCGCGATCCACAAGGTGGAAACGGCGATCGAGCCGCGCTTCCAGGAGCATTTCGTGAATGCGAATGCCCTGCCCCATGCGACCGATGCCTTCCCCGAACTCGGGCGCGTCGTGACGCTGCCGGACGTCGCCTTCAACACCGGCGGCGAGGGCGGCGCGCGCCGGCGGCGGCGGGGATAGCCGGCTCGCGGCGCGCCGGACCGCGCCCTCAGCCGCGTCGGGTCGGGTCGAACAGCGCCCCGGCTTCCGCCATCCCCTTTTCCGTCAGCTCCAGCCGCGCCCCCTCGCGCCGGATGAGCCCGCGGTCGAGCGCGCGCAGGATCACCCGCTCGGCCCGCGCGGGCGGCCAGCGAAGATGCTCGCGAAGGGCGCGTGCGGTGTTCTCCTCCGCCTCGTCGGGCGCACCGCGGTGCGACAGAAGATGCGCCGCCAGGGCGCGGCAGTCGTGGTCGAGCCGTTCCTGCCGGCGGCGGGCCAGCCGGGCAAGCACGCCGTTCCGCGGCGCCGCCAGCAGCGCGAGAAGGAAGGGAAGGCCGGTCGCCACCGCCATCATGCCCCCGATCGAGATGTTCCAGCCGACGGCAATGGCCTGCCCCGCCACAGCCGCAACGACCGCCAGCACCACTGCCAGCCCCAGCGCCCGCCCCGGCCGGTCGGTCAGCAGAAGCGCGGTCGCCGGCGGTACGGCCACGAAGGCCACGAACAGGATCACCCCCACCGCATCGAAGGCCGCCACCGCCGTCGCCGCGGTCAGCGCAAACAGAAGAAGGTGCAGAAGACCGGGGCGGAAGCCCATGGCGGCGGCAAGGACCGGATCGAAGCTCGACAGCTTCAGCTCCTTCCACAACAGACCGACCACGGCGAAGTTGACCGCCGCGACGGCGATCAGCGGCACGGCCGCGGCCGGCAGGTCCAGCCCGAACAGGCTGCGCGTCTCGAGCCATACCAACCCGATCTCGCCCAGCAGCACCGCGTCGGCGTCGATATGGACATCGCGGGCATAGAGGTTGACCAGCAGCACCCCCAGCGCGAACAGCGCCGGGAACACCAGCCCCACCGCCGCGTCGCCGGCCATCAGCCGGCTGCGTTCGGCCAGCGCCACCAGCGCCACCGTCGCGAGCCCCGCCGCCACCGCCCCGAACATGGGAAGAAGCCCGCTGACCGCCCCGGTCGCCAGCCAGACCAGCACGATCCCGGGCAGCACCGCATGGCTGACCGCATCGGTCAGCATCGCCGCGCCGCGCAGCACCAGGAACAGACCCAGCGGTGCGGCGGCCACGGCGACCAGAACCCCGGTCAGCAGGATCGCGGCATCGGGGGACAGGGTCATTCCCGCTCCCCGCTCCGGCCGACGACGCGATGGCCGGCCTCGGTCAGTTCCCAATGCGGGGTGGTCTTTGGCGGACGGGAAACGCGGCGGACAAGGCCGGCCTCGGTCAGACGTGCCAGAACCCGGGCGGTCGCGGTGCCGTGGGCGGTGTCGATCATGCCCGCCTCGGCGGCATAGCCGGGGTCGTCGTGGGCGCGTCCCAGCGCGGCCAGCGTCGCCAGAACCCTCCGCCCCTCCAGCCGCCGGCGAAGCGCGCGGTCGCGCAGCGCGCGCCACAGAACCCCGCGCCCCGGCGCGAACAACAGCGACAGGACCGCAATCAGGGTTGCCGACAGCACGATCAGCGGCCCGGTCGAAAGCCCGCGGCCGAGCGTGCTCAGAACCGCGCCGACGCTGCCTGCCATCACCCCGCAGGCGGCCGCGAGCAGCACCATCGGCGCCAGACGGTTCACCCATTGCCGCGCGGCAACGGCCGGGGCGACCAGCATCGCCGTCATCAGCACCACGCCGACCATCTGGAGACCCACCACGACCGCCACCGCCACCATCAGCGTCAGGCCGACCTCCACCATGGCTACTGGCAACCCCTGGACCCGGGCGTGGTCGGGGTCGAAAACCGCCGCCTCGGCCTCCTTCCAGAACGCCGCCAGAAGGCCCAGCGACACCGCCGCCACCGTGCCCATAACCCACAGGTCCGCGCGCAGGATCGCTGCCGCCTGACCGAACAGAAAGGCCGTCAGCCCGGCCTGTGCCCCGCCGCCGCGGGTCTGGACGAAGGTCAGCAGAACCACCCCTGCCGCAAAGAACAGGCTCAGCACCACCGCCAGCGCGACATCCGTGCGGAGCCGGGTCAACCGTCCGATCACCGCCACCGCGCCGGCCGCAAGCCCGCCGGTCAGGAAGGCGCCGGCCATCAGGGCCGAGGGTGCACGGGCCCCGGCCGCAAGGAAGCCGATGCACAGGCCCGGCAGCGCCGCATGGGCAAGGACGTCGCCCATCAGGCTCTGCCGCCGCAGCACCGCGAAGGATCCCAGGACGCCGGCGGTGACCCCGAGGATCGCGGCGCCGGCCAGCACCGTGCGCAACGTCGGATCGGCCAGCCAGATCGTCACGGCTCGGCTCCGGCCAGCAAGGCACCCGGCCCGCCATAGGCCTGCCGCAGAACCTCGGGCCGCCAGACATCGGCCACCGGGCCCTGGGCGATGACGCGGACGTTCAGGACCACCAGCCAGTCGAAATAGCGCCGGACCGTGGTCAGGTCGTGGTGCACCACGATCACCGTGCGGCCTGCATCGCGCAGGCCCTTCAGCAGATCGACGATCGCTGCCTCGGTCGGGGCATCGACACCGGCCATCGGCTCGTCGAGGATCAGGATGTCGGGGTCATGGACCATCGCCCGGGCCAGGAACACCCGCTGCTGCTGGCCGCCCGAGAGCTGTCCGATCTGGCGTCGGGCATAGTCCAGCATGCCGACCCGGTCGAGTGCGGCAAGCGCCGCGTCCCGGTCGGCCCGGCCCGGGCGGCGGAACCAGCCGAGCCGCCCGTAGCGCCCCATCAGCACCACGTCGAGCGCCGTCGCGGGAAAGTCCCAGTCCACGCTCGATCGCTGCGGCACATAACCGACCCGATGGCGCGCCTTCTCGAACGGCAGGCCGAACAGGCGGACGTGGCCGGCAACCGGGCGCACGAGGCCCAGAACCGCCTTCAGAAGCGTGGATTTTCCCGCGCCATTCGGCCCGACGACCGCGGCCATCACCCCTGGCGGCACATCAAGGTCGATGTCCCAAAGCACCGGCGCGGTATGGTAGCTGACGGTCAGATCCTCGACATGAAGCGCAAAATGCGGCTCGTGCAGCGGCTGGTCGGGCATGACGCTTCCTTTCGCGGCCAAGGTGGCCGCGGCCGGGTCACTCTGCAAGCCCCCAGCGCGCGGCGAACGGCGCAAGCCGCTCGGGCCAGGGCGCCGGCGTCCCGCCAAGGCCCAGGGTGACGGTGCGTCCATTGTGGCGCAGCATGCCGACATATGTGCCTTCTGCGGTCCCGTCCGGGCCGAGCGAGTCGGAAAACAGCTCGCCCCCCACCGCGACGTGCCCGCCTCGGGCCGAGACGGATTCGATCATGGCGCGGATCGCCCGGGGATTGACCGAGCTTTCCACGAACACCACCGGCACGCCGGTTTCCAGCACGATGTCGGCCACGGCACGGATGTCGGCGATGCCGGCCTCGGACTCGGTCGAAAGGCCCTGGATCGCCTCCTCGCGCAGCCCGTAGGCGCGGGCGAAATAGCCGAAGGCGTCATGCGCGGTGACAAGCACCCGCAGCGGCTCCGGGATGCTTGCGATCGACTCGCGCAGCCAGCCGTCGAGCGCCGCCAGATCCTGCCCGGCCTCGGCCGCGCGGGCTGTGAAGTCCGCGGCACAGTCGGGACGCTGCGCGGCCATCGCCGCGGCCACAGGGGCAAGGATCCCGGACCAGAGCGCGGGATCCATCCAAAGATGAGGATCGACCCCCTGCATCTCGTCGGTCGGAATCAGCGCCTCGGCCGGAACGCCGGCGGGGCCGACGGCCAGCACCGGACGGCGGTCCGAGATCCGGCCCAGCAGCGCCCCGAACTGCCCTTCCAGCCCGAAGCCCACATGCAGGATCAGCTCGGCCTCGCCCAGCCTGCGCACATCCGCGGCCGTGGGGCGATAGACGTGCGGATCGGCGCCCGCGGGCACCAGAACCTCGACCACGGCACAATCCCCGCCCACGGCAGCAGCCAGATCGCCGACCATGCCGACGGTGGCCAGCACCCGCAGCGGCTGCGCCTGCACCGCATCGGCCGCACCCGAAATCAGCAGGGCAACCAGCGCCGCAATCGTCCGGAAAGGCATCGGGCAACGTCCATCGCAGAAGGCAGCGTCACCCTAGCGGCACGGAGTGCGAGGTCAACCCGACCGGTCAGACCCCGCGCCGGCGCACCCCGGCCGCGGCATGCACAGGCACCGGCTCGGGCCGGATGACCGGCGCGCGACTGCCGCCACGGGGCCCACCCTCGGGCTCGGCCATGCGCATCACCGCAATACCGAACTGGACCCCGGCGAAGATCGACCCGGAGAACATGAAGATCATGAAGCCGGCAAGCCAGCCCATTTCGGTGTTCAGGATCAGATGCCGCAGATGGGCGACGTCAAGCGCCAGAAGACCGGCCAGAAACGCCGCCGAGATGCCGAAGCCGATGGCGACATGGGTGATGTAGAGTCGGATCAGTTTCGGCATGGCACGCCCCCGCGTTTGCTTCCCTCAAGATAGCACTTCGGTAGCACGTCGGAAGCGACAGATTGTCACGATACGCGGAGTTCAGCGCAGACCGAGCCTGCGAAGCGCCGGCAGGAACCGGTTGGCCCGCCCGACCTGGCCCAGCGCCGCCATCCCGAGGCAGTATTTCGAACAGGCGCCGACCGGGTGGACATGGGCGGCCCTGAGCAGCCGGTCGGCCAGACCGCGACCGTTGCGGGATTTGGTCTCGACGATCACCAGATCGCTGCGCACCCCCCGGCGTGCATCCGACGCCACGAATGAAAGCTGCGAATCGACCGTCATCCGCTCGCCCCCGTCGCGGGCGACAAGCGTCAGGCGCCGATAGAACACCTCCAGCGTCGGTGCCAGCGGATCCTCGAACGGCTCGCCGTATTGCAGGCGATAGGCTTCCGCGATCCGCGCGAACCGTGACGGGTCAAGCAGGGGATAGGTCCGGGGATCAGTGCAAAACCTGCGCTTCACCGTAGTGTCGCGCCGGTCCTTCAGCTTGATCTCGACAAAGCTCTGGTTGGCGTCCAGGTATCGCCGCACCCTTACCTTGCAGCGTCGCCGACGCCCCTGCAGATGGTCGAAATAGGCCCGCCGGTCCGGCGTGTCGAAATAGGTCGTGGCATAGCGGAAGCTGCGCGTACCGTCGATCTCCAGCACATGGAAGGTTTCGGCAAGCCGGTCTGCAAGCCGGTCCAGGACGGCAAACGGAACGACATACTTGTTGTCGAGCCGCTCGAGCATGGCCGCGTGTGCCTCCAGTTCGTGCAGCGCCACGGGTGCGAACCCCTGTCCAAAGGCATCGAGCCGGGACGGGACGGCCGGCGCCGGCAGCGACGTCGCGATCATCGCACTTGCCCCCTCGGCTTGCGATAGAACACGTCGAGCTGTGCGAGGTCGTTGACGTAGTTGATCGCGACGATCCGGTATTCCCGCACCTCGACACCCAGCCGCTGCGACAGATCCGCCCGCATCGCCGCCCGGTCCGAAAGCGCGTGCGGGTCGATCTTGTCCAGCGTGACCTTCACCCCGTCGGCGCTGGCAAGCACCTTCGGGTGGTCGATGATCCAGGCCGCCGACAGAACGCCGGCCAGCGCGAGCCCGACGAGGATCAGCGAGGTGCCGAGAACCGAGCAGATCACGGCAATCGAAATGGCGCCGAAGAAGTAGGTGATCTCGATCTTTCCGATCTGTTCGGATCGCAGGCTGAACAGCGCGAGGATCGCGAACAGACCGAAGCCCGCGGCAATCGAGAACTCGACATTCGAGAGGATCGCCAGCACCGCAAAGGCAAACACGTTGAACATGCCCGCGGTGGTGGCAAGCTCCTTGTCGCGATAGCGGCGGTAGTACATGCCGAATACAAGCACTGCCATCGCCGCGAGGTTCAGGCCGAAACGGAATGACAACTCGATATAGGTTTCCATGATCCACGCTTCCTTCTGCTGCCGCGCCCGTGCGGCAGTCATGGAAACGTCTCGAAACTGTCATCATTCCGGGCCGTGCGCGCCGATGCGCGCGATCCTGCCGATCGGTCAGAACGCCTCGGGCTTCGCCTCGCGCGCCATGTGGTCCAGAACGGCATTGACGAATTTCGGCTCGCGACCCTCGGGAAAGAAGGCGCGGGCGACATCGACGAATTCGGTTATCACCACCCTGGGCGGGGTTCCGGACAGGATGATCTCGGCCCCTGCGGCGCGGAACAGGGCCCGCAGCACCGGGTCGATGCGGTCGATCGGCCATTTCGCCACCAGCGCCCGGTCGGTCATCTGGTCGATGCGCGCCTGAAGGTTCACCGCCGCGCCCACCAGCGCGCGGAAATGGTCGATGTCGGCCTCGGCGATGCTCGTGCCCTCGTCCTCCAGCGGCATGCCGAAGCGGTGCGATTCGAACTCCCGCGCAACCGCCTCGACCGTCTGGCCAGAGGTTTCGAGCTGATAGAGCGCCTGCACCGCATGCAGCCGCGCGGCGGATCGGCGGCGCCGCGCCTCCTGTCCCCGTGCCGCGATCATGCGCGCGCGTCCCCGTCCCCGGCGATCAGGATCGTCTCGCCGGGGCGAAAGCCGATGCCCTTGCGTCCGTCCGACCAGCGGCGGGCAATCGCAATCAGATGCAATGCCGCCAGCGCCGCCCCTCCGCCCTTGTCGCCCTGCGCCGGATCGGCGCGCACCACGGCCTGTTCATGTGTCTCGACCGTCAGGATGCCGTTGCCCAGACAGGCGCCCTGCAGGCCGAGCAGCGTCAGTGCCCGGCTCGAATCGTTGCAGACCGTGTCGTAATGCGTGGTCTCGCCCCGGATCACGCAGCCGAGGGCCACGTAGCCGTCGAAGTTCGAAAGCCGTTCGGCCAGCGCGATGGCCGGGCCGATTTCCAGCGCGCCGGGCACCTCGACGATCTCGGTGGTGGCGCCGCAGGCTTCGGCGGCGGCCTGAGCGCCGCTGATCAGCATGTCGGCGATGTCGCGGTAATAGGGCGCCACGACGATCAGCAGCTTCACCGGTTTGTCGAAACGCGGCACGGGTAGGGTATGGTGGCTGGGGCCGGCCATGGATCAACCTTTCGGAATCGGGCGGGTGCCGGTGATGGACAGGCCATAGGCCTCGAGTCCCACGACCTTCGGTTTCGCCGAATTGGTGACAAGCTCGATCCGCGACAGGCCGAGTGCGGCCAGGATCTGCGCCCCCAGACCGTACTGGCGCAGCGTCTGCGGGCTGTGATGGTCCTCGGTGGCCAGCCGCATCGACAGGTCGCGCAGCAGCACCACCGCTCCGCGGCCCTCGGCCGCGATCAGCCGCATCGCGGCAGGCAGCTCGCCCGCCCTCTCGGGATTGAGCCCCAGCACGTCCTCCAGGGGATCGAGCGCATGCATCCGCACCAGCACCGGCGCATCCGTGCTGATGTCACCCTTGGTCAGCACGATGTGTTCGGCGCCCTGGGTCTCGTCGGCGAAGATCCGCATCAGCCAGTCGCCGCCATAGGCCGATGTCACGCGCCGCACCGCCTTCTCGTTCACCAGATGGTCGTAGCGGCGCCGATAGGCGATCAGATCCGATATGGTCCCGATCTTCAGCCCGTGCTTCTGGGCGAAGGCCACAAGGTCGGGCAGCCGGGCCATGGTGCCGTCGTCGTTCATGATCTCGCAGATCACGCCGGCCGGGTTCAGACCGGCCAGCCGGGAAATGTCTACCGCGGCCTCGGTATGGCCGGCGCGCACCAGCACACCGCCATCGCGGGCCCGCAGCGGAAACACGTGGCCCGGCGTCGCAATGTCGGCCGCGCCCTTGGTCGGGTCGATGGCGACTGCGATGGTGCGCGCCCGGTCATGGGCGGATATGCCTGTAGTGACCCCCTCGCGCGCCTCGATCGACAGGGTGAAGGCGGTCTCGTGGCGGCTGGAGTTCTTGGGGCTCATCAAGGGCAGGCCCAGCGCATCGACCCGCGCCGCCGGCAGGGCAAGACAGATCAGGCCGCGTCCATGGGTGGCCATGAAGTTCACGGCCTGCGGCGTGGCCATCTGCGCCGGGATCACCAGATCGCCCTCGTTCTCGCGGTCCTCGTGATCGACGAGGATGAACATGCGGCCGTTGCGCGCGTCCTCGATGATCTCCTCGGTCGATGCGATCACGTCGCGCCAGTCGCGTTCGACCTGGCCCGGTTCCTGATAGCCGTCCTCTGGCATGGCATCGCCCCCTCGACTGTGCCCCGCACATAGCCTGCCGCGGCAGGCATTGCCAGAGGGCGGAGGGCGGGAAGGGATGGCGCGGTTGACGGGGCTCGAACCCGCGACCCCCGGCGTGACAGGCCGGTACTCTAACCGACTGAGCTACAACCGCGCGTCGCCCCGCAGCCATCGGCGGGGTGAGCGTCATTTAGGCATCCGCTGCAACCCGGTCAAGCGAAACCGACCGGCGGTCAGCCGATCAGCGGCCCGCCACCGGTCTCGTCGTAATGCCGCCGCA
>JBKBMT010000050.1:0-21452 GCA_046295655.1 Gemmobacter sp. | reverse complement strand
CGACACGCACATGTCCGCCCATCTGCGCGGCGACCAGCGCCATCGGCATCTGCGCCGCCCCGGCACCGATCACCGACCATTGATATCCGGCGCCGAACAGCCGGTCCGCGGTGCGCTTGAGGAACACCAGGTTGTCGATCTCGGCCGCGATGCCGCCCAGGATGCCCATGACGAACTGGATGAACAGCGGCGGCCGGAACAGACCCTGATCCACGCAGAACTTCAGGTTGTAGAGGTGGCCGACGTCGTAGCATTCGTGCTCGAACCGGGTGCCAAGCGGCCCCATCGTCTCGGCCACCGCCCGGATGTCGGCAAAGGTGTTGCGGAAGATCGCGCCCTCGGACCCGGCGATGTAGTCCCGCTCCCACTCCTCCTTCCAGTCGGAATAGCGTCCGGCCAGCGTATGGAAGGAAAAGTTCAGGCTGCCCATGTTCAGGCTGCACATCTCCGGCCGGAAGCGTGCGGCGGGGGCAAGCCGGGCCTCGATCGTGGCGTGGATCGAGCCGCCGGTGGACAGGTTCACCACCGCACCGGTCGCCTGCTTGATGCGCGGAAGGAAGCCCGCGAAGTGCTCGGGATCGATGGAGGGCGCGCCGTTCGCCGGGTTGCGCGCATGCAGATGCAGGATCGCGGCCCCCGCCTCGGCGGCGGCGATGGCCTGTTCGGCGATGGCGTCCGGTGTGACCGGCAGGGCGTCCGACATGGTAGGCGTGTGGATCGCGCCGGTGACGGCGCAGGTGATGATGGTCTTCTGGCGGGCCATCGTTCAGTCCTCGATGATCGCGACGGCGCGGGTGAAACCGGCCGAGCCGCCCTTCAGCTTGACGGGGAAACAGGCCACGTCGAACCCGGTCGCAGGCAGCGCCTCGAGGTTGCCCAGCTTCTCGATGTGGCAATATCCGATCTCCATGCTGGCGCGGTGGCCTTCCCAGATGATCGACGGGTCGTGCGTTTCGGCCCAGCGCTTCGCGGTATGGCTGAACGGCGCATCCCAGGACCAGGCGTCAGTGCCGGTCACGCGCACACCCCGTTCCAGCAGCCACAGGGTCGCCTCGCGCCCCATGCCACAGCCCCGGTTCACATAGTCGGGACGGCCGTAGGCGGCGCCGGCGGCTGTGTTGACCAGCACGATGTCCAGCGGCGCGATCCGGTGGCCGATCCGGTCGAGTTCCGCCTCTACCTCGGCGGCCGAAACCACATGGCCATCCGGGAGATGGCGGAAATCGAGTTTCACGGCTGGCTGGAAGCACCACTCCAGCGGCACCTCGTCGATGGTGATCGCCCGCTGTCCGCGGTCCATGGTGGAATGGTGGTGATAGGGCGCATCGAGATGCGTGCCGTTGTGGGAATAGATCCGCAGCACCTCCACCGCCCAGCCCTCGCCGCCCGGAAGCTGGTCGGGCGTCAGGCCGGGAAAGAAGGCCGTGACCTGACCGGCGGTCTGGGCATGGGTCAGATAGTCGATCTCGGGCAGCATCACGGGCGGGTCCGAGGCGATGCCGGCCTCCAGCGGAACGGAGATGTCGATGATGCGGCGGGGCATGTCGGGGCCTTTCCTTCAGGTGTGGCGTTGCAGGGCAGGGGGGTGGGGCGGGGCACGGCTAGCGCCCCGGAACGAGGCCGAGCGACAGCACCGGGAAGGCCATGACCAGCCCCAGCACCGCCAGCATCAGCCCGGCAAAGGGCAGCGCGCCGCGGAAGATGTCGCCAAGCCCGATGGTCGCGTCGTCCAGGGCGGACTTGATCACATAGACCGATATGCCGAAGGGCGGGGTCAGCAGCCCGATCTCCACCGCGATCACCGTGACGATCCCGAACCAGACCAAATCGACCTGCATCGGCGCAAGGACCGGCAGCATCAGCGGCACCGCGATCAGCAGGATCGAGGAGGAATCGAGGATCATCCCCAGCAGGATGACCGCCCCGACATAGGCCAGCATGAGCCCCCAGAACCCCAGGTCGGCCTCCGCCGCAGCGCGCGCCAGACCCTGCGGCACGCCCGACAGCGAGAGCATCCGGGCATAGATCTGCGCGGCGATGATCAGAAAGCAGATCGCGGCCGTGACCAGCCCTGTCTCGACCAGCACCGACCAGAGCTGCCGCCAGCCCAGCCGCCGCCGTGCCATCCCGATCGCCAGCGCCGCGATGGCGCCGATGGCGCCGGCCTCGACCGGGGTGAAGATGCCGCCGTAGATCCCGCCCAGCACCACGAGGATCAGAAGCGTGATCGGCCCCGCCTTGGCCAGAGTCTCGGCCAGCGGCATGGCGGGGCCGGCGACGGGCACGGGCCGTCCGACGAAACCCGGGGTGAGCGTGGCCATCAGGACGATCCCGACCCCGAAGGCCAGCGACAGCACGATGCCGGGACCGATGCCGGCGATGAACATGTCGCCGATGCTCTGCTCGGCCAGGATGCCGTAGAGGATCAGCAGCAGCGAGGGCGGGATCAGCATGCCCAGCACCGACGACCCCGCGACCACCCCTACCGCAAAGCGCGGTGCATAGCCGGCGCGGATCATCTCGGGCACGGCGATCCGGGTAAAGACCGCGGCCGAGGCGATGGAGATGCCGGTGACGGCGGCGAAGATCGCGTTGGCGCCGACCGTGCCGACGCCCAGCCCGCCTCGGAGCCGGGCGAAGGCGCGGTTCGCCACCTCGTAGGCGTCGCGGCCCAGGCCGGCCTCGGCCACCAGGAAACCCATCAGCACGAACAGCGGCACGACCCCGAAGAAATAGCTGGAGATCGATTCGTTGGCCGCCAGCGCCACCAGCCGCGAGGCCAGCAGGGGCGAGCCGGTGATCGCCCAGACGCCGGCGAAGGAGCACAGGATCAGCGCCACCGGCACATGCATGCCGGCCAGCACCAGAAGCCCCATCGCCGCCAGCGCCAGAAGCCCGATCTCGAATCCGGTCACGGCGACAGCCCGAGATGGCGGCGCAGGATGCGCGCGGCGAACTGGGCGATCAACACCGAGCTGCCCAGGATGATGATGGCCTTGACCGGCCAGACCGGCATCGTGAAATCGCCGATCGCGCCGGTGAACTGACCGGTGCTCCAGGCCCGTGTCAGGATCGGCCAGGTGGTCCAGACGATCACGCCGACGACGCCCATGCCGACCAGATCGAACAGCGATTCGAGCAGCCGGCCGGCGCGCGGCGCCCGCGCCCGGAGCACCGACAGAAGCGCCTCGGACCGGGTCAGCCGTCCCGACCGCAACGCCTGCGGCACCTGGAGGAAGACGATGGCGACGATCGAGAAGCTGACCATCTCGGGCACGCCGGGAACCGGACGGCCGAACAGGTTCCGCCCGGCCACATCGGCGCCGATGAGCAACATCAGCCCGAAGATCAGCAGCGTGCCGGCGACGTTCAGCCCCTGGGTTCCCGCATCGAGGAGCCGCAGCGCGACCGGATCGCGCCGCGGCCTGTCCGGCCTGATCACTCCCTGTCCCAGTCGCGCAGCGGGGTGGCGCCGGCGGCGCGCATCGCGTCCATGTAGGTGCCCAGCATCTCGGTCGCCGGCAGCCCGCGCCCGTCCAGCTCCGCGGCCCATTTCTTTGCAGCATTGTCCATGCCGGCGGCCCACGCCTGACGCATCTCGGCGCTGGCCTCGGTGATCGTGGCCCCTTCGGCTGCCATCTTCTCCAGCGATGTCGCCACCGCGCCTTCGAGCGCATCGAGATACCAGTCGCGCGCCACATCCGCTGCGGCATGCAGCGCCGCGCGGCCCTCTTCCGGCAGGGCGTTGTACCAGTCCCTGTTGGCACAGAGCGCGCCGGCGAACTGCGCCCCGAGACCCGCACGGGTGATGTGCGGGGCGACCTCGTACAGCTTGCCGGGCAGGGCGGCCGAGGCGAAGACGATCACTCCGTCATAAACACCGGCCTTCAACTCGTTGTAATAGGTGGTCAGATTGCCCGAGACCCCGACAGCGCCCGTTCCCGACAGCCAGTTTATCGCCGCCCCCGGTGCCGCGATCTTGCGCCCGCGCAGGTCGTCGAGCGAGTTGACCGGAAAGTTGGTCATCAGCAGATAGTCGTCGATCGCCACCGGCGCGCCGAGATAGACGTTGTCATTCTCCAGATAGGCCGCCGTCATGCGTTCATCCGACTTGTGAAGTTCGTCGATCAACATGCTGATCTGACGTGCATCCGCGCTGACGAACGGCGTGTAGTATGTGACGTTCTGGATCGCGAGTTTCGCGGGGTCGAACAGCGACTGGCAGACCCCGATCTGGGCGATGCCGGCGCCCACCGTCTCCAGCTCCTCGCCCACCGGGGCCAGCGAGCCGCCGTACTGCTCGTTGAAGGTGATCGTGTGGCCGGCGGCGGCGAAGCCCTCGGTCGCTGCGGGGATGAAGGCCTGCGAGATCATCTGCACCCAGCGGAACACCGGCGGGTGGCCGGCGACCACGATGGCATCGAAGCTGGCCGCCGACGCAGCCAGCGGAGTTCCCGCCAAGGTCAGCGCCAGGGCCGCAGTCCTGATCGGTTTCATGCATAATCCTCCCGTTTCTGTCGCGGCACCCGGCCGCGGGGTCAATCCGTCCGGGGCATAAGCCCTTCTTCCGCGATCATGGCGCGCAATCCCCCTGCCGCATAGGCAACCAGGCGCGCCACAACCGTATCCGTGTCGCACCGTGTCGCCTCGGCCCCCGAGGCCAGCCGCTCGGGCCGGCCGTCCCGCGCAACGATCCCGATCAGCGCGCCGATGGAATGGGCATAGGCCCAGGCCGCCACCTCGCGACCTGCGCGCGGTTCGGCCTGCATCAGCGCGGCGATGAACTGCTCGGCGACCGGATCATAGTGTTCGCGCACCAGCAAGCGGTCGCGTTCACCGCCGACCGCGAGGGTGGCAAAGATCCGGGCATAGTCTGCGCCGCCACCCTCCGGGCCGAGCGGGGGGCGGAACAGGGCCTCGAACACCTGTTCCAGCGCGTCGGGGCGCGCAAGATCCACCTCTGCCAGCGCCTCGGCACGGGCCTTGTTTATCAGGGCCGAGCGGCGCGCCACGACGGCCGCATAAAGCCCCTCCTTGCTGTCGAAGTGATAGTGCAGAAGGCCCTGCGCCACCTCGGCTTCGGTGGCGATGGCCTTCATCGCCGCCCCGGCGAACCCGTCCCGCGCGAACACCCGCTCTGCGGCGTCCAGGATCCGCTCCCGGGCCGGAGCGGCGGCGGTATCGGCACTGGCGGCACTGTTCTGCATGGCGCGACGATACATTGACTGATCGACCAGTCAACAGGGATCATCTTGCGCGATCCCGCAGCCTGGGTTTTGCTGGCCAGCGGCAGGAGCCGACGATGGACTGGGGCGAATACATTCTGGCCTGGGCCGCCTTCCTCGGCAGCCATGCGGTGCCGGCGCGGCCGCCGGTCAAGGCACGGATCGTTGCCGCAACGGGGCGGGCAGGCTATGCGATCGGCTACTCGCTGCTGTCGGTCGCGATGCTGGTCTGGCTGATCGGTGCGGCAGGCCGGGCCCCGCATGTGCCGCTCTGGCCGCCGGCGACCTGGCAGGGGTGGCTGACGATGGCGGCGATGGCGGCGGCCTGCCTGATCGTCGCCCTGGCGGCCTTTCGGCCCAACCCCCATTCCTTCGGCGGCTGGCGGAACGAGCGGTTCGATCCGGCGCGGCCGGGCATCGCGGGGACGATCCGGCATCCCTTCCTGGCCGCGCTGGCGCTGTGGTCTCTGGGCCATGTCGCGCCGAACGGCGACCTCGCGCATGCGGTGATGTTCGGCGGCTTCGCGGCCTTCGCGCTGATCGGCATGCGGATGATCGACCGCCGCCGCCGCCGCAACCCGCCACCTGTCTCCATGCCGGGACCTGCGCCGCCGATCTGGCACCTGCCGTTGCGACTTGCCGCCGCCTGCGTGCTGTTCCTGGGACTGATCGCATTGCACCCGGTGGCGATCGGCGTTCCCGCCTGGTGATCCCGGCCGCACGGTTTTCCCGTTCACCTCTGCCCCGCTATGCGATAGACGGGCGCGGCGCGACGCGGACGGGGCAGGCATGGCACGGCATCTGATCACCTCGGCGATCCCATACATCAACGGGATCAAGCATCTGGGCAATCTGGTCGGCAGCCAGCTGCCGGCCGATCTCTATGCCCGCTATCTGCGCGGGCGTGGGCACGAGGTGATGTTCATCTGTGCCACCGACGAACACGGAACCCCGGCGGAACTCGCGGCCGCCAAGGCGGGCAAGCCGGTGGCCGAGTACTGCGCCGAGATGTGGGCGGTGCAGAAGCGGCTGGCCGAAGGCTTCCGTCTGTCCTTCGACCATTTCGGGCGCTCCTCGAGCGCCCGGAACCATGCCCTGACCCAGCACTTCGCCGGGCGTCTGGCCGAGGCCGGCCTGATCGCCGAAGTGACCGAGAAGCAGATGTTCTCGAAGGCGGACAACCGCTTTCTTCCCGACCGGTACATCGAAGGCACCTGTCCGAACTGCGGCTATGACAAGGCGCGCGGCGACCAGTGCGAGAACTGCACCAAGCAGCTTGACCCGACCGACCTGATCGACCCGCGCAGCGCGATTTCGGGGTCGACCGATCTCGAGGTGCGCGAGACGCGGCACCTGTATCTGCGCCAGTCCGCCCTGCGCGCGCAGCTGCGCGACTGGATCACGTCGCGGACCGACTGGCCGGTTCTGACCACCTCGATCGCGCTGAAGTGGCTGGACGACGGCGACGGCCTGCAGGACCGCGGCATTACCCGCGATCTGGACTGGGGCGTGCCGGTCAGGAAGGGCACCGAGCCCTGGCCGGGGATGGAAGGGAAGGTGTTCTACGTCTGGTTCGACGCGCCGATCGAATACATCGCCGGCACCGCGGAATGGGCCGATGCGCACGGCCTGCCGGAAGCCGCGTGGCGGCGCTGGTGGCGGCTGGACGAGGGCGCCGAGGACGTGCGCTACACCCAGTTCATGGGCAAGGACAACGTGCCGTTCCACACGCTCAGCTTCCCGGCCACGATCATGGGGTCGGGCGAGCCGTGGAAGCTGGTCGATTACCTCAAGTCGTTCAACTATCTCACCTACGACGGCGGCCAGTTCAGCACCAGCCAGGGCCGCGGCGTGTTCATGGATCAGGCGCTGTCGATCCTGCCGGCCGACTACTGGCGCTGGTGGCTTCTGTCCCATGCCCCCGAAAGCGGGGACAGCGAGTTCACCTGGGAGAACTTTCAGGCCAGCGTGAACAAGGATCTGGCGGATGTGCTGGGCAATTTCGTCAGCCGCGTCACCAAGTTCGCCCGGTCGAAGTTCGCCGACGGCATCCCCCATGGCGGCGAGGATCTCGCGGCCGACGATGCCTTCCTCGACGCGCTGGCCCGCCGGATCGTGGATTACACCACGCATATGGAAGCGATCGAGGTGCGCAAGTCCGCGGCGGAGCTGCGGGCGATCTGGGTGATGGGCAACGAATTCCTTCAGGCGGCGGCGCCCTGGTCGGCGATCAAGACCGACCCGTCGAAGGCCGCGGCGATGGTGCGTCTGGCCTTCAACCTGATGCGGCTGTTCGCGGTCCTCTCGCGCCCCTTCATCCCCGACGCGGCCGAACGGATCATGGCCGCCCTTCACTGTCAGGACTGGACCTGGCCCGAGGATCTGCGCGCGGCGCTTTCGGTGCTGGTCGCGGGTCATCCTTATGACGTGCCCGAGGTCCTGTTCCGCAAGATCACCGACGAGGAGACGGCCGACTGGCGGGCGCGTTTTGCCGGCACCCGGGCCTGAGCCGGGCCGCCGACGCTTGACCCACGGCCGGCGATCTGCCACCCAAGGCGCGGCCGGGCCTGTAGCTCAACTGGTCAGAGCAGGGCGCTCATAACGCCTTGGTTGGGGGTTCGAGTCCCTCCGGGCCTACCATGACGCCATGTAACATCATGGCATTGCGATCGCTTTTCGTCCGAACTGTGCAACCCCGGTGAGGGGTCGGACGCATATGGTCGCTTTTCGCACCGGCGACCGGGCGGGGGCAGAAGTTCAGGGTTTCGCCCCGCTCGCCTTGGTTGGCGGGTGCGGCACGGTTCGACGGCGTCGCGGCTTGCCGAGAACCTTGCGACCGGCCGTGCGTCAGCTTCCGGTCGCGCGGCGGGCCCGTGCCGCCTCGGCCGTCAGGGCGGCGAACCTGAAGAACCCGTGCACCATCTTCGAGAAGGGCAGCAGCACGAACAGCGCAAGCACCGTGGCGAGATGCACCGCCAGCAGGGGGGCGACCGCCACCGTGCCGGTCGCGGCATAAAGCGCAAGGCCCGTCAGCGCCGTTCCGCCAAGCAGCAGCACGAAGCCCATCTCGCCGCCCCAGGCGCGGGCATCGCCCAGCGTTCGCGGGGCCTTCAGCTTCAGCCGGATCAGGCTGAGCGCGCCCACCACCATCAGCATGCCGCCTGGCACGCCCAGCAGTTTCGGCGGGCTCCACCAAGGATACGGGGCAGGCCAGTCGAAGAGGTAATGCATGAGCGTCCCGGCAGAGGTGGCGGCGAAACACATCAGAAACCCCCACATCACCGCCTGGTGGGCGTGGCGGCGGCGGTTGCTGAAGCGGTCTCCGGTCTCGAAGTTGCAGCCCTGTCCCTGCCCACCGTCGAGGTTCCGCATCCGCGCGGCCGAAGCCGCGGCCGCCCGCAGGTCCGCCAGCCGCAGGTTGCCACCCTGCGTTTCCCGCCAGTAGGATCGCATCCCCAGCGCAATCAGTCCGAGCGGCACCAGGAAGGCGGGCGCGAAGATTGCGACCATCGCAGTGTGCGAGAGATAGGCGTAGAACCCTGCGCCCGCCTCGGGGCGCAGCGCCGCCAGCGCCCAGAACAGCGCCGCCAGCGCCGCCACCGTCACCCCTGCGATGGCCGCGCCGTGGGTCTGGAACAGGCGCGACAGGCCGGGCAGCGGGATGTGGCGCGCCCAGCTTTCGGTGCGGACCTCGGCCAGCACGGCGGGCAGGTTCAGGGCGAATTCGTGCGGTGGGGTGTATTGGCAGGCATAGTAGCAGCCGCGGCAGTTGTGGCAGAGATTCGCCAGATGGGTGATGTCGCCGCTGGCAAATTCCGCCTGGCGGGTCATGGCCGGAAAGACGCTGCAATAGCCCTCGCAATAGCGGCAGGCGTTGCAGATCTCGATCTGGCGGCGAGCCTCGGCGATCAGTGGGTCATCCAAGGACATGCTGCGCGGCCTCCTGCCCCGCGATCCGGCCGAACACGGTGCCGATGGTCATGCCGAACCCGGCGAGATAGCCCTGACCGAGGATCGAGCCCGCCATGATCTCGCCCGCCGCCCACAGGTTGCGCATGGGGCCGGCGGCGGTCTGGACCTGGGCGCTCGCGTCCACCTTCAGGCCCAGATAGGTGAAGGTCACGCCGGGCCTGAGCTGGTAGGCCGCGAAGGGTGGCGTGTCGATGGGCCGGGCCCAGTTGGTCTTTGGCAGGTTCAGGCCCTGGGTGCGCAGCCCGTCCTTCTCGGTGGGGAAGAAGTCGCCGGGCCGGCAGGCGGCGTTGAACTCGGCGATGGTCCGGCCCACGGCGTCGGGGTCCAGCCCCAGCTTCGCGGCCAGTTCGCGGAGGGTCGGGGCCGTGACCGGCGGGAAGACCGAGGGCATGAACAGCCCCCGCGCCTTGGCGTCGATGATCGCATAGGCGACCTGGTCGGGCTGGGCTGCGACCAGCCGGCCCCAGATGGCATAGCGCTTGGGCCAGACATCCTCTCCCTCGTCATGGAATCGCTCGCCGTCGCGGTTGACGACGACCGAGAACGGCACGCAATCCAGCCGCGTGACGATACCGCCGTCGAATTTCGGCGCCCGGCCGTCGATGGCGACGGCGTGGCATTGGGTGGGGTCGCCCACCGTCTGGGCCCCCTGATCGATCATGTCGCGCAGCACGACGCCGCGGTTGTATGGCGTGCCCCGGATCAGGAAGTTCCGCGCTGCCGGCCCCCAGGCGCGGGCCAGCCAGTCCAGATCGGCCTGGAACCCGCCCGAGGCGAGGACCACGGCCCGGGGTTCCACCCGCACCGCCTGCCCGCCGATCTTCGCCTCCAGATGGGTGATCCGGTCGCCGTCGCGGTGGACATGGGTGACTTCGGCCTCATAGGCAACCTGAACGCCCAGATCGGCGGCGGTGTTGTAATAGGCGTTCACCAGCGCCTTGCCCCCGCCCAGGAAGAAAGCGTTGGTGCGCGAAAGGCTCAGCGTGCCCGAGAGCGACGGCTGGAAGCGGACGCCCTGTGCCTGCATCCAGGGCAGGCAGGCTTCCGAGCTTCGGATCGTCAGGCGGGCCAGCCCCTCGTCGGTCTGGCCCTTGGTCACGGCGATCAGGTCGTCGAAATACTCGTCCTCGCCGTAGCTGCCGGTCAGGACCGACAGCGGCCCCTCGTGCATGCAGCGGAAGTTGCGGGTGTGGCGCGAGTTGCCGCCGCGATAGGGCTGGGGGGCGGACTCCAGGATCAGGACGCGCGCGCCCAGCCGCGCGGCCGTGATCGCGGCACAGAGCGCGGCGTTGCCGCCGCCGACCACCGCGAGGTCAGTGGACAGAATCATTCCTCCGCCTCGCGGTTGCGCAGTTCGCGCAGGCGCATCTTGAGCGCGTTCTCGATATGGGTCCGCATCGCGGCTTCGGCGCGCGGCCCGTCGCGGCCGGCAAGGGCGGTCAGGATCTCGGCGTGCTCGGCCACCACCTCGGTGGCGCGGGCGGGGTCGGTCAGGGTGGTGGGGCCCAGGATCAGCATGGTCTTGCCGATCGCCGCCATGGTCCGGCCCAGGAAGCGGTTGCGCGCGGCCTGTTGCAGGGCGTGGTGGAACTGGCGGTTCAGGTCGCGCGCGGCCTCGGGGCTGGGGGCGGCGGCCATCGCCTCGTTCAGCGCCGCCAGTTCCTCGATCTCGACCATCGAGGCGCCACGCGCCGCCAGCCGCGCCGCCGTCCCCTCCAGCACCGCGCGCATCTCGTAGAGTTCCACCACCTCGCCATGACCCAGCCGCCGCACGGTGGCGCCCAGGCGGGGGGTGTGGGTGACCAGGTCGTCGGCCTCCAGCAGCCGGATCGCTTCGCGCACCGGGGTGCGGCTGATCCCCAGTCGCTCGGCCAGTTCGGTCTCGCGCAGGCGGGCGCCGGGGGGCAGGGTGCCGCGCCGGATCTCGTCCAGCAACCGGCGATAGGCGCCGGCGCCCTGCGGCTCGTCGGGCTCGTCGCTCATCTTGTGCCGTCCCAGACGCGCGAGGGGATCAGAAGTTCGCCCCGGGCGAGCAAGCGGGCAGTGCGGACCAGACCGGCCGAGCGCAGCTTGAACCCGTCCGGCCCGGTCTCGGCATCGACCGTCACCTCGATCTCGCCCATCGGATGGGCGATGCGGACCACGGCAGGCGAACCGGCAGGGGGGCGGGCGATCCCCTCGGCGATGGAGCCGGGGGTCAGCACGCAGGAGGCGAGGCACTGTGCCCCCGTCACCGCCATCGACGGGTGGCAGTTCCAGGGCATGAAGTAGCGCGCCGTTACCGCGGCGCCGCCGGTCGGCGGGGCGAGGACAGCGAACTTGGGTGTGACCGACTTCGCCACGTCCCCCAGCCCCATCGCTTGGCCCGCCTTCAGGCGAATCGCCTCGATACGTTCCATGAGGGGCTTGTTCGCGTCCAGTTCTGCGGCGGTCTCGGTGCCCGAAAGGCCCAGGTCGGCCGCGCGGGCGATGACGATGGGCATGGCCACGTCCATGCAGGTCACCTGCACCCCGTCGAAGTCGTCGATCAGCTTGCCTGTCGGCAGGAAGGCCCCGGTCACGCCGCCGACCACATCCATGAAGTTCAGGATCACCGGCGCGGCGGTGCCCGGCACGCCATCGATGGCCGCCTCGCCCTCGTATTCCACCGCGCCGCCGGGGGTCTGAACGATGGCCTCGACCCGGGCTTCGGTGTTGATCGCGCGGATGCGGACCTTCGTGGTCTCGCCCTGCGGCGCGATAAGCCCCATCTCCAGCGCCGCCGGGCCGACGCCCGCCAGGATGTTGCCGCAGGTGGGCTTGTAATCCACCAGCCCGCCCAGCACCGAGACCTGGGCGAAGAAGTAGTCCACGTCGCAATCCGGCGCCTCGGACCGCGACAGCATGGCGACCTTGGTCGTGACCGCATCGCCGCCGCCGATGCCGTCGATGTTCAGACGGTGACCCGAGCCGACGGCTGCGACCAGCACGCGGGACAGCGCCGTGCGGTCTTCCGGCAGGTCGGCCCGGTTGAAATAGGGCCCGCGCGAGGTGCCGCCGCGAAGAAACAGGAAGGGGATGGCGGTCTGGGGCATGGCGTGGCTCCGTTTCGGGGTTGCGTTATGTATCCACTGGTATACAGAGGGATGCAACAGCTTTCTGCGGATTCATGCGATGCTTGCGTCGATCCTCAATGCCACGACCCTCAAGACCCTGGCCATTGCCCTTGCAGGCGCAGGCATGTTCCGGTTGACCGGCTTGCCGCTGCCCTTCCTGTTCGGACCGATGGCGGCCTGTCTTGCCGCCGCGCTGGCAGGCATCCGTCTGCGCGGCACCGGGCAGATCGGCGTGGGGATGCGCACCATCCTGGGACTGGCGGTCGGCGCGGCGATCACACCGGCGCTTCTGGCGCAATTGCCGGTGATGGCGCTGACGCTGCTGCTGGTGCCGGTCTATGTCGCACTGATCGGGCTGCTCGGGGTGCCGTTCTTCCGCCGGCTCTGGGGCTTCGACCGCGTGACAAGCTACTACGCCGCGATGCCGGGCGGGTTGCAGGACATGGTGATCTTCGGCATCGAGGCGGGCGGCGACGGGCGGGCCCTGTCGCTGATCCACGCCACCCGGGTGCTGATCATCGTGACGCTTGCGCCGGTGCTGCTGGCCGCGACGCAGGGCATCACGCTCGACGCCCCGATCGGCGCTCCGGCCCGCGACCTGCCGCCGGTCGAGATGCTGATTCTCGTCGTCGCGGCGCTGGTCGGCTGGAAGGGGGGCGAACGGATCGGTCTTTTCGGCGCCTCGATCCTCGGACCGATGATCGTTGCTGCGGCGCTGTCGCTGACCGATGTCCTGCACACCCGGCCCCCGGCCGAGGCGATCAATGTCGCGCAGGTGTTCATCGGCATGACCATCGGCGTCTATTTCAGCGGCATCACCTGGCGGGAACTCGGCCGCGACGTGACCGCGGGCGCGGTCTTCGCGGTCATCCTGGCGGCGCTGGCGGCGGGGTTCATGGCGCTGGCCACAACCTGGGGCGGGGCGCCGGGGGTCGAGGCGTTCCTGGCCTTCGCGCCCGGAGGTCAGGCCGAGATGGCCGTGCTGGCCATCGTGATCGGGGCGGATCTGGGTTTCGTCGTGCTGCACCATGTCGCCCGGATCGTCCTGGTGATCACCGGCGCGCCGATCGTCGCGCGCCTGGTGCTGAGGAGAACCGAATGAGGATCGCGGTGCTTGACGATTACGCGCGTGCGGCGCTCCGGTTGGCGGACTGGTCGGGCCTGGGAGAGGTCGCGGTCTTCTCGGACACGCTGTCCGACCGCGACGCGCTGACCGCGCGTCTCGCCCCGTTCGAGGTGATCTGCCTGATGCGCGAGCGCACGCCGATGCCCGCGGGCCTGATCGCGCGCCTGCCCAACCTGCGCCTGATCGTGACGACCGGCCTCCGCAATGCCGCGATCGACGCAGGTGCCGCCGCCGCGCAGGGAATCACGGTCTGCGGAACCCCGTCGCGCAAGACCACCACCGCCGAACTGACGCTGTTGCTGATGCTGGCGCTGAACCGACGGCTGATCCCCGAGGCGGCGAGCCTGCGCGCGGGGGGCTGGCAGGCCGGGCTCGGGCGCGACCTGCACGGGCTGCGGCTGGGGCTCGTGGGGCTCGGCCAGATCGGGGGGCAGGTCGCGGTCCTGGGCCGGGCGCTGGGAATGGAGGTCAGCGCCTGGTCGCCGAACCTCACGCAGGCGCGCGCGGCCGAGGGCGGGGCGGAGCTGGCGCCGTCGTTGCGCGATCTCATGGCGACGGCGGATGTGGTGTCGGTGCACATGGTGCTGTCGGACCGGACCCGCGGTCTGATCGGTGCGCCAGAGTTTGCGGCGATGAAGCCGGACGGGGTCTTCGTCAACACCTCGCGGGCGGGCTTGATCGACACGCCCGCGCTGCTGGAGGCCCTTCGTGCCGGCCGGCTCCGGGCGGCGGGGCTGGACGTCTTCGGCCGCGAGCCGCTGCCGGCCGACGATCCGCTGAACGACCCCGGGCTGCAGGACGCAGGCCGGCTCTTGCTGACCCCGCATCTGGGCTATGCAACCGAGGCGACCTTTGCGCTGTTCTACCGCGAGACGGTGGCCGCGATCCGCGCCTGGCAGGCGGGCAGCCCGATCCGGGTGATCGCGGCCCCGGCCTGACTGCGCCGCAGCCGGCGTCTCAGGCCGCGATGCGGTCCATCGGCAGGGTCAGGTCCATCCGGCAACCGGTCGCGGCGTCCTCGCCGATCTGCAGGTCGCCACCGGCGGCCCGCGCCACGGCGCGGGCGATCGGCAGGCCCAGTCCGCAGCCCCGCCCGCCATCGTCCACCAGCCGCACGAAACGCTCGAACACCGCCGCACGTCGGTCGGGCGGGATGCCCGGGCCGTCATCGGCCACGCTGAGCCTTGCCATCGGGCCCTGAGCCGTCAGGGTCAGCACGATCTGCCCGCCGGGCCGGGCGCCGTAGGTCAGGGCATTGTCGATGAGGTTGTCCACCGCTTCGGCCACCAGAAGCGGGTCCGCCCGCACCGGCAGCGGCGTGTCGGGGGCTTCAAGGGCCAGTTCGACGTCCGCGGCGACGGCGCGCGGCGCGTGGCGGCGTGCGACCTCGACCGCGATGGCGTGCAGGTCGGCGGGGGCGGCATCGGCCTGCGGCCGGGCATGGGTGGCGATGTCGTGGCGCAGCAGCTGCCGGGTGATCCGCGACAGGCGCGCGGCGGCGTCCGAAAGGTCTGCCAGCCGCGCCGCGCGGTCGGCGGAATCGGGGGTGGACAGCGCGGCTTCGGCTTGCGCCCGGATCGCCGCCACGGGGTTGCGCAACTGGTGCGCGGCATTGGCGATGAAGGCATCTCGGCGCTCGAGTTCGGCCGTCAGCCGGGCGAACAGCGCATTGATCGTGGCGACCAGCGCCTGTGCCTCGGCCGGGACCGGGCGGCGGATCGGCTGCAGATCGTGTTCGGACCGGCGCGCCACGGCGTCGCGCAACTCGGTCAGCGGGCGCAGGCCCAGGGTGATCCCGATCCAGACCAGCACCGCCGCGGTGGACAGAAGCCCACCGAGGATCAGCGCCGTCTCGGTCAGCAACTGCAGGCCCACCGCCTCGCGGCGCCGCAGCGTCTGCCATACCGTCACCGTGGTCCAGCCGTCGATCTCGGGGTCGGCGATGAACTCGCGCATGCTGACCGCACGCACCGGCCGGCCGGCGTAGGTGGCGTCGTGGAACACCGGCCGTCCGCCCGGCAGATCGAGCGCTGCGGGCAGGGGCGGGGCATCGGAATGGCCGGTGATGACCCGGCCGTTCGCGGCGCGAACCTGGTAATAGATCGGATCTCCCAGCGCGCCGACCAGGCTGTTGAGCAGCGCATCCGCCAGCACGTCGCCCTTGGTCAGCACGACTTCGCGGGCAACGGCATGGGCCACCACCGTCAGCGTGTCGTCGTGCAGCCGGTTCGACAGCTCGAGCGCCAGCCTATAGCGCACTGCCCCCGCGGCCAGCGCGATCACCACAAGCGGCCCCACGATCATCAGGAACAGCCGCCGCCGAAGGTTCGGCGCAGGGAGGCGTGCCGCCCTCATCCCGCGATCCGCATCAGATAGCCCAGCCCCCGCAGCGTGCGGATCTCGACCCCGGTGCCCGTCAGTTTCTTGCGCAGGCGCGAGACCAGCAGTTCGATCGCATTGTCCTCGACATCCGCGCCGGTGCCGTAGAGCCGGGCGCAGAGGGCTTCCTTGCCCACGACCTGACCGGCCCGATCGAACAGCGCCTCGAACAGGGCGAGTTCGCGGCGGCTGAGGACGATGGCGCCTTCTGGTCCGGTCAGCAGGCGCGCGGGGCGGTCGAACACCAATGTGCCGAAGGCTTCGATCGCCGGGCGGATCTGGCCGCTGCGGCGGCCGAGCGCGCGGACCCGCGCCAGAAGCTCGTCCATCTCGAACGGCTTGGTGAGGTAGTCGTCGGCCCCCGCGTCCAGCCCTGCCACCCTGTCGCCCGGCCCGTCGCGCGCGGTCAGGGCAAGGACCGGCAGCGTGGAGCCGGCGGCGCGCAGGTCGCGCAGGATCTCGATCCCGTCGCGGCCGGGCAGGTTCAGGTCGAGGATCGCGAGGTCGGGCGGATCGGCGCGAAGCCAGTCCGCCGCGTCGGTTCCCGCATCCAGCCAGTCCACGCCATGGCCCTGGTCGCCCAGCGTCTGCACCAGCGCCCGGGCGAGGATCGCGTTGTCCTCGATCACGACGATGCGCAAGCGTGCCCCTCCAGGTCGGCGTCGTCGCTTGACAGCTTACGGACAGGTTGACTGGATAGAAAGACGTGATCCGGTCCGAGCAGAGCGAGGAGGCCGGGGGCTGAACGTCAGGGAGGACGACATGACCAAGACCACCTTCACCCGTCGCGGGGCGATGGCGCTTGGCGCCGGGGCAGCAGGCGCGCTGCTGGTTCCGGCCAGGGCACGGGCGCAGGCATCCTTTGCCGGGAAAACGATCGAGTGGATCATCCCCTTCGCCACCGGCGGCGGTTCGGACACCTGGGCCCGGTTCAACGCGCCGTTCCTGTCGCGGCACATGCCGGGCAACCCCACTGTCGTGGTGGTGAACGAGCCCGGCGGGGGATCGACCCGGGGAACCAACCTGTTCGCCCAGCGTGCCCGGCCCGACGGGCTGACGATCCTCGGCACCTCGGGGTCCACCCAGTTCCCCTATCTTCTGGGCGATCCGCGGGTGCGCTACGACTACCGGGACTGGTCGGTGGTGATGGTGGGTCCGACCGGCGGCGTGGCCTATTGCTCGCCCTCGACCGGCGTCAGTTCGATCGAGGATGTGGCGAAGCTGCGCGGCCAGCGGCTGGTCTATGCGAGCCAGGGTGCCACCTCGCTCGACCTCGTGCCGATGCTGGCCTTCCGGCTGCTGGGGTTCGACGTGCACTATGTCTTCGGCTTCCAGGGTCGGGGCGACGGGCGGCTGGCCTTCGAACGCGGCGAGGTCAACATCGACTATCAGACCTCTTCGGCCTATATCCGCAACGTCACACCGCTGGTCGAGCAGGGCACGGCGGTGCCGCTCATGTCCTGGGGCGTGCTGGATGCTGCCGGGACACCGCTGCGCGACCCGACCTTCCCCGACCTGCCGATCGTCGAGGAAGTCTACGAGATGATCAACGGAGCGGCGCCGTCTGGGCCGCTTTATGACGCGTTCAAGGCGTTCAACGTGGCGGGCTTTGCCGCGCAGAAGATGGTCTGCCTGCCGCGCGGAACCCCGGCCGATATCGTCGAGACCTATCGCGCCGCATGGCGGGCCGTGTTCGCGGACCCGGAGTATCTGGCCACCTATCAGGAAGCGCTGGGCAGCTACGAGCAGGTGACGGATGCAGAGGCCGAGGCCCTGTTCCGGGCCGGGACGACCATCGACCCCGAGGTGCGGGCGATGGTGGTCGCCATGCTCGAGACCGAGTACAACGTGAAACTCGGCGACTAGGCACCGGCGACGGCAGGGGGCGGCGGCCCCCTGTTTCCTGAAACTACCTGTTGCACGCACCGCGGGCCGGACCGTGCCCGGCCGGGCAAGAGGAACACATATGATCGACGTGCTGTTTGCCGCCCTCGCCGACATCCTGACATTCCAGCATCTGGGCTACATGATGATCGGGGTCGTGGTCGGCCTGATGATCGGCGTGTTCCCGGGGCTGGGCGGGATTGCCGGGCTGTCGCTGATGATGCCGTTCCTCTACGGGATGGACACCACATCGGCCCTGGCGATGCTGGTCGGGCTGGTGGCGGTGATCCCGACATCCGACACATTCGCCAGCGTCCTGATGGGCATACCCGGTTCGTCCGCCAGTCAGGCGACGGTGCTTGACGGTTTCCCGCTGGCCAGGCAGGGGCAGGCGGCACGCGCCCTGTCGGCAGCCTTCTTTGCCTCGCTCGTCGGCGGGCTGATCGGCGCGGTGATCCTGACCGGTTTCGTGCTGATCGCGCGGCCGCTGATCCTGGCGTTCAGTTCGGCGGAACTGTTCATGCTGTCGGTCTTCGGCCTGTCCATGGTCGGGGTTCTTGCCGGCAAGTCGCTGGTCAAGGGCATCGCAGCCTGCGGCCTCGGGCTGGTCATCGGGTCGATCGGCGGGGCGCCCGCGACAGGCGAGTTCCGCATGGTCTTCGGGGTGGACTACCTTTATGACGGCATCCCGCTGGTCGTGGTGGGCCTCGGCCTGTTCGCCGTGCCCGAGATCGTGGACCTCCTGCGCCGCGATCAGGCCATCTCGGGCACCCGGGGCCTCGGCGCGGGCTGGTTTCAGGGCATCCGGGACGTGATCGCCAACTGGTGGCTGACGCTGCGCTGTTCGGGGCTCGGCGCGCTGATCGGGGCGATCCCGGGGCTCGGCGGCACGGTGGTGGACTGGATCGCCTATGGTCACGCCGTCCAGACCGTCAAGAAGGATCCGCAATTCGGAAAGGGCGACATCCGCGGTGTGATCGCCCCGGAATCTGCGAACAACGCGAAGGAGGGCGGCGGCCTTCTTCCAACGCTTCTGTTCGGCATCCCCGGGGGCGGCGCAATGGCGGTGTTCCTGGGCGGAATGGTCCTGCTTGGCATCCAGCCCGGGCCGTCGATGGTGGGCACCAACCTCGATGTCACCTACAAGATCGTCTGGTCGCTGGCACTGGCCAACGTGCTGGGGGCGGGGCTGTGCATCCTGCTCGCGGTCCCGATCTCGCGCCTGACGCTGATCCCGTTCAAGCTGCTCGCGCCCTTCATGATCGTGGTCGTCTGCTTTGCCGCCTTCCAGGCCACGCGCACGCTGGACGACCTTGTCGCGCTGTTGGCACTGGGGGTGCTCGGCATCTACATGCGCCGCTTCGGCTGGCCACGCCCGGCGCTGCTGATCGGCTTCGTGCTGGCGCGGCAGGCCGAGACCTACCTTTACCAGGCGGTGCAGTTCTACGGATGGGAGTTCCTGACCCGCACCGGCGTCATGATCATCATCGGCCTCACCGCAGCGTCGATCTGGCTGAGCCTGCGCGCCGGGGTGACCGAGAGCGCGCCCGGCGACGACCGCCCCGAGGCCGACGCCCGCGCACCGGGCCCGGGCGGGAACATCGCCGCGCGGCTGCCGCAACTGGTCTTTGCGGGCGTGGCGCTGGCCGTCTTCGTCGTGGCAATCGTCGATGCGCTGGAGCAGTCGTTCCTGGGACAGGTGTTCCCGCTGATCATGGCCTCGACGGGGGCGCTGTTCACCGGTCTCCTCATCCTTTTCCTCGTGGCTGCGCCGCAGGGTCATCCGGCTGCGATGGACCTCGAGCGGGGTCAGCCTGCGGCAGCCGAGGGCGGTCCGCGTTCGATCGTCGGCAGCCTGGTCTGGGTCGCCGCCCTCGTCGCGTTGACCGCGTTGGTGGGATTCTTCGCCGCGCTGGTCCTGTTCTTCGTCATCTTCCTGCAGATCCGGGCGCGCGCCTCGATCCTGATGACCGCGATCCTGACGGCGGGCTGCGCGGGCTTCATACTGACGCTGGCCAACGCGCTGAACCTGCGCTTTCCGGGCGGCTGGCTGCAGGAAATGTATCGCCTGCCCTGGCCGTTCAGCTGAGGCCGCCCGCGGCGGAGCCTGGCCGGCGGGCGGCCACGCGATGACGTGAGGCCCCCCGCGACGTGTCCGGGGTTGGACAAGCACGGGATCAGGCCGCGCAGGGCCCGAGCCCTGGTCCTGGCCGTCGTTCCGGTCCTGCCGGCAGAGCGAGGTGGTCCTTGCACTGCCGGAGACGGGGGGAACATGGCGCCTGGCGCAGGACGGGTTCGGACAGCCCCGTTTCCCGCGCTGCGTAGGCGGACCCCATGGACGGACCCGGCGGGAAAGCGCGCCAAGGATCATTCGCTTCCGGCCGGTTGTCTGACAATATCTGACGAAATGGAGCGGGCGATGAGATTCGAACTCACGACCCTTACCTTGGCAAGGTAATGCTCTACCCCTGAGCTACGCCCGCGCTCCGTAGCGGGGTTGTTAGCCAATCCCTCCAGCCGGCGCAAGGGGGCAGGATGCAGTTTTTCAGGCCCCCTCATTGTTCGCGGATTCGCGGGCAAGCATCTGATGGGGCTGCGAAATGTCTGTGCTGCACGCCGGATTCCCGCAAGCGGAACCTCGCGCGGCTCGTCGGCGTGCCCCGTGCGTCCGGGTGCGTCGGCGTCCGGGGGGCGGTCGGACCCGTCGTGCCAGCCAAGCCGCGCCGGGTTCGGAACGGTCCTCGGCCGCACTGCAGCGCAGGATTCCGGGCTTTCGAGGGGAATGGTGCCCAGGAGAGGACTCGAACCTCCACGACTTGCGTCACTGGTACCTGAAACCAGCGCGTCTACCAATTCCGCCACCTGGGCAGGCTGCGTGAGGCGGGATGTATCGGGAGGCCCGCACGGTGTCAACGGGGGCTTTTCGCATTCAATCGCATCGCGCTGCGGCGCCGTGGCGCTTGCCCGCCGGGCAGGCGACGGCTAAGAGGTGCCGAGGCAGACGCACGGGGGCCGGAATGTCGAGACTTGCGACGATCTATGGCGGATCGGGCTTTGTCGGGCGCTATGTCGCGCGACGGCTTGCGCAGGCCGGCTGGCGGGTGCGGGTCGCGGTGCGCCGCCCGAACGAAGCGATCTTCGTGCGGCCCTACGGCGTGCCGGGGCAGGTCGAGCCGGTGGGCTGCAACATCCGCGACGATGCCTCGGTCCGGGCTGCGATGATCGGCGCCGATGCGGTGATCAACTGCGTGGGCATCCTCAACGAGATCGGCCGCAACCGGTTCGATGCCGTTCATTCCGAAGGCGCGGGCCGGGTGGCGCGCATCGCGGCGGAGCTCGGCGTCCGGCATCTGGTACACATTTCGGCGATCGGCGCGGATGCGGAGAGCGACAGCGCCTATGCGCGCAGCAAGGCGGCCGGCGAGGCGGCGGTACTTGCGTCCTTTCCCGATGCGGTCATCCTGCGCCCCTCGATCATCTTCGGCGTCGAGGACCGGTTCTTCAACCGGTTCGCAGGCATGGCGGTGCTGTCGCCGATCCTGCCGGTGGTCGCGGCGGGCACCCGGTTCCAGCCGGTCTTCGTGGACGATGTTGCCGCCGCGGCGGTCAGGGGCGCAACCGGCGAGGCGGCGCCGGGGATCTACGAACTCGGCGGCCCCGAGGTCGCAAGCTTCCGCGACCTGATGGTGCGGATGCTGGCCACGATCCAGCGTCGCCGTCTGATCGTTTCCGTGCCGGTCGTGGTTGCGCGGATCATGGCTTCGGTTCTCG
>JBKBMT010000049.1:0-21718 GCA_046295655.1 Gemmobacter sp. | reverse complement strand
GACCCGTTCCGAGGCGGCCTTCAACCGGATCGTGGGAAAGCGGATGTTGCCCTCGCGCGGCGGGGTGGCGGTGTAGGGGCTGCGCAACATCGTGTTGTTGCGGATCACCAGACCCTCGGTCTCGCCCACGGTGATGCCGTGCAGGTGCGAGTTGATGATGACGTTCCCGGCGATCTCGATGTTGCGGTAGAACATCTCGCGACCGGCACGGCCGCTGTCGACCACTTCGTTGCGCATGAAGATCGATTGCGAGAACGAACCGCGACCGGCGTTCAGGATGTTGTTGCGTATCACGACATCGGTCGTCGGTCTTTCGGTGCCGGCGGTCCAGAACTGGATCATGTCGGGATGGTCGCCCGAGGTGCGCGACGTGCGGAAGCTGTGGATGTGGTTCCCCTCGATCAGCACGCGCTGCACCGAGGCGAAGTTCATCCCGTCCGACCGGACCGAGTGGATCTCGTTCTCGCGCACCAGCACGTCCTGGCTGCGCCCGACGACCATGGCCCGGTGCCAGAGATGGAAGGTGTTGCGTTCGATCCGCACGCCGGACGAATGCCGGATGCCGAGGCCGATGCCCCAACCGAATCCGTCCGCCTTTTCCGACACGTTCCGGGCGATGTCGCCGCGCAGCTCGCTGTCGAGTATCGCCACGTTCCGGCTGTTGAGGATCTGGAAGGCGCGTTCGCGGTGGGTATGAGCCGGGTCGAAGCGGTAATCGAACAGCAGGTTCTGCAGCGTGAGGTTCGCAACCCCGTCCAGGGTCATCCTTCCGATTGCGGCAGGATTGCCGGGGTCGGCCGAAGCGACCGTCACCGTCGCAGGAAAGCTCGGATCATAGCCCGAGCGCGGGCCGATCGACAGCCTTTCGTAGCGGCCGGGTGCCAGCAGGATCGTCTCGCCGCCCCGGGCCGATGCCAGCGCCGCATGCAACTCCTCGATCGTGGCGACCGTGCGGGCCTGTCCGGCAGTGGCCAGCGCGAACCAGAGCAGAAGCGCGGGCCAGAGCCGGGAAAGACGGCTTGCGAAGGGTCGGACTGCGGTCATGGCGGTTTCCTTCGCAGTCATGATGCCCTGCGCGCGCCCGGGCGAGAAGTCGCAATTCGTTTACCGCGCGCCAAGCGAGCGTGCGCAGGCCGGCGGGCGGCCGCAATGCCCGACCCGCGCGTGCTATGACCCCGGCCGCGGAAACGGCAAGGGGAATGGCAATGGGCATGATGATCGGTTTCGGAATGGGCATTGCTGGGCCCGGCGCCCGGCCGGGCGAAGGCGCGGTCGTCGTGCCGCCGCCGCCACCCCCGCCGCCCGCCGACGAGACCGACGCGAATGTGCTGGCGATCCGCAGCGACGGCTGGACCGCCGACTACCGACTCGCCGGGGGAACGGTGCCGGGCACCTTCGCGGACCGGGTGCCGTTCGATCCGGACACGCCCGCCAATACGGTTTCAGTCCTGCGTCCGGGATTCGACGATGCGGGGCAGCCGATCACCGTCACGGACGTGCTGCGGGTGACGAGCGAGGTTCGCGTGCCCTACAACGCGGGCTATTCGATGAGCGGCTGGCCGCTGCAACGCGAGGCGGACGGCGACGATGCCATCGCCCGCGTGGCGCTGTCGGATTTCGTCTATGAAGGCGACGTGGTGCAGGACCGGACGAACAACTCGACCCGGCCCTATCCCGATCCGCAGTTCGTCTGGCTGAACCCCGACCACGAGATCTGCGGCAATTCGCTGACGCTGCGCGCCTTCGTCGCCCACTGGCACGCGCGGAACGGGCGCCCGGTGGCGGCGGTGCGGTTCGTCGTCTCGGACGGCAGCGACAGCGTGGAGCTGCTGGTGAACGCCACCACCTTCGTCAGCTACGCGGCTTCGGGCCTCGGCTGTCCGGCCTTCGTCGGCACGCTGGACGTGTCCGGCCTCGCCAACGGCGCGCTGACGGTCGATGCCATCGTCTATCCCTGGGTCGGCCCGGCGTATCAGTTGAGCGTGGACGGGCTGACCGGCGACGCCGACATGCACGCCCGGACGCAGACCGCGTGGAAGAACCCCGCCCGGCGCTATGCCTATGTGACGAGCGCGGGCACCTCCGGCGGCAGCACGTCCACCGACCCGGCCACGGCCGCTGCGGCCCCGTTCGACACCTATGCCAATGCCCGCGCGGCGCTGAACACCGCGAACGGCGGCAACCTGTCGGGCTGCGTGATCCGCTTCGGGCCGGGATCGTGGACGGTGCCCGGCGGCAGTGCGATCACCACGCCGGATGCGCCGTTCCTGCTGGAACCCATCGACCCCGCCGACCGGGCGACGACGATCATCGAGCCGGTCAACACCAGCGTGCCGAGCACCAATCTCGAAGGCAAGCTGATCTGCCGCGACCTGACGCTGAACCGGATCGCGGGCACTTCGACGCTGTGGCGGGCCGGGTCGAGCGCCGAGCACGTCCTCGTCCTCGAACGCTGCCTCATCACCAACTCGGGCACCGGCGTGCGCGAGCAGTTCATCCGGGGCCGGCTGCGCTGGTGGCTGATCGACTGCGAACAGACCGGCGACCCGATGCATGTGCTCGCGGCGTCCGCGGCGAACAAGAACCACGGCATCAACGTGGTCGGCTGCGCCGGACTCAGTGGCAATCTGACCACCAACCTGATCGCCAGCCGTCCGAACGGCATGACGTTCGCCAACACCGACAGCAACCGCATCGCGTCCTCGGCGGGCGCGGTCTGCGCCTTCAACCGCATCGTGAAGAACTCGAACTCGGAGCGGATCACGGCGACCGGCACCTTCCTGAACGGCAACCGGCGCGGCATCGCCATCGTCGGCAACCTGCTGGTGTGGGAGAGCGGCACGCAGCCGTTCATGGGCCTGTTCACCGACAGCGGCACCCGCACGCCGACGAACGTGGTGACGCAGATGAACTCGGTCCCGTTCGGCGGCGACGGCGGGCGGGTCAATTTCATGTATACCGCGACTTCGGACTGCCTGATGGAAGGCCAGATCCGGTCCTCGATCTGGCCGCGCTGGGCCTGCAAGACGGATGTATTCGACAGCGACGCATCGCAGATCGGCGGCTGGCCGACCGCGTTCCACACCGGATGGCGGGACAACCTGATGTGGGAAGGCGGCAGCGTTCCCAATGCCTATGTCGGCCCCGGATCGTGGCGGCGCGAGGCGCAGGAACCGAACCTCGTCTTTCCGGCCTCGGCACTGACCCCGGCGACCCAGTTCGAGGTGCTGGACGGGTTCCATGTGCCGCGGGCCGACAGCCTGCTGCCACGGGTGCCGGCCGGGCACACGTGCTACGGCAACGACCTTCGGGGGGTGCCGGTTCCCGGCGACGGAACTGCCTTCGCCGGAGCCGTGCAACGTGGCTGACGGCGGTCAGTCCTCGTCGTAGCGGGTCAGCTCCCTTCTGGCGACATAGCGGCGGAGGTTGCGCGATGCCGCGACCAGCAGTCCCAGCAGAACCAGAAGGGCGGCCCCGGTCACCGGGTCCGGCCACCAGTTGCCGGGCGACTGGCGCAGGGCATGCAGGACCGCCACACAGGCGAGAACGATACTGACAACCGCAGGGGCCAGCAGCGGACGAACCGGAAGCCGGAGGTGCACGACCGCGAGCCCCGTTGCGATGGCGAAGCCGACCAGCTCGCCGAGGATCCCGAGCCAGATCAGCATCACCAGATCGCCGCCGGACGCGACGACATGCCAGGCCGGAAACAGCATCAGGACGCGCGGGATGTTCGAAAGCGCGGCGTTGAAGGTTCGTGCCTGCGACAGCGCGATGGTCGAACTGGCTGCCTTGGCCACCCTGATGCCCTGCATGATGCCGACCCAGACAAGGATCGGGATCGCCGCGAGGTATTTGTCGCCGAGTGCGAGATAGAGAAACGGCCCGCCAAGCAGGACCGTCCCGATGGTCAGGATGAAGCCGGCAACGAGATGCGCCTCGGTGGAGGCATGCGACAGACGGACGAAGGCCGGGCGGTCGTCCTTTGCGGCCGAAAGCTGGGGCAGGAAGAACTTCACGATCACCGCGCTCAGCATCGAGGCCGGCGCCAGCGTGAGCGACAGCGCCATCGAGAACAGCGCCAGAGTGACCATTCCGAGCTCGCGCCCGACGATCATCCGGTCGCCGTGGAAGATCGCGAACATCAGAACGCCATTCAGCATCAGCGGCCAGCCGAAGCGCAGGCTTGCGGCCATGATCTGCCGGTCGAAGCGCAGCCGGTAACGCCGCTCAGCCAGCAGGTGCGACACCACCGCCGAGGTGACGGCCTGGATCAGAAGCGCATAGAGCAGCACCCGGAAATCGCCGAAGACCTTGTAGAGCGGCCAGATCGACAGGAGCGAAACCAGGGGCGACGCGATGCTGGCGAGGAGCATCGGCACATAGTTCATCCTGCGGGCCATGCGCTGGACGTCGAAATGCTCGACCGCCCGGATCAACGGCACCAGCGCCACCACCTGATAGGCCCACAGCAGGTCCGGGTGGCCGAAGAACGCAGCCAGCGGCCAGGCCAGCAGGAACAGGACCAGCGCATTGACCCCGCCGCGCAGCAGCTGGAACCCTTGCAGAGCGGCCTGGAAGTCGGGGTCGTTGCCCTCGCGCGCCTGGACGATCTGTTGTTTCAACCCGAGCGCCGAGACCATCTCCATGATCGCGATGGCGACCATGAAGGTCGCGGCGATGCCGAAATCCTCGAGGCTGATCAGCGCCGCAGCCAGGAGGCTGCGGAGCATGCCGAGGGCGGTGTGCGAGGCATTGCCCGACAGGATGACCGCGAAGGACCGGAGCATGAGGTTCCCGATAGTTCTGCCGGCGCGCCAGCGGTTTGTTCAGACTTTGCAGGGTGGTGTCAACTGCCGCTCCACCTTCGCCGGGTCATGCCGAGGAACCTGCGCAGGCGGCGCAGCGGAGGCAGGGAACCGGTGAGGATCTCGGCGAATTCCGCCGGGCCGTCGGTGCCACGGACCGACCGGCGGGGGCGCAGGAGTGCCTGCGGGTCGAACCGGCCGCGGTCGGACGACCAGGCCGAGTCATAGCCGGCCGTGACCAGCGCCCGAAGGACGCGTGCATCCCAGGCGCCGAAGGGGATGCCGGCCGCGCGCACCGGCGTGCCGAGAATCGTGCCGATCCTGTCGCGGGAGCCTTCAAGCTCCTCGCGCAGGAGGTCGGCCCCCATCCCGGCCCAGGCGCGGTGGGCGATGCCGTGGCTGCCCACCCCCATGCCGGCCGCCGCAAGGGCGCGAATCTGCCCTGCATCCAGCGACCCCGGCTGGCCGATCCGGCCCGCCAGAACGAAGAAATCCGCCGTCAGCCCGCGCGCCAGCAGGCGCGGCAGCGCGATGTCGTGGTCCGACAGGTTGCCGTCGTCGAAGCTGATGCGGATGCGGTCGCGCAGAGGATGGGCGGCGATGCGGTCCAGCAGATCCTCGAAGGCATCGACCGCGACCCAGTAGGGCGCCTCGCCGGGTTCGAGTGCCCGGGCCGGGGTGCCGATGCCGTGGAACAGGATGCCGACGTGGGTCTCCGGCATGGCTCATCTCCCCTTCAGCCGCGCGCGCAGCCGTTCGAGCCCCAGGACCAGCGGCGGCAGCGGCCCCGGGCCATGGGTCTGCCAGACTTCGGCGCGGATCGCGGCGCCGTTCATGCGCTGCTTGAACCGCGCAACATCGGGGTTCTCGGCCGGATCGATCCCGCCCAGGTCATACCAGCGCGCGCCCTGCGTGCGCGATCGACGCAGAGCCTCCCAGGTCAGGAAATAGCCCGCCCGAAGCGGCCGGCCGGCCGGACCGGTCGCTCCGAACAGGTAGGTGGAACAGGGGCCGGAGTGGCCGACGGCAACACCGGCAACGTCCTGCGCGTTCCTGGTGGCGATCAGCACCTCGCAGCGGTAGTCGGGCCCGGAGAGGGCGAAATGGAACTCCGGCGCGATGTCCGGGCGGAACCCCTTGGCGCCCTTGACCTCGGCGAACAGGCGAAGGAACCGGTCGCGCAGGCCGGCATCGTCGCCGGCGTCGAGCCCGAGGCCAGATTTGAGCGCAAAACGCAGGTCCGTCCGCCACTTGCCGTCAAAGCTGCGCATCAGCGTCGCATCGTCCTGGGCCAGATCGATGGCGCTGCTGCAATAGGCGCGCGGCGCGGACGCAGGCCGGAAACCCGCAGAACGCGCCGCCTCGGCCCAGCGATCCGGGTCGGCGAAGGCGGTGCCCGACGGCCGGACCCGCAGGACATGGCCTTCGCGCAGGACCAGCCCGGAACGCAGCGCGGCGAGCACCGGACCGGGCGAGGTCTGACCGCCGTCCGGGTGCAGGAGCGGCCCGGCCGGGCACCAGGCGATGCCGCGGCCGAGGCCCGGCACGCTGCGGATCCTGACCGCCGCCGCCGCGACGGTGCGCCCGGCCGCGTCCCCGACCGCGACAAGGCGCAGCGCTGCGCCCACCCGCCGCGCGGCGGCTTCCGCATAGGTCAGGGTCTGCTCGAACCCGAGATCGGCGAAGCGGGCGGCAAGGCCGGGCCATTCCGCCGGCGCGACCGTCCGCATTTCAAGCCCGCTGTCTGACATCGCCCCGTCGATCCCGTGTCGCGCCGCGGCTTCCTATCCCATGCCGGGGGCCAAGTCATCCGCAGCCGCGCGGTCTGGCACCAATCACTGCAAGGCGCCGAAAAGGTGGCGCCGGCAGGGCACCGGGGGCTGGAATTCCGGCCGGAAACCGGGTTGATGGGCGACGCGGACCGCAACTGCGCGAAAGGCCGATGACCGAAGCCCGTTCCCATAGCCTTGCCCGGGTCGGCCGGGGCGATCTGTGTTCGGGCTGCGGCGGCTGTGCCGCGCTGGTGCCGGACCGGATCGTGATGCGGCTCGACACCAGCGGTTTCCTGCGCCCCGGGCTTCGCGGCGCGGTCACGCCGGCCGAGGATGAAGCGATCGCCCGGATATGCCCGGGGCTCGGCCAGCAGGTGGCGGCCGGCGCCCGACGCGACGATCCGCTGTGGGGGCCCTTTGTCGCCTTGCACACCGGCCATGCGACCGACGCGGCATTGCGCCACGCCGGGGCCTCGGGCGGGGGCCTCAGCGCCGTTGCGGCATGGCTTCTGGACAGCGGCCGGGTCGATGCGGTGATCCAGACCGCCGCCGACCCCGGCAATCCGCTGGGCAATCGCACCGTCGTGTCCCGCAACCGGGCCGAGGTTCTGGCCGCTGCCGGGTCGCGTTATGCCCCGGCCGCCCCGCTGGAGGGCTTGCGGACGCATCTGATCCCCGGCGCGCGGCATGCCTTTGTCGGCAAGCCCTGCGATGTCGCGGCCCTGCGGGCACTGATGGCGGAGGATCCGGGGCTCGGCGCCGCGATCCCGGTGGTTCTGTCCTTCTTCTGCGCCGGAACGCCCTCGCTGAGGGGTGCCCGGGCGGTGGTCGAGCGGATGGGGGCCGACCCCGAGGCGGTGCGCGCCTTCCGCTATCGCGGCATGGGCTGGCCGGGACGGGCCCGCGCCTGCCTGGCCGACGGCAGCACGCGCGAGATGAGCTATCACGACAGCTGGGGCATGATCCTGTCCCGCTACGTGCAGCACCGGTGCCGGATCTGCGCCGACGGCACCGGGGTGGCCGCCGACCTGGCCTTCGCCGATGCCTGGGAGGCGGATGCCGAAGGCTATCCGCTGTTCGAAGAGGCCGAGGGACGCAGCCTGATCGTCGCCCGGAACGAACAGGGGATGGCGCTGCTCGACGCCGCCGTTGCGGCCGGTGTTCTGGCGATCGAGCGCTTCGATCCGGCCGCGCTGGCCGCGATCCAGCCCGGCCAGCGCAAGCGCCGTCAGGCGGTGCTGGCACGCCTCGCGGCGCTGCGCCTGTCGGGCCGGCCGGTGCCGCGCTATCGGGGTCTCGGGCTTTGGTCGGCGGCACGCCGGGGCGGGGCGCTGAACGCCCTGCGCGAATTCCTGGGCATGCTGCGCCGGATCTGGCGCAAGGGGGCGGGCCGCGGGTCCGCCCGGCCCCGATGACCCGACCCTCGCGAAGGACCCGCGGACGATGCTGAAGATCGCGCTGATCGGCCATTCCACCTGTTCCGACAACCTGGGCGTCGGGGCGCTGACCGTGGCGGACATCGACATCATCCGCCGTGCGGCGCAGCGGGCGGGGACCGAAGCCCGCATCCTCGTGGTGGACTGGAAGGAGCCGCGGGAGCCCTATGTCGCCGGAACCGACATCGACATCCGCCAGATCCGCGCGCGCGAGATCGTCAAGCCCTGGGGCTATGCCCGGCTGATCGGCGATGCCGACATGGTGATCGACATCGGCGGCGGCGACAGCTTTGCCGACATCTACGGCGGCGGGCGGCTGCGGCGGATGATGGCCATGCGCTACATCGCCCATGCGCTGGGTCGGCCGGTGGTGATGGCGCCGCAGACCATCGGGCCGTTCAACGGCCGCATCGCGGCCCGGGTCGCCGCAGCGACGGTGCGAGCCTGCCGGCTTGTCGCGGCGCGCGACGAGCCATCGGTCGCGGCCGCGCGGGCGATGGGACGCACCGACGTGATCCTTGCCTCGGACGTGGCGCTGCGCCTGCCCTACGAGGCGCCGCCGCCGCGTCCGCCGGGGGGGCCGGTGCAGGTGGGAATCAACGTCTCGGGCCTGTTGATGAACGGCGGCTACACGCGCAACAACATGTTCGGTCTGGTTCTGGACTATCCGGCGCTGATGCGCGGGATTGCCGCCGATTTCGCCGCGCAGGGGCCCGGGATCGCGCTGCATTTCGTGCCGCATGTGATCCGCGAACGCGGGGGGCTGGAGGACGATCTGACCGTCTGCCGGCAGCTTGCGGCCGAACATCCGGGCGCGGTGGTCGCCCCGGCCTTCGCCAGCCCGTCCGAGGCGAAGTCCTATATCGCCGGGCTCGACTTCTTCATGGGTGCGCGGATGCATGCCTGCATCGCAGCATTCTCGGCCGGGGTCCCGGTGGTGCCGATGGCCTACAGCCGCAAGTTCGCCGGCCTGTTCGGCAGTCTGGGCTACGGGCATACGGTCGATTGCACCGCCGAGGACGAGGCGGCGATCCGGCACCGCATCGCCGCCGCCTTCGCCGCCCGCGCCGATCTGGCCGCCGAGACCCGGGCGGCGCTGGCGCGGGGGCTCGAACGGCTGCAACGTTACGAGGACGCACTGGTCGGGCTGATGGAGAGGCGGCTCAGGCGCAAGGTCCGCCGGCCGGTGTAAGACACTTTTGCGACACTCTGATGACATTCCGAAAACGGACCTTATGATGAAGGAGCCGTTTCGAATGAGTGCCCGCAGCGATGATCCCGCGCGCCTACATGAACCTGACCCGAAGCCTGATGCCGCGCAACGCCCGCCAGGCGGTCCGGGCGCGGGGCAGGCAGATCCTGAACCGGTTCGGCTGCGATGTCGTCAGCGCGATGGATCCGGTGAATCTGTGCGATCTGGGTCTGAGCGTCGAGGATGCATACAGGCGTGCGGGCAGCCTGCCATTCGTGATGGATGTGCCCGTCGAACATGTCCGGCACCTCGAGGCGGCCGCCTTTCCGGTTGCAAGGGACGGGGGCAGCCCCTTCGTCGAGACCGCGCTGCAATACGTCCAGAACCCTGATCTTGGCTATGAGGAAAGCGCGCTGAAGCGGTTCTACGACCGGTTTCAGCCTCAGACCAACGGCGATTTCCTCGGCCTGCCGCGGTCCCCGGAGCGGCATTTCCTGCTGACCCAGCATCGCGCACTTACGCTTTACCCCTGGGATCGGCCGCCGCTGACCGACTACCGGCGTCACATCTCCGACCGGCTGGCGGGCGTTGCACTGGAGAACGAGGAACACGGGGCGCTGCTGGATCACCGGCACGGGCTGGTATCTTCGGGGCCGGTCAGCCCCGAGAAGGGCGCGCTGGAACTGTCGCGGCTCAAGCGGGTCGTGGACCGTATCCGCGAGAGCGGCTTTCGCCATTCGGGTGATGTCCGGCCGGTCAGGGTGGTGGCATTGCGGCGTGGCGAATCCTGTCGCTATCTGTGCCGGGCGGGGCATCACCGGGTGGCGGCCTTCTCGGCTCTGGGGGGCACGTCGCTTCCCGTATGGCCCTATCCCCGGCCTGTCGTGCGCGACGATGTCGACAAATGGCCCGGCGTGACCGCGGGCGTCTTCTCGCGCGATGCCGCGCTGTTCGTGTTCGACCGGATGTTCGAGGGGCGTCAGCCCGAGTTCGGGGGCTGATCCGCACGGGCATCATGCCCGCCTGCGACCCGGCCCAGGGTAATGGCCGACAGCAGCCCGTTGCCCGACAGATAGCCCCAGTCGGCCGGGCCCGAGACCCCGCAGGCGGCGCCTCCGGCGGCGTGGAGGTTCTCGATACAGCCCCCGGCGGCGCGGCGGACGCGGGCGTGGCGATCCACCTCGAGCCCGCCCTGGGTGTGAAACATTGCGGCCGTCACCCTTACGCCCAGATAGGGCGGCGCGAGGCGCGGGACGGCAGCGAAGGGCCTGCCGAAGGGATCGGGGCAGGCGCCGTCCCTGGCCGAATCGACCGCGGCAAAGGTCTCGGCGACCGCCGCGGGGGGCAGGCCGAAGACGCGCGCCAGCGCCTCGGGCGTCGGGGCCTCGCGGATCGCGCCCTGGGCCTCGGCGGTGCGGAAGTCCGCGAACTGGCGGGCGATGGCGGCAATGCGGCGGTCGAACACGGTCACCGCCTGGCCCCCGGGCTGGGCCTGCACGGCGCGGGCGGCCTCGGAATAGCCCTGCGATTCGTCCCAGAACCGCCGTCCGTCCCGATTGAGCTGGAACCCGCCCTCGGAGATCACCGCCCAGGTGATGAGGATGCCATGCGGATGGGCGACATTGCCGTGGCCCTGATACGCGCCAGTGTGGCGGATCGCGGCGCCGAGGGCCTGCCCCCAGAGCAGCGCCTCGCCCCGGTTGCCGGGATGACCGAAATACAGCGCCCCCGCAATCTCGGGCATGTGTCGGGCAACGAGGTCCGGGTTTCCGCCGAAGCCGTTGCACGCAAGGATCAGTCGGCCACAGCCGATGGCGTCGCGGCTGCCGTCTGGCCGGCAGAGCCCGACGCCGTGAATCCGGCGGCTTTCGGCATGGAGCCGATCCACCACGGCACCCGTCAGGATCGGCACGCCGCGGGCCTCGCAAGCCGCGCGCAGGGCATCGACCAGCGCCCGGCCGGACCGGTCGGGCAGACCGTGCATGCGCCGACGGGAATGGCCGGGATAGTCGAAGTCGGCAACGAGCGAGAAGGGCAGGCCATAGCTGTCGGCCAGCCATTCCAGCGCCGGCGCGGCGTTGCGGGCCATCAGCGCGACAAGGCCGGGGTCGTTCTCGCCCTTCGCCTTGCGCTGGATATCGGCGGCCAGGCGGGCCGGGTCGTCGTCGATGCCGGCGGCGGCCTGCCAGCGGCTGCCGGCTGCCGGGATCAGGCCGGCCGACAGCGCGGTGGAACCGGAAGGCACCGGATCGCGTTCGAGGACAAGCACCTCCTGGCCCGCCTCGGCCGCGGCAAGGGCGGCCGTCAGCCCGGCGGCGCCGGCGCCCACGATCAGGGTCTCGACAGCGGCCGCGAAGGGTTCGGGCGGGAGGACGCAGACACCGTTCATCGCCGGGCCACAGGATCCGGGCACCGGCGGGGCATCAGCCCGCCTCGCCGGAATAGCGGGCACCGGCGGCCAGCATCGCCTCGGTGCCGATGGCGGCGTTGAGGCCCGCAAAATCGTGCATCCGGTCGGCGAAGGGCGCGTTCGATCCGTGCTGCCGGAGGCTGGCGTAATAGTCCTGTGCCGTCCGGGCCAGCGCCCGGACGATGCCGCCGGGGAAGATCACGATGCGAAAGCCGAGCCGCTCCAGATCGGCCGCGGACCGGATCGGGGTCGCCCCGCCCTCGACCATGTTCGCCATCAGCGGCGCACGGCCCGCAAGCCGCGCGGCCACGGCGGCAAGCTCGTCGGCGCTGCGCGGGGCCTCGACGAACAGGGCATCGGCGCCGGCGGCCAGATAGGCCTCGGCCCGCGCCATGGCCGCGTCGAACCCTTCGACGGCGATCGCGTCGGTTCGGGCGATGATCAGCGTTGCCGCGCTGTCGCGCGCATCGGCCATGGCGGCGATCTTGCCGGCCATTTCGCCGACCGGGATCAGGGACTTGTCGGCAAGGTGGCCGCAGCGCTTCGGAAAGGTCTGGTCCTCGATCTGAAGTGCGCTGGCGCCGGCGCGTTCGAAGAGCCGCATGCAGCGCATCGCGTTCAGCGCGTTGCCGTGGCCGGTATCGGCATCGACGATCACCGGCAGCGATACCCGGTCCCGGACCAGCGCCATGGTCTCGACCATCTCGCTCAGGGTGGCCAGCCCGATATCGGGTCGGCCGAGCCGGGTGTAGGAGACCGCGGCACCGGAGAGATACAGCGCCTCGAATCCGGCCTGTTCGGCCAGCACGGCGGTCAGCCCGTCATAGATGCCGGGTGCCAGCAGGATCGGGCTGCGCGAGAGGCGGGTCCCGAGGCTCATGCTTCCTCCAGCTGCGAAAGGGTCTCGGCGATGGTCTGTCGTTCGGTGACGGTGGCAAGCGAGGCCAGCGTCGCCGCATGGGCGGCCTCGGAGAAGGCCGCGCAGCCGTCGGTCAGCAGGATCGTGTGGAGGTCGCGCAGATGGGCGTCGCGGATCGTGCTGGCCACCCCGCCATTGGTCACGATGCCGCCGACGATCAGCGTCTCGATCCCGGTCCGGCGCAGAACGAAGTCCAGCCGGGTCTGCCAGAAAGCCGAATAGGCGACCTTCTCGACCGTGAAATCGGCCGGTTGCAGATCGTCCACCAGCGCGTGCCCCCAGCTGCCAGGGGCGAAGTCGCCCGCAGCGAGGAAGGGCCTGAGCGCCCTGAGGTGGGGCGAGATCAACGGGCCTTCCGGGCCCGGCACCAGGGTGAACTGGGCCGAGACGTGGATTCCGCCGCGCGCCCGCAGGGCGTCACGCAAGGGGCGGATCCGGCCGGGCAGGGCGGCAATCGCGGCCGCGGTCTGGCCGGCGCGGCCATAGGCGCCGCGGGGGTGCAGGAAATCGTTCTGCAGGTCGATGGTGAGAAGGGCGGTCCGCGCCGGGGTCATGGGGCGGCCTCGCGGGTCAGGCGGATGTTGCCGAAGGCATCGACCTCGGCGATCAGGCCCGGTTCGACCAGGATCGTCGTGTCGGGCTGTTCCAGCACTGCCGGGCCGGCGATGCGCGCCCCGACCGGCAGCGAGAGCCGGTCGTGGATCGCCGCGTCGTGCCAGGCGCCGACATGCACCTTGCGGGTGGTGCGGGGCGTCACCGTGCCGGCACCGTCCGGTGCAAGGGTCGAAAGGTCGAGCTTCGGCCGGTGACCGATGACCGCAGTGCGCAGGTTCAGGATACGGGTCACGCCACCGGGCAGCAGCCGGCCATAGGCGCGCAGGTAGGCGGCGGCGAAGGCCGCCTCGATCGCCTCGGGGGTGGGGGTGGTCTCCAGCGGGACCGGCACGGTATGGGTCTGTCCGACATAGGCCATGTCGAGCTCCATCAGCCGCGACCGGGCCGAGAAGGCGACGCCGGCGGCATCGAGCAGCCGGGTGCCCTCGGCCGCGTGGCGTTCGATCAGCGCCGACAGGGCGGGGGTGTCGACCGCCGCGGTCAGGCAGTTGACGGTCTGCACGAAGTCCTGCCGCATGTCCGCAATGACACAGCCCATGGCCGAGGTCACGCCGGGATAGCGGGGGATCAGCGCCATGGCGAGGCCGGTCTCGGCCAGCAGCGCCCCCGCGTGCAGCGCCCCGCCGCCGCCGAAGGGCATGAAGGCAAAGCCCTTGGGATCGTGGCCGCGTTCGATGCCCACCAGCCGGATCGCCCCGGCCATGCGGGAATTGGCCACCCGCAGGATCGCTTCGGCCGCGGCCTCGAGCCCCAGACCGAGCGGCCGGCCGACATGGGCCAGGATCGCCGCGCGCGCGGCCGCGACATCCAGCCGGCCGCCGCCGATGGGGCGGTCGGGGTCGATCCGGCCAAGGACGATGTTGGCATCCGTGACGGTCGGCCGGTCGTTGCCGCGGCCATAGGCGACCGGTCCGGGATCGGACCCTGCCGATTCCGGCCCGATCGTCAGCAGGCCGCCGCGGTCCACCCAGGCGATGGAGCCGCCGCCGGCGCCGATCGTGGTGATCTCGATCATCGGGGTGCGCACCACCATGCCGAAGTCGATGGCGGTCTGCGCGGCCAGGGCGGCCTGTCCATCGGCAATCAGCGCCACATCGAACGACGTGCCGCCCATGTCGCCGGTGATGACATTGGCGATTCCGGCGCTCTGGGCGATATGGGCGGCGGCGATCACACCCGCGGCGGGCCCCGACAGGGCGGTGCGCACCGGCAGGCGGCAGGCGGTATCGACCGCCATCACCCCGCCGTTCGACTGCACGATCAGGAATTCGCCGCCGAAGCCGCGGTCGCGCAGCGCCGCCTCCAGCCGGCCGAGATATCCCGAGACCTCGGGTTGCAGATAGGCGTTCAGCGCGGTGGTCGAGAAGCGTTCGAACTCGCGGATCTCGGGCAGGATCTCGTGGCTGGCCGAGACATGGGGATTGGGCCAGAAGGCACGCAGCGCCGTGACTGCCGCGCGCTCGTTGGCGGGGTTGGCATAGGCATTGACGAACAGCACCGCAACCGCCGCGCAGCCCCGGTCCAGAAGCTGCCGGCCGGCCGCGCGCACGGCATCGAGGTCCGCCGGCTGCCGGATCGTGCCGTCGGCCAGAACCCGCTCGGCCACCTCCAGACGCAGGTCGCGGGGCACGACAGGGTCGAAGTTGCCGCGCAGGCCCCAGGTGCGGGGGCGGTCGCGGCGCCGCATCTCCAGCACGTCGCGGAACCCTTCGGTGGTGATGACGCCGATCCGCGCGCCCTTGCGTTCCAGCAGCGCATTGGTGCCCGCTGTGGTGCCGTGGACGACGGTGGCGACCTGCGTCAGATCGGCCACCTGGACCCCGATCCCGGCCAGGAAGCCGGCCGCCTGATCGGGCCGCGAGGTCGGCACCTTGGCCACCCGGGCCGCGCCCGTCGCCTCGTCCAGCACGAAGATGTCGGTGAAGGTGCCGCCGACATCGACGCCGATCATCAGCCGCCCGGTCATGCCGCGACCTCGCGCCATGCCGCCCCGTAGGCCGCATCGGCGGCTTCGGGCGACAGATAGCCGAGCCGCACGTCGCGGGCGACAAGCGCGGGATCGCGGGCGGCGGGCGGCCCGTAGCCGCCGCCTCCGGGGGTTTCGAGCCGCACCGCCTCGCCCCGGCGCAACCGGATGCCGACCATCTTCGAGGCCATGGGCGGGGTCAGCCGCCCGCTGCCGCTTTCGTAGCTGAACCGGTTCAGCGCCGCATCGCCGCCGCCCGCCACGCCCCGGGGGGGATGCCGGCCGCGTTCGCCGAAAAGGAAGGCCTCGGCCTGTTCCTCCAGCACCTCGATCTCGTAGACCGCACCCAGCCCGCCGCGATGCCGGCCGGGGCCGGCGCTGCCCGGACGCAGGGCCCACTGGCGGAACATGACCGGATAGGCGGCCTCGAGGATCTCCGCCGGCGGAATGGTCGCGGTGGAGATCGGGGCGTTGCCGTGGTTCAGCCCGTCCCCCTCGGGCGTGCCGCCATGACCGCCGCCGTAGAACGAGAACATCACCCAGCGCCGCCCGTCCGCCCGGTGCCCGGCGATCGAAAGCGCGTTGATCGTGCCATAGGCATTCGCCACCACCCGATCCGGCGCGGCAAGCGCCATGGCCGAGAAGATCACGTCGATCATCCGCAGGATCGTTTCGGTATAGCCCCCCGTAGGCGCCGGGAATTCGGCCGCCAGAAGGCTGCGGGGCGGGATCGCGACCTCGACCTGTCGCATGACGCCGGCATTGGCGGGCAGGGCGGGAAAGATGTGCTTCATCGCAACATAGACGCAGGCGACGGCGGTTCCGTAGGAAATGTTGACCGGCCCGGGCGTCGCCCCGGCGGTGCCTGCGAAATCCAGCCGCAGACGGTCGCCCGCGATTTCCAGCGCCACCCGGATCCGCAGCGCGGTATCGGTGATGCCGTCGTTGTCGAGGAAGTCCTCTGCCTCCCATCGACCGTCGGGCAGGGCCGCGATCTCGGCCCGGGTCAGCGCCTGTGCCCGGTCGGACAGGGCCGACAGCGCGGCCGCCACGGTCTCGTCGCCGTATTCGTCCAGCAGCGCCGACAGCCGCCGGGCGCCCAGATCCAGCGCGCCCAGCTGTCCGTTGAGGTCGCCCTGGGCGCTGGCCGGCAGGCGCGTGTTGCGCAGCAGGATATCGACGATGTCCTGCTGCAGGATGCCGCCGCGCACCAGCTTTACCGGCGGCAGAACGAAGGCCTCCTGGAAGACTTCGGTCGCCTGCGGGTTGTAGTTGCCCGGCACCGCACCGCCCATGTCGTGCCAGTGCCCGACCGAGGCGAGCCAGCAGAACACCCTGCCGCCGCGGAAGAAGGGCCGCACCAGCCGCATGTCGGACAGATGCGTGCCGCCGAGATGGGCGTCGTTGAAGGCATAGATGTCGCCGTCCGCCAGGTCGCCGTCGCGCGCGGCCTTGTCGATTGCCGCCTTTACCGCAAAGGCCATGACGCCGACAAAGATCGGCAGGCCGGACTTGCCCTGCACCAGCGTCTCGCCGGTGATCGCGTGATAGAGCCCGTGGCTGGCGTCATGCGCCTCGGCGATGATCGGATTGAAGGCGGAACGGAACAGCGTCGCATCCATCTCGTCGGCGATCTGTTCCATCCGACCGGCGAGCACGGCAAGGGTGATCGGGTCGATGCTCACCTGCGGACCTCGCCCAGGTCGTTCCAGACGTCCTGCCGGACGATCAGGCCGCCGGAAAGTTCGAACCGGTCGATGAAGCGGATGCCGGCAAAGGGGGTGCCGTCCGGCCATTCGCCGTCGAGCGTGCCGAAGCAGTAGCAGACGCCGTCGAGCGCATCGAAGCCGTCGTAATGCTTGCGCACGAAGCGGTAGCGGGGCTTCGCCCAGTCCACCAGCGCCGTGAGGGTCGTCATGCGCACGCCGCCGGGAAACGTCATCTCGAAGCCCGGGCCGAGGAAGGTCTGCGCAAGCGCCAGATCGCGCGCCTCCATCGCCGACAGATAGGCCCGCACCGTCGCCTCTGCCCCGTCGCGCCCTGCCATCGCCCCCTCCAGCGCTCGAACCTGTCCTATCTGTAGGACAAGAAAGGCGCTCATGGAAAGACAAATTTATTGCGTAGAAAAAGACAAAACCGTTGCTTTGCCGATGCGGCAGGCTAACATCGGGCAGGTTTCGCAAAGGACGCGGCTTTGGGGCGGATCGCGGGGCAATCGCCGGACGGAGACAAGGCGCGGCGCGTCTATCTGCTGCTGCGCGACGAGATTGCGCGCGGCGACCATGCCCCGGGAAGCGTGCTGCCCGGCGAGCTGCGGCTGGCCGAGGCCCATGGCGTCAGCCGGGTGACGATCCGCAGGGCGCTGGATGCGCTGGCTGCGGACGGCCTGATCGACCGGCGGGCCGGGGCGGGAACCATCGTCGCGGCGCGCCCGCCGGTCCAGGGGATCGCGGCGGATTTCGCGACGCTGATGCCACAGCTCGAACGCATGGGCGCGACCTCGGCCCGGCTGCTGTCCTTCGCCTATGTGGCACCGCCTGCCGCGGTGGCCGAGGCGCTTGGAAGCCGCGAGCGGATGCAGCGGGCGGTCCGGGTGCGGCTGATCGACGGACAGCCGTTCTCGCATCTGACGACCCATGTGCCGGAGACCATCGCGCAGAGCTTCTCCGAGGCCGATCTGGCCACCACTCCTCTGTTCCGTCTTCTGGAACGGTCGGGCATCCGCATCGACCATGCGCGGCAGTCGATCTCGGCCACGCTGGCCACGCCCGAGGTCGCGGAGGCGCTGGAGATCGCGCCGGGTTCGGCGCTGATCGCCCTGACGCGGCTGGTGTTCGATGCCGACGGCCGCGGGGTCGAACATCTGTCGGCCCTCTATCGCCCCGACCGGTTCCGTCTGGACATGACGCTGAACCGGGTCGGAGAAGGCGAGGCGCGGCAATGGGCGCCGGCGACTGCCGCGCGGGCGGCGGCGGAATGAGGACGCTGTTCGACAAGCTGTGGGATGCCCATGTCGTGACCCGGCGGGACGACGGCGCCACCCTGCTGTGGGTGGACCGCCACTATGTCCACGAGGGATCGCACCATGGCTTCGCGAAACTGGCCGCGCGCGGGCTGCCGCTGGCCCAGCCGGCGCTGACCATCGGCGTCGCAGATCACTATGTGCCGACCCGCCGCCCCGGGCCGATGGCGGGGCCCGAGATCGGGCGGATGGTCCGCACGCTGTCCGACAATGCCGCGGCGCACGGGTTCCGGCTGTTCGGGATGGACGATCCCGCGCAGGGCATCGTCCATGTCATCGGGCCGGAACAGGGGCTGACCCTGCCGGGCATGCTGGTGGTCTGCGGCGACAGCCATACCTCGACCCATGGCGCGCTCGGGGCGCTGGGGTTCGGGATCGGCGCGACCGATGTGGCGCATGTGCTGGCGACCCAGACGATCTGGCAGAAGAAGCCCGCGCGGATGCGGCTGCGGTTCGAGGGGCGGGCAGGGCCGGGGGTGGGCGCAAAGGACATGGCGCTGCACTGGATTTCCCGGCTGGGCGCGGACGGGGCGCGCGGCCATGCGATCGAATATGCCGGCGCGGCGGTCCGGGCGCTGTCGGTCGAGGGGCGGCTGACCCTGTGCAACCTGTCGATCGAGGGTGGCGCGCGCTGCGGCATGGTGGCGCCGGACGCGACCACCTTCGACTGGCTGCGCGGCCGGCCGCATGTCCCGCCAGATTTCGACTCCGCCTGCGCCGACTGGGCGGCGCTGGCCACCGACCCGGCGGCCACCTTCGATACCGAACATGCGTTCGATATGGCCGAGGTTGCGCCGGTCGTCACCTGGGGGATCTCGCCCGAACAGGCATTGCCGATCACCGCCACCGTGCCCGACCCGGCACGGGCCGGGGCCGGGCGGGCCGGTGCCATGGCCGAGGCGCTGGACTACATGGGGCTGCGTCCCGGTCAGCCGCTGTCCGGGGTGGCGGTGGACCGGGTGTTCATCGGATCCTGCACCAATGCCCGGATCGAGGATCTGCGCGCCGCCGCCGCGGTTCTGGCCGGGCGCAGGGCGCGGGTTCCGGGGCTGGTGGCGCCCGGATCGATGCAGGTCAAGGCGCGGGCCGAGGCCGAAGGGCTCGACCGGATCTTCACCGCTGCCGGGCTGGACTGGGTGGCGTCGGGCTGTTCGATGTGCGTGGCGATGAACGGCGACCGGGCGGCGCCGGGGGAACGGGTGGCCTCGTCCACCAACCGCAACTTCCGCGGCCGGCAGGGCCCGGGCGTGCGCACGCATCTGATGTCGCCGGCGATGGTGGCCGCCGCCGCCGTGACGGGGCGCCTGACCGATGTGCGCCCGATGCTGGAGGGCCGGACATGACCGGCTGGACGGTGCACGAGGGGCTGGCGGTCGCGCTGCCGATGGACAATGTCGATACCGACCAGCTGATCCCGGCGCGATTCATGTCGGCCCCCCGGGCGGCCGGATACGGCGCGTTCCTGCTGCACGACCTGCGCGGACCGGACTGCCCGCTGGACGCGCCGGCGGCCAGGGGCGCCACGGTCCTGGTCGCGGGGCGCAACTTCGGCTGCGGCTCGTCGCGCGAGGCGGCGGTCTATGCGCTGGTCGATGCCGGGTTCCGCGCGGTGATCGCGCCCTCGTTCGGCGACATCTTTGCCGCCAATGCGGTGAACAACGGCCTGCTGCCCGCCCGGGCCGAGACGGCGGGGCTGATGGCGCTGGCACCCTGTCCGGCGCGCATCGACCTTGCGGCGGGCCGGATCGAGCTTGGCGGCCGGGCCGTTGCCTTCGATCTGGATCCGGTGTGGCGGGCCAAGCTGATCAACGGCTGGGACGACATCGACCTTACCGCATCCCATGCGGCCGAGATCGAGGCCCATGCCGCGAGACGCCGGAAAGCGGCGCCGTGGCTGTGGGACACGATGCAACGGGGCGCAGCCCCATCTTCAGGGAGAGACCGATGACCTATCTGCGACTGACCGGCCTGACGCTGGCCGGGGCCATGACCGCGACCACGGCGCTGGCCGAACAGACCCTGACCGCGGTGCATGCCTTCCCGACGACGCTGGTCTATACCCAGAGCTTCCTGCAGTTCGTGGACAAGGTGAACGAACGGGGCGCGGGCGTGATCCGGATCGACGTGCGCGGCGGTCCCGAGGCGATCGGGTCGTTCCAGCAGGCCGATGCGGTGCGCGACCGGGTGGTGGACATGGCCTATGTGCCGGGGTCGTTCTACGGCGGCGCGCTGCCCGAGAAGGATGCGATGGTCACCTCGAACCGGGTCGCCGCCGAGGCCCGCGCCAATGGCGGGATCGACCTGATCAACGAGATCCACCAGGCCAAGATGGGGGTCTATTACCTGGGCTGGTTCGACAGCGGGGTGTGCTACAACATCTGGACGGTGAACGAGCCGAAGCTCGATGCCGAGGGCAACCTCGACATGCGCGACACGCGCCTGCGCGGCAATGCGGTCTACAACGCCTTCTTCACCAACACCCTGGGCGCGCAGGTGATCGACCTGCCCACGGGCGAGGTCTATGCGGCGCTGGAACGCGGCGTGGTCAACGCCACCGGCTGGACGCAGATCGGCCTGATCGACCTGCGCTGGAACGAGTTCGTCAAGTATCGGATCGAGCCCTGCTTCTTCTCGACCGACCTCGGCGTGATCGTGAACCTGGAAAGCTGGAACGAACTGACGCCCGAGGCGCAGGCGATTCTTCAGGAGGTCGCGATCGAACACGAAGCCGCCAGCGCCGAGGCCCATCAGGCCCGCCGCGACGAGGAGTTCAGGCGGCTCGAGGAAGGCGGGATGCAGTCCTTCGCCCTGAGCGAAGAGGCCGCGGCGCGCTATCTGCGCGGGGCGCGGGAATCGACCTGGGCGCGGATGCGCGAGCAGATGGCGCAGCACCCCATGGGCGACGGGATGTTCGACACGCTGATCGAGAAGTTCTACGACCTCGACCGCGCCGGCGGCTGACGGCAGGGGCCTCGGGGGGGCGGCGCCGCCGCGCGTCGCCCCAAGCACGGGAAGGGGGCAGGAAATGGGCGCGGTGATCGGCCGGCTGGACCGGGCGCTTGGCTGGATCGTGACCGCCATGGCGGTGGTGGCGGCCGCGGTCCTCGTCTGGCTGATGGTCGCGATCGTCGTCTCGGTGCTGATGCGCAACCTCGCGATGCAGCCCTGGGCCTGGCTGTTCACCTCGACCGAATACGGCGTGCTGTACATGACGATGCTGGGCGCGCCCTGGCTGGTGCGCAAGAAAGGCCATGTGCATATAGAACTGCTGACGGCCGCCCTGCCCGACACCGCGCGGCAGGTTCTCAGCCGCGCCGTCGCGCTGGGCTGCGTACTGATCTGTGGCTATCTGGGCTGGAAAGGGTACCAACTGGTCCAGACCAACATCGCGCGGATGGATTTCGACGTGCGCGCCTATTTCTTCCCGCGCTGGCTGCTGACCATCGCCTTTCCCGTCAGCTTTGGCCTTATGGCGCTGGAATTCCTGCGCTTTGCCTTCGGCCGCGAGATACTGCATTCCGGCAAGGCGGGGATCCACGAATGATCTGGTATGAGGCGCTTGCGGTCCTGCTGGGATC
>JBKBMT010000048.1:0-21866 GCA_046295655.1 Gemmobacter sp. | reverse complement strand
GTGATCTGCCCCGGTTCGGGCGTCACGATCGCGTCGCAGATCGACCGCGCTGCGGGGTCGTTGCCCATGACCCTGCCCGCGGCAAGGCTGCGGGCGGTATCGTCGAACCCCTCGGGTTCGCAGGGCCGCACCCGCAGCCCGGGCGCCCGCGCCTCGAGCGCCAGCGCGATGCCCGAGGCAAGGCCGCCGCCGCCGCAGCACACCAGCACGTCTGCCTCGGTCACGCCTTGGTCCCGCGCCTGCGCCGCAATCTCCAGCCCGCAGGTTCCCTGCCCTGCGATCACCGTCGGCTCGTCGAAGGGGCGGACAAGGGTCAGACCCCGGTCGCTGGCAAGCGCCTTCCCGATCGCGTCGCGGTCCTCGGTCAGTCGGTCGTAGGTTACCAACTCGGCGCCAAGATCGCGGGTGTTCTGCAACTTGAGCTGCGGCGCGTCCGAAGGCATCACGATCACCGCCGGCACGCCGAAGAGCCACGCCGCCAGAGCCACGCCCTGGGCGTGGTTGCCGCTCGAATAGGCGATCACGCCCCGCGCGCGCACCTGCGGATCCAGCGCCGACAGCGCCGACCAGGCGCCGCGGAACTTGAAGGACCCGGTATGCTGCAGGCATTCGGCCTTCACCAGGACCCGCCGCCCGGCAAGGCGGTCGAGAAAGGGCGACGACAGCAACGGGGTCTCACGCACATGTCCGGCAAGACGTCGGGCAGCGGCCTCGATGGCATCGATATCGGTCATGGCGGATAGCCCCGGTTGCGCTCGCGCGACCGTAGAGCGGTCGATCGGCGATGGAAAGGGGCGCGCGATGCGGGGAATTAACCCGGTGTTAACCACGGGCGCCGAGGCTTCGGCCGGGGGCGAAAGGGGTGGCGATGCAGGCGGCTGTCGCCGGGCTGATCTTGCTTGCGCTTTGTGCAGCGCCGGCAGCTGCGGGTCCTTGGGGCCGCGAGCGGGGCGGCGGTTTCGCCTCGGTATCGCGCACGGGCGACGATTCCTCGCTCTGGGTCGAATATGGTCTTGGCAGGCGGCTGACACTGCTGGCCGATGTCGGGGGCAGCGGGCACGCACGCCACGGCGCGCTGATGCTGCACCGCGAATTCGGTGCGCCCGGCCGCAACCAGCGCTTTGCCGCAACGCTCGGGGTCGCTGCGGGGCCGGACGGCCGGGGCGGGCGCGAAGCCGGCCTTCGGGTCGGCCTGTCCCTGGGCGCGGGCATCGGCGGCTTCGATCCGGCCGGTGCCGCACAGCGCCTGCCGCTGCTGGGCACCCCGCTCCGCAAGGGACTTGCCCGGATCGGGATTGACGGGCCGGTTCCCGGCTGGGTCGCGCTCGACACCCATGCCGAAGCGGGCCGGAACCATCGGCGGATGAAGGCCGAGGCGACGCTGGGTCTGAAACCGCATCCGAGGCTGATGACGGTGTTCCAGCTCCAGGGCGAGGCGGTGCGCCGCCCGTGGGGCGCGGCGCGCAGCCTCCACGCCCAGCCATCGGTGGTCTGGCAGGCGCGGGACGGCCTGCATCTGGAACTGGGCCTGAGGCAACGGCTTGACGGCCAGGGCGCGCGTCAGCTGCGGCTGGGAAGCTGGCTGGAGTTCTGATCGCCCTCCATCGCCCGCGCCAGCCGGCCGAGGCGCAAGCGTTTCAGCAGCGTCCGCCGCGCAACCGGCGCGCCGGCCATTGCCTCGGCCCGGGCACGCGCCGCCTCGACCGCCGCTGTCATCGCTTCGGGCTGGTGCGACCAGAGTTCCCACAGGAACCCGTCGGGATCGCGGCGCGCGACGCCCTCTGCCGCGAGGATCCCGCGGGGGAAATCGGCCGCGTTATAGGTCACGATGGCATCCGCCCCGCCGGAAACGGCGGTCGCAAGCACATGGATGTCGCCCGGGTCGGGCAGAAGAAGACGCGCCTCGATGCCCGGGGCCGGCGCAACCGTGGCCCGCGGGAACTGCGCGACCATCGCCGCCACGGCCGCCCGCGCCTCGGGCTCGCGGCCGTGTCGGGCCGCGGCCCGGGCGACTTCCTCGAGGATCCGGGCAGACCACAGGGGCTGAAACAACCGCGCCGCGGCCGCGGCCAGCAGGATCTCGCGCAGCACCGGCGGCACCAGCACGCAGGCGTCGAGAACCGCCTTCACCCGTCCAGCCGGAAGAACAGCGCCTTCAGATAGCCGGTTTCGGCCAGCTGCGGCAGCACCGGATGGTCGGCTGCGGCAAAGCCGGTGTGAAGGATCTGACCGCGCCGCCCTGCCCGCCCGATGCCGCGCACCGACGCGATGCGGAATGCCGCCAGATCCGCGGCATGCGAACAGGAACAGAGCCCCAGGAATCCGCCCGGGGCCACCAGCGGGGCGGCCAGCCGGGCGACGCGTTCATAGGCCCGCAGACCCGCCTCCAGCGCCGCCTTCGCAGGCGCGAAGGCCGGCGGATCGCAGACCACCAGATCGAACCGCGCGCCTTCCGATGCCAACGCCTCCATCGCGCCAAAGGCATCGCCCTGGCGGGTTTCCAGCCGGTCCGACACACCCATTGCCCGCGCCCCGGCCTCTGCCAGCGCCAGCGCCGGGGCGGACCCGTCCACCGCAACCGCCGTCTGCGCCCCGCCCGCCAGCGCAGCAAGCGCGAAACCGCCGACATGGGAAAAGACGTCGAGCATCCGCCCCCCGCGGGCCAGGCGGGCCGCGAAGGCGTGGTTGTCGCGCTGGTCGTAGAACAGGCCCGTCTTCTGCCCCCCGGTCAGGTCGGCCATGTACGTCGCGCCGTTCATCGGCACCGGCACCGGCCCGTCCAGCCGGCCGCACAGGACTGCCGTCGTCTCGGGCAGACCTTCGATGCCCCGCGCCCGGCCCTGACCGTTCTTGACCACGGTCTGAACGCCGGTCACGTCGATCAGCGCCGCCACCAGCCCGTCCAGATGTGCCTCGGCCCAGGCGGCATTCGGCTGGATCACCGCCGCCGCCCCGAACCGGTCGATCACCACGCCCGGCAGGGCATCGGCCTCGGCATGGACGAGGCGATGGAACGGGGCGTCGAAAAGCCGTTCGCGCAGCGCTGCGGCCCGGGCAATGCGCGCCCGAAGCCAGCCGGGGCCGATTTCGGCCGCGGGGTCGCGGTCAAGCATGCGGGCGATGATCTTCGAGCGGGTATTGACCGTGACCAGACCCAGCGGCCGGCGTTCGGCATCCTCGAGAACCGCAAGCGTGCCCGGTGCCAGCGCCTGCGTGCGCCGGTCGGTCACAAGCTCGTCGGCATAGACCCAGGGGAAACCGTGCCGGATCGCCCGCGCCTCGGCCTTGGGCCGGAGCCGGACGACCGGACGGGAATGCGGGACGGGGGGTGTATCGTTCATACCCCCCGTCTAGCGCGAAGCCCGCCCCGGCAGAAGGGGTCAGCGCGCGTAGTCGGCAATCGCGCGGGTCAGAGCCGGCGTGACGGCGATCCCGCCCGCGGCCTGCATCGCGCTTGCGGTGAGGCCGAAACGCAGGTCCGAGACTCCCTGCGACAGCTCGCCCTTCGACGACACGGCAGCCAGTTTCAGACGCAGGTCGTCGTCGATCCGGGTCAGCGGAACCTCGGGCGAGACCTGCCCCGGCTCGGACAGTTCGCGAAGGATCGTGTGACCCAGATTGTAGACGATCACCACGCGCTGCGTCAGACCGCGCCCTTCTTCCTCGACGGCCCGCTGCCCGCCGGATGCCTTGACGTCGGCGACGATCCGGCGCGGCCCTTCCAGCACCGCACCGGTCCGGACGTCCCGCACGGTCAGGTCGAAGCGGATCGAATGCACCCCGCCGAAGGTGTAACGGGTCTTTTCCGTGACCGAGTGGAACCGGACAACCCGAAGGTCGACAATCACCTCGGGCCCCTGGCGCATGTTGCGGGTCGCAAGATCGGCCGCCTCGGCGAGGATCGCACGCACCTGTTCATGGCGGTCGCCGCGCGGCTCGCCGCGCCAGACGATGTCGGCGATCGGATAATAGAGGTTGGCCTCGGACACGGTCAGCTCGCGCGGCACCTCGACCCGGACCTCGCGCACCGAATAGCGCGCAAGCCGGACCTCGCCCTGCATCAGGTCGCCGGCATGCCCGGATGCTGCTATGTCGGTCGAGGGATTGGCGAATTGCCGGCTGGCAAGATCGGGCGGAGCACAGGCGGCAAGCGACAGCGCCGCAAGGCCCGCCATGGCGAGGGTGCGCAGGTGCATGTGTCAATCCTTCCGGGGTCTTCCGCCCCATGGCTGCTCGTGCCGGAAGAATTGTCGGAAAATATGGCGAAATTGGGGAGGGGTCGCCTGACAGGCGAAAACCCCGGCCGGGCCGGGGTTCTCGGATCGGGCGCCGGATCGTTCAGGCCGAACGCGGCGCGGGGACACGGCGGCTGAGAAGCGCGGCGATCCGGCGCGCAAGGCCGCGGATCATTGCCGCCATCGCCTCGGCACGCATCTCACGCGCCCGCGCCTCGATCGCGGCAATGTCGGGGATCTGGGCAAACTGTTTGTCCTGCATCGATTTCTTCCTTCTGCTTCCGCCTGTGCGGTCGGGGTGGAGGTATTCCGCATGCGGCACTGCCACAAGCCATGCCCGCAGCAACGCCGACATGCACCCGCTGCATTGCAGCGCGGGCCGCTTGAAGCGTTAGCGCTAAACCACTAACACCTGTCGGAGGGAGGATCGCCGATGCGCCCGCTTCACCCCGTCCTGGCCGCTGTTTCAGACCGCATCGCAGACCGGTCGCGGGACCGGCGACGAGCCTATCTCGACAGGCTCGACCGGGCCGCCGAGGCAGGGCCGGCGCGGGCGCATCTGTCCTGTTCCAACCAGGCCCATGCCTATGCTGCCATGGGGCCCCAGAAGGCCGCCCTGGTCGAGGCGCGCGTTCCCCATATCGGGATCGTCACCGCCTACAACGACATGCTGTCCGCGCATCAGCCCTACGAGGATTATCCCGCCCGGATCCGTGCGGCGGCGCGCGCCGCGGGTGCCACCGCCCAGGTGGCGGGCGGCGTCCCGGCGATGTGCGACGGGGTCACGCAGGGCCGCGCCGGAATGGAGCTGAGCCTGTTCTCCCGCGACGTGATCGCAATGGCGGCGGGGGTCGCGCTGAGCCACGATTGTTTCGACGCGGTTCTCTATCTGGGGATCTGTGACAAGATCGTTCCCGGTCTGGTGACTGCGGCGGCGACCTTCGGTCATCTGCCGGCGGTCTTCGTGCCTGCCGGCCCAATGCCCTCGGGCCTGCCGAATGACGCCAAGGCCGAGGTGCGCAAGGCCCATGCCGAGGGTCGCGCCAGCCGCAGCGAACTTATGGCCGCCGAGATGGCAAGCTATCATGGGCCCGGCACCTGCACCTTCTACGGGACCGCCAATACCAACCAGATGCTGATGGAGTTCATGGGGCTGCACCTGCCCGGCGCGTCCTTCGTGAACCCCGGCACGGCCCTGCGCGAGGCGCTGACCGAGGCCGCCGTCGCGCGCGCGGCCGCGATCACCCGGCTGGGCAACGACTGGCGCCCGGTGGGCCGCATACTGGACGAGCGCGCGTTCGTGAACGGCATCGTCGGCCTGATGGCGACGGGGGGATCGACCAATCTCGTCCTGCATCTGCCGGTCATGGCCCGGGCCGCCGGCATCGAACTGCTCCCTGAGGATTTCGCCGCGGTCTCGGGCGTGGTCCCGCTGATGGCCCGGGTCTATCCGAACGGACTTGCCGATGTGAACCATTTCCATGCCGCGGGCGGGATCGGGTTCCTGGTGGGCGAGCTTCTGGAGGCCGGGCTTCTGCATGCGGATGTGCAGACGGTGGCGCCCGGAGGCATCGCCGATCACGCCACCGAGCCGCGCCTTTCTGCCGGACGTCTGCACTGGGAACCGGCGCCGCGCGAAAGCCTCGACCCCCGCATCCTGCGCCCGGCGGCCGATCCGTTCCGGGCCGAGGGCGGGCTGGTGCGGCTCATCGGAAATCTGGGCGAGGCGGTGATCAAGACCTCGGCCGTCCCCGAGGACCGGCTGGCGATCGAGGCGCCGGCGCGGATCTTCCACGATCAGGAGGCGGTCAAGGCCGCATTCCGGGCCGGCGCCTTCACCGATGACGCGGTGATCGTGGTCCGTTTTCAGGGCCCGCGCGCCAACGGCATGCCGGAGCTTCATGGCCTGACCCCGGTGCTCTCGGTGCTGCAGGACCGCGGCCTGCGCGTGGCACTGGTGACGGACGGGCGCATGTCGGGTGCCTCGGGCAAGGTGCCCGCCGCCATCCACGTCGCCCCCGAAGCGGCCACGGGCGGGCCCCTTGCCCGGCTGCGGGAGGGCGACGTGATCCGCCTCGACGCCCGGGCCGGAACGCTGGTTGTCCGCGCCGATCTCGAGACGCGTGCGCCCGTCGCACCGGACCTGTCCGCCAACGAGACCGGCGTCGGACGCGAACTCTTTTCCCTGTTTCGGCGCAACGCCGGCAGTGCCGACACCGGAGCATCGGTTTTCGGCTGAAGCGCCTCTCCCACCGCGCCGGCGCAACACGCCGCTCGCCCCGGTGCGCGCGATGCCGTAGGCGGATCGGAGGATCGTGCCGGCACGACGCGGGCCTCGTACCCTCGGCCGCCGGGCCGCCCGAGGGGCGTGCCGAGGCCGGTGGCGCCACGCAACCGTCCCCGGAGGGGCCGAAACGGGGGGGGGCCGGCCGCCCCGGGTTGCGTCCCGTCACCCCCCGATCCGGCGGTTCAGCGAAACAGCACCAGGGCGCCGGGGCTCCAGGCCACCCGGGTCCTTGTGCCGATGTCCAGAACCGGGCGTCCGACCAGATTGCGCATCGACAGCCGCACCGGGGCCTCCACGCCGTCGAGCCTGACGTCGTAATAGGTCATGTCGCCGTAATAGACGACTTCCTCGATGGTGCCCGGGGTCTCGCGCTCCGCCCCCGTCTGACCCTCGTAGAGCAGCGTCAGCGTCTCGGGCCGGAAGCCGACGCTCGTCCCGCCGTCTCCGGCCTTGGCACCGGCCTGGGCCGCCGGCACGAGGGCGCGGCCGAGGCCGGGCACCTCGACCTCGACGCCCGCGCCGGTCTCGGCCAGCACCGTGGCAGGCAGGAAGTTCATCGTCCCGATGAACTCGGCCACGCGCCGCGACTTCGGGCGGCGATAGAGTGTCTCCGGATCGTCGAGCTGCGCGATCGCCCCCTCGAACATCACCGCGATCCGGTCGGACATCACCAGCGCCTCCTCCTGGTCGTGGGTAACCAGGATGAAGGTGATCCCGACCTCGCGCTGAAGCTTGATCAGCTCGACCTGCATCTGCTCGCGGATCTTCTTGTCCAGCGCCGACAGCGGCTCGTCCAGCAGCAGCACCCTCGGCTTCAGGATCAGCGCCCGGGCCAGGGCCACCCGCTGCCGCTGCCCCCCCGACAGCGCATGCGCGGCGCGCGTGCCGAACCCCGAGAGCCCCACCATGTCCAGCGCCTGGCCGACCGCTCGCGCCTTGTCCTCGCGGCTCCGGGGATCGCGGCGCAGCCCGAAGGCCACGTTCTCCTCGACCGTGAGATGGGGGAAGATGGCATAGGACTGGAAGACCATGTTGGTCGGCCGGCGGTTCGGCGGCACCCCGTCCATGTCGCGCCCGTCGATCCGCATTACCCCCCGCGAGGGTTCCTCGAACCCCGCGATGGTGCGCAGCAGCGTGGTCTTGCCGCAGCCGGAGGGCCCGAGCAGCGAAAAGAACTCGCCCTCGCGGATCGTCATGTCGATCCCCCGCAGCGCGTGATAGTCGCCGTAGTGCTTGTGGACGCCCTCGATCTCGATGATCGGCTTTCTCACAGGAATCCCCCCGTGTCCTTCCCCCCCGACCGCGCAATGCCGCGGCGGCGGAAATATTCGGCGGTCGCCAGCAGGAAGATCGACAGGCAGACCAGGATCGTGCCCAGCGCCATGATGACCGGCACCGCCGCCGGGAACCGGAACTGGCTGAAGATATAGACCGGCAGCGTCGGCTGGGTGCCGGCCAGGAAGAAGGCGATGATGAACTCGTCCAGGCTGATCGTGAACGAGATCAGCAGCGAAGAGATGATGCCGGGCGCGACCAGTGGCAGGGTGACCAGACGGAAGGTGCTCCACCGGGTCTCGCCGAGGTCGATTGCGGCTTCCTCAAGGCTCCGGTCCAGCCCCTGGAACGCGGAATTGAGGATCGCCACACAGAACGGCGTGCAGATCAGGACGTGTCCGAGGATCACGGTGAAGATCGACAGCGGCACGCCGATGGCCAGCAGCACGATCAGCAGCGACACCGCGACGATGATTTCGGGCAGCACGATCGGCAGCATCACGAGCCCGGTGATCGGGCCCTTCCCGGGAAAGCGGTAGCGCGTCGTCGCCCGCGCGGCGAAGACACCGAGCGTCGTGGCAAGGATCGCCGAGGACACCGCGATGATCAGCGAGTTCTGCACCGCAAGCATCAGCGTGCGATTGCCCCACAACGCCTCGAACCACTTGGTGGTGAAGCCCGACAACGGGAAGGCGATGATCGTTGCGTCGTTGAAGGCGAACAGCGGCAGCAGCACGATCGGCGCGTAGAGAAACACCAGATAGGCCAGCGCATAGCCCCGGAACCACCCGCCCCCCTTCACGACGGCCCCCGCAGGAAGCGGCGGTTGAGCCACAGGAAGATCAGGCTGATCACCGTGACCAGCAGCATCGCCGACACCGCGATGGCCGATCCCAGCGGATAGTTGTCGAGTCGCAGGTATTGCAGCTGGATGAGGTTCGCAACCATCCGCCCCTCGGGCCCTCCGACCAGGGCAGGCGTCACATAGTCGCCGATGGTCGGGATGAAGACGATCAGCACGGCCGCGACCACCCCGGGCATGGCCAGCGGCAGGGTCACCCGCCAGAAGGTCATCAGCCGGCTTTCGCCGAGATCCTGCCCCGCCTCCAGAAGGCTGCGGTCGATCTTCTCCAGCGCCACGAAGATCGGCAGGATCGCGAAGGGCGCATAGGCGTGGGCCAGCGTGATGACGACCGCATTGACGTTGTAGAGGATGAAGGTCAGCGGCTCGTCGATGATCCCGATCCCCATCAGGCCGGAATTGATCACCCCGTTGAAGCCGAGGATCACCTTCCACAGGAACACCCGGATCAGGTAGCTGGTCCAGAACGGGATCGTGATGAGGAACAGCCACAGCGCCTTGCGTTCCGGCCGGACGTGGAAACTCACGAAATACGCCACCGGAAACGCCAGCAGCACCGTGACCACCGTTACGGCAAGGGCCACGCCGAGGCTGCGCAGCATAACCGTGCGCACCAGCGGGTCGGTCCAGGCCTCGACGTAGTTCGACGTCGTGAGTTCCCAGATGATGGTCAGATAGCCGTCGGTCAGGAAGCTGTAGAGCAGCAGCATCCCCAGCGGCGCCGCCAGAAGCAGCACCGCATAGAGCGCCGGCGGGCTGACCAGCAGGAGGCCCTGCGCGGCCTCGGACCGGCCAAGCCGGTGCACAACCCCCTTCGAACTCATCGCGCCCCCTGCCGGACCCGGTGTTTCGCGATCAATGGCATGGCCGGTCCGGGTTGAAAAGGGGCCGTGCCGCCTCAGCCGGCGACGATCTCGACCGCGATGGCCCGGCGCTTCAGTTCCGCGTAAAGCGCCGGCACGACGCGCGCCTGGTTGACCGCGCGCGACAGCGCATCGCGCAGCGGCCCGTCGTCCGGACCCGGATCGGAAACGCGCCAGACCATGCGGCGTGCCACACCGTCGTCATAGACGATCTCGGTCTGACCCCGCGGACCGCGCCGCAGGCCAAGGAAATCCATTGCGCCGGTGGCGCTGTGAAAGTGCTGGGAACGTGCCATCTTCGTGGTCTCGTTGCTGCTCGACGGAACGAAGAATGGTGCGCAAGTGCTTCACCGTCAAAGGCTATCTCCGATCACGGTTACGTGACGAATCGGCTGCGGCGGGGCTGCAACACCGCAGCGCAACAAGAAAAGGGGCCCGAAGGCCCCTTTCGCGCAAGCGTCCGGCGCGGATTTCAGCGCTTCGAGAACTGGAAGCTGCGGCGCGCCTTGCGCTTGCCGTACTTCTTGCGCTCCACCGTCCGGCTGTCGCGGGTCAGGAAACCCGCGGCCTTCAGCGCCGGGCGCAAGGTGGGCTCGTAAAGCTGCAGCGCCTTCGAGATGCCATGCTTGACCGCGCCGGCCTGGCCGGAAAGGCCGCCGCCGGCGACGGTGCACATCACGTCGAACTGGCCTTCGACATTGGCCACCTGGAACGGCTGACGCAGGATCATCTGAAGCACCGGACGCGCAAAGTAGGTGCCGATGTCCTTGCCGTTCACGGTCACCTTGCCCGATCCGGGCTTCACCCAGACGCGGGCGACGGCATCCTTGCGCTTGCCCGTTGCATAGGAACGGCCCAGCGCATCGCGGACCGGCTGGCGCGGCGCCTGCGCCTCGGCTGCGGCTTCTGCCGCGCCGCCGGCCACGGCGGATTTCAGGTCTTCGAGGGTCTTGATCTCGGCCATGATGCTCATGCGCTCCGGGTGTTCTTGGGGTTCAGGGCCTTGACGTCCAGAACCTCGGGCTGCTGCGCCACATGCGGATGCTCGGCACCGGCATAGACGCGCAGGTTGGTCATCTGCTGCCGGCCGAGGCTGTTGCGCGAGATCATGCGCTCGACCGCCTTGGTCACGACACGCTCGGGATGCTTGCCTTCCAGCACCTGCCGCGCGGTGCGGAACTTGATCCCGCCCGGATAGCCTGTGTGCCAGTAGTAGCGCTTGTCGTCGCGCTTGCTGCCGGTCATCTGAACCTTGTCGGCGTTGATGACGATGACGTTGTCGCCCATGTCCATGTGCGGGGTGAACGTCGGCTTGTGCTTGCCGCGCAGGATCTTGGCGACGATCGAGGCGAGACGACCCAGAACGACGCCCTCGGCGTCGATCAGGATCCACTTCTTCTCGATCTCCGCCGGGGTAGCGGTGTAGGTTTTCATGGTCCGACCTGTCTTGGTGGCGGGGCCGCAGCGCCAAGGCACATGGCCCCCTGTCCGGGATGGCAGCTTATTGCGCAGCCGGCCGACAAGATCAAGTCCCGTCTGTCGAAAAATATCACGCAAAAACAATGATATCAGAAATAGGTATCATATTACCCCAGTCACCGCAGCCGCGGCGGACGGTCCGGGTCGGTGCCCGGGCCGCGCGGATGATCCGGCGGCGCGGGTTGCGGCGGTGGCAGCTCGAGCCTGACGCCGACGTTGCGGGCGGCCTCCGCGACGGGATCGCCGGAGCCGAGGAAGGTCACGTCCAGTTCGGCGACATCCAGACCGGCGAAGACCAGCGCCTCGGACACCGCGCCCGCAAGCGCGGGTTCCGTCGCCGGGTCCGCATCGAGAATCGCGAGCAGCAGGCCGCGCCGCCCGCCGTCATAGCCCGCACCGGCCAGCACCGCCTCCGATACCAGCCCCCCTGCCCCGGCCCTGGCGAGCGCGCGCGACAGCGCGGCAAGCAGGCGCGGGTCGGCCGCGGCAGGCGCATGCAGGGCGCCCGGCCGCTCGCGCCACGGCAGGAGTGCGCGATCGAGGGTATCGGCGAGCCAGGCCAGGGCCTCGGCAACCACGATCCAGGCCGAGTCCGTTCCCAGGTTCACGCCCAGGCCAGCGCCCTGCCCTGCGACCTGCCGCGCCACAACGCGCCCCGGCAACGCGGCATAGGGCGACGGCATGCCGGTGAAGTCGGCCAGCCTTTCCTCTGTATCGAAGGCCAGGATCAGCGGCCCGTCCTCCACCGGAAAGACCCGCGGCCTGATATTGCCCTTCTCGGGTTCGGCCTCCAGCAGCAGGAACAGTTCCGTGTCGGCCAGTGCGGCATAATAGGCAAGCCGCGCGCCGTCGTCGTCGGGCTCGGCAAGCATGGCGGCAAAGGCATGGTCGAGCGGGGTCATGAAACCTCCGGGACAGGGCGGTGACAGCAGCTATCCCGCCCGAGGGTGCCGGACAAGATCCCGGACCTCTGTCGCAGCTCGCGCCATCGCGGGAATCGGCTGCGATCTGCCTTGCAAGGGTTGAAGGACAAAGCAGTTTCAACTTATAGTGGCATCGCCGTCAAAGACCTGGACAAGCATGATGCGGGTTCCGTCGATCACGATCTTGCCGACATGCTCGAAGTTCACGGTGACGCGACCGCCCACGTTCGACTGCACCTGCCCGAGGCCCCAGTCCGGCGCCCCGGGATGCCGGACCAGCATGCCCGGCTCCAGCATCGAGTTGAGGTCGGTCATGCGGGACGGTCCAGACAGGGGACGGAAATGAACGCATCGGATCTGGCAGGCCTTCTGGGGTCACGCATCTGCCATGACCTGATCAGCCCGCTGGGCGCGATCGGCAACGGGGTGGAACTGCTGGCCATGGATGCCGGGCAGAGCCCCGAGATGGCCCTGATCGCCGAAAGCGTCGAGAACGCGAAGGCGCGGGTGATGTTCTTTCGCGTGGCCTTCGGCGCGGCCGCGGCCGACCAGCGCATGGGCCGACCCGAAGTGCTGTCGATCCTGAGCGGAATCACCCGCGGCACGCGGCTTTCGATCGACTGGCGGGTGCCGGGCGATCTGCCGCGCCGCGAGGTCAAGCTTGCGTTCCTGCTGCTGCAATGTGCCGAAACCGCCCTGGCCTTCGGCGGACAGATCGGAGTGGAGCGCGACGGTGGCATCTGGACCATCGAGGGCCGAGCGCGACGCCTCCGCATCGACGAGCCCTTGTGGGAGGCGCTGGCCGCAGGCCGGGCGGCCGAGCGGATCGGTCCGGCCGAGGTGCAGTTCGCACTGGCCGCCGCGGAACTGTCGGAGCAGAGACGCAAGCTGTTGCTCGACCGCGACGCGACGGGTATCGCGTTGCGGTTCTGAGCGGTCAGGCCCGGCATGCGCCGTCACCGGTCACGAGATACTTGAAGCTGGTCAACTGCTCGGCCCCGACCGGGCCGCGCGCATGCAGCTTGCCTGTCGCGATCCCGATCTCGGCGCCCATTCCGAACTCGCCGCCGTCGGCGAACTGGGTCGAGGCGTTGCGCATCAGGATCGCACTGTCGAGCCGCCGGAAGAAGCGGTCGGCGGCGGCATCGTCCTCGGTCAGGATGCTTTCGGTGTGGCCCGACCCGTAGCGGCGGATATGGGCGATGGCGGAATCCACATCGTCGACCACCGTGGCAGCGATGATCATGTCGAGGAACTCGCGCCCGAAGTCCTCGGGTGTCGCGGGCACAACCCCCGGAAGATGCGCCAGCCCGTGGCCGGCACGAACCTCGACCCCCGCCGCCACCAGATCGGCGATCACCTGCGCACCGAGACCGTCCACCAGATCGCGGTGGATCAGCAGGCACTCGGCCGCACCGCAGATACCGGTCCGCCGGGTCTTTGCATTGAGCACCACCCGGCGGGCTTTCTGCGGGTCCGCCGCCCGGTCGAGATACAGATGGCAGATCCCTTCCAGGTGCGCGAAGACCGGGACGCGGGCCTCGGACTGGACGAGGCCGACGAGTCCCTTGCCGCCGCGCGGCACGATCACGTCGATCCACTCGACGGCGCGCAGCATCTCCCCCACAAGCGCCCGGTCCCGGCTGGGAACAAGCTGGATCGCCGCCTCGGGAAGTCCGGTGGCCCGCAGCCCCGCGACCATGCAGGCATGGATCGCGGTCGAGGATTCGAGGCTTTCCGATCCGCCGCGCAGGATTACCGCGTTGCCGGCCTTCAGGCACAGCGCGCCCGCATCGGCGGTGACGTTGGGGCGGCTTTCGTAGATCACCCCGACGACCCCCAGAGGCGTCGCCACCCGGCGGATGTGCAGCCCGTTCGGCCGGGTCCATTCGGCCAGGACGCGACCCACCGGATCGGGCTGTCCGGCGACGTCGCGCAACCCCGCCGCGATCGAGCGGACCCTGCCCTCGTCCAGCCGCAGCCGGTCGATCATCGCATCGCCCAGCCCGCGCGCCGCGGCCGCCTCCAGGTCGCGCGCGTTCGCCGCAAGGATGCGCGCCAGATCGTCCTCGACCGCCGCCGCGGCCGCGGTCAGCGCGGCGCCCTTCGATCCGGCGCTGGCGAAGGCAAGTTCTGCCGCCGCCTCGCGCGCCGCGGCGCCGAGACGTCCGATCAGTTCCGCCGGTTGTCCGTCCATCCCCGCCCCCTACAGGATCATGTCGTCGCGATGGATCAGCGCCGCCCGCCCTGGCCAGCCCAGCACCGACGCGATCTCGCTGCTGCGCTTGCCGGCGATCGCGGCGGCCTCTGCGGCAGTGTATCGGACCAGCCCTTTGCCGAGCCGGTGGCCACCGGGGCCCAGGATCGCCACGGGATCGCCGCGGCCGAAGCTGCCGGCAACCGCGACGACCCCGGCGGGCAGCAGCGACTTTCCCTGCCCCAGCGCCGCAGCCGCGCCGGCATCCACCCGGACCTCGCCGCGGGGTTTCATCGCGGCGATCCAGCGCTTGCGGGCCGCCTGCGGATCGCCCTGCGGCAGGAACCAGGTGCAGGTCGCCCCCGCGGCAAGCGCCGACAGCGGCCGGTTGACCGAGCCTTCCATGATCGCCATGGCGCAGCCCCCCGCCACTGCCGTCCGGGCGGCCAGAAGCTTGGTGCGCATGCCGCCCTTCGACAGACCCGAGACCGCATCGCCCGCCATGGCCTCGATCTCGGCCGTGATCTCGGGCACGGTATCGAGCCGCCGCGCCGCGGGGTCGAGCCGGGGATTGGCGGTGTAGAAACCGTCCACGTCCGAAAGCAGGATCAGCTGATCGGCACCGGCCGTCACCGCGATCTGCGCCGCCAGCCGGTCGTTGTCGCCGAACCGGATCTCGTCGGTGGCGACCGTGTCGTTCTCGTTCACGATCGGGACGACGCCAAGCTGAAGCAGCGTCGCCAGCGTCGCGCGCGAGTTCAGATAGCGGCGGCGGTTCTCGGTGTCCTCGAGCGTCATCAGGATCTGCGCCGCCCGAAGCCCGTGCACAGCCAACGCTTCCTCATAGGCGCGGGCAAGGCGGATCTGGCCCACGGCAGCTGCGGCCTGGCTCTGTTCCAGAGGCAGCGCGCCTTCCGGCAGGCCCAGATCGCGCCGGCCGAGGGCGATCGCGCCGGAGGAGACGAGGATCAGATCGGTCCCGGCCCGGCGCCATTCGGCGACATCGGCGGCAAGACCGCGCAGCCAGTCCTCGCGCAGACCGGACCGCCGGTCCACCAGCAGGGCCGAGCCGATCTTGACCACCAGCCGGCGGGCCCGTCGCAGATCCGGTCGCGTCGGGGTGGAGGCGGTCAGGGTTGCCATGTCCCCTCGTCAACGTCCGTCTCGCCGCGCGCCAGCGCGATCTGGCGCCACAAGGCGCGCAGCACCTCCTGCAAACCTTCGCCGCTGGCGCCCGAAATCACCATGACCGGCCCGCCATGCGCCTTTTCCAGCGATCGCTTCCGGGCCGCGCGGCTCCGCGCGTCCAGCGCATCGGCCTTGTTCAGCGCAACGATCCGGGGCTTTTCCGCCAGCCCCGCGCCGTAGGCGTCCAGCTCGGCCACAATGGTCCGGTAGTCGCCGGCGATCGTTTGGGACGTGCCGTCCACCAGATGCAGAAGCACGGCGCAGCGTTCGACATGACCGAGGAACTGATCGCCCAGCCCCCTGCCCTCCGAGGCGCCCTCGATCAGGCCCGGGATGTCCGCCAGCACGAATTCGCGCCCGTCCACCCCGACCACGCCCAGGTTCGGGTGCAGTGTGGTGAAAGGATAGTCCGCGATCTTCGGCCGGGCGTTCGATGTGGCAGCAAGGAAGGTGGACTTCCCCGCATTCGGCAGACCGACAAGCCCGGCATCGGCGATCAGCTTCAGCCGCAGCCAGATCGTGCGCTCGACCCCCGGCTGGCCGGGATTGGCCCGGGCCGGTGCCCGGTTGGTCGAGGACTTGAAGCGCATGTTGCCCCAGCCCCCGTTGCCGCCCTGCGCGAGCAGCACCCGCTGGCCCACCTCGGTCAGGTCGGCGATCAGGGTTTCCTCGTCCTCGTCCAGTATCTCGGTGCCCACCGGCACACGCAGCACGATGTCCTCGCCCGACTTCCCGGTGCGCTGGCTTCCCATGCCGGGCTGGCCGTTGCGGGCGAAGAAATGCTGCTGGTAGCGGAAATCGATCAGGGTGTTCAGCCCCTCGACCGCCTCGGCCCATACGCTGCCGCCGTTGCCGCCATCGCCGCCGTCGGGGCCGCCGAACTCGATGAACTTCTCGCGCCGGAAGCTGACACAACCGGCTCCGCCGCCACCCGAGCGGATATGGACCTTGGCGAGATCGAGGAACTTCATCGGATGCGACCGGCACTCCTTGCTCCGCCCCGCCATAGGGCGAAGGGGCGGCGGGCTCAACGGCAAACTGCGTCGCCGAGGTCCGGTGACGTCAGCCGAGACGTTTCAGGTAGGTCCAGGTCGGCACCCGCGCACCCCGGGCGACGCTGAAGGATTCCGCATCGCCGAGGTATTCGAAGCCGTTGTTGGTCAGAACCCTGGCCGAGCCCGGATTATCCTGGAACACCGCGGCGAAAACCGTCCGCACCGATTGCGGATTGGCGGCCAGCAGCGCCCGCACCGCCTCGGAGGCAAGGCCGCTGTTCCAGAAGGCCGGCGCGATCCAGTAGCCGACCTCGGACTGCGCCCGATCCATCCGCTTGAGCGAGATGACCCCCAGCACTTCGGCCGAGCCATGTGCGGACCCGTCCAGCACCCAGGCGTCTTCGGTCCGTCCCGGCGCCGTCACCCGGGCGATGAAGGCCTCGGTCGCGCCGGGCGGAAGCGGATGCGGGATCGACGAGGTCGCGCGCGCAACCCGCGCGTCGCCGGTATGCATCGCGATCAGCCCCGCATCCGAGGCACGCGGCGGGCGCAACACGAACCGCTCGGTCCCGATCACGGGCTGAGCATCGGTGAACGTGCCGGCGCCAGGATCGATCTTCATTGCTTCCTCCTCCGAAGCGAAAGACCGGACCCCCCAGGATGACAAGGTGGGCGCAACAGCGTCCGGGCACAAGACCCTGTTGCGGCAACGCTCAGTCACCAATCGGGGAACGGAACCCGAAAACTCTTCGGGGGGCCGGCATCTCTGCCGACCCCCCGATTACACGCGTAACGTAAAGGATCGGCTACTCTGCGGCCTCCACCACCGGAAGCACCGAAATGAAGGTTCGGCCCTTGAGGCCCTTGTGGAAGGTGACCCGGCCCTCGACCGTCGCAAAGATCGTGTGGTCGGTGCCCATGCCGACACCCTCGCCCGGAAACCACCGCGTGCCGCGCTGGCGGACGATGATGTTGCCAGGAACGGCGACCTGCCCGCCGAACAGCTTGACGCCCAGACGACGGCCGGCGCTGTCGCGCCCGTTGCGGGAAGAACCGCCTGCTTTCTTGTGTGCCATGAGCCTGTCTCCTTATTCCGCGGCGACCGCTTTGGTCTCGTGTGCCGCGCGGCGGGCATCGGCCGTGCCGGTTGCGGCCGGAACGCCCGAGCCCGCAGCCCCGGACCCGAGGATATCCGTGATGCGGACCAGCGTGAGATGCTGCCGGTGGCCCTTGGTGCGCTGCGAACTGTGCTTGCGGCGGCGCTTGACGAAATGGATCACCTTGTCGCCCCGCACCTGGTCGATCACCTCCGCCTGCACGGCCGCGCCTTCGACCAGCGGGTTTCCGACGGTCAGCGACTCGCCCCCGAGCATCAGAATTTCGTTGAACTGGACCTTGTCGCCAGCATTCGCCGCCAGCTTCTCGACGCGCAGCACGTCGCCCGGCTGGACCTTGTACTGCTTGCCGCCTGTCCTGAGGACCGCGAACATGGGTCTTTCCTTTCTTCGTTGCCGCGCCCTTCGGCCCCGGTCCGACCGGCGTTTCCTGCCTCGGGCAGCGCGCCCCGGATTCGGGGCGTCATCAAAATCGAACCCGGCGTGGCCGCGCCGCGCCGGGATGGCGGCTTATCGGGCCAAAGCCCGGCGCTGTCAAGCGTCGCCGGTCAGATGTCCTCGCCCTGCATGAACCGCGCAGCCGCGAAGCCGAGATCGCGCGACAGCATGGCGAACAGCCGGTCGAAGGCCGAGAACAGGGCTGCGTTCAGGATCCGCCCCTCCTCGGTGTCGCTGAAGGCAATATAGGCGGCGAGATCGGAATCCTCCAGGGGCTGGTAGGCAAGCGCGAGATAGGGAAACAGCCAGTCCTGCATGTCCTGGCGGATCTGCGGCTCCTGCGACCACAGGTCGGCCAGCATCTCGCTTTCGGCAAGCGACGGATCCGAGGCGCCGGCCTCCAGCATGCCCTGCCAGAACGCCAGATTGGCATTCAGCGCGCCGGCGACATTCTGTTCGATCAGGTCGTTGACCTCGGCGAACCGTTCGAGCTGGCGCACGCGCGGGCTGCCGGCCGCCACCATGTCCTCCCAGGCGAGCTCTGCCGCATCCTTGACCGCCGGTTCGAGCAACCCCTCGCGCGCGGTCAGTTCGAGTCCGACGATCCGGGCCCCGAGTTCGGTTTCGAAGAAGGCGGACATTGTCTCCACAGCCGCTTCCTGTCCGGCCAGTTCCTCGCGCAGCGCCTCGAGCGCGGCGGCACGCATCCGGTCGCGGGCGTGGATCGACGAGACGATGGCAGCCCAGCGGGTGCCTCCCGAGCCCGGGAACAGCTCCTGCTCGAGCTCTCCGCCATAGCGAAGCCCCTCGTCGCGCAGGATGCCGATCAGCCGGTCGATCTGCAGCGCATCGGCAAGTCGGCCTACCGGATCGGCCGCCGCCGGCAGGGCGAGCAGCAGGATGACGGGCAGGAACAGAAGGCGTCGGAACATGCGGGGACACTCCGGTTCATCGGCTGGCATGTAGGTATCCCACGGCCCGGCGCCTGCCAAGCCGGCGCCGGCCGGCCGCCACGCGAACGTGAGGGCGCCATCCGACGCATTCGACGCTTGCGCAGCCGCAGAACCTTGATTACAGGACGCCGGGTGCGGAGAGGTGCCGGAGTGGTCGATCGGGGCGGTCTCGAAAACCGTTGACCCTTCACGGGGTCCGTGGGTTCGAATCCCACCCTCTCCGCCACCTGCATTTGATTTAATTTGTTTTTCTCGGATTTCGCGGAGCTACCCGCCAAATCACCCCCCATACTCGAAAGTGCTTGCCCGCGGCCTTGCATGCAGGACGATTGCACTGGAACCTTGACGGGCTTGGCCGGTGCTTGCCGAGTCTCCGGCACAGTCTTGCGCCCTGCAGGCGAAGGACTGGCCACACCGCCAGCAGCTTGCGGCGTTCTCGCGCCGCCCGCTTGCGGCACCGGGTCGAGCAATAGACCGCATCCGCCCGGCGCCAGAGCGGCACCGGATGGCCGCAGGCGGGGCAGATCCAGCCGCCGCAAGAGAGGTTGGCAAGCACGGCACGGGCGCGGGCAAGCCGGGTCCGAGGGCATCCCGCGCAGATTGAAGGCCATCGACTGCGCCAGACCATCGCGCTGATGATCGGGCGCCCGTCTGGCGTTTCGTCAGAGTCCAGTCCGTCAGGATCGGGTCCGGGCATGGCGCACCGTCGAAGAATTGCAGGTTACAGGCGGGTCAGGCGTTTGCAGGGCTTTCCTGCCGCAAGTTGACAAGGGGTGCATGTGACAGCCTGACAGCCGGGGGTTGGTGACCGATCGGCGGCGGGTCAGGCCACCGTCTTGCGCCATCCCGTCTTCGTCGCTAAGTGGATTTTCAAGGACAGTTGGCCGAGTGGTCGAAGGCGCACGCCTGGAAAGTGTGTAGGCGGGGAACCGTCTCGAGGGTTCGAATCCCTCACTGTCCGCCATCACCCCTGTTGCGAACACCGACAGACGCCCCGCGCGGCGCGGAAAGAGTCGTGCTTTCAAAGTGCTTTGCCTTCCCCATCCGAACCTCTGAGACTGCGCGCCGGGCCCGTACCGGGCTCTGAACGGCGCTCCGTCTCTGTTCGGGCGAACCTCGCCGAATTCGGTTCGGTCGGATTTTTCCTCGCCTTTCCAATGGCCTGACTTTCAACTCCGCCAAAACTTCGGCCCCTGTGTCCATCGCTCTCAAAGGGAACAGAGCCGCGACGGGCGGTAGGCGCAGCCGCTGGGTGCGCTGGCTGAATGGCGCGTAGCGGTGGCGGTGCTCTAAGCTTGCCGAAGGCGAACTCGAAGCGGGTTTGCGTAGTCACCGTTCCGATCCCAAAGCCGTCGTGCGCGAACGGATATGGCGGAAAGGAATGGGTTCCGAAGATCGGTTTCACCAGCGAGTATGATGAGGTGCGCTTGAGCACGGGACGCAGCAACGTTGATGAGCCGCCGACCGGTCTCGCTGTTCAGAAACGGGCTCCCAGCATCGACGGGATCGAATATCACGATTTTTCGCTCGCTACCCTGTGCACGATGGACTGTACTGACACGAACTTCCTTCTGCCCCTGGCGTCCAAGCATCGACCTGATGAGTGCTCGCTGAGCGCGGAACGGCGTGAGGATCAGGATATCGTCCGCTTCAACATAGGAACCTAGCAGCTCGTGGACCAAGGCGGCGATGATCTCGGCGGATGCGAAACGGATCTTGCCGTTGTACTTTTTCGACCAGGTCGCGTCGCCAGCACGATCATCTATGAGCACACGAGGGATTTCACGGCCATCGAGATACCAGGGCAAACGGGCTCGCTTCCATTCCGGATCCTGCGCGGCTTTTCTGCACACGATGAGCTCGCCACGGTAGAATGTGTGAGAAACGATATCGCAGACGCCCTGGCACATCCGCGATTGCTCATTGAGGAACACGCTGGGTGCATCCTTGAATACGTCAAAAGCTGTCCGGCCGAGAACGGACTGTGTCGACGGATCGTCGCTCTGGACGATTGGAGCCAGCTGTTGCGGATCTCCAGCGAACGTGGCGCATTGCGCGATGCTGGCGACCATCAGGGCCGCCGGCAACATGATCTGGCTGGCCTCGTCGGCGATTGAAAAATGCCAAACCCCACCGCCTGGCTTTGCGATGCTGTCGAAGTGCCGGAAAAGAGAGTTGGTTGTAATTGCGACGACGCGTGAAGACGCCGCAATGTGCCCGACATCGGTCTTCAGCTTGGCGCGAGCAGCTTCAAGTTTCTCTTTCCACGCCACGTAGCGCTCGATGTCGTTCTTCGAAGGCTCCTCGAGCTCCAGCATGCTGATTTCCAGCGACGCCTCATAGATGCCCTGCGCGAGCAAATGTTCACGACCGCGGAATTTTTGCGTGTCGAAACGGGAACCGATCCGCTTCATCGATTGTCGGAGATCGTCGCGCCCAATTCTATTCAGCCAATCATCCGCGGCAATCAGCGCTGAATCAACTGCCGTGTTTGTTGGGCCGCTGACAAGGATCTTCGCGTTCCTGAACCTGGTAAGCAGATACGCTATCATGCCCCCCATCGTGAACGTCTTGCCAGTGCCAGGCGGCCCATGAAGCAATCCCAAGCGATTCAAGGGCAACGACACAGCCTGCTCCTGCCGAGCGCGGAGCATGGAAAAGTCGGCGGGAAGTGCCTTCGTTTCCGCTGCGGGCTCTTTTTCACTCCGGCGTAGAGCCGCTGCAGCTTTTTTCCTGGTTGGCTCCCGCTGCCACAATTCAATGAGTGGCGTGATGAAGTCCTGGGGATAAAGAGTGACGCGCTCATCGGCGTCCGGCAGTGGGCCCTGGACGAAGCGAAGGGCAAACTCGCCTTTGTCGGGGTCGACAACAACGACCTCCCCCCTGCCGCTGGCCTCACCGTACCAAACTGCGCGCGAACCCTCGAGGCTTTCATCAAGCGCAGCACTGGAACGTCCATCGCGCATGGGTTCGACGGCAAGAACGACAAGATTTGCTTGCCGCCGTGACGACAAGACCTTGAACGGCAGCCCGCGCTGCGCCGCTGTTCGCTCGTC
>JBKBMT010000047.1:0-22383 GCA_046295655.1 Gemmobacter sp. | reverse complement strand
GCCACATCAGGATCGCAACCATCAGCCCGATGTTCGAGATCAGCGCCACCTTGGGTTCCAGGAAGGCGACGTAGTTCTGCGTGAGCCCGACCAGCAGCGCACCGATGAAGGCGCCCTCGACGCTGCCCAGCCCGCCGATGATGACCACGATGAACACCAGGATCATGATCTCGTTGCCCATATGGGCCGAGATCATCTCCTGATACAGCGCCCACATGACCCCGCCGAGCCCCGCGAGCATCGAGCCGGCGACGAACACGCCCACGAACACCAGCCGGATGTTGTAGCCCAGCGCCTGCACCATCTCGCGGTTCTCGACCCCGGCGCGGACGATCAGGCCGACCCGGGTGCGGCGGAGAACCGTCCGCAACGCGAGGAATACCAGAAGCCCGAAGCCCACGGCGACCAGGCGATAGCGCTCCAGCACCGCGCCCGCGAAGGTCACGGCGCCCTTCAGCGTCTCGGGCCGGGCGATGTGGATCTCGTGCGGGCCCCAGATGACATAGATCATCTGTTCCGCCACGATCAGCCCGCCCATGGTGACGAGGATCTGTTTCAGATGGGCGCCATAGACGGGCCGCACGATCACCCGCTCGAACCCCCAGCCCAGCGCACCGGTGACGGCCATGGCGCCGGCGATGGCGGCGAGAACGGCCAGAAGGTTCAGCCACAGCGACGGCGCGCCGGTCAGCGCCGACAGCGCGATCAGCACCGAGACGCCGACGAAGGCGCCGAAGCTGATGAAGGCCCCGTGCCCGAAATTGATGACATCCATCAGGCCGAACACCAGCGACATGCCGCTGGCGATGACGAAGATCATCATGCCCATGGCAAGGCCCGAGACGGTCAGCGTCATCCAGCTGGGCGTGTTCGGGATGGCCAGGAAGCCCAGCACGACCAGTGCCGGCACCAGCAGCGCGGGCAGCCAGGGTTCCAGCCGCTGCGCGAGGGTCAGCCGCGTGAAGGTCGGGGCGTGATCGGGGGCGGCGGTCATGCAGCGGGATCCATCGAGAGGCCCAGAAGGCGGTTGCGCAAGCGGTCATCGCCCGCAAGCTCGGCCATGCTGCCCGACCAGACGATCCGGCCGTCGTCCATGACCGCCGCGTGGTCGCCCAGTGCCCGGGCCAGCGCGAAGTTCTGTTCGACCATCAGGATCGTCGCGCCCCGCGCCTTCAGCGCGCGGAAGGCGGTGGCCATGGTGGCGACGATGGCCGGGGCCAGGCCCTTGGACGGTTCGTCGATCAGGTAGAGCCGCCGGTCCTCGGCCATGGCGCGGGCACAGGCCAGCATCTGCTTCTGCCCGCCCGACAGGTTTCCGGCCGGCATCTTCCAGAATGTCCTGAGCGGCGGGAACACCTGCCACAGCCAGTCGCGGCGGTCGTCGGGCAGGGGGCCGGACACCGCGGCCAGCACCATGTTCTCCTCCACGGTGAGGTTGGCGAAGATGCCCGTGTCCTCGGGCACCAGCGCGATCCCGGCGCGGGCAATGCGGGCGGGCGGCCAGCCGGCGATGTCGGTGCCGTCGAACACGACCCGGCCTGCCCGGGGCCGCCAGAGGCCCATGACGCTGCGCAGCGTCGTGGTCTTGCCGGCGCCGTTGCGGCCCAGAAGCATTGTGACCGCGCCCTGCGGCACCGCCAGATCGACGCCGTGCAGGATGTGATACTGGCCGATGTCGGTGGCCATGCCCGACAGCGTCAGGATGTCAGACATCGGCAAGCTCCCGGCCCAGATAGGCCTCGCGCACCACGTCCGCGGCCATCACCTGGGCCGGGGGGCCGTCGGCCACCAGCCGGCCGTTGTGCAGCACCACGATCCGGTCTGCGAGGCTGCGGATGACATCCATCTTGTGTTCGACCAGAAGCACCGTCGCGGCCGGATCGGCCCTGATCTCGGCAATCAGGTCGAGGATTACCGGCGCCTCGTCGAGGCTCATGCCGGCGGTCGGTTCGTCGAACATGAACACCTTGGGCTCCAGCGCGAGCATCAGCGCGACCTCCAGCTTGCGCTGGTCGCCGTGGGGCAGGGCGGTGACGGGCAGATGCGCCTGGGTGTCCAGCCGCACCCGGGCGAGGATCGCCTCGGCCCGCTCGATCAGATCGCGCCGGGTGGCGGCGACCGACAGCAGGTCGAACCCCTGACCGCGGTGGGACTGGACGACAAGGCGGACGTTTTCCAGCACCGACAGGTTCGGGAACAGGTTGGTCAGCTGGAAGGCCCTGCCGATTCCCGCCTTCACCCGTTCGGGCACCGACGCGCGGGTGATGTCCCGCCCGTCGAGCAGGACCTGGCCCGACGTGGGGGCGATCTGGCCCGAGATCAGGTTGAACCAGGTGGTCTTGCCGGCGCCGTTCGGCCCGACGATGGCGGTCAGTTCGCCAGGCCGGAAGGCGCAGCTGACGGCATCGACGGCGACATGCCCGCCGAAGCGCACCGTCAGGTCGCGGGTCTCGAGTGAAGGGGTCATGGCAGTCCGGGAAAGGGGCAGGGGCCGCGCATCATGCGCCAGCCGCGACGGCGTGCCGGGGGTGGCGCGGGGGATGCCCCCCGCGTCAGGGTTTCAGCGGGTGTTGCGGACGGGAATGTCCATCTCGTCGATCCCGATCACGCGCACCAGTTCCGGGATCGCCCAGTCCACCGCCGGATCGACCTTGATGCGGAAGTGATACATCTCCTGCAGCGCCTGATGGTCCTCGGCACGGAAGATCATCGTGCCCTTCGGCGTCTCGAACTCCATCCCCTCCATCGTGGCGATCAGCGCCTCGGTGTCGGTCGTGCCGGCGCGGCGGATCGCCTCGACCGCTGCGATGCCGGCCGCCATGCCGCCGGCGGTGAAGAAGTCCGGCGGGCTGCCGAACCGGGCCATGTGCTGTTCCACCAGCCAGTCGTTCACCGGGTTCTGCGGGATGTCGTAGTAGTAGTAGGTCGCCCCCTCCATGCCGGGGAACTCCTTGTAGGCCTTCAGCGCCTCGAGGATGTTGCCGCCGGTGGCGATCGACAGGCCGACGCGGCTGGGGTCCATCGCCTGGATCTTGGACATCGGGTTGTTGGCGCCGGCCCAGATGATGAACAGGTGCTTCTCGCCCTCGACATCGCGCATGGCGTTGAAGATGCGTTCGGCGAAGGGGGTGAAATCGGTCGTGTCGGTCGGGGCGTATTCCTCCACGACCAGCTCGGCCGGGGTGTTCGCCAGCGCCTCCTTGAAGGCGGCGATGCCGTCGCGGCCGAAGGCATAGTCCTGCGCGAAGGTGGCGATCTTGACCCCCTCGCGGCCCAGCGCGATGGCGTTCGAGATCGCGTCCTGGCTTGAGTTGCGGCCGGTGCGGAAGATGTAGCGGTTCCAGGCCGCGCCGGTGATCGAATCGGCCACTGCCGGCTCGACGATCAGGATCCGTTCGTATTCCTCGGCGACCGGCAGCATGGCCAGCGCCACGCCCGACCCGATCGGCCCGATGGCGATATGGGCGTCGTCGTCGCCGAAGGCCTCGGCCAGCATCGCCTTGCCGACGTCGGGCTTCAGCTGGCTGTCCTTCTCGATCACCACGATCTTCTGGCCGTCGATCTCCATCGTGCCGCCGGTTGCGTATTCGAGACCCAGCATCAGGCCGTCATGGCTCTGCTTGGCATAGGCCTCGAGCGCGCCGGTCTTGTCGTAGACATGCGCGATGCGGATCTCGGCCGCGGCCGGAAAGGCCAGCGCCAGCGCCGACAGCGCGGCGGCGAGTTTCAGTTTCATGCGATCCTCCCGTTGCAAACATGACGTTTGGTTCATGTTTCAGCAACGGCTAAGACCGGCGGCGATTCGTGTCAACCGCCGAAGTGTTCAGCCGCGCATGATCAGGCAGGTCGTCGATCCGGTGGCGAAGACGCGCGGGTCGCCCGGGATGCGGACATCCGCCTCGGCGACGGCTGTGCTGCGGCCCGCGTGGCGGACGGTGCCGACGCATTCCACCTCGGTGTCCAGCGGCAATGCGCGGGTCAGGTTCACCTTGTATTCGAGCGTCGTGTACCAGAAACCCTGCGGCACGACCGACATCACGGCACAGCCGAGCGCCGAGTCGAGCAGGCTGCCATACCAGCCGCCATGCACCGACCCCATCGGGTTGGTGAAGGCGAAACCGGCGGCGCCGCGGAACACCGCCCGCCCTTCGGAGGCCTCGACCAGCCGGAAGCCCAGCGATCCCGCCATGGCCGGTTGCGGCAGGCGCCCGTCGATCATGCCGCGCAGGAATTCGAGCCCCGGCATCGACAGAAGCACCTCCTGCGGGGCGATGTCCTCGGGGGACTTGGCGAAACGGCTCATCGGCGATCCTCCTTCCCTTCGTGTGACATTGCGGCGCGCCGCTGTCCATCGGCCCTTCCGGCGGCCGGGCAGGGGCGGCATGATTGCGCAGGAAACCGGAGGACCCATGCGCACCGTCACCCTCGCCGCCACACAGTTCGCCTGTTCCTGGGATCTGCCCGCCAATGCCGACCGGGCCGAGACGCTGGTGCGTCAGGCCGCCCGGCAGGGCGCCGATCTGGTGCTGATCCAGGAACTGTTCGCCGCGCCCTATTTCTGCATCACGCAGGAGCCGCGGCACCTTGCCCTTGCCGCGCCGGCCGAGGAGCATCCGCTGATCGCCCGCTTCGCAGATCTGGCGCGGGAACTGGGCGTGGTGCTGCCGCTGTCGTTCTACGAGCGCGCGGGTCAGGCGCTGTTCAACGCCCTGGCGATGATCGACGCCGACGGCCGGGTGCTGGGGATCTACCGGAAAAGTCACCTGCCGCAGGGGCCGGGCTACGAGGAGAAGTTCTATTTCTCGCCCGGTGACACCGGTTTCCGGGTCTGGGACACCGCGGCGGGGCGGGTCGGGGCCGGCATCTGCTGGGACCAGTGGTTCCCCGAGGCGGCACGCGCGATGGCGCTGCTGGGGGCAGAGATCCTTGTCTATCCGACCGCGATCGGGTCGGAACCCGCCGCGCCGGATTATGACAGCCGGGCGCACTGGCAAAGGGTGATGCAGGGCCATGCCGCCGCGAACATGGTGCCGCTGGTCGCCGCGAACCGGATCGGCACGGAAACCGCGGCGGATGGCACCGCCATCACCTTCTACGGCACGTCCTTCATCGCCGACGCGCAGGGCGGTGTCGTCGCAGAGGCCGGCCGCGACAGCGAGGCGGTGCTGGCTGCCCGGTTCGATCTGGACGCGCTGGCCGAGGCGCGCGCCGCCTGGGGTCTGTTCCGCGACCGCCGGCCCGATCTCTACGGCGTGCTCGGCACCCTCGACGGCACCGTTGCGCGGGGGGGCGGCTTGCGCTAGGGCAGCGCCACCGCAGGACAGGGGGCGCGCATGTCGGGGCAGGGCAAGGGGCTGAGCTATGCCGAGGCGGGGGTCAGCATCGACGCCGGCAACGCGCTGGTCGAGCGGATCAAGCCGGCCGCAGCCCGCAGCGCGCGTCCGGGTGTCATGGCGGGGCTGGGCGGTTTCGGCGCGCTTTTCGACCTCAAGGCCGCAGGCTTCCGCGATCCGATCCTGGTCGCCGCGACCGACGGCGTCGGCACCAAGCTGCGGGTTGCCATCGACACCGGGCGGCTCGATACGGTCGGACAGGATCTGGTCGCGATGTGCGTCAACGATCTGGTCTGCCAGGGTGCGGAGCCGCTGTTCTTCCTCGACTATTTCGCTACCGGCCGGCTGGAGGTCGAGGCGGCGGCGCGTGTGGTCGAGGGGATAGCCGCGGCCTGCGCGGCCTGCGGCGCGGCGCTGATCGGCGGCGAGACGGCCGAGATGCCGGGCATGTATCACGGCGGCGACTTCGATCTGGCGGGCTTTGCCGTCGGTGCGATGGAGCGCGGCACCGATCTTCCCAGGGATGTGGCGGCGGGCGACGTCCTGATTGGCCTTGCGTCGTCGGGGGCCCATTCCAACGGTTACTCGCTGATCCGCAAGGCCGTGGAGCTTGCCGGGCTCGACTGGAACGCGCCGTCGCCCTTCTGTGACGGACCGCTCGGCGCGGCTCTGCTGGAACCGACCCGATTGTATGTCCGGTCCGTTCTGGCCGCGATCCGGGCCGGCGGGGTGCATGCGCTGGCCCATGTCACGGGCGGCGGTCTGACCGAGAACCTGCCGCGCGTGCTGCCCGACGGTCTGGGCGCGCGGATCGACCTGGACGCCTGGCGACTGCCGCCGGTCTTTGCCTGGCTGCGCGAGGTTGCGGAGCTGGATGAGGCCGAGATGTTGCGGACCTTCAACTGCGGCATCGGCATGGTCGTCGTCGCCGACGCAGACCGCGCCGATGATCTGGTCCGTCTGTTCGCTGCCGCGGGCGAGACGGTGGTCCGGCTGGGGACGGTCGCGCCCGGGCAGGGTGTCGCCTATGCCGGTCGGCTTGCGTGAAACGCGTCGCGATCCTGATCTCCGGCGGCGGCTCGAACATGGTCCGCCTCGTGGAAAGCATGACCGGCGATCATCCGGCGCGCCCCGTCCTGGTGCTGTCGAACCGGCCCGGGGCGGGGGGCATCGCCCGGGCCGAAAGCCTGGGCGTGCCGGTCGCGGTGGTCGACCATCGCCCCTTCGGCGGCGACCGGGCGGCGTTCGAGGCGGCGCTGTCCCGGCATCTCGACGCTGCGGCGCCTGATATCATCTGCCTGGCCGGTTTCATGCGGGTCCTGACGCCCGGCTTCGTGGCGCGCCATGCCGGCCGGATGCTGAACATCCACCCGTCGCTGCTGCCGAAATATCCCGGGCTCGATACCCATGCCCGGGCGATCGCGGCAGGCGATGCCGAGGCGGGCTGCACCGTGCACGAAGTGACCGCCGAGCTGGACATGGGCCCGATCCTCGGTCAGGGGCGGGTTCCGGTGCTGCCCGAGGATACCGCCGAAACCCTTTCCGCCCGGGTGCTGGAGATGGAACACAGGTTGTATCCGGCTGTCCTTCGCCGGTTCGCCGCGGGCGATCGAACGCCCCTGATGCTCGAACCCTGAGCCGTTCAGACCGGCCGCAGCGCCCGACCGGCCAGCAGGTCGCGGATCGCCACCGCCGCCTCGCGCGCGGTCAGACAGGGCCGGGCCAGACGCAGACGGTCGGTTGCGCCGGCCGCGCCCAGAGATGCGCGGATCGCGACCTCGGCCTCGGGCCCGAAACCCGACGACGCTGGGCCCACAGGCCAAAGGCTTTCGGCCAGAAGGCCGTCGGCCGACAGGATCTCGTGCCGGTGCAGCAGCAGATGGACGTAGTCGATCCGCCGCGGCGCAAGTTCCATGATCCCGGGCGCGCCGACCAGATGGATCGCCGCGGCCAGTGCCTCGGGGAAACCCGTGGCAAGTTCGACCGCTGGACCGCGCAGAAGGATCCGATGCTGTGGCGAGACGACGAGCGGACGCCGATTGCCGAACAGGCCGGCTGCAAACATGACGGCTCGCTGGGGCTCGGCCGGGGTGACGGTGCGACGACCGATCCACAGGACGGGCCGATAGCCGTGATCCAGCGTCCAGACCAGATCGCCCGGGCGCAGGTCGGCTGCCGGGATGGCACCGCGCCAGCTTCGGATACGGGTCCCGGCCTCGAAACACGGAACCGGCGGCGGCGTGTCGGGAAAGGACGAGAACGACAACTGTTGGTTGCGCGGCGGCGCGGCGCCGGGCCCGTACTGGACCGTTCCGGGGGTGATCGGGTCCACCTGGAACAGGTAGTTCTGGTTGGTAAAGATCTGATGCCCGCCGGACGAGGCCCGGCCCTGGAACTGGTCATGCTGCGGGTTGAGACCGGAGGTGATCAGCTGATTGTCGGGCCAGGAATGGATCGCAACCTGCTGGCCGTTCAGGAACGAACTCTGTCCCGGACCGACCTGGGTGATCACCACGCGGAAATACTGCGTCGCGCTGCCGAGCGGCTGCACGCCCCCGAGCGTGACCTGGGTGCCGTTGGCATTGCCGCTGGATTGCAGCGTCTGATAGGTCGCAATCTGATCGCCGCGCAGGTAAAGCACAATCATCCGTCATGCCCTCGGGTTTCCGTGGCCGGCACGCGCCGGGATGCGTCGGGTGCTGCACCCGCATCCGGCATGAGCCGGTTACCCTGCGATTGTGGCCCGAACTTGTCCCTTTCCTTTCTGCACGCCATTTCCTAAGACCGCGCGAACAGGCGCGGACCATTCGATGCAGACGATCACGACCACCGACGAGCTAGCCGCGATCTGTGCGCAGGCCAGGTCGGAACCCTATGTCACGCTCGATACCGAATTCCTGCGCGAACGCACCTACTGGTCCAAGCTCTGCCTCGTGCAGATGGCCTTGCCTGGCCGCGACGGCGCGGCGGTGCTGATCGACCCGATCGTCGGGCGCAACATGTCGCTCGAGCCGCTGTACGACCTGTTCCGCCACCGCGACACGGTCAAGGTGTTCCACGCCGCCCGGCAGGATCTGGAGATCTTTTTCGTCGAGGGCGGAGTGTTTCCCGAGCCGCTGTTCGACACCCAGGTGGCGGCCATGGTCTGCGGCTTCGGCGAACAGGCGGGATACGAGACGCTGGTGCGCAAGATCGCCCGCGCACCGCTCGACAAGACCTCGCGCTTCACCGACTGGTCGCGCCGGCCGCTGACCCGGGAGCAGGCAGAATACGCGCTTGCCGACGTGACCCATCTGCGCGCGATCTACGAGCATCTTGCGGCGGAACTGGCCCGCACCGGGCGGCAGCACTGGGTCGAGGAGGAACTGGCCGCGCTGACCGATCCGGCCACCTATACCAACGACCCGGACGAGGCATGGCGACGGATCAAGACCCGGTCCTCCTCGGCGCGGTTCCTCGGGATCGTGCAGGAACTGGCCCGGTTCCGCGAAAGCTTCGCCCAGGCGCGGAACGTGCCGCGCAGCCGGGTGCTGAAGGACGACGCCTTGCTGGAACTGGCCTCGCTGCGCCCCACCGACCACGAAGCGCTCGGCCGCGCCCGTCTGCTTCTGCGCGAGGCACGGCGGGGCGAGATCGCCGACGGCATCCTCGCCGCAGTGGCCGCCGGGCTGGCGATTCCCGCGGACCGGCTGCCGCGGCCCGAGAACGGCGAGGAGAACCCGCCGGTCAACCCGGCCCTGGCGGATCTGCTGCGGGTGCTGCTGAAGGCGAAATCCGAAGTGTCCGGGGTCGCGGCGCGGCTCATCGCCTCGTCCGCCGATCTTGACGCGATCGCTTCGGGCAGACGCGATCTGCCCGCGCTGCGCGGCTGGCGGCACGAGGTGTTCGGGGCGGATGCGCTGCGGCTCTGCCGGGGCGAGATCGCCCTGTCGGCCGTCGGACAGTCGGTCCGGGTGGTGGAGCTTTAGCGCCCCGGCGGCGGCGCGGCTTCAGCGCCGGCTGACGGTGCGCGCGTTGCGCGCACCCGACACGGTGATCCTGCGCACGTCCTCCAGCCGGATGTCCGACAGCCAGACCGCAACCGTCACCTCGCGCGATTGCGGGGTCGAGACGCGCAGCGACTCGGGCGGGGGTTTCAGCACGAACCGATAGACGATCTCGCCCGGCCGGTCCTCGGTGAGGTCGCGTTCCAGCGCCCCGTCCCACCAGCCCTGGGTGGGCGGCAGGCCCGTCGCCCGGACGATGGCGCCGTTGTTGGTGCGCTCGATCGCCAGAAACGTCACCTCGTCCACCAGCACGCGGCCGTCGGCACGCGCGCCGGGAACGGCCGGCGCCGCCTGCGACCGGCCGAACCAGTTGAGCGGATTGAGACGCGACTCGCGCACCGTGGCGCAGCCCGTCAGCACCAGCATCGCCGCCAGCCCCGCGATAAGCCCCTTGCGCATCGCGCCCCCCGTCATCCGCCGTCGCCCCTGCCTAGCCCATGGCGCGGCCTTTGAAAAGCCGCCGGTTGTCCACTGGACGCGGGCCGCGCCTGCGCCTACCTGTCTGTCAATGCAGGAGAGCGCCATGGCCAGTCCCGCCTTCGAGGAGATCGCCGAAACCTTCGCCTTTCTGGACGACTGGGAGGACAGGTATCGTCATGTCATCGAACTGGGAAAGGCGATGCCGCCGATGGACCCGGCGCTGAAGGTGCCCGCGACCAGGGTCGAAGGCTGTGCCAGCCAGGTGTGGCTGCATCCGCGGATCGAGGGCGGGCGGTTCGATTTCTCCGGCGACAGCGACGCGATGATCGTGCGCGGGCTGATCGCGGTGCTGCATGCGCTCTACTCCGGTCTGCCGGTCGCGCAGGTTCCGCAGGTGGATGCCCAGGCGGAACTGGCCCGGCTGGGGCTTGACCAGCATCTGTCATCGCAGCGGTCGAACGGGTTGCGCGCCATGGTCGGACGGATCCGGCAGATCGCGCTGGAATCGGTCTGAGCCGGGCAGCCCCGGCACCACCGGAACGCCACAGTTGCAGACTGCACCCGGTGTTGCGAGGATGCGCCGTGGGGTAATGGAGTTTGACATGCCGCATTCGGGTAGTTTCTTCCGCCGCACTGCATTTGTTGTCGCCGCCGCAGGTCTTGTCGCGCTGCACTTCTTCGTGCCTCACGCAGCGGCGCAGGAACGCGCCGCGCCGGTCACAGGGCCGGGGGTGACGACGGTCGGCAACATCGCGCCGGGGAGCCGCGTGAACCTGCGTGCCGGTCCCGCGGTCATCTTTCCTGTCGTGGACAGCGTCGCCTTCGGAACCAGGGTGGAGGTGGACTATTGCATCGGCGGCGGTTCCGCACGCTGGTGCAAGATCGATACCACGGACGGACGCCAGTCGGGCTATATTGCCGGCCGGTTCCTCGTGGAGGGCACCGACCGGCCGCGTCCGCCGGCCGGGGATGACAACCTAGATGGCGGACCGGATTTCTGGGCGGTGCGCGGCCTGCCGCCGGGCGACCGGCTGAACGTCCGCCGCGACCCGTCGCCCCGGTCTCCGGCCCTGGCGACGCTGCGCGAGGGCGAGGTGGTGCGCAACCTCGGCTGCCGGATGAGCGGCGGGGCGCGCTGGTGCCGGATCCGCTCCACGACCGGCATGGATGTCACCGGCTGGGTTGCGGGCCGCTATCTGGTCGAGGCGGCCGGTCGGCCGCCGGGTGGACGCCCACCGGGCGGCGGCGCGGGCGGGGCCGGCGGAGGAAGCTGGATCGTCGCCGGACTGGCGCCGGGCGACACGCTCAACCTGCGGGCGGAGCCATCGCCGAACGCACAGGTTCTGGCCCGGCTGCTGCCGGGTGTCAGGGTCCAGGACCTGGGCTGCCGGCAGAGCGGACGCACGCAATGGTGCCGGGTCCGCACCACGGGCAGCGTCGATATCACCGGCTGGGTCAACGGCCGGTATCTGCGCCGGGGCTGAGCCGCGTCAGATCCGACTGGCCAACCGACCCAGCGCGGCGCGCAGCTTGGCGGCTTCGGCATCCTTCTGGGCGAGAAGCTCGCGGGTTTCCTCGACCACGTCCTCGGGGGCGCCTGAGACGAACTTCGGGTTTGCCAGCCGCCCGCGCAGACCGGTCAGATCCTTTTCGAGCCGTTCGAGCGTCCTGCCCAGGCGTGCCCGCTCGGCGTCGATGTCGATGACGCCCTCGAGCGGCAGGGCGAACAGCCCGCCCTCGACCGGGACCGTGACCGAACCCCTGGGCGCCGAAGCCGCCTCGGACAGATCGTCGATCCGGGCAAGGCGACGGATCAGTGCCGCGTTGCGCGCCCAGGCCGCACGCCCGGCGGCATCGAGATCCACCTGAAGAAGCGGCAGCTTCAACCCGACCGGCACGTTCATCTGCGCCCTGGCCGAGCGGATTTCCTCGATCAGCGCGATCACCCAGCGCATCTCGCGCTCCGCCTCGGCATCGACCAGGGCCGCGCCGTAGTCGGGCCAGTCCTGATGCACCAGCAGCTTCGGCCGCTGCCCGGTGAGGCGCCACAACTCTTCGGTCACGAACGGCATGAACGGATGCAGGAAGATCAGGCACTGGTCCAGAACGAATGCCATGGTCGCCCGGGTCTCGGCCGCTGTGGCGGGATCGGCCAGCAGGGGTTTTGCGAACTCCACATACCAGTCGCAGACCTTGCCCCAGACGAAGGCGTAAAGCCCGTTTGCCGCGTCGTTGAACCGGAAGGCCGCCAGCGCCGCGTCGAGATCCTCGCGGGCCCGCGCCGTCTCGCCAAGGATCCAGCGGTTGACCGTCGCCTTCGGGGCCGGCGGGGTGGCTTGCGTGACGTGCCTCTCCCAGACGCCGTTCATCTCGGCGAAGCGGCAGGCGTTCCAGATCTTGGTGGTGAAGTTGCGGTAGCCCGCGATCCGGTCCTTCGACAGCTTCAGGTCGCGCCCCATGGCCGCCATCGAGGCCAGCGTGAACCGCACCGCATCGGCCCCGAATTCGTCGATCAGATCGAGCGGGTCCAGCACGTTGCCCAGCGACTTGGACATCTTCTTGCCCTTCTCGTCACGGACGAGGGCATGGACATAGACGGTGCGGAACGGGATCTCCTTCACCACGGCGAGCTGCATCATCATCATCCGGGCGACCCAGAAGAAGATGATGTCGAAGCCGGTGACGAGCACCGAGGTGGGGAAGTAGCGTCTCAGCTCCGGGGTGTCCTCGGGCCAGCCGAGCGTGCCGATGGGCCACAGGCCGGAGGAGAACCAGGTGTCGAGAACGTCGGGGTCGCGGGTCAGCGCCCGCCCGCCGGCCTGCGCCCGGGCCTCGGCCTCGGTCGGCGCACAATATTCCGTGCCCGCGTCGTCATACCACACCGGGATCTGATGCCCCCACCAGAGCTGGCGCGAGATGCACCAGGGCTCGATGTTCTCGAGCCAGTGGAAATACACCTTTTCATGCTGTTCCGGCAGGATCTTCACGCGCCCGTCGCGAACCGCCTCCAGCGCCGGACCGACGATCCTGTGCGTATCCACGAACCACTGGTCGGTCAGCAGCGGCTCGATCGCCACCTTGGACCGGTCGCCATGCGGCACGAGGATCTTCTCGGGGTCGATCCCGTCGAGCCAGCCGCCCGCCTCGGCCAGGCGGAGAACCTCCTTGCGGGCCTCGTAGCGGTCGAGCCCGTGCAACGCGAGGCAGTCGGCCGAAGGCTTCGCCCCGTCTAGGAAATCCGGGTTGTCCCGCAGCGCCATGCGGGCGCGGGTATCCATCACGCTGACCACCCGCAGGCCGGTCCGCTGGCCCACCTCCCAGTCGTTGAAGTCATGCGCCGGGGTGATCTTGACCGCGCCGGTGCCCTTGCCCGGATCGGCATAGGCATCTGCCACGATGGGGATGCGCCGCCCGACGAGAGGCAGGATGACATCGGTGCCGATGAGATGGCGATAGCGCTCGTCCTCGGGGTGGACGGCGACGCCGGTATCGCCCAGCATGGTCTCGGGTCGTGTCGTGGCGACGACGAGATAACTCCTTTCTTCCCAGCCGGTTGGCCGACCTTCCTCATCGAAGGTGACAGGATGCCGATAGCTGGCGCCGTCCGCCAGCGGATAGCGGAGCCGGTGCATGGCGCCCTCGACCTCGACCTGCTCGACTTCCAGATCGCTGATCGCGGTCTCGAAATGCGGGTCCCAGTTGACCAACCGCTTGCCACGGTAGATCAGGCCCTGGTTGTACATCTCGACGAAGACCCGGATCACCGCGTCGTGGAAGTTGCCCTCTTCGCCCGGGGGCGCGCCGGGAGCGCCCGACATGGTGAAGGCCTCGCGGCTCCAGTCGCAGGACGCGCCCAGCCGCTCGAGCTGGCCCCGGATGTTGCCGCGCGATCTTCGCTTCTGTTCCCAGACCTTTGCGACGAACTCTTCGCGGCTGAAATCACGCCGCGACTTGCCTTCCCTGGCAAGCTCCCGCTCCACCACCATCTGGGTGGCGATGCCGGCATGGTCGGTGCCGGGCTGCCAGAGCGTGTCGAACCCCCGCATCCGGTGCCAACGGGTCAGGATGTCCTGGATCGTGTTGTTGAAGGCGTGGCCCATGTGCAGGCTGCCGGTGACGTTCGGGGGCGGGATCACGATGCTGAACGCCTCGGCGCCGGGGCGGGCATTGGCCCCGGCCCGGAAGGCCCCGGCCGCTTCCCAGGCCTTCGCGATGCGGGCCTCGGCCTCGGCGGCGTTGTAGGTCTTTTCCATCGGCATGACGCACCCCGTTCCGTTCCGCCCGCGTCTTAGCGCGGGGCCCGGGCAAGGGAAAGGTCAGGCGAAGCTTCGGATCGTGGCAATGGCACCGTCGAGCGCGCGGCCTTCCTCGTCCTGCAGCGCCGCGTCGCGCAGCCGCCGCGCCCAGTCGGCTGCGTCGGGGCGATCCGCGACAAGCGCGATGCCGTCCATCACCCGGTCGAATTTCGACAGGCCGCGGGCATGGGTGTCGGAATAGCCCTTGATCAGCCGGCGGCAGCGCACCGTCTCGACCGCCAGGTCGTAGTTCGCGGCGCGGTAGGCCAGGGCGCGGTCCAGCCAGCGGTCAAGATGGGCGACCTCGATCCGGTGGCGCAGCGTCCGCCGGCGCCAGCCGCGCAGCCCGCCGATCAGCCAGAGCTGAAGGAAGCCCGGAATGGAATCGGTGCGCAGCCGCCGGCCGCGGTTCACCATCCGGTCCATCAGCGCCATCCATCGCGGGCTCGCCTCGATGCGGGCGCCGAGGCCGGCCGGAAACAGGCCCACGATCTCCTGCGCGCGGGGGTGCATGAATTCGGTGACATGCAGGACCGCCGCCTCGTCCACCCCCAGTTCGCGCCGCACCCGGGCAGCCCGGGCGGTGCGGGTCTTGATGTCGGCCACCCGGATCACGTCGTCGTAGGCCATCGCATTGGCGATGTATTTCGCGGCCTCGGCGGTCAGAAGCAGGTCGCGGGCGGGATCGTCCCGCGTCAGAACCCTCGCCACACGGTCGAGATACTCCGCGCCATAGGCGCAATCCTGGAAATCGACGACCTTGCGCAGGCCGGGACCGGCGAGGTCGCGCACCGGGGCAGGCAGGGCATCGAGCCGCGCAACCAGCGCCTGCCAGTCGCGGACCAGAGCCTCCGGCCCCCGGACGGCCGGCGCCGAGGTCAATCGCGGCGTCGGCGCGGCCGGGGCGGCCTTGCCCTGTGCCGCATCGTAACCGGCGGCGAAGGCCCGCAGGCTGGCCTCCACCCCCTTGCCGCCGGCGCGGATCGCGGCCTCGAAGGCCTCGCGCGGGAAGGGCAGGGCGCCCGACCCCGCAAGCGCGCCGAACAGCGAGGCCGAGATCACCGACCCCGCCTGCACCGCCACGGCCTCGAAATCCGCCAGGATCAGCCGCTGTGCCGCAACCTCGGCCGCCGCGCGCACCTCGTCGGCATTCGCGATGCCATCGCCCGGCACCATCTTCTCGCTGACCGCGAGCGCGCGATGGGTCGATGCGATCAGCGTCGTGCGATCGGGGGTGACGAAGCCGCGCAGGATCGCGCGGCCCGCCTCCATCATCTCGGCGGCGATCAGGATGTCCACGTCGCCGCCGGAGGGGGCCAGGGAAAACACCGGCGTTCCGCCGCTCTGCGGGGCCATCTCGATGTAATAGATGGTCGCGCCGGTGCGCTGCGCCACACCGGCGACCGAGGTGGCCGGCGCCTCATAGCCGCGGGCCCCCGCGGGATCCACGATCCAGCCGGGCAGCACACCCCCGCCCAGACCGCCGACCGCGAGGATCGCAAGCTTGATGATGCCGGACAGACGGGCGTCGGCAGAGCCGGGGCGCAGTTTTTCCTGAATTGTCATTCGGAAACCTCCGGAAATGCGAGCCTGCGCGACTCCCGGCGCTGCTGCAACGCGCCGGTCAGCCGGGCGCGGACCCCGGCCCACCAGCGTTCGAACCGGCCCGGATTGTGGACCACGTCGCCGCGCCAGAACGAGGGGCACAGCACCGCGGCATCGGCGACCTCGCCGCAGTTGCCGCAGCCCACGCAGCTCTGGTCGATGCTTGCCACCGGGTCGTCGCGCAGCGGATCGTCCAGTCTTTTCAGCGACAAGGAGGGACATCCCGACAGCCGGATGCAGGCATGGTCGCCGGTGCAGATGTCCTCGTCCACGCCGAAGCGCGGGGCCTCGACGCGCCGACCCTCGCGGATGGCCTTCTGCCGCAGGGGCCTTTCGCGCCGTTGCCGGTTCAGCATGCATTCGGACGAGGCGATGATGACCTTGGGTCCGGCGTAGTCGGTGGTCAGCGCCTCGCGGAACACCTCGCGCATCCGGCCGACATCATAGGTCCGGTCCACCTGGCGGACCCATTTCACCCCGATGCCCCTGACCGCCTCGGCGATCGGGTGCTGGGTGGCCTTGGTCGGATTCTCGGCACGGGAGGACGGGATGTCCTGCCCCCCCGTGGCGGCGGAATAGTAGTTGTCGACGATCACCGCGACCGAATCGGCCTTGTTGAACACCATGTTGCCGATCGAACTTGAGAGGCCGTTATGCCAGAATCCGCCGTCGCCGAGGATCGAGATGGCTCGTTTCGCTCCGCCCCCGTCGAAGGCGGCGTTCGATGCCGGGCCGAGACCATAGCCCATCGTCTGGCCGCCGATCTCGAACGGCGGCAGCGAGGCAAACAGGTGACAGCCGATGTCGGCCGAGATCTGATGTTCGCCCAGCTCCTTCTGCGCAAGTTTCAGCGCGGCGAAGATCGGGCGTTCGGGGCAGCCGGTGCAGAAGCCGGGCGGGCGGACCGGCACGGTGCGGCTCAGGTCGGGGATCGGGACAGCGGGCGCGTTCGGGGCGCGGACCTGGCCCGGCAGAAGCTCTGGCGCGGCCTCCTTGAGGAAGGCGGTGATGCTGTCCAGCATCACCTGGCCGGTATATTCCCCGGCCATCGGAAACACGTCCTTTCCGTGCAGGCGCGTCTTCGACCCGGCGCGGTAGAGGAAGGTGGACAGCTGCTGTTCGATGAACTCGGGCTGCCCCTCCTCGACCACGAGCACTGCGTCCTTGCCGCGGGCGAAATCCAGAAACTCTGAGGCGACAAGCGGGTAGGTGACGTTCAGGACATAGAGCGGCACCCTGCTGTGGCCGTGAAGGTCCGCGAGGCCCAGGCGCTGCAAGGCACGGATGACACCGTTGTCCCTCCCGCCCTGAAGGACGAGCCCAACCGGTGCGGGCTCGGGGCCGAACAGCTCGTGCAGCCTGCGTTCGATGATGAACCGCTCGGCCGCCGGCCAGCGGTTCGCCACCTTGTCCTTCTCGTGGGCAAAGGACATCGGCGGCAGCACCACCCGGTTGAAGTCGCGCTGCGGATTGGCCAGCGCGTCGCGCACCGTCAGCGGTGGCGGGCGGTTGTCGCGGGTGCGGAACTGGCCGGTGACATGACAGCAGCGGATGCGAACCATCATCATCACCGGTGTGTTCGATGCCTCGCTGAGCTCGAACCCGTCGCCCACCGCCTTGACGATCGAGGGCAGGTTCGGCCGCGGGTCCAGCAGCCAGAACTGCGACTTCATCGCGAAGGCGTGGCTGCGTTCCTGCATGATCGAGGACCCTTCCCCGTAGTCCTCGCCCACGATCACCAGAGCGCCGCCGTTGACCCCGGAAGACGAAAGGTTTGCAAGCGCATCCGAGGCGACGTTCACACCGACCGAGCCCTTGAAGGTGACCGCGCCGCGGATCGGGTAATGCACGCTCGCCGCCAGCATGGCGGCCGCAGCCGCTTCCGATGCATTGGCCTCGTAGCGCACGCCAAGTTCGGCCAGCAGGTCCTGTGCATCGGCCAGCACATCCATCAGATGGCTGATCGGGGCGCCCTGGTAGCCGCCCACATAGCCCACCCCGTTCTCGAGCAGCGCCTTGGTGATGGCGAGAATGCCCTCGCCGGTGAAGGTCTCGCCGGCGCCGAGGCGAAGCTGCTTGACCTCTTCCTTGAACGAGCGTTCGGCCATGCCGTCCTCTCAGAATTCATGCTTGCGGATGTTGACGAGGATCCGCTGCAAGGTCGCCACGAAGGCGCGGCGTTCCTCGTCCGGGATGCCGCGGAACATGCGGCCGTAGGTTTCGGCCATGCGCGGCCAGAGGGTTTCGAACACCGCCCGGCCCGAGTCGGTGATGTGGATCCGGGTTGCGCGGCTGTCCTCGGGGTCTGCGGCGCGGCGCACATGCCCCTCGGCCTCGAGCTGATCGAGCGCGCGGCTGAGGGTGGATTGTTCAACCACCGCATAGACCGCCAGCCTGTTGATCTGCAGCCCGTCCATCACTGCAAGGACCGCCAGCGCCCGCATCTTGGGCGTGGTCAGCCCGAGAGCGGCCATTTCGGCGCGCAGCGTGGCGTTGTAACGACCCATGATCCGGTTCATCAGGTGCGGGGCGAAGTTCGCCAGCCCGATCTCGCCCAGCCGCGGCGGCGGTGTCTCGCGTTCCGGGGGCGGGCTGTGTTCGTTCATGCTCCGAGCGCCCTTGCCGCGAGATAGCCGGATCCGCCGCCCAGACCGGGGCCGGGGTGGGTCGAGGCGCCGATCTGGTGCAGCCCGCGCACCGGCGTATCGCCGCCCGCACGATGGGCGAAGGGGCGCCAGATGAAGAACTGGTCGATGGTGCAGGCCCCGCCATAGGGATCGCCGCCGACGAGATTGACGTTCATCGCCGCGAGGTCGGCCGGCGAATAGGCCCGGCGCGCCAGTCGGATCGCCTCGAAGTCGCGGATATGGCGGGCGAGGATCCGCTCGATCCGGTCGGCGAAGGCCTCGCGCACCGCGTCGGACCACAACCCGCTGGTCGGGATTTCCCCCGCAGCGTCGCCTTTCAGGGTTCGCGGCGCATCCGGGATCTGAAGCCAAAGCACCGCCTTGCCCTCGGGCGCGCGGGAGGGGTCCAGCCGGTGCGGCTGGCCGACGCAGATCGTGGGCGTCTCCGGCAGCAGCCCGCGCTCGGCTTCGTTCGAGGATTTCGAGACGCTGTCGATTCCGTCCGCCAGATGGATCAGGGCGACATCGTCGAGACCCGGCGTCAGCCATTCCGGGTGCCGGTCGAGCGCGTAGTGAAGCTGGAAGTTCCCGCGGCCGTGCCGGAACCGGGCGGCAGCCGCCCGATCCTCGGGCAGATTGACCTCGCGCAGCAGCCGGTCGTAAAGCTGGCCGGGGGCGACCGAGGCAAGGACCGAGGTGCAGGCGATCTCCTCGCCCGAAGCCAGCGCCACGCCACGCACCCGGCCGTCGCGCACGAGGATCCGGTCCACGTCCGCCCCGGTGCGCACCGTCCCGCCGCGTTCCTCGATCAGCCTGACGAAGGCCGCCACGGCGGCGCCCGCCCCGCCCCTGACAACCGGGGCGCCGGCGGCCTCCAGCGCGAAGGCGATCACCTTGCCCATCTGGCCCGAATAGGTGCTTTCCGGGGTCAGGCCGGTGTGCAGCACCCAGGGCGCCCAGAGCGCCTGGACGAGCGGGCTCTGATAGCCGGACTCCAGCCAGCCGCGGGCAGGGGCGAGGGCGTGGCCGAACCAGCCGGCAAGCCCGCGCAGGCCGCGCCGGCGGACCTGTCCGGCCAGAAGCCGGGCGGTCTGCCAGGACCACAACTGCCCGCCCAGCAATGCGAAGAGGAAGGGTGCATCGGCCTCGATCCCGCCCACATCCGCCGCGTGACGGTCGCCGTCGCCCGCGGCCAGCGCGTTGAAGGCCGCGATGTTTGCCGCCCGGTCGGTGGTGAGGACCAGCGCGCTGCCGTCGGGGCGGAGCACGGCGGTCGGGTGCCGGGTGTGGCAGAATTCGAGCCCGTGCCGCGCCAGGTCGGCGCCCAGCGCGGCATGGGCCGGCGAGGTCAGGAACAGCACGAAGGTCGCCGCCATCACGTCATGGTTGAACCCCGGCAGCGTGCAGGCTTCGGTGCGCATGCAGCCGCCGGCGACCGCCTCGCGCTCGAGGACCAGCACGCGCCGCCCGCGGTTCGACAGCATCGCCGCTGCGACCAGCGCGTTGATCCCCGAACCGACGACGATGTGATCGACGACCGTTGCCATGCCTCAGCCCCGCGGCACCAGTGCCAGCGCGCGGATCGGCGACCCGGTTCCGTGCTTGATCTTGAGCGGCGCGGCGATCAGGATCGCGCCCTTCGGCGGCAGCTTGTCCAGATTCGCAAGGCTGGCAAGGCCGTAGCAGTTCGCCTTGTGCAGAAGGTTGTGCGCCGGGAAGGGCGGGGTCATGCCGCCGGCCTGGCCCGCGTCGGTGCCGATGCACTGGCTGCCCCAGCCGACGATGCCTTTCGACAGCAGGTATTCGATCACCTCGGCGGTCGGGCCGGGGGTATGCGGGCCGGTCTCGTCGGCATTGAGGAAGGCGGCCTCGTCACCGGCGCGCCGGTCCCAGTCGGTGCGCATCACCACCCATTCGCCCTTGCCGATGGCGCCGTGTTCGGCCTCCCACGCCTTGACGTGATCGACGGTCAGCAGGAAGTCGGGGTTCTCGGCCGCCTCCTTCGAGCAGTCGATGACGTTGACGGGGGCCACCAGCCGCTGAACCGGCAGCGTGTCGGTGTAGCCGTCGGGATAGTCCTTGCCGGTGATCCAGTGATGCGGCGCGTCGAAATGCGTGCCCGAATGTTCGCCCAGCTCCAGCCAGTTCCACGCCCAGAACGGCCCGTCCTGGTCGTATTCGCTGATCTTGTGGATCTTGATCGGCGGGGTGTCCTTGGCAAGTTCGGGGGGAAGTTTCAGCAGCGGCGTCTCGGGGCCCAGCACGCCCGAACAATCCACCACCTCGACCTGTCCCGACAGAATCGCCGCGCCAAGATCCCTTACCAGATTCGCTGCCGTCATCGCATCGCTCCCTGTCCCAGTCCTTGCGGCCCGACGCTTCCGGGCCGCCCCACGTGCGAGAATATGCTGGACAGGAAAACGTGCATTTGCAAGTATAATGTTCGGGCTTGGGGGGATCATGGCCGACTCATTCGATGCGGTGATCGTGGGCGCGGGCCTGAACGGCCTCGCCGCCGCCATGCATCTGGCCGCGAAGGGCTGGTCGGTCGGCTTGTTCGAACGCGGCGCCGAGCCGGGCGGTGCGGTGCGCAGCGGCGAATACACGCTGCCCGGCTTTCGCCACGACTGGGCGGCGATGAACCTCTCCCTTTTCGCCGGATCGGCTTTTTTCAAGGCGCATGGCGCAAGGCTTGCCGCGCGGGGCCTTGCCTTCGCGCCGGCGGCGGACTGTTTCGCCTCGTCCTTTCCCGACGGAACCTGGCTGGGCGTGTCGGCCGATCTTGCCGCGACCCGCGCACGGATCGCGGCCTTCTCGCCCGACGATGCAGAGACCTGGGGACAGCTCGTCGCGGCTTTTCCGGGCGAGGCGCAGCATCTGTTCGGACTGCTCGGCAGTCCGATGCAGAAACGTGCATTGGCATCTTTCCTGTGGCGGCTGTGGCGTGGGAAGGGCAGCGCCGGGACGCTGGAGTTCGCCCGCTTCCTGACGCTCAGTCCCCGCGCCTGGCTGACCGAGACATTCCGCTCTCCCCACCTGCACGCCACCCTCGCTGCCTGGGGCATGCATCTCGACTTTGCACCTGACAGCGCGGGTGGCGCGCTTTTTCCGTATCTGGAGGGGATGGCGAACCAGAGCTTCGGCATGGTTCTGGCGCAGGGCGGGGCAGGCGCTGTGACAGAGGCACTGGTGGCAGAGATCCGATCGCTGGGCGGCACGGTCGTCTGCAACGCCGAGGTGACGTCGATCCGCCACGCCTCCGGGCGGGCAGACGGGATCGAGCTGGCGGACGGGCGGCGGGTCACCGCACGGAGGGCGGTGATTGCCAATCTCGCGCCATCGGGCCTTGTGCGCCTGACGGGCGGCACGGGAGATGCAGGTTTCGACCGGCGCTTGGCGGCGTTCGACCATGCGCCGGGGACCATGATGATCCACCTTGCATTGGACGATCTGCCGGACTGGAAGGCCGGGCCGGAGCTGCGCAGGTTTGCCTATGTGCATCTCGCCCCGAGCCTCGATCAGATGGCGCGCACCTATCAGCAGTCGAAGGCGGGGCTTTTGCCGGACGAGCCGGTGATCGTCGTGGGCCAGCCCACCGCCATAGACCCTTCGCGTGCGCCGGAGGGCCGGCATGTGCTGTGGCTTCAGGTCCGCATGGCGCCGGGCAGGATCGCGGGTGATTCCAGGGGCGAGATCGCGGCGACCGACTGGGCGGCGGCGGCAGAGCCATTTGCCGAACGCGCGCTCGATATCGTCGAGTCGCATGCGCCGGGGCTGCGGTCGCGAATCCTTGGCCGCCGCGTCGTCTCGCCCGCCGAGCTCGAGGCCGACAACCCGAACCTCGTCGGCGGTGACCAGATCTGCGGCAGCCACCACCTGTCGCAGCACTTCCTGTTCCGTCCTGCCCCCGGCCATGCCGACGGTTCGACCCCGATCCGCAACCTGCATCTGACCGGCGCGGCCGTCTGGCCCGGCGCCGGCACCGGGGCAGGGGCGGGACATCTTCTGGCAAAGCGTCTTGCCGGAGCCTGAGACAACGACCAAGCGACAGGGAAAC
>JBKBMT010000046.1:0-22727 GCA_046295655.1 Gemmobacter sp. | reverse complement strand
CCCTCACGGGGTGGTACGACCATCTCCGACGCCCGTAAGCCACCGGCTGGGCCGGCGCCGCTGACCGGGCCGGGCGGGCGGGTGACGCCGGCGGAACCCGGCGCCCGCCCGCTCGGGCCCGGCGGACGTGCCGCCCGTGCGCCTTCCCGCCGCGCCCCGGCCGAGGCCGGCGGTGCGCGGCCGCGGCGGCGTCATTACGGGCTGCTGGCGGGGTTCGTGGCCGTCGTCGTCGCGCCGACGGTTGCGGCGATGATCTACCTGTTCGCCGTGGCGGAGGACCAGTACACATCGACGGTCGGTTTCTCGGTCCGGTCGGAAGAGCTGAACAACGCCGCTGACCTGCTTGGCGGTCTGGCGAGCCTTTCGGGGTCCAGCTCGTCCGACACCGACATCCTCTACCAGTTCATCCAGAGCCAGGAGATGGTCGCCCGGGTGGACGGCCGTCTCGATCTGCGCAGGCTGTGGTCGAAACCCGAGTTCGACCCGGTATTTGCGCTGCCGCCCGATGCTGTGATCGAGGATCTGGTGCAGTACTGGCAGCGGATGGTGCGGGTGAACTACGACGGCGGCACGCGGCTGATCGAGTTGCGCGTGCATGCCTTCGACCCGCAGGACGCCAGGAGGATCGCCCAAGCGATCTTCGAGGAAGCGACCCTGATGATCAACCAGCTTTCGGCCATCGCGCGCGAGGACACGACGCGCTATGCCGCCGAGGAACTGGCCCGGGCGGAGGATCGGCTGAAGCAGGCCCGTCAGGCGGTGACCGAATTCCGCTCGCGCACCCAGATCGTCGATCCGACGGCAGACATCCAGGGGCAGATGGGGCTTCTGAACACGTTGCAACAGCAGCTTGCGACCGCCTACATCGAATTGAACCTCGTGCGCCAGACGGCCCGTCCCGGCGACCCGCGGATCGAGCAGGCAGAGCGACGGATCGCCGTCATCCAGGCGCTGATCGACGAGGAACGCGAGAAGTTCGGCGTGGGCGCCGCCGGCAGCGGGTCCGGCCGCGACTATTCTACCCTCGTCGGCGAGTTCGAACGGCTGGTGGTGGACCGCGAATTCGCCGAGAAAAGCTACCTCGGCGCGCTTGCGGCCTATGATGCGGCAGTCGCCGAGGCCAGGCGCCAGAGCCGTTATCTGGCCGCCTATGTGCAGCCGACCCTGGCGGAAGAGGCGCGCCATCCGCGCCGGTTCCTGCTGACCGCCCTGACCTTCGCCTTTGCCCTGCTGGTCTGGTCGGTCATGGCACTTGTCTACTACAGCGTGCGCGACCGGCGCTGAGCCGATGATCGAGCTGCGCAATCTGAACAAGGCCTATGTCGTGAACGGCGTGCGCCAGGTCGTGGCGCGCGACCTGACCTTCACCTTCCCCAGCGGCGAGTCGGTCGGGCTTCTGGGGCGCAACGGGGCGGGCAAGTCTTCGCTCCTGCGGATGATCGCGGGCATCATGGACCCGGATTCGGGCGAAATCGTCTCGACCGGCACGATCTCCTGGCCGGTCGGTTTCGCGGGCAGTTTCCATGGCGATCTGACCGGGGCGCAGAATGCCAAGTTCGTCGCCCGCATCTATGGGGTGGACACCGATGAGGTGGTCGATTTCGTCGAGGATTTCGCGGGCCTCGGCCCGCATCTGTGGCTGCCGGTGCGGACCTATTCCTCGGGCATGCGGTCGCGTCTGGCCTTTGCCGTTTCGATGGCGATCCGATTCGACACCTATCTGATCGACGAGGTCACGTCTGTCGGCGACAGCGCCTTCCGGCAGAAAAGCGAACGGATCCTGTCCGAGCGGCTGGAAACCAGCGGCGCGATCATCGTCAGCCACGCCAACGAATTGCTGCGTCGGATGTGCACCTCGGGTGCGGTGCTGATGAACGGGCGACTGTTCTACTATGAGCGCATCGACCGGGCGATCGAGCACCACGAACATGTGATGCGCGGCATGCTGCCCCCGTGGATGCGGCGCTGATCGGCGCAGGTCACCCTGCCGTTCCATGCCGGCCGGATCACGTCAGTCCGGCCAGCCTTATGACCAGTCCGGCGGCCGCGCATCCCGCCAGAACGGCGACAGGGCCGAGCCGGAACCACAACACCGCAACGAGCGCCGCGATCGCGAGGACCGCAGCCGCCGGGTCGAACGTGGACAGGACCGGAAGGTCCATGACCAGACGGAACGCGGCCACAGTGCGGACCTCGGCGAAGATAACATGCAGCGCGAACCAGACGGCAAGGTTCAGGATCACGCCCACGACTGCCGCGGTGATTGCCGTCAGTGCCGAGCCGAGCGTCGCATTGCTCCGCAGCCGCTCGATGAACGGTGCGCCGAGGAAGATCCACAGGAAGCAGGGTGTGAACGTGACCCACGTGGTCAGCAGCCCACCCAGCGTTCCGGCAACCAGTGGCGACAGGCCTTGCGCGTCGCGGAAGGCGGCCATGAACCCCACGAACTGCGTCACCATGATCAGCGGCCCCGGCGTCGTCTCTGCCATGCCGAGCCCGTCCAGCATCTCGCCGGCGGTCAGCCAGCCGAAATTGTGAACCGCCTCCTGCGCCACCCAGGCCAGAACCGCATAGGCGCCGCCGAAGGTCACGACGGCCATCACGCTGAAGAACGCGGCAATCCGGGCAAAGACGTCGGCGGGCCCGAGAAGGGTGAACAGAGCCGCGACGGGGGCGAGCCAGAGGAAAAGGAATACCGCGGATAGTCCGAGTGCATGGCCGCGGCTTGCGGCATCGCCTTCGCGCGCTTCCGCACCCAGCAGCGTGTCGGCGTCGTCCACCTGTTCCCGGCCCGGACCACCGTGCCCGCCGACAGGGCGGAACGCTGCGAGGCCGGCCCGTGCGCCGAAGACCCCGATCAGACCCGCGGCGAGGATGATCAGCGGAAAGGGCACAGAGAAGGCAAAGATCGCCACGAAGGACGCGGCCGCGACGCCGATCATCGTCCCGTTTGCGAGGATACGCGATCCGATCCGCACCACGGCCTGCACGACGATCGCCAGAACCGCGGCCTTCAGCCCGAAGAACAGGGCCTGGATCGGTCCTGCGTTGCCGAACAGCGCATAGATCCAGCTCAGCGCCATGATCGCGATCACGCCGGGCAACACGAACAGCAGGCCGGCGATCAGGCCCCCTGCGGTGCGATGCATCAGCCAGCCGATGTAGACCGCAAGCTGCATCGCCTCGGGTCCGGGCAGGATCATGCAGTAGTTGAGCGCATGCAGGAAACGCCTGTCGCCAAGCCACCTGCGTTCCTCGACCAGAATTCGGTGCATGAGCGCGATCTGACCGGCCGGGCCGCCGAAGCTGAGGATGCCGATGCGCGCCCAGATCCGAGCGGCTTCACCCAGGCTGGGATACGGGCGACCGGGCATCGGCGACAGAACTCCGGCGGTTGTCCGAGCAAGCTTCGGCCCTCGCCCAGCTGCCGGACAGAAATAGTCGCGATTGTCCGGCTTGTCACCCGGCAGCCCCCAGGGCCGCCCCCGCCCCGCCCGCCGCGGACCGGTGCCGGACTCGACCGGCTTGTGCGCCGCCCGCAGCCGTCGCATGTTCTGCCCGGAACACGCGGGGGCGACTTGAGCAAGAAGCCGGTCTGGATCATCGAGAAGGAACGCACGCGCCGCGCCGCCGCGTCCGAGACCGTATGGCTGTTCGGACTTCATGCGGTGCAGGACGCGCTGATGAACCCGCGGCGCGAACGGTTGCGCCTGATCGTGACGCGGAACGCGGCCGACCGTCTGGCACCGGCGATCGCCGAATCGGGCATGACCCCAGAGATCGTTGACGCCCGCCGATTTGCGGCCCCCATAGCCGCGGAGTCGGTGCACCAGGGCGCGGCGCTGGAGGTGCGGCCGCTGGCCTGGGGCGGGATCGAGGCATTGTGCAACGATGTGCCCGACCGCAGTTGCGTCGTGCTGCTGGATCGCGTCACCGATCCGCATAACGTGGGCGCGATCCTGCGCTCGGCCGAGGTGTTCGGCGCCCGGGCGGTGGTGGCGCCGGTGCGCCATTCGGCGCCCGAGACGGGGGCGCTCGCCAAGGCCGCCTCTGGTGCGCTCGAACGCCAGCCCTATCTGCGGGTCGTGAACCTTGCCGATGCAATGGAGCGGCTGCGCGAAGCGGGCCATCTTGTCTTGGGGCTCGACGGTTCCGCCGAACGGACCGTGGCCGAGGGCGTGCGTTCGGCTGCGGGGCGCCCGGTGGCGCTGGTTCTGGGGGCAGAGGGCCCCGGCCTGCGCGACCGGACCCGGACGACATGCGACCTGCTGGTGCGCATCCCGTCGGCCGGGGCCTTCGGATCGCTCAACGTCTCGAACGCCGCGGCCGTGGCGCTCTACGCCGCCAGGTCCGTCATGGCCGGAGAAAATCACTAATGCGCGAGAGATCCTTTAACCGCTTGTCAGGTTGGCTAACTATATTTTCGAGGCGCGAGATCGGAACTTTCGCGTTTCTCTTCACTGTCCCTCGTTCCGAGACTGGCGCCCGGCCGATGGTCCGGGCGCTTTTTTCGTTCGGATGCGCAGAGCGGGGGCGGCGATGACTGACCCCGGTTCCAACACCTTTCCGACCGACGACGACCTGAGCCGGATCCTGAGGTCGACCCGGGTGATTGCGGTCGTCGGCGTGTCGGCCAATCCGCTGCGCCCGAGCTTCTTCGTTGCGCGTTATCTGACGCTGCGGGGATTCCGCGTGATCCCGGTCAATCCGGGGATCGCCGGCCAGACCCTGTTCGGCGAAGAGGTGCGGTCCGGGATCGACGCCATCCCGCCGGAAGTGCCTGTGGACATGGTCGACATCTTCCGGCGCTCGGAGGAGGTGCCGCCCCTGGTCGAACAGGCGATCGGATCCCTGCCCGCGCTGCGCACCGTCTGGATGCAGATCGGCGTGCAGAACGCCGAGGCCGCGGCGCTGGCGCAATCCCGTGGTATCGCGGTGATCCAGAACCGGTGCCCCAAGATCGAATACCAGCGGCTGTTCGGCGAGCTTCGGATGGGCGGCTTTGCAACGGGGATCATTTCGTCGCGGGTCTAGTCGCCGGGCGCGGTTGCCGGTCGCGGTCCGCTGTGGCAGAACAGACGCAGAGGCTTCAACCGGATCAGGTTTCCATATGCCCCTCCCTCCAATGGATTTCGCGGCCCGTCGAGAGGCCATGGTGGATACCCAAGTGCGGCCGTCGGACGTTACCAAGGTCCCGATCATCGCCGCCATGCTGGCCGTCAAGCGTGAACTGTTCGTGCCCCCGTCGCTGCGCGAGGCCGCCTATATGGGCGAGAACCTGCCGCTTGCCCCGGATCGCGTGCTGCTGGAGCCGCGGACGCTGGCCAAGATGCTCGATGCGCTCGACCTCGGAATCACGGATCTCGTGCTGGACGTGGGCTGCGGGCGCGGATATTCCGCGGCCGTCATCGCCCGGATCGCCGAGGCGGTGGTTGCCGTGGAAGAGGACGAGACCATGGCACGCGAGGCCGAGGCGACGCTGGCAGCCGAGCGCGTGGACAATGTCGCGGTCGTTGTCGCCCCGCTGATCGAGGGTTCGCCCCGGCACGGCCCCTTCGATGCGATCTGCATCGAAGGCGGGGTCGAGCAGGTGCCGGCCGCATTGACCGACCAGTTGAAGGACGGCGGCCGGATTGCCGCGGTGTTCATGGAGGGCGAGCTTGGCGTGTGCCGGATCGGCATCCGCGCCGGTGGCCGGGTCGCCTGGCGCGATGCCTTCCATGCCGCGGCGCCGGTCCTGCCGGGTTTCGCGCGGCAGCGCGCCTTCGCTCTCTGACGGCGGCAGGGAACAAGAACCACCGGATCCGATCCGGCAACCGGTCAGGACAGGCAATGCGGAAACTCATCGGAGCAGTCGTCGGAATCGCCATGGCGGCCGGAGCGGGACTTTGGGCGCCGCGTGCGGCGGCGGAAAGCCTGGCCGATGCATTGATCTCGGCTTACCGCAGCTCGAACCTTCTGGAACAGAACCGGGCGCTGTTGCGGGTCCGGGACGAGGATGTCGCGCGGGCCGTCTCGACCCTGCGGCCGGTGATCGACTTCGTCGTGCGCTCCAACTGGAGCAATTCGGAACAGCGCGTTCCGGCGCCGACCGCGACCAACCCGCTGGCGACCCGCGTCACCTCGCCGGAGAACCTGACCACAACGCTGTCGATCACCGCCGAGATCACACTGTGGGATGCCGGGGCCAACCGATATGGCATCGGCGCGGCGCAGGAGATCGCGCTTGCGACCCGTCAGGCGCTCGTCGGGATCGAGAACCGCGTGCTGCTGCTGGCAGTGCAAAGCTATCTGAACGTCCGGCTGGCCCGCGACACGGTGGCCCTGCAGGAAAGCAATGTCCGGGTGCTGGAGCGGCAGCTGACAGCCGCGCGCGACCGGTTCGATCTCGGCGAGATCACCCGAACCGATGTCGCCATTGCCGAGTCCCGGCTGGCGGCCGCACGGGCCGCGCTTGCGCGGGCGCAGGGCGATCTGGCGGTGGAACGCGAGGCGTTCCGGGTTGCCGTCGGACGCTATCCCGGACAATTGCGCGAACCGCCGCGGGCGCCGGCGACCGCCCGGTCGCTGGAGGAGGCACGGTCGATCGCGGTGCGCACCCATCACCGCATCAAGCAGCTTCAGCACCAGGTCGCGGCAGACGAGCTGAACGTCCTGCGCGCCGAGGCTGCGATGCGGCCGCGCGTGACGGCCAGCGCGAACTACGGGATCAACGACAGCGGCCTGCAACAGCGGTCTGTCGGCATCGGCCTGTCCCAGCGGCTGTATCAGGGTGGGGCCCTGTCGGCCCAGATGCGTCAGGCCATCGCCAGCCGGGATGCGACGCGGGCGCAGTTGCATCAGGCGGTGGCCGAGGTCGAACGGGACGTGGCACAGGCCTGGGCCCGCCGCGACGTTGCGCGCGCCTCGATCACCGCGACCGACCGGCAGATCGCCGCCGCCCGCGCCGCGCTCGAGGGCGTGACGGAGGAGGCGAAGCTGGGCGCGCGCACCACGCTCGAAGTTCTGGATGCGGAGCAGGAGCTTCTCGAGGCCAGGGCGCAGCGGCTTTCGGCGGTCACGCAGGAGTATCTGGCCACCTATGCCCTGCTCGATGCGATGGGGCTGCTGACGGTGGATCACCTGCGGCTCGGCATCCCGACCTATGACGTCAGCGCCTATTACAACGCGGTCAAATCCGCTCCCTCGACGCCATCGTTGCAGGGCCAGAAGCTCGACCGGGTCCTGCGCGCCATCGGCGGCGGCGATTCGCGGCGGTAACCATTCACCCAAGGAATTGTTGTGCGGATCACATCGAAGGGTTAATGTTTGCCCAAGCATGGACGACAGCATGCATGGAGCGGGGCGAGCAGATGTCGGAGCGGATGACGAATCCCGAGATCGAGGACGTCCTGTCCTCCATCCGCAGGCTTGTCTCGGAGGATCTGAGGCCCGCTCGCGGCGCAGTGCGAAAGCCGCGTCTGGTGCTCACCCCTGCCCTGCGCGTGGTCGAAGCCCCGTCCCCCCCCGAGCCTGACCCCGTCCCGGCCGGACCCGAAGCGCTGGAGGACCGGATCGCCGAACTGGAATCCATCCTCGCGCGGCGGATGCAGGAATTCGAGGCCGACGAAGGCGACGCTTTCCTCCCCCCCGCGGCCGGGCTCGGGTGGCCGCTAGCGGCGCGGAATGCCGGTGTCGATGGTCCCGTGGCAGTTCGCGCCGGCGGGACGGCGGATCCGCCGGACACAAGCCCGGTCCCGGTGGCAGTCGTCGAACAGGATCACCCGCAGATCACCGCGCCGGACCTGACGGCAGCAGAGGACCCCGTGCATGCCGACCCCACCCCGGCCGAGCCGGCGAACGGCGAGGGGCTTTTCGACGATCCCGCCGACGTGATCGACGAGGAGATGCTGCGCGAGATCGTGCGCTCGGTGCTGCGGGAGGAATTGCAGGGGCCACTGGGCGAACGGATCACGCGCAATGTCCGCAAGCTGGTGCGGATCGAGGTTCACCGCGCGCTAGAGGCCAGCGAAATGGTGTGACAGGGCCGGGACCGAGGTTCTGACTCCCGGAAATGCGAAACCGCGCCGGCATCTGCGGCGCGGCTCGAAAGGCTGCCCGTCCGGTTCAGGCCGCTTCGGCCTGTTCCTGCTCCAGTGCCTGACGGCGTTCGCTTTCCTCGCGGGACAGCGCGACAGAGGTCCGCACGCCCTTGGCGACGAAATCCATCAGCCCCTTGACCACGCGTTCGTTCGGGTCGATCCCGGCACAGCTCAGCACTTCGCGACCATCGCGCGAGCGGGCCCAGCGGGCAATCTGCTCGGGGCCGTTGCCGTATTTCTTGTCATCCGCGATTGCATCGTCCAGCGCCGCGAGCACGACCGCCGCAAAAAGCTTGCGCGCGCGCTGGCCCTGCTCGTGGTTGAAGGCGGTTCCGTCAACGAAATCAGCCATTTCGTCGTCCTTGTCGTCCAGTGTTCTTGTTCTTGCGTCGGGTCCGCCGAATATGACCTGCGAATGACGATTCGGCATCCCCTATTCGGAATGGCTGCCATGCGCCAAGTGCATGTCTGCCGCCGGTCGTCACCGCATCTAGTCGGCGGACGACCAGAGTGCTGCCAACATATAGGAAGCGTCCGAAACCGATCAAGCCTTTCTCAAGATTCCGCCGCATTCTGGAGACCGCGCGCGAAACGACGCTCAGGCCGCATCCGGCACGACCGGCACTCCCGCCGCCGAAAGCTGCTGCCCGGCCCTGTCGAACCGGAGCCAGGCTATCCCGCGTCCGCCGGACTGGGTATAGATCGTGCCGACCGGCCGGTCTCCTGCCACAATCTCGGTGCCGACCGGCACCCGGCCGTCGATGCGCACCCGCACCAGCCCCTTGCGAAGGTCGGTCTTGTGTTTCATGCGGGCCGTGACTTCCTGCCCGACATAGCAGCCCTTGCGGAAATCGACGCCGTTGAGCCGCTCGAACCCGGCCTCGAGGATATAGGTCTCGTTCGGCACCAGCTCGATCCCGCTTTCGGGAATGCAATGTTCGACCCGGATCGCATCCCAGTCGATCTGCGGTGCCGCGCCCGGCGCACCATAGGCGCGCCAACCGAGGGCCGGGTGGCGCGGGTCGGCCACGGCGCCCGGCGGCGGCGGGCCGAGGCCGCGCGTCACGGCAAGATCGGTTTCGGCGAGCTGCACATCGGCCCGCAGGCGGTAGACCATCAGCCGCCGCACCGTCGGCTCGGCCAGCGCGGCAACGATGTCGAGCAGGATCCCCTCGCCGTCGGGCACCAGCAGGAAATCCGCCAGATACTTGCCTTGCGGCGTCAGCAGCGCAGCATATAGCGCGCCATCCTTCAGCCGCGCGATGTCATTGGTGACAAGACCCTGCAGGAACGACTCGCGGTCGTTTCCCGCAATGCGATACACCTTTCGGTCCGGGTCGGTTTCGCCACGCATGCCCTGCTCCGCCATGATGCGGGGAATATGGTCGGCCGGGGCGCCGGAGAAAAGCCCGTCAGCCCTGGAACTGCGCGCGGACCAGATCCGCGTAGAGCCCGCCCCGCGCCAGAAGCTCGGCGTGGCGGCCCTGATCGACCGCCCTGCCGTCCTGCATCACGACAATGCGGTCGGCGTCCTGCACGGTCGACAGGCGGTGCGCGATCACCAGCGTGGTCCTGCCCGCGGCCAGCCGGTCGAGCGCCTCGCCGACAAGCCTTTCGGAGGCGGAATCGAGCGCCGATGTTGCCTCGTCCATGAGCAGGATCGGCGCATCGCGCAGCAGCGCTCGCGCAATCGCGATCCGCTGCCGCTGCCCGCCCGACAGGTTCGACCCGCGTGGCCCCGCAGGCGTCTCCAGCCCGAGCGGCAGTCGCGCGACGAACTCGCTGGCATTCGCCGCGTCCAGCACCGCCCGCAGCTGGGCTTCGTCCACCGTATCCCGGCCCAAGGTGATGTTCTCGCGCAGCGTCTCGTCGAACAGCCATGCGTCCTGCGACACCACGGCGATCATGTCGCGCAGCGTTGCCGGATCCAAGGTCGCGATATCGACCCCGCCCAGCGCGACCCGTCCGGACTGCGGATCGACCAGCCGGGTCAGCAGGTTGAACACCGTGCTCTTGCCCGCGCCGGACGGCCCGACGATGGCCGTCCGCGCACCGGCCGGTGCCTCGAACGACAGCCCCCGCAGCGCCGGATGATCGCCATAGACCAGAACCACATCGTCGAACACGATGTCGAGGCGCGCCGCATCGGGCAGTCCGGCCGGACGCGCCGGCGGCGCCACGGCCGGGCGGAGGTCAAGAAAGGCATAGATCCGTTCGAGGCTTGCGGCCGCCACCTGCCAGGTTCCGGCCAGCGCGCCCAGCCGGCGCAGCGGCTGGAACGCCAGCGCCATGGCAGTGAAGAAGGCCATGAACTCGCCGACCGTGCGTTCCCCCGCGACGATCTCGCGCCCGCCGTAGATCAGCACCGCGAAGAAGCCGATCCCGGTCACCAGGTCGATCAGCGCCGGGACAAGGGCACGCCCCATCGCCATCCGGGTCTCGCCGCGCACGATCTTGTCCACCACACGGTCGAAGCGCCGCGCATGATACTGCTCCATCCGGTTCAGCTTGACGGTGGCGATGCCGTGGAAAACCTCGTCGAGCCGGGTCGCCCGTTCGCCGGCCTGCACGCGGACGGCAGCGGTCTTCCGGCGGATGTAGCGCTGGACGGCAAGCGTTGGCAGGATCAGGACCGGTGCGCCGATCAGCGCCGCCAGCGTCCAGCGCCAGTCGATCGCGATCGCCACGGCAAACAGCGTGAACAGCGCGATCACGTCACGGCCGAGGCCCATGATGATGGTCTGCCAGATCCCCTGCACCGCCAGCGTGTCGCCCTGCACGCGCTCGATCAGTGCACCGGGCGGGTTGCGCTGGAAGAACGCGGTCTCGAGCGTCAGCAGATGGCGAAGCAGATCCGACTGCATCGCGGTCGAGGAACGCAGCGAGATCGAGGTCAGCAGCGTCTTCGACACCACCGAGGTCGCTGCCCGGATCGCAAACAGCGCAAGTATCGCGCCGCCGACCCACCAGATCGCATCGGCATCGCCGCCGACGAAGACCCGGTCGAACAGCGGCTCGAGCATGTAGCTGAGCGCGCCCAGCGTGGCACCCTCGATCACCATGAGGACGAAGGCCACGGCCATGGCCGCCCGGTGCGGGCGCAGATAGTCGCGCCAGAGCCGGGTGAACAGCGGGCGCGGCGGGGCGGATGGCGCAGCCATGCCGGCGGCTTAGCGCGGTGCCGGCGGGCTGGCAAGCGGCGCCATTGACCTTGCCCGGGGCCGGGTCTAGCGATGGCCCGCGACGTGGAGGAGACGATCATGAGCCTTGCCCAGGGCCGCCAGCTTCTGGCCATTCCCGGCCCTTCCGTGGTTCCGGACCGGGTGTTGCGCGCCATGCACCGGGCGGCGCCCAACATCTATGCCGGACCGCTGGTCGAGGCGATGCCGGCGCTTCTGGACGACCTGCGCGCGGTGGCCCGGACCCGGCATCACGTCGCCATCTACATCTGCAACGGGCACGGCGCGTGGGAGGCGGCCAACGTCAACCTTTTCCGTCGGGGCGATCGGGCGCTTGCGCTGGTCACGGGCCGGTTCGGCGAAGGCTGGGCGGCTTCGGTGACGGCGCTGGGGGTCGAGGTCGAGACGCTGGATTTCGGCCGTCGCGGGGCGGTCGATCCGGGCCGGGTCGAGCATGCGCTGCGGGCCGATCCGGACCGGCGCATCCGGGTCGTCCTCCTGACCCATGTGGACACCTCGACTTCGGTTCTGAACGACATTGCGGCGGTGCGGGCCGCCATTGACGCGGTCGGACATCCGGCGCTGCTGGCCGTGGACTGTATCGCCTCGATGGGCTGCGACCGGTTCGAGATGGATGCCTGGGGTGTCGATGTCGCGGTCGCGGCGAGCCAAAAGGGCCTCATGGTGCCGCCCGGCCTCGGCTTCGTCTGGATCTCGGAGCGTGCCGCGACAGTCTGCGCCGCCGACAGCGACCTGAGGACGCCCTACTGGGATTGGCGCCCGCGAATCGCGGCCGACGAATTCTGGATGCACTTTGCGGGCACGGCACCGACCCACCACCTGTTCGGCCTGCGCGAGGCTCTGGCCATGCTGGTGCGCGAGGAAGGGCTGGAACACGCCTGGGCGCGGCACCGGGCGCTGGCAGGCGCGGTCTGGGCGGCGTTCGATGCCTGGGGACAGGACGCGGGCGCTGGCACGATCGAACTGAACATCGGCGATCCGCAGGCCCGGTCCCGGGCTGTCACCGCGGCCCGCATCGCGGCCCCTTACGCCACGCAGCTGCGGGCGTGGTGCGAGACCGAAGCAGGTGTCACCCTGGGGATCGGACTTGGCATGGCGCCGCCCGGTGATCCGGCCTGGCACGGATTCCTGCGGCTCGGACACATGGGCCACGTCAATGCCCACATGGTGCTGGGCACGCTGGCGGTGATGGAGGCGGGCATGCGGGCGCTGGGTATCCCGCACGGCGCGGGCGGGACGGCCGCCGCGGCTGCGGCGCTGGCGGCGGCCGGCTGAGCGGGCTCAGTGCCCGTTGCGCTCCAGCCAGTCGCGCATCCAGGCGATCTCGGCTTCCTGCGCGGCGATCACCTCCTCGGCAAGTTTCCGCACCTCCGGGTCGCTGCCGTACTGCAAGACGATCCGGGCCATTTCCACCGCGCCTTCGTGATGCGGGATCATGCCGCGAATGAAATCGACATCCGCATCGCCAGTGAATTCCACATCCATCGCCGCGTGCATCCGGTCGTTCGCGGCGCGATAGGCCTCCGACGCGGCGGTGTCGGGATCGGCGGCTTGCTCGCCATGGGCCGCATGGGCGCCGTGGCCGGCATGCGTGGTCTGGGCGACAGCCGGCGCGGCAAGCATCACCATCGCGGCAAGCGCCGGGGCAATCCGCATCATTGGCTCCTCCTGCGGTTGTGGAACGTCAAGCTGCAGGCTTCCAGCCGCAGGAGGGCAAGTCAAGCCGTCGTGAGCGTGCGGGCTTCTGCCAGGGCGTCGGGCAGCGCTGCGGCCAGATGTGCCAGATCCTCCTCGGTGCCGACGGTGACGCGGATGCAGCGGTCGTGCGGCGGGACGAAGGGCATACGCACGAACACGCCCCGCGATCCGAGCGCCGCGACGACGGCGCGGGCCAGCCGTCCGTCGGCGCCGCAGTCCATGGTCACGAAATTCGTCGCCGACGGCAGGGCCAAGAGGCCGTTTGCCCGGGCGATGGAACCAAGGCGATCGCGCCCCTCGGCCACGCGGGTCTGCACCCTGCGCAGCCAGTCCTGATCGGCCAGCGCAGCAAGTGCGCCTGCCTGGGCCACCCGCCCGACACCGAAATGGTTGCGCACCTTGTCGAAGGCCGCGATGAGCCCCGGCGCACCGATCGCGTAGCCGACGCGCAACCCGGCCAAACCGTAGCCCTTCGAGAACGTGCGCAGGCGGATCACGCGCGGATCCTCCGGGTCGATCCATGGCACGGTTCCGGGCGGGGCAAGATCGGCATAGGCCTCGTCGAGAAGCAGGAGCGTGCCCGCGGGCAATGCCTCGATCGTCCGGACGATGGTCTCGGCCGGATGCCACGACCCCATGGGATTGTCCGGATTGGCCAGATACACGAGCTTCGCGCCCGTCTCGCGCGCCTTGAGGACGAGCGCCTCGGTATCCTCGTGATCGCCGGCATAGGGAACCCGGTGCAGCGTTCCCCCGTGGCCGGCAACATGAAAGTTGAAGGTCGGATAGGCACCGTCGGACGTAACGACGGGATCGCCCGGCGCGACCAGCATCCGCACCAGATAGCCGAGCAGACCGTCGATCCCCTCGCCGACAATGAGACTGGCGGGTTCGACCCCGTGATGCGCGGCCAGCGCCGCCCGAAGATCGTGCACCTCCGGGTCGCCGTACATCCAGGCCTCGGACGCTGCCCGGGCCATGGCCTCGACCGCGCGGGGGGACGGGCCGAAGCGGCTTTCGTTCGCGCCGATCCGGGCCCGGAACGGCGTGCCGCTGCGCCGTTCAAGCGCCTCGGGGCCCGTGAATGGCACTGTGGCGGGCAAGGCGGCGACCAGAGGGGTGAAGCGCGGACCGGTCATCGGATCACAGATACGGGGGCGTGCAGGCCGAGACAATCACCGCCTCGTCCGGCCCGGGGTTGCGGAAACGGTGCGGTTCGGTGGAGCGGAACAGATAGGCGTCGCCGGGGCCGAGCGTCGCGACACGTTCGCCTACGGTGACTTCGACCCGGCCAGATATCACCACGCCGCCCTCGGTCGAAGGGTGTTCCAGCATCTCCGGGCCGGTGTCGGCGCCCGGTTCGTATCGTTCGAACAGGATCTGGAGGTTCATCGCCCGGGCCTCGCCGACCTGGCGAAGGGTGATGCGGCCCGCGCCGTCGCGTCCCTGCCCGCGCAGGCGGGACGTCAGGTCGCGCAGGTCGCCGGCGCGGAAGAACACGGCATCCTCCTCGCCCCGGTCGGGTTCGAAGAACTCCGACAGCGTCACCCCGAGCCCGCCGAGGATGCGCCGCAGCGAGGCAACCGACGGCGAGGAGCGGTTGGTCTCGATCATCGAGATCTGGCCATGGGGGACGCCCGAGGCCTCGGCCAGCGCGCGCTGCGACAGGCCTGCGCCCTGCCGCAGCTGCCGGAGCCGGCCGCCCACATCGAAATCCTGCGTCGCGTCCTGCATGATCGTCACCGCCCGGGCCGGCAGATTAGGCGCTGGCGCGACGGGGCGCAACGCGGCGCTCAGAAGGGCACATCGCCCGCAGCCCGGTCTGCAGCGACCAGATAGCTGCCCAGCACATGCTTCTCGCCCGCCTTGTCGAACCGGACCGTGACCTTGTCGCCCTCGCAGGCGGCCACGGTGCCGTAGCCGAACTTCTGGTGGAACACCCGGTCGCCGCGTTCGTGCGCGGGCTCGGCGGCCAGGTCGATGACGACGCCGCGTGCCTCGCGCGGGGCATGGACCGGACGGGACGCGGCCCGGATCTGCATCCGCTGCCAGCCCGGCGAATTGTAGACGTTGGCCGCCGCCGCACGCGCCTCGATCCCCGCCGCAGGCGCCGCGGCCCCGAAGCCGCCGCCATAGAGGCCGGGGGGTGTCAGCACCTCGACATGATCGGCAGGAAGTTCGTCGATGAACCGGCTGGGAAGCTGGCTTTGCCACTGGCCATAGACCCGGCGGTTGGCGGCAAAGCTGATCGTGCACAGCCGTTCCGCCCGGGTGATGCCCACATAGGCCAGGCGCCGCTCCTCCTCCAGCCCCTTGAGCCCGGTCTCGTCCATGCTGCGCTGGCTGGGAAAGAGACCGTCCTCCCAGCCCGGAAGGAAGACCACGGGAAATTCCAGACCCTTGGCCGCATGCAGCGTCATGATCGAGACCTTCGGCGCGCCCTCGTCGGTCTCATTGTCCATGATCAGCGCGACATGTTCGAGAAACCCCTGAAGGTTATCGAAGGATTCCAACGCCTTCACAAGTTCCTTCAGGTTCTCGAGCCGCCCCGGCGCCTCGGGCGTCTTGTCGTTCTGCCACATCGCGGTGTAGCCGGATTCGTCGAGGATCGTCTCGGCCAGCTCAATGTGATCGTGCTCCGGGCGCAGGGTCAGCCCGTGCCAGCGTGCGATCTGGTCGCAGAGGCTGCGCAGCGCGGCGGCGCCCTTGCCCCCGATCCCGCCCTCTGCCACAAGCGCCCGCGCGCCCTCGACAAGCGACAGACCAAGCTCGCGCGCCCTGCGCCCGATGTCCTGACGGGCCTTGTCGCCGAGCCCGCGCTTGGGCGTGTTCATCACCCGCTCGAAAGCCAGATCGTCCTCGGGACTGACGGCGAGACGGAAATAGGCCATCGCATCCCGGATCTCCTGCCGCTCGTAGAACCGCGGCCCGCCGATCACCCGGTAGGGCAGGCCGATGGTCAGGAAACGATCCTCGAAGGCGCGCATCTGATGGGCCGCGCGCACGAGGATTGCCATCCCGTCGGGTGGCACCGGATCCAGGCCACGGCTGCCGCGTTCCAGCGCCTCGATCTCCTCGCCGATCCAGCGCGCCTCCTCCTCGCCGTCCCAGTGGCCGATCAGCCGCACCCGCAGCCCGTCCGTCGCATCGGTCCAGAGCGTCTTTCCGAGCCGGCCGGCGTTTGCGGCGATCAGTGCCGACGCCGCGGCAAGGATATGCGGCGTCGAGCGGTAGTTCTGTTCCAGCCGGATCACCCTGGCGCCAGGAAAATCCTTCTCGAACCGAAGGATGTTGCCGACCTCGGCGCCGCGCCAGCCATAGATCGACTGGTCGTCGTCGCCGACGCAGCAGATGTTCCGGTGGCCCTGGGCCAGCAGCCGCAGCCAGAGATACTGGGCGACGTTGGTATCCTGGTATTCGTCGACGAGGATATAGCGGAACCGGCGCTGATACTGCCCCAGAACGTCGGGATGGGCCTGAAAGATCGTCAGGCAGTGCAGCAGCAGATCCCCGAAATCGACGGCGTTCAGCGTCCGCAGCCGGTCCTGATAGGCGGCATAGAGTTCTGTGCCGCGATTGTTGAAATGGGCCGCCTCGGGCGAGGGCACCCTGTCGGGCGTCCAGGCCCGGTTCTTCCATGTGTCGATGAGCGCGGCCAGAGCCCGGGCCGGCCAGCGCTTTTCGTCGATATTTGCAGCGGCGATGACCTGCTTCATCAGCCGGAGCTGGTCGTCGGTGTCGAGGATGGTGAAGTTCGACTTCAGCTCCACCAGTTCGGCGTGACGGCGCAGGATCTTCACGCCGATGGAATGGAACGTGCCCATCCAGGGCATCCCCTCCACCGCCTCGCCCAGCAGCCGGCCCACTCGGTCCTTCATCTCGCGGGCGGCCTTGTTGGTGAAGGTGACGGCCAGGATCTCGCCCGGACGGGCAAGGCCCAGATGCAGGATCTGCGCGATACGCGCAGTCAGGGCGCGGGTCTTGCCGGTTCCGGCGCCGGCGAGCATCAGCACCGGTCCCTCGGTCGCCTCGACCGCCTGCCGCTGCGCCGGGTTCAGCCCGTCGAACCAGGGCGCAGGGCGTGCGGCCATGGCGCGGGCGGAAAGTGACAGGGTATCGGGGCCGGACATGCGGCGCAGTATAGCGGGATCGCGGCGCGAGGAAAGCCCGGAAGTTCTGCTATTGTTCGCCCGTCAGCGCGGCGCCATGCCATCCGGCAGGCTGATCCGGGCAACCTGTTCGGCGATCGGATCGACCGACAGCGGATGGAGGGCCGCATCGTGCCGGGCGGGGTTTCCGATGGGTTGCCACTGGCCGCCCTTGTAGATTTCAAGCGCGTCGAACTGGGCCTTGTAGCCCATCTTCGGGCTGCCCGGCACCCAGTAGCCCAGATAGACATATGGCAGCCCGGCCTCACGCGCGATCGCGACATGGTCGAGGATCATCCAGGTGCCGAGCGAATGGGCGACGTGATCGGGATCGTAGAAGGAATAGACCATGCTGAGCCCATCATCCAGCACGTCGGTGAGACAGACCGCCACCAGCGGCCGGCCCCTCTCGCCCGCGCCCGGGGGACGGGTGTATTCGATCACCCGGCTGCGGATCGGGGTCTCCTCGATCATCGCTGCGAACTCGAATACGTCCATGTCCGCCATGCCGCCGTCGGCGTGGCGGCTGTCGAGATATCGGCGGAACAGCGCGAACTGCTCCTCGGTCGCCCAGGGGCTGGTCGCATTCCGGCGCAATTGGGCATTGCGCTTCAGGGTCCGGCGGTGGGTGCGCCCGGGGCGGAAGTCGGCCACCCGGATGCGGGCCGACAGACAGGCAGAACATTCGGCGCAGGATGGTCGGTAAAGGACGTTCTGGCTGCGGCGGAACCCCTGCTTGGACAGAGCGTCATTCAACCGTTCCGCCTGATCGCCCTGCAGGGCTGTGAACAGCTTGCGTTCCATCCGGCCCGGCAGATAGGGACACGGCTGCGGAGCCGTGACATAGAACTGCGGCGCGATCGGCAGGGTGTGGCGCATGAGGCTCGGGCAGCGAAATCACGACGGAACGGTAACAACGATGCAGGGAAGCGCCAAGCGGAATCATCCGCCGGTCAAAGCGGCTCGGCCGGCCGGTTGATCGCGGCGGTGCCCATGACGATATCGGTGAGCCCCTGCGCGCGCGACCCGGTGAGCATCAGCACCACCGACACGACCTGCGGCAGAACCATCGAGATCGAGACCGTGTAGCCCAGCGTATGCAGCAGCGCATGGCCGAAGTCGAAGCGGTGCCCGAACCGGTCGCGGAACTCTATGGCGACCAGCCGCATACCCGGCGTCGCAGAGTTCCGCGCAAGCGCCACGGTCCGATAGGCGAAACCGACCACCATATAGAGAAACGGCAGGTAGAACAGCCCGGTAAAGGCGGTGAACGGCAGCACCAGCACGGTCAGGAGCGCAATCAGCACCAGATCGACGAGCCAGGCGACCAGTCGTTTCGCGGGGATCGCGGCGTAGAACTCCGGCCGCAGATCCGGGTCGGGCAGGCCCGGCAGGACATTCCGAAACATGTGGGGCCTCTTTCGTGCGACGGCGCGGCCGGTCGCGGCCGCGCCTGCTGGCGGTGTCGGCCGGGCCGCAATGGCCCGGTCGGATCGGTATCAGTAGGCGCCCGAACCTTGCGGTGCCTCGGCGGCGGCCGGGCGGGCGTCAGCGCGCGCGGCGCCGGCACGCTCTTCCATGAAGGCGTCGAACTCGGTCTTGTCCTTCGCCTCGCGCAACCGCTGCAGGAATGCCTCGAACGCTTCCTGCTCTTCCTCCAGCCGCCGCAGCGTCTCGGCCTTGTAGGCGTCGAAGGCGGTATTTCCGCTCGGCCGAAGATGGCCAAGGTGCATCCGGTTCGCGCGGACGCGGCCGCAGGATTTCGAGAACATGCGCTTGCTCCAGATCATGTAGGCGAGAATGGCCAGTCCGACGGGCCAGAAGAAGATGAAGCCGAGGACCATGACGGCAATCCAGGCACCCTTGCCCTTCTGATCCAGCCAGTCCTCGGCGCGTCCGAACCAGGAGCGGCTCGGCATGGCGGCGGTGGTCGTGTTCATCGCAGGTCTCCCTCGGTTCGAGCGCTTATGTGAACGTCTTTCACATCCCCAAGATCGGCAACCCCACATGCGCTTTCAAGGGCCGATGTTAAAGTTTTTCACATGGTCTGCCGGATTCTTCGTAACCGGCTGAAAAGGCTACTCCGTGAACACTGCGGTTGTGGCGCCGGCGATCCGCGCGAGTGCTGCGGGGTCGATGGAAAAGACATGACGCGGGGTGCCGGCGGCGGCCCAGACGGTGGCGAAGTCCAGAAGCCGCGGGTCGAACCAGGTCCGCACGGGCGACAGGTGGCCCACCGGTGCGACTCCGCCGATGGCAAATCCGGTTTCCGCGCGCACCAGATCTGCATCCGCCTTGCCCAGCGGTTCCCCGCTCAGCGCGGCGGCCAGCCCGGTATCGATCCGGTTGCCCCCGGCAGTCAGGAAAAGCCGGACATGGCCGGAATGCTGACCCCGAAAGACGATCGATTTCACGATCTGGTCGATGGTGCAGCCGCAGGCCGCCGCAGCCTCTGCGGCGGTGCGCGTGCTGTCGGGCATCTCGCGAATCTCGACCTCGACCCCGGCCGCCGCCAGCGCGGCGCGCACCCGTTCGATGCTTCGGCTCATCGCGTTCTCCCTGTTGCGCCCGCCACTATCCGCACCGGTCCGCCCGTCGCAAGCCCCGTTGACCCTTTCCCGGTGCGCGGCCAAGGTCTGTCCATGCCGCTTGCCGACCGTCTGACTCGCCTGCCGCTGCCTTTCGACCGCGACGCCGGGCGCGAGACGGCACGGCATTTCGCCGGTCTCGGGCCGGATCTTGCGGCACTTCTGGCGGGGGCGGCAGGGTCCAGCCCCCATATCGCGGGCCTGATCGGGCGCGAGGAGGAATGGCTGCGCGAACATCTGCCGGGCGAGCCCGAGGCGGCCCTGGATCAGGCACTGGGCGGGCTTCCGGCGCTGGCCCTGCCCGATCTGGCGGATGGCCTGCGCCGCGCAAAGCGGCAGGTTTCACTGATCACCGCCCTTTCCGATCTGGGCGGCGCCTGGCCGCTCGAAACCGTCACCGACGCCCTGACGCGGCTCTCCGACCTCGCAGTGGACCTGGCGGTGCGGCGGCTGGTGGCCGAGGAGATCAGGCGCGGCAAGCTGCCCGGCCAGACCGAGGCCGATGCCGAGACCGCCGCGGGGATGGTCGTCCTTGCCATGGGCAAGACCGGGGCACGAGAACTGAACTTCTCGTCCGACATCGACCTGATCTGCCTGTTCGACGAGACGCGCTATCCCGGCGAAGAGCACGAGGCGCGGGCCGCCTTCGTTCGGGTCACGCGGAAGATGTGCGCGATCCTGTCGGACAATACCGCCGGGGGCTACGTCTTTCGGACCGACCTGCGGCTGCGTCCGGATGCGAGCGTCACCCCCGTCTGCATCTCGATGGCAGCAGCCGAACAATATTACGAATCGGTTGGCCGGACCTGGGAACGGGCGGCCTATATCAAGGCCCGACCCTGTGCCGGCGACATCGCTGCGGGCGAGCGGTTCCTGCGCGCGCTTGCGCCCTTCGTCTGGCGGCGGCATCTCGACTTCGCCGCGATCCGGGACGCGCACGACATGCGCCTGAGGATCCGCGACCACAAGGGGCTGGCGGGACCGATCGTGCTGGAAGGCCACGACATGAAACTCGGGATCGGCGGCATCCGCGAGATCGAGTTCTTCACCCAGACCCGGCAGCTGATTGCCGGCGGCCGCGACCCCAGCCTGCGCGACAGCACGACGGTCGGCGGGCTCGAGGCGCTTGCCCGGGCGGGCTGGGTTCCGGTCGAGGTCGCCGACGAGCTTGCCGCGCTCTATCGCGCCCATCGCGAGGTCGAGCACCGCTTGCAGATGAAGCAGGATGCCCAGACCCATGCCCTGCCGACGAACCCAGAGGGTTTCGACCGGATCGCGCGGCTGTGCGGCGAGGCGGACACAGGCCGGTTCCGCACGGCGCTCCGCGAGCGGCTCGAACGCGTCGCGGCGCTCACCGAAAGCTTCTTCGCGCCCGGGGATGTCGAGGAGTCGCCGGATCTGACGCCGCGGATGGCCGAGATCGTCGAAGGCTGGCGGTCGTATCCCTGCCTGCGGTCCAGCCGCGCCGTCGAAAGCTTCAAGCGCATCCGTCCGCAGATGCTGGAGCGGCTGACGCGCGCCGCCAATCCCGAAGAGGCAATTGCCGCGCTCGACGGGTTTCTTGCCGGCCTGCCGGCGGGCGTGCAGCTTTTCGCGCTGTTCGAGGCCAACCCCCAGCTTGTCGAACTGATCGTGGACATCGCGGCCACGGCGCCGGAGCTTGCGCAGCATCTGTCGCGCAACTCTTCGGTCCTGGATGCCGTGATCGGCGGCGGCTTCTTTGCGCCCTGGCCGGGCACAGCATCGCTTGCTGCCGATCTTGCTGCGGTGCTGGCGCCCGTCGCGGATTACGAACGCAAGCTCGACCGCGCCCGTGCCTGGGCAAAGGAATGGCATTTCCGCATCGGCGTTCACCACCTCCGGGGCCTGATCGACGCCTTCGAGGCCGGCAAGCAGTATGCCGATCTGGCCGAGGCGGTGCTCGCGGCGCTCTGGGCGCCCGTCACCTCGGAATTCGCGCGCAAGCACGGGTCGCAGCCGGGGCGCGGGGCAGTGGTTCTGGGCATGGGCAGCCTCGGGGCGGGCCGGCTGAACGCCCAGTCCGACCTCGATCTCATCGTGATCTACGACCCGGCAGGCGACGAGGCGTCCGACGGGCCACGCCCCCTGCCCGCGCGAACATACTTCGCCCGTCTGACCCAGGCGCTGGTGACCGCGCTCACCGCCCCCATGGCCGAGGGGCGGCTGTACGAGGTGGACATGCGGCTGCGTCCTTCGGGCCGGCAGGGACCGGTCGCCACCGCCCTTGCCGCCTTCCGCGACTATCAGGAGACCGAGGCCTGGACCTGGGAACATCTGGCCCTGACGCGTGCCCGGCCGGTCTGCGGCTCGTCCGTCCTTGGCGCCGAGGTGGAGGACTTCCGCCGCGCCCTGCTGACGAAGAAGGGGAAGGGTCCACAGGTCGTCGCGGATGTGGCCGAGATGCGGGGGCGCCTGCTGTCCGCCAAGCCCGGGGGCGGATGGGAGGCAAAGGCCGGCCCCGGCCGGATCATGGACATCGAGCTGCTGGCCCAGACCTGCGCGCTTGTCGCGGGCGATCCGGGCCGGCGGGTCGAGGCGCAGTTGCGGGCCGGCGCCCGCACGGGCATGCTGACCCGCGACGAGGAGCAGTTTCTGGCTGCGGCCTTTCGCTTGCTTTGGCGCGTTCATGCGGCAAGCCGGCTTCTGGGGGCGAGCGCGGCCGATCCCGACCGGCTGGCCGAGGGCGCGCGGAGCTTCATCCTGCGCGAGACCGGGGCCGAGACGGTGGCCGAACTTGCCGGCCAGATCGAGCAGGCCACATCCGGGGCAGCCGCCGTCATCGCGGCGAAGCTCGGATCATGACATGGGGAGACGCGCGATGGATCTCGACCGGGCCGACCGCAAGGGGTTGATCCGAGAAAGCTATCGGATCGAGGGGATCGGGGCGGCAGAATGCCGGTCAATCCTCGTCGACTGGGCGCTGAGCCTGCCCGAGGACGCATCCCAGACCGACGCCCTGCGGACGCTGATCGCCGCCTACGGGTCGGACAA
>JBKBMT010000045.1:0-23076 GCA_046295655.1 Gemmobacter sp. | reverse complement strand
CGCGCTGGTCGATGGTGCGGGGCAGTCGAGCATCAACATGATCCTCGGCGGGCAGGTGGTGGACCTGCTGGCGTGAGGGATCAGCGCATCCAGAGCCCCGCGCGCTTGATCGCATTGCGGATCGCCTGCTCGGTTGCGGGCAGCGCCGCGCGGTCGAACAGGGCCCTCACCCTGGCACCACGCCCCTGATAGATCATCCGGCGGGCAGGTTCGTGCGTGCGCAGCACGCGCTTGATGCGGTTGGGCGCCGTAACCTGCTCGAGAACGGAAACCGCAAGGTCGCCTTCCCGCGCGTAGAGCAGCGGCAGGGCACGGTAGTGACAGGTCACATCGCCGTCCAGGCCCGAAAGCTCCGGCCCCGGTCGCCCACCGCCGAAGGAATGTATGACAAGCGGCAGCGCGACCTGATCGAGCCAGGGGTCAAGCGACTGGCAGGCCAGCGCCTCGCCCGGATCGTTGCGGATCGCCACCGCATAGTCGAGAAAGCGCTGTCCGAAAGCCTTCGGGTCGCTGTGGAAGAACCAGCCGGCGTTGAAGTAGAGATACCTTTTCCAGTATTCGTCGGGATAGGTCGGGTCGAGGCTGGAGTCAAAATCCAGGCCGAACCGGTCGTAGAGCGATTTCCAGATGCCGGCATAGCCCGGGCCATAGGGCGGCGGTTCGGGCCAGGTGCCCTCGCGCCGCATCGAGGCGGCGGGACGGTCGAAACCGAACTCGACCCCGGACAGATCGCCCAGGACCAGCGTATCTGTGTCCAGAAACAGGAACGGTTCGCCTGCCGGCAGGGCTGTCAGGGCTTCGATCTTGTTGCCGTAGGGGTAGCTTGCACCGAACTGGCGGGACTCGAACGGCACGATGCGGGCCCCGAAACCTTCCAGCAGATCGCGCACCGCCGGGTCGCTGATCCGCGGGTCCGAAGGCCAGCGCGGGCCGGGTTGCGGCTCGGCGACGTGAAGCCGACGGACGAGCGCCGGGCTTGCCGCGGCCAGCGACGCGGCAAGGATGACGGCCTCGTATTGCAGCCGCCCTGCCTGAGCGACAATCAGGATGTTGAAGTCGGGATTGCCCATTTCGGCTGCGCTTCGACCCAGTCGCGGGCAGTATGACCAGCGCAACTGCCGGGGGAAAGCGGCGCGCGAGAAAATCCTTGCGGCTGTTGCAGGCCGGGGCGGGTGCAGCCCGCGATCAGCCCAGCACCGAAAGCCATCCCCACGCCGTCAGCACCGCAAGCCCCGTCGCGATGAGCACGGACGAGGCCGCCACCCGTCGCGCCACTCCGTACATGTTGGCGAAGATATAGGCATTGACCCCAGGCGGCATCGCTCCGGTCAGCACCGCGGCCCGCAGCGGTCCCTCGCCCACCGAAAGCGCGCGGCCGAGCGCGAGGGTAAGCGCAGGGTGCAGGACGAGTGCCACGGCGCAGACGAACAGGATCACCCGCATGTCGCCCTCGGGTCGATAGCGGTACAGAACGCCCCCGAGCCCGAACAGTGCCGCCGGCAGCGCCGCGCGGATCATCATGTCCACGGCATCGGTGAACACGCCGGGGAGCGGGACGCCGCCCAGGTTGACGGCGAACCCAAGCAGGATCCCGATCACCAGAGCATTGCGGAACATGGCGGTCAGGATCCGCGGGACGGCCCGAACCAGCCCGGTGCCGCTGGACCGCGCGATTTCCATCGCCGAAATGCCGAGCGCATAGCAGAACGGCGCGTGCAGGGCGACGATCATGTAGTTCGGACCCAGCGAAGCCGCACCGTAGGCGCGTTCTGAAATCGGCAGGCCGAGCAGCACCGAGTTCGAGAACAGTCCGCAGAAGCCGATCGCGACGGAATCGGTCCATGGCCGGCCGAATAGGAACCTTGCACCCAGCATGCAGCTCAGAAAACCCGCCGTCGCACCTGCGTAGAAGCTTGCCAGCATCCGCAAGTCGAAGTCCTGCCCGAGATCGAGCCCGGCGATGGCGCGGAACAGCAGGCAGGGAATCGCGAAGTTCTGTGTGAACTTCATCAACCCGTCGACGCCCGTCTCCGGGAACCAGCCGCGCCAGACCACCAGATAGCCGAAACCGATCACCAGAAAGACCGGCAGGACGACATCGAGGAGCGCCTGCATGGTCCGCGCTAGTCCGGCGCCGGCAGTTCGATCGACATCCCGTCATGGGCCGGAATCACATGCGGTGGCGTCTCGGCGGCGACCGTGTCGTGATCGAGATCGATATGCATGTTGGTCAGGATCGCGCACCGGGGCCGGGCCCGCGCGACCCATTCCAGAGTCAGCGCAAGATGCGCATGGGTCGGATGCGGTGTCCGGCGCAGCGCATCGACGATCCAGCACTCCAACCCTGCAAGCTCTGCCCAGGCATCGGGCGGGATCTCCACCACGTCGGGCAGATAGGCAACGTCGGCGATGCGAAAGCCGAGGGCATCCATCGAGCCGTGCCCCACCCGGAACGGCCGGAAGCCGATCGCGCCGCCCGCGCCCTCGACGTGGAAGGGGCCGCGGATCGTCATCAGGTCGAGGATCGGCGGGTAGGGGCTGCCCGCAGGCTGCACGAAGGCGTAGCCGAACCGCGACAGCAGCGCATCCTGCGTTGGTCCGTCGGCCCAGACCGGCAGCCGGCGGCGCATGTTGTAGACAATCTGCCTGAGATCGTCGATGCCGTGCATGTGGTCTGCATGGGAATGGGTATAGACCACTGCATCCAGCACACCCACGCCGGCATCCAGCAGCTGGTCGCGCATGTCCGGCGATGTGTCGATCAGCACCGTCGTCGTGCCGCGCGGACCGGTCCTTTCCACCAGAAGCGAACAGCGCCGGCGACGGTTCAGGGGGTTCTCGGGGTCGCACTCACCCCAGTTGTTACCAAGCCGCGGCACGCCGCCCGAGGAGCCGCAACCGAGAATGGTAAAGCGCAGCGTCGCCGTCATGCCGCCTCGGCCCGTTGCGCGGCTCGCGGAAACAGACGGTCGAAATTCGCCGTGGTCTGCCGGGCGAATTCCGCCTCTGTCATCTCCAGCGCCGCGGCAAGCGCCCGCGCGGTGTGCGCGACGAAGGCCGGTTCGTTCCGCCGCCCGCGATGCGGAGGCGGGGCCAGATAGGGGGCATCGGTCTCGACCAGGATCCGGTCGCGCGGCGCAGCGGCGAAGATCGCGCGCAGGGCGGTGCTTTTCGGGAAGGCGGCGATGCCCGAGGCCGAAAGATAGAAGCCCAGCGACAAGGCGGTTTCGGCCAGTGCCGGACCCGATGTATAGCAATGCATCACGCAGCCGAAGCCGCCGGCGCGGTGTTCCGAGGACAGGATCCTTGCCATGTCGGCGTCGGCATCGCGGGCATGGATCACCAGCGGCAGGCCGGTCTGCCTTGCGGCCTCGATATGGACCAGAAGGCTTTCCTGCTGCCGCGCCTTGCTGTCGCCGGTGTAATGGTAGTCGAGCCCGGATTCGCCGATCGCCACGAACTTCGGGTGGCGGGAAAGCGCCACCAGTTGATCGACCGTGACCAGAGCTTCGTCGGCCGCGCTCATCGGGTGGGTGCCCGCCGCGTAGAACACCCCCGGATGCGCCTCGGCGATTTCCCGGACGGCAGGTTCGTTCCGCAGCCGCGTGCAGATCGTCACCATGCGCCGGACGCCGGCAGAACGGGCACGGGCCACCACCCCCGGCAGATCCGCGACGAAGTCGGGGAAGTCGAGATGACAGTGACTGTCGACAAGTTCCGGTGCAGCGTCGGTCATCGGCCCGTCATCTCCTGGCCAGCTGCCTCGCCAGCGCATCCAGTCGCAGGAGCATATCGAGCAGAAGCGCCGGAGCGTCAAGGTTGACCGCCCGGCCGGCCCGGCAGCGGGCAAGGGCGGTCTGCGCGGCCTCGGCCCAGGCACGGCCGGCCGGCGGGTCCGGCGCAAGGCGCGCAAGAAGCGCGGCCTCTCCGGGGGCGGCCTCGGGCGGCGGCGCGCCGACGGCGCCGGTCCGGGCAGCGCGCGCCAGCAGGATCTCGATCAGCCGCATCGCCAGGTCGAACCGGGCCTCGGCCTCGCGCCCCGACAGCCCGTCGGCCATGGCGATGGCCGCGGCCCGGTCGAGCCCCGGCATCCGGTCGAACAGTGCGACGATCTCGCGATAGCGTTCCACGCCGCCCGCCGTCTCGAGCCTCACCGCCTCGCCCACCGACCCGGCCGCGAGTTCGGCAAGCGCCGTCGGGTCGGCTGCCGCGACCCCGGCCTGATCGAGCGCCAGGGCCAGATCCGCGGGCGCAAGCGGCGGCAGGCGGATCTCGCGGCAGCGCGAGCGGATGGTCGGTGGAAGCCGGGCCGGCCGATGGGAAACCAGAAACAGCGTGACCTTCGGCGGCGGTTCCTCCAGCAGTTTCAGGATCGCGTTCGCGGCCGCATCGGTCATGTCCTCGGCAGCATCGACGATGACGGTGCGCCGTCCGCCATCGGGCGCCGAAAGCTGAAGGAATGCCTTGAGCCTGCGCACCTCGTCGACCGAAATCGCGGTCAGCAGCCGCCCGGTCCTTTCCTCGGTGCCGCGGCGCATCAGGAAATGCCGCCCCTCGGCCAGTGCAACCATGCGGCGGCTGACCGGATGGTGCGCGTCAACGTCCAGCGTTGCCGGGGGGCGCGGGGCGAACAGCCCGCCGTCAGCCTCGGGCGTCGCCAGCAGGAACCGGGCGGCGCGCCAGGCGAAGGTCGCCTTGCCGACCCCGCGCGGCCCGGTCAGCAGCCAGCCGTGATGCAGTCGACCGGCATTGAAGGCCGCGAGAAAGGCCGCTTCGGCTGCCGGCTGGCCGAACAGGCGCCCGGTTTCGCGCGGATGGGGCGCGCCCTCGACGCGATCCGGTTCCGGGGCTGCATCGCTCATCGCAGATGCGCCGCGATCTCCGCCGCCACCGTCTCGGCCGGCCGGTCACCGTCGATCACCCGGAACCGGCCGGGATGCGCGGCGGCGAGGTCGAGGAACCCCTGGCGCATGGTCTCCTGCATTGCGAGCCCCATGTCCTCGAACCGTTGCTCGGCGGTGCCGCGGGCGCGGGCGCGGGCAAGGCCGGTGCGCGGGGCGACGTCGATCAGGAAGGTGAGGTCTGGCTCCAGCCCGATCGCCAGATCGTGCAGCGCGTCCACCATCGGGCGCAGATCGCCCCGGGTCACGCCCTGATAGACACGGGTGCTGTCGGCGAACCGGTCGGTGATGACGATGGCCCCGGACTCCAGCGCCGGCAGGATCGTCCGCTCGAGATGGTCGCGCCGTGCGGCGGTGAACAGCAGGCATTCGGTCACCGCCGACCACCGGTCCGGCGCACCGTCCAGCAGCAACCGGCGGATCTCCTCGGCGCCGGGACTGCCGCCGGGTTCGCGCGTCAGCACCACGTCCCTGCCATCCGCGCGAAGCCGGTCGTGAAGCAACCTTGCCTGGGTCGATTTCCCGGACCCGTCGATGCCCTCGAAACTGACGAACAGGCCCCGCGCCATCTCAGAAGGCCAGCAGCCCCACCGCCCGGCCTGCCAGAACCCTTGCCGCCGTCGTCAGCCGCACCAGCGGCCCGCCGCGTGGCACGTCGGACTCGGCCAGCAACGGAATCCGCGTCTCGGGCAGGTCGGGCACCGAGATGACCAGATCGCCGACATACTGGCCGGCGGCCACCGGCGCCTCTACCGGCCCGCGATATGCGACCCGGATCGCGACCCCCTCGCGGCCGCCCGCGGGCACCAGAACGGTAGCATCCCGCGCCGGCACCAGCCCCACGGCCGGCGCCGCGCCCAGCCAGACATCCGCCTCGGCCACCCGCTGACCGGCCGCGGCAAGCGACACCTGGCTGAACTGCCGGAAGGCCCAGTTCACGATCCGCGCGCTTTCCTCGGCCCGGTCGCGTTCGCTGTCGAGGCCTGTCACCACGAAGATCACCCGCCGGTCGCCTTGCACGGCCGAGCCGGCAAAGCCGTAACCCGCCTCGCGGGTGTGGCCGGTCTTTAGTCCGTCCGCCCCGATGTTCATGCGAAACAGCGGGTTACGGTTGAAGCGGTTGGCCGGCGAACGGTTCTTGTAGTCGAACTCGCGTTCGTCGAAATAGGCATAGAGATCGGGGAAGTCCGTGATGATGCGGTAGGTCAGTATCCCGAGGTCACGCATCGACATCCGGTGTTCCGGGTGCGGCCAGCCCGACGAATTCACGAGGTTTGTCTGGGTCATCCCCAGTGCCCGCGCCCGGTCCGTCGCGAGGCGCGAGAACGCCTCCTCGCTGCCGGCGAGGCCTTCGGCCACGACGACGCAGGCATCGTTGCCCGAATTGACGATGATCCCGCGGATCAGTTCCTCGACCGTGGGGCGGTCCATGGTGTTGAGAAACATGGTCGAGCCACCCATGGCCTGCGCCCGGGCCGAGACGGGAAAGGTCGTGTCCATGCTGACGCGGCCATCCTTCAGCGCCTCGAACAGCATGTAGATCGTCATCAGCTTGGACATCGAGGCCGGCGGCAGCGCCCGGTCGGCATCCTTTTCCAGCAGCACCGTCTGGGTGCCGACGTCGAACACCCAGGCGGCCTTTGCCGCGGTCTCGAAGGCGGCGCGCGCGGGCAGGGCGACGGCCAGCGACAGCGCTGCAACGATCAGGATTGCACGGATCTGCGGCATCGGTCTCCTTTCCCCGTGTCAGCGGCTGACGAAATAGGCGTCGCGATAGCCCAGATCGCGCATCTGTCGCAGCAGCGCATCGCGCTCGGCGGCGGTGTTCGCCGGACCGGCCGTCACCCGCCAGAAGGTCTTGCCCTGGCTTTCCTCGCGCCGCACGTTCGCCTGCGCACCGGCACGACGCACCTGCTCGGCGGCTCGGTTGGCGTTCGCCTCGACGCTGAAGATCCCGATCTGCAGAAGGTTCCGCCCGCCGGTTGCCGGTGCGGCAGTCCGCTGCGGCGTCGCGGCCGGGGGCGGGGCGGGGGCCGTCGCGGGGGCGGCCGGCGCGGCCGGCCCGGTCGCTGCCGAACCTGTGGCCGCGGCGATCGCACCGGATGCCGTGGCAGGGCCGCCGTCCAGCGTCTCGGTCGCGATCGTCTCGGCGGTGTCGAGGATGGGGGCGGCCGGGGTTTCGGTCTCTTCTGCCACTTCCTCACGCCGGAGCGCGGTCACTGACAGGCTGGCCGGTTGCCCTGCCAGCAGCCCAAGCGCCGCCGCCGCATCCGACGATACCTGGAGCCTTGGGCCGGGATTCTCGCGTTCGCGGCGGAACAGGGCGCCGATCACGAAATTGCCGTTTGCCGGGTTGCGGATGATCACCCGTTCGGGATCGCTGACGCCGGGATAGGCCACCCATACCCCGCCAAGCGACGGCCGTCCGTCCCACAGGCCGGCTTCGGACACCGAAAAGACCTGCGGCGCCTCGACATCGCGCTCCACGATCCGCGTGCGCCGTTGCGCGGCGGGCACTGCATCGTCCACTGCCTGGGTGTCACCCCCGAAGGGAAGTCTCAGGCCGTTCTCGCAACCTGCCAGAGCAAGACCTGCCATGGCCGCAACGGCCCAGGCGAGCCTCGAGTTTCCTGCCATCCGTGCCCCCTTCGCGCGGGTGTCCCGCGCCGGTTCTTGTCTGCCTTGCCTCAGGGACGTCGTCCAGGGACCGTCCTGCGACCGGTTCGCCGCGGGCGCATCATAGCGGCGCCGACGAGGCGAGGGAAGGGAGCGGCGGTCACGGTTTCGAATTCCCGCCTGCAGGTGCGGCCGCGGTTGCCGTCCTGCCACGATTGCGCCATCCTGACCGGAAGACGCAGGAGAAGAACAATGCGGGCAGTCATCGCGATCCTATCGGCGGCCGCCGGCCTGGCGGGGGTGGTCGGCTGTTCCCCGGATGCGGGCGAGGCACTGCTGAGCGGTCGCGCGCTCTATGCCGACTATTGTGCGGCATGCCACGGCGCCGAAGGGCGGGGCGACGGGCCTGCGGCGACCGGGCTGCGGCCTGCGCCCACGGATCTGACCCGACTGGCGGCGCGCAACAGGGGCGTCTATCCGGAGGTCCGCGTGATGGGCAAGATCTATGGCTACACCCAGGGCCGCGGGGCGGGGCCGATGCCGGAATTCGGCCCGCTGATGGAGGGGCGGACGGTTCTGGTCGAGACCGCCCCGGGCGTCCTGACGCCCACGCCCGAGCGTCTGGTCAAGCTTGCCGACCACGTGCGCAGTCTTCAGCGCTAGCGCTCAGCTGCCTGCCGCCAGATCCAGCAGCTCCAGCACGCGCGGCCCCAGTCCCTCGACAATGCGGGCGACGCCCTGGGCGTTCGGGTGGATGCCGTCCGGTTGCAGATAGGCCCGCAGACCGGCGGCATCGCCTGTCCCGTCGATCAGGGGACCGAGGAAGTTGCCGGCCAGCAGCACGCCATGTTGCTCGGCCAGCTCGGGATAGATCGCATCGAAGGCCGCACGGTACTGCGGCCCGTAGTTTCCCGGGGCCTCCATGGCGACCAGCAGAACCGCCACGCCCCGGGCGGCGGCCTCGGTCAGGATCGCGTCGAGGTTGGCGCGGCTGACCTCGGGCGCGATCCCGCGCAACAGGTCGTTTCCGCCCAGGGTCACGATCATCGCATCCGCCCCGTCCGCCAGTGTCCAGGCCACCCGCGCCTTGCCGCCGGCCGTGGTGTCGCCCGAAACGCCGGCATTGATCACCTCGACCGAGCGCCCCCGCTCGGCGAGCCAGCGCTGAAGCTGGGGCACGAATCCGTCCTCGGGCGGCAGGCCGTATCCCTGCGTCAGACTGTCGCCCAGGGCCACCAGGCGCATCGGTTCGGCCGCGACCGGGGCCGAAAGCGCCAGCGACAGGGCAAGAAGGGCGTTGCGCATCGCGGCAAACGCCCCATATCCACCCCCGAGGCAGGCACGAAGGACAGTTTCCATGACCGAACCGGTTCTGAGCTTGCGCGATGCGCGCCTGACCCTTGCGGGAAATGCCGGACCGGTGGAGATCCTGCGGGGCATCACGCTTGATGTCGCGCGGGGCGAGACGCTGGGGCTGGTCGGTCCGTCGGGGTCGGGCAAATCGTCGCTCCTCATGCTTATGGGCGGCCTCGAGCGGGCCACCGGCGGCACCGTCCGCGCGCTGGGCCACGACCTGACGGCGATGGACGAGGATGCGCTGGCGCGGTTCCGCAGGGGCAATATGGGGGTGGTGTTCCAGTCCTTCCACCTGATTCCCACCATGACGGCGCTGGAAAACGTGGCCGTGCCGCTGGAGCTGATGGGCGCCCCGGATGCCTTCGACCGCGCCGCGGCGGAACTGCGAGCGGTGGGGCTCGGCGAACGTATGGATCACTACCCGGCGCAGCTTTCGGGTGGCGAGCAGCAGCGTGTGGCGCTGGCCCGGGCGGCGGTGACGCGTCCGGCGATCCTGCTGGCCGACGAACCGACCGGCAATCTGGACGGGGCGAACGGGCAGGCGATCATGGACCTTCTCTTCGGGTTGCGCGACCGGCATGGCGCGACCCTGGTGCTGGTCACCCACGCGCCCGATCTGGCGGCGCGTTGCGATCGTGTGGTGCGGCTCAGGGATGGCCGGATCGACGTTGCCGGCCTGCGGAGTGCGGCGGAATGAGATATCGGACGGATCGCACCGGCCCGGGCGCGCGGCCATGACGCTGGCCCTTGCCTTCCGGCTTGCCCGGCGCGAACTGCGCGGCGGTCTGGCGGGTTTCCGCATCTTCCTTGCCTGCCTCGCGCTGGGGGTCGCCGCGATCGCCGCGGTCGGTGTCGTGCGCGCCTCGATCCAGGCGGGCCTGTCGGAACAGGGGGCGATCCTTCTGGGCGGCGATGCGCAGATGGAATTCACCTATCGCTTCGCGTCGGACGACGAACGCGCCTTCATGGCCCGCACGGCAGCGCGGGTGTCCGAGGTGGTCGATTTCCGCTCCATGGCGGTCGTGGGCGAAGGCGAGACGGCCGAGCGCGGGCTCACGCAGGTCAAGGCGGTCGATGACGCCTATCCGCTGGTCGGCACGGTGGAACTCGACCCGGCGATCAGCCTCGCATCGGCGCTGGACGGGCGCCACGGTCTGCCCGGTGCGGTGATGGACAGTGTGCTGGTGGACCGGCTGGGGCTTTCGGTCGGGGACGAGTTCCGCCTCGGGCTTCAGCCATTCGTGCTGACCGCGGCGCTGCTTGCCGAACCGGACAGCGCGGCCGGCGGCTTCGGGCTTGGCCCCCGGACCATCGTGCGCACCGCGGCTCTGGCGGAATCCGGGCTGATCGGGCCTGGCACGCTTTACGAGACCAAGTATCGCCTGCTGCTGCCGCCTGGGGCCGATCTGGCCGCGATCCGGGATCAGGCCGTGGCCGCCTTCCGCGATACAGGCCTGCGGTGGCAGGACCGCACCCGTGCGGCACCCGGGATCGAACGCTTCGTCGAACGGATCGGTGCCTTCCTGGTGCTGGTCGGCCTTGCCGGGCTGGCAGTCGGCGGGGTCGGCGTGTCGGCGGCGGTGCGCGCCTATCTGGCACGAAAGACCGAGACCATCGCGACGCTGCGGACGCTCGGCGCCGAACAGCGGCTGGTGTTTCTGGTCTATCTGCTCCAGATCGGTGCGCTGACACTGCTGGGCGTGGCCATCGGTCTGATCCTTGGCGGTGGCCTGCCGGTTGTGCTGGCGCCGCTGCTGGGCGCCGTGCTGCCGGTTCCTGCGGTATTCGCGCCCTGGCCGGTCCCGCTGATGGAGGCGGCCTTCTACGGCATCCTGACGGCGCTTCTGTTCACGCTCTGGCCGCTTGCGCGCACCGCGCGGATCCGGGCCGCTGCACTGTATCGCGAGGCTGCGGGGCGCGGGACCGGCCGGCCCCAGCTTGCCTGGGTTCTTGCGACCGCGGGCCTTGCCGCGATCCTGGTGGGCGGTGCGGCCCTGTTCTCGGGCGTGCCGCTGCTGGCGCTCTGGTCGGCGGCGGGGATTGCCTCGGCGCTTGTCGTGCTGGTGGCGGCGGCGCTTCTGGTTCGCCGGCTGGCGCGCGCGGCGGCGCGGTCGCGCATGGCGCGCGGGCGGCCGGCGCTGCGGCTGGCGCTGTCGGCCGTCGGCGGGCCGGGACAGGAAACCGGCTCGGTCATCCTGTCGCTTGGCCTCGGGCTTGCGGTTCTCGCCACCGTCGGGCAGATCGATGCCAACCTGCGCGCAGCGATCGACCGCGACGTGCCGGCCCGTGCCCCGGCCTATTTCATCCTCGACATCCAGCCCGACCAGATCGAGACGTTCCTGGCAAGGCTCGATGCCGATCCGGCAGTGTCGAGGGTCGAAAGCGCGCCGATGCTCCGCGGCATACTGACCCGGATCAACGGCCGGCCCGCGGCCGAGGTGGCCGGCGACCACTGGGTCCTGCGCGGCGACCGGGGCGTGACCTATTCCGACGCCCCGCCCGAGGGGACGACCGTCACCGAAGGGGCCTGGTGGCCGGCCGATCACGACGGCCCGGTGCAGATTTCCTTCGGCGCGAACGAGGGCCGCGAACTGGGGCTGGTGCTGGGCGACAGGATCACGGTCAACATCCTTGGCCGCGACATCGAGGGCGAGATCACGAGCTTCCGCGCGGTGGATTTCTCGGCCGGCGGCCTCGGGTTCATCATGGCGCTCAGCCCGAATGCGCTCCGAGGCGCGCCGCATACCCATATCGCCACCGTCTATGCCGATCCCGAGGCAGAGGGCAGGCTGCTGCGCGAGCTGTCCGGCGCCTTTCCGAACATCACGGCCATCCGGGTGCGGGATGCCGTGGACCGGGTGACCGAGGCGCTTCAGGCGATCGCGGCGGCGACCACATGGGCTGCCGGTGCCACCCTCCTGACCGGGTTCATGGTGCTGATCGGCGCGGCGGCGGCGGGCGAACGTGCGCGGGTCTTCGAGGCGGCGGTGCTCAAGACGCTGGGCGCGACCCGCGGGCGCATCCTTGCATCCTTCGCGCTGCGGTCGGCCCTGATGGGTGCGGCCGCGGGGGCGGTCGCGATCGCGGCCGGCGGTCTGGCCGGCTGGGCGGTCATGCGGTTCGTGATGCAGACGACCTTTGCGTTCGAGCCGGTTTCGGCCATCGCCATCGTGCTGGGCGGCGTGATCGCGGTTCTGGCCGCCGGGCTTGGCTTCGCCTTGCGCCCGTTGTCGTCGCGGCCGGCGCAGGTGCTCAGGGCGCAGGACTGAACAGCCGGTCCAGCGCGGCCTCGAGCGGTGCGGCGTCGTCGAGCACCAGCCGGACCGGCAGGGTCAGCACCTCGGTCCGCAATGCCGGCGGCAACCGGACTGCGTCCTTCTCGGTGGTGACCAGCCGGGCACCGAGCGCTGCTGCGCTGGCCTGCAGGCGGCTGAGGAGCGCCGGCGCCAGCGGCTGATGATCGCCCAGCGCCACCGTGCCGGCCACATCGGCACCAAGGTGGCGCAGGGTGGCAAAGAACCGCTCGGGATGTCCGATGCCGGCGAATGCCAGAACCCGGGTTCCCTTCCAGTCCATCCCTGTCGGAAGTGGTGCAAGCCGCGCGCGCAGGACCGGAACGCCGCACAGGGCATCCCGCCACCGCGCAAGGAACGCCTCCTGCGCCGCCGCCTCGCCGACCGAAAGCACCAGATCGGCCCGCGCCAATCCCGCGGCCACCGGTTCGCGCAACGGTCCCGCCGGAAGGCAGCGTCCGTTCCCGAACCCCCGCGCCGCATCCACCAGAACCAGCGACAGATCCTTGGCCACCGCCGGATTCTGGTGCCCGTCATCCAGGATCACCGCCTGCGCGCCCTGCGCCTCGGCCATCTTCACCCCGGCCGCCCGGTCGCGCGAGACGACGACGGGGGCGAAGGCTGCCAGCAGCAGGGGTTCGTCGCCGACATCGGCGGAACCATGCCGGCGCGGGTCCACGGCCACCGGTCCGTCAAGCCGTCCGCCGTGACCGCGGCTGACCACCGCGGCGCGCAGCCCCCGTGCCGCGATCCTTTCGGCCAGCAGGATCGCCGCCGGCGTCTTGCCGGTGCCGCCGACGTTCAGGTTGCCGGCGCAGACGACAGGCACCCCGGCGCGATGATCGGCCGGCCGTGCCACCCGGCGCGCCGTCGCCGCAGCAAAGAGGGCCCCCAGAGGTGCCAGCAGCCGCGCCGCCGGCGCCGGCCGATCGGGCGGCGTGAACCAGAACGCCGGTGCGCGGGCGATCATGCGGCGGGCCCCGTCGCGTGCAACAGGCGTCGCGCCGTGGCCACTGCCTCGGCCGTCGCCTGCGCGCCCTGCGAGATCACGTCCCATGCTGCCTGTGCCAGCCGTGCCGTCCTGTCCGGAGAAAGAAGGTCGCCCACCGCCTCGCCCAGCGCCGCCGGGCTGCGGACCAGGCGGCTTGCCCCTGCCCGGCGCAGGCGGTCGTAGGCGAGCGCATGGGGCGCTGACACCGGGCCGTGCAGGATCGCGGCACCCAACGCTGCGGCGGCGAAGGGGTGACACTGGCCGGACGGCCCGGCATGGGTGCCGCCCATCCAAACGACCGGCGCCAGCCGAAGCCAGAGCCCCAGTTCCCCCTCGGTGTCGGCGAGATAGACCTGCGTCTCCTCTCCGGGCTCCTCCTCGAGGCCGCGGCGGGCGACGCTCAGCCCGTGCACCTCGGTCAGGCTGGCGGCAAGGGCGTCGGCACGCGACGGATCGTCAGGCACGACGATCAGCAGAAGCCGGTGCGCCATGCGCAAGGCCTCCTGATGGGCTGCGGCGACGAGCGCATCCTCTGCCGGCGGAACGCAGGCCGCCAGCCAGAGCGGCCGGGTGCCGAACACTCGCGCCAGTGCTGCCCGTTCTGCCTCGTTATGAGGCAGGGCGTGGCTGGGTTCCTCGAGCCTCCCGGCGATCCTCACGATCCCTTTCCGTACGCCCGCGCGTCGCCATGCGAGTTCTGCGGCACTGTCGGTCACGAAGACCGCGCCGAACGTCTGAACGATCCCCGACAGCAGCCCGGGCCACCAGCGCGACGCCGTGAGCCGTGGTGGCCCGGCCTCGACCGCCATAAGCGGGATCCCGAGCCGACCTGCCTCGGACAGGAGGCGCGGCGGCAGGGCACCGCCCGCAACGATGCAGAGCGCCGGCGCCAGATCGCGAAGGAAGCGCTCCGCGCTCGCACTGCCAACGGTCGGCACTTCGAGCGGTGCCGGCAGGCCGGCGACACCCTGGAGGCCCGGGGAGCCAGCGAAAACCAGTTCGACGGCAGGTTCGGCGGCGCGCAGTCCGGCAGCAAGCGCGACAAGGCCGCGCGCGGTCTCCGCCGATCCGGCATACAGCAGGACGACCGGACCTTGTCCGCTCCGACCTGAGTCCGGGCCCGAGCCCGTGCCGTCATCCGCGGACTTCCCGGTCAGACGCCACAGCCTGTGCGCAAGCCCCGTCTGCATCGGTTGCGGGCGCCTCAAAGGCCGAGTTCGGAGGTCGGGCCGGCGGGCTGCTGTTCGTCGTGCAGGCGGTGCAGATGCGCGATGAAATAGCGGGTCACGGCGCTGTCCACCGTTCGCTGGGCCTCGCGCTTCCATGCGGCATAGGCCGAGGCATAGTCCGGAAACAGGCCGACGACGTGAATTGCATCGACGTCGCGGAATTCGGTGCCGGCCGGATCGACGAGTTCGCCGCCGAATACGAGATGCAGGCGCTGGGTCATCGCGAGACTCCGGTTTGCGGTTGCGCCGGCAACCTCGGGGATCGGCCCCGGCGCGTCAAGCATCACTTGCCCGGGCGGGCCCTGGCTGTCATGCAGGTGGGGTGACGGCACCGATCGTAGCAGAGGATGTGATGGATCCGGCCCGCGGGGCGGCGCTTGCCGCGACGCTGGGGCTTGTCTTTGATCCTGCGGCGCCTCTGCCGCCGTTCTTTCACCAGGCCTATTTCTGGCAGGCGCTGCCCCCTGCCGCGCTGGGCGGTGACGGGCATCCAAGGCCGGGCGGTCCGGGCGTGCCGGTTCCCGACCTCGGCCTGCCGCGACGGATGTGGGCGGGCGGGCGGCTCGAGTTCGCGCGCCCGCTCAAGGCGGGACGGCCTGCAAGCCGCGCCACGGTATGCGAGACGGTGCGACGCACCGAGGGCCGGACCGGGCCGCTGGCCTTTGTCACGCTTCGCCACGAGATCGCGCAGGACGGTGCGGTGGCTGTCGTCGAATGGCAGGATCTGGTCTATCGGGCCGCCCACACACCCGATGCCCCGCAACCCGAAGCGCCCACGGCGCCCCCCGATGCGGACCCCGAACCGCTGGACTTCGACGCGACGCTGCTCTTTCGCTACTCGGCACTTACCTTCAATGGTCACCGGATCCATTATGACGCCGACTACGCACGCAGGGTCGAGGGCTATCCTGGTCCGGTCGTGCACGGCCCGCTTCTGGCGCAGTTGCTGATGCTGCGCGCCACCCGCGATCTGGGCGCGCTGCGCCGGTTCGACTTCCGGGCGACGGCCCCCCTGATCCTGGGCGAGGGCGCTGTCCTCTGCCGGGCGGGCACGGATCTGTGGGTGCGGGGGCCCGGCGGGAGGATGTGCATGCGCGCGACGGCGGAGACGGTGGGCGGAGAACCGGGCCGCGACATCTGACAGGCTGCCCCGGCGAAGGCAGGACCCCGACGGGATCGGCCCGAAACGACTGCGCCCTAGGCCTGTCCGGGCCAGGCTTCGATCAGTTGGACCGCCTCGTCCGCCGTCTCGACGAAGCGGAACAGTGTCAGATCCTCCGGGCTGATCGTCCCGGCCTCGGCCAGCGCCTCCCAGTTCACGATCCGGGTCCAGAATTCGCGCCCGAACAGGAGGAACGGCACCGGGCGCATCCGCTGGGTCTGGATCAGGGTCAGGCTTTCGAACAGCTCGTCCAGCGTGCCGAAGCCGCCCGGAAAGACGCAGATCGCCCGCGCCCGCATCAGGAAATGCATCTTGCGGATCGCGAAATAATGGAAGTTGAAGCAGAGTTCGGGCGTGACATAGCCGTTCGGCGCCTGTTCGTGCGGGAGGACGATGTTGAGCCCGATCGAGTGCCCGCCGACTTCGGCCGCCCCCCGGTTTCCGGCTTCCATCACCCCCGGCCCGCCCCCCGTGACGATCACGTTCTCGCAGCCGCCGGTGGCGAGGCTCCGTTCGGTCATCAGCCGGGCCAGGCGCCGTGCCTCGTCGTAATAGACGGTCAGCGCCGCAAGGCCGGGCTTGGCAAGCGCGGCAAGCGCAGGTTCGGGGATTCGCGCGCCGCCGAACAGCACCACGGTCGAGACGATCCCCCGCTCGTCCATCTCCAGCTGCGGCTTGAGCAGCTCAAGCTGCAGCCGCACGGGGCGCAGTTCCTCGCGGGTCAGGAAGTCGGGATCGGCGAACGCCAGACGATACGCCGGTGCACGGGTCTGGGCAGTGTCGGGAATACGCGCGGCGGCCTGAGCGTCCTCGACGCTGTCGCGGAACGGGTGCTGTCGGACGTCGGTCATCGCTTCTCCTGTCGCTGCGCGGTCCGTCTGGAATAACGGGGTGCAGGTGCAAAGGCCAGAACCGGGCACCCGGCATTGCGTGCAGTCCCCCCCGCCGGTATAGCCCGGGCAGCATCGGGAAGGAGCCGCAGGATGACCCACGCCGCGCTGGAAGCCGCCATCGAAACTGCCTGGGAGGCACGCGACAGCATCACCCCGGCCACGCGGGGCGAGGCGCGGGATGCCGTCGAGGCCACGCTGCACGCGCTCGACAAGGGCGAATTGCGGGTGGCCGAGAAGCGCGGATCGGACTGGCATGTGAACCAGTGGGCGAAGAAGGCCGTGCTGCTCGGGTTCCGGCTGAAGGACATGGAGCTGCATTCCGGCAGCCCCCAGGGCGGCAACTGGTGGGACAAGGTGGACAGCAAGTTCGCCCACTGGGGCGAGGCGCAGTGGCGCGCGGCCGGCTTCCGCGCGGTTCCGAACTGTGTCGTGCGCCGTTCGGCCCATATCGGCCGTGGCGTCGTTCTGATGCCCTGTTTCGTGAACCTCGGCGCCTATGTTGACGAGGGCACGATGGTCGATACCTGGGCCACCGTGGGCAGCTGTGCGCAGATCGGCAAGAACGTCCACCTGTCGGGCGGGGTCGGCATCGGCGGCGTGCTGGAACCGATGCAGGCCGGCCCGACCATCATCGAGGACAACTGCTTCATCGGCGCCCGGTCCGAGGTCGTCGAGGGGGTCATCGTGCGCGAGGGTTCGGTACTGGGCATGGGCGTGTTCATCGGCCAGTCCACGAAGATCGTTGACCGGGAGACCGGGCAGGTGACCTATGGCGAGGTGCCGGCCGGGTCGGTCGTGGTGGCGGGCTCGATGCCGTCGAAGGGCGGGGTGAACCTTTACTGCGCGGTGATCGTCAAGAAGGTCGATGCGCAGACCCGGTCCAAGACCTCGATCAACGAGCTGCTGCGGGACTGAGGCGGAGCGCGCGATGACCGGTGCGGACATGCCGCAGAAGCGTCCCCAGCAGGTCTATACGCTGCTGGTCGAGGTCGGCCGCAAGAAGGGCGACGGCCTGCCCGATGCGTCGGTGGGGGCCGGGCTTGTGGTCTATGCCTCGGGCGTGGACGAGGCCGAGGCGGTGCGCGAGACGGTGGCGATCCTTAAGCAGGCCGATCTGGCGGTGCTTGAAGTGACGGGTCACGGCAGCGTCGCCGACCAGGAGAAGGCCGGAATCGAGATCGCGCCAGAGGAACGGTCGCTGATGGATCGTGCGCTGGCCGAGAATGCGGTGATCGTCGCCCAGGTCGAACCGTTCTTCGACGACTGATCGCCGTCAGTTGCCGAAGGCAACTTTCCGGCGCTGCGACGACATGAGCGCCGCGGTCTCGAACGGCGTAAGCAGCCGCGCCCTGCCTGGGCACAACGACGGCGGATGGAGCGCGGTGCCGCCTGCGCTGATCGCGGCGGGACGGTCGAGCTTAAGGACGCTCATGCGGATGCAGCCCGGTCCCTCCTGTCGCAGCACGGCACGATCGTCGGCCAGATCCCGCACTGCAACGAGGACGTTATCGGCACCGAAAAGATCCTCCACCCCCTCGCCCGTGCAGCACAGCAGCGTCCGGGGGCCGACGATCATGTCGCGCGATGCGCCGAAATGACCGGCACGCAGGCGATAGGGGCCGATCGATCCGCGCTGGGGCAGATCGATGATGTCGGCGGCGATCACCTCCGCCATCCCGCCGTCCAGAGCAGGTAGCCTTGCGCCCGGGCGGATCGTGGCCGCAGGGACCGGCCCGCGGTCCGTCTGCAGCAGCGTGCCGAGCCCGACCATGAGTCCGGCAAGACCGTCCCCGACAGCGTCGCGACGCCGACACAGGCCGAACCAGTCAAGTGCGGGATGATGGCTGCCTATTGCGGCCTGTCGCAGCGCGGCGACGGTCTCGGCCGCAACCGGCCAGGCGTCCTGTCCCGTGGTCCGCGCGATGCAGGAGCCGTCGGCGGCTGTGGCCGCAAGCGACCAATGGTTGTCGGCAACGTCCCATTCGAAGGTCAGGACGAGGCTAGGCCCCGTCGGCCGCAGGAAACCCGGCAGGACGTGCCGCAGCAACCGTCCGCCGCTGCGATGCATCAGGCCAATCCCGGTCTCCGGATCGATCAGGACCGAAAGCGCCGTCTCGCCGGCGCCACCTGCGTGGAGCGCGACGGTCGCACCCGACAGCCCGGAACCGACCTCGACCAGGAGCAATCCCCGCTCCAGCGCGGCCGGCGCCGCGGACAGGTGAAGCCGGCCGTCGCCCGACAGCACCAGCCAGTCGGACGTGGTGTCCGGCGGATGCCGGCCTGTGCCCGTCGCACGAAGAACCGCCGGGGTTCCCATGATGAAATCGCCTGCTCGCGGGCGGTTGCGCCGCCTCTGGGACCGAGGTTGCCGCGCCGATGGCGGCTTGTCATCCCCCCATCCCGGCCAAAGGTCCCGGCGGTGGCAGCAAGGCCACAGCGCTGGCCACGATTGCGGCGTCCGGAGCGTCGGGCTAGAGACCGGGCAAAGGTTTTCCCGGGGGTGCGTGATGGGACGGGGCGAAGGACCGGTCGATCCGGTCGCATTGACGGCGCATCTGGTGCGGTGCCGGTCGGTGACGCCCGCCGACGACGGCGCGCTGGATCTGCTGGTGGCGGCTCTCGGGGGCGCCGGGTTTCACTGTGTCCGGGTGGATCGGGGCGGTGTAGGCAATCTCTTCGCCCGATGGGGACCGAAGGGCGCGTTCCGCAGCTTCGGTTTCAACGGCCATACCGACGTGGTGCCGCCGGGCGATCCGGCCGACTGGTCGGCCGACCCGTTCGCGGCCGAGATCCGGGATGGCTGGATGATCGGTCGCGGCACTGCGGACATGAAATCGGGCGTGGCGGCCTTCACGGCCGCCGCAATCGACTTCGTGCGCCAAAGCCCGCCCGCGGATGGCGCGGTGATCCTGACCGTCACCGGCGACGAGGAAGGCCCGGCGACCGATGGCACGCTTGCGCTTCTCGACTGGATGGAGGCCGAGGGCGAGACGATGTCGGTCTGCCTCGTGGGCGAACCGACCTGTCCCGAACGGCTGGGCGACATGGTGAAGATCGGTCGGCGCGGGTCGCTGACGGCGCGGATCGCGGCGCGAGGGGTTCAGGGGCATGCCGCCTATCCGCACCGGGCCCGGAATCCGGTTTCGGCCATGGCAAGGCTGATCGACCGTCTGGCCTCGCAGGAACTTGACCGCGGCACCCGGCATTTCGACGCCTCGACCCTTGCGGTGACGACGATCGACACCGGCAATACGGCCTCGAACGTGATCCCCGCAACCTGTCGCGCGACGGTCAACATCCGCTTCAACGACAGCCATACCGGGGGTTCCCTGTCGGACTGGCTGACGGCCGAGGCTGCGCGCGTCGGATCCGAGACCGGTGTTGCCTTCGATGTGGCGATCACCATCTCGGGCGAAAGCTTCCTGACGCCGCCCGGGCCGCTCAGCGATCTGGTCGTCGAGGCGGTCGAGGCCGAGACCGGGCTTCGCCCCGTGCTATCCACCTCGGGCGGAACATCGGATGCGCGATTCATCCGCCGGCTTTGCCCCGTGGTCGAGTTCGGGCTGGTGGGGCAGACCATGCATCAGGTGGACGAGAGGGTCGAGGTTGCACAGATCGACCGGCTGAAGGCAATCTATGGCCGCATCCTGCGCGGGTATTTCGGATGATCCGCATTGTGCAGACCGGGGATCTGGCGACCTGCCTTGCCCTTCGCCGCAAGGTGTTCATCGAGGAACAGGCTGTGCCGGAGTCCGACGAGATCGATGGCCTCGATGCCGCGGCGACGCACCTTCTGGCGCTGGATGACGGCCGGCCGGTCGGGACCGCGCGGCTTCTGGTCAAGAGCGATGCCGGCAAGATCGGGCGGGTCTGCGTGCTGCCCGAGGCGCGCGGCCGCGGCATAGGCGCCGCGCTGATCCGGGCTGCGGTCGAGGACTTCCGCAGTCGGCATGGAATTCGCCGGGTGCGTCTCTCGGCGCAGACCCATGCTCTGGACTTCTATGCGCGACTGGGGTTTCGCGCCGAAGGGCCCGAATACCTCGATGCCGGCATCCCTCACCGCGACATGGAACTGCGGCTGACCGACGCCCCGCCGTGACCGGCCGGCAGGACGAATTCCCGCAGCGCCGCGGGGTCCAACGGCTTCCACAGGATGGGCAGGCCGGCCTCTGCCGCGGCGGCCCGGCGCGCGGCGGACTGCTCGCCCGCAATCAGACAGGCGCCGAGCGCGGGGTTCGCTGCGCGGAGCGCGGCGACGATCGCAAGGCCGTCCGGTGCGGCACCCAGGTCGAGTGCGACGACCGCCAGATCGGGCACCAGCCCGGTTTCGGCGAGAAGCTGCTGCGCCTCGGTTCCGCTGCCCGCTTCCAGCACCGCGCAGCCCCAGCCCTCGATCAGCCGGGCCAGCGCCTGCCGAAGCCCCGTGTCAGGTTCTGCCAGCAACACCAGCCGGTCCGCACCTTCCGAATGGAGCCGGCGCACGGTATCGGTATCGGGCCGCCCCCCCGGATCCGCCGTCGCGACCGTCACGACAAAGCGCGTGCCGCGCCCCATCCGGGAACGCAGCGCGATCCGATGGCCAAGCAGGGCCGCGGCCCGATCCACGATCGCCAGCCCTAGCCCCATCCCGTCGGATGCCGAGGCGCGGGCGTTCAGGCGGTGGAATTCGCGAAAGACGTTGCGCTGTTCCTCGACCGGGATACCCGGCCCGGTATCGACGACCTCGATCCGAAGCGCCCCGGCTGCCCGGCGCACCCCCACCAGAACCCCGCCGTTTTCGGTGTAGCGCAGCGCATTGCCGATCAGGTTCTGCAGGATACGGCGCAGGTAAAGCGCATCCGACCAGGCGACCGCCTGCGACGGCCTGATCCGCAGGCGCAGCCCGCGGCTTTCGGCCAGGGGCGCGAATTCGTCTGCCAGCCGGTCGAGCATCGGGCCGAGCGGAACCGGTGCCTCGCTGACTGCACTGCGCCCGCTTTCAAGCCGCGAGATGTCCAGCAGTGCCGTCACCAGCGACTCGACGCTGTCGAGCGCGTTCTCGGCTTTTCGCAGCGCTGCCCTTGCCGCGTCCGGCAGCGCGTCGTCGGTCGCGGCCGCCACGAACAATCGGGCGGCGGAAAGCGGCTGCAAGAGATCGTGGCCCGCCGCGGCGACGAAACGGTTGCGGGTCGCATTGGCGCGCTCGGCCCGCTCCAGCGCCTGGCGCAGTTCCTCGGTGCGCTCTGTCACCCGGGCCTCGAGCGTTTCGTTGGCCCGGCTCAGGGCGGCGATGGCGTTCTGTTCTGCGGTCACATCGGTGAAGCTCATCACGAAGCCGCGGTCGGGCATTTCCTCGGCCGAGACATCGAGGATAGGCCCCTCGCCCAGGTTGATGCGGAAACGCAGCGGCTGGCGCCCCTTGCAGGTATCGATCCACGATCGGAGCCGCTCTGCCGACATGCCGTCGGCAAAGCTCACCGCGCCGCGCAGGGCCTCGAACAGTTCGGAAAACGGCAGACCGAGGCGCAGCCGGTTGACCGGGAAGGCCAGCAGGGTGCTGGCCCTTTCGTTCCAGCCCCGCAGCCGGGACTCGGAATCGAAGATGCAGACACCCTGCCCGATATGGTCGAGGGTCGCCCGGACGATCCGCGCCTGATCGTCCAGAAGCTTGCCCCGCTCCAGCCGTTCGGCGCGCATGATGCCCGTGACATCGGTCTGCAGGATCACCGTTCCGCCGTCTGCGGTGCGGTGCTCGCTGACCTGGATCCAGCGGTCGCCTGCGAGATGGACGTTGAACACCGCATGCCGGTCCGCATGCCGCCGCAACCGTCGCACGGCCCAGTCATGCGGACGTTCCCCGGTCGGCAGGTCCAGATGCGGCGACCGGCTGACAAGGTGCACATAGTCGGCGAAGGACAAGCCGGGGGCAAGGCTCGGGCGGACATCCGGCATGTGCATGCCGAAGCGCGAATTGCAGAGCACCAGGATGTCCTGCGGATCGAACAGGGCGAACCCCTCCTGCAGCGTCTCGATGGCGTTTGCAAGGTTCTGCCGTGCCGCCTCGGCCGCGCGGTTCGCCTCTGCAAGCCTCGCGTTCGACTCGTTCAGAAGCTGAAGCGCGCGACCAAGATCGCGGGTCCGCTGGCGCACCTCGTCCTCGAGCAGCGCGGCCCGCTGGAACCGGGCATAGGCGGCGCCCGGGTCATCGGTCGCCTGTTCCACCCGCCGCATCAGCGCCGCGGCGATGGTCAGAAGCTTGTCGCGCTGCCGCTCCAGGCTGTCGGACGGGTTGAGCAGTTCCCGGCTCATCGGCGCACAGGCGGATAAAGCGCGACGCCGGTCATGGTCTGGTTGACATGCATCGCGTTCAGCTGTTCGCCATAGGTCGAGAATCCCCGCACCCGGTACTGCCGCAGAAGGTCCGATATGCGGCCGGACATCTGCTTGTCCTCGGCCTCCATGCGGCGCAGGACGCAGTCGCAGGCGATGATCTCGGCCGGCCGCTCGGGCGTGTGCAGCCCGGCCAGGGCGGTTTCGAGATGCACGGCCATGTCCTGCGGTTCGGCGAGTGTCAGCACCAGCCCCTCGTCGATTGCCGAATAGAAGATGAGGTCGTGGTTGTCGGCCACCTGCCGGATCGACCGCACGTGATGTTG
>JBKBMT010000044.1:0-23463 GCA_046295655.1 Gemmobacter sp. | reverse complement strand
GGTGCCTTCGGCGTTTCGTTTTCGTCGCTCGCCGGCAGCGTCATCGGCACGGCGTCGCACCGGCCGTGGGCCGGAATGTCATGCCGACAGGCGCTTGCGGCCCTTGGCCCGCCGCGCCGCCAGCACCAGCCGGCCACCCTTGGTGGCCATGCGCGCCCGGAACCCGTGGCGCCGCTTGCGGACCAGGTTCGACGGTTGATAGGTGCGTTTCATCGCGGCTCTCCATCACGTTGCGGGCCGGGAAGTGACTCGCCGGCCGCGTCAGACCCCGCCTATTACGGAGGCCCGCCGGGCAAGTCAATTGCCGCCGGCTGATTTTTCCGCCGCAGGCGCGACGGAACCCGCCCCCTGTCCCGTTCGTTTAAGGCTTGCTAGACTTCCGGGCGCCGGAGGCGGGCTGCTTCCCCGGCGCAGATTGGAGACCACGACCTGAATACGCTTTCCGGCCGGTTCCTGGCGATCACCGCCCTGTTCGTGCTGCTGGCCGAGGTGCTTGTGTTTCTGCCCTCGGTGGCGCGCTACCGTGAGGACTGGCTTTATCTGCGCCTCGAGAAGGCGCAGATCGCGGCGCTCGCGCTGCTGACGACGGATGCGGCCATCGATGAGGCGCTGGAACGCGAACTGCTTGAGAATGCGGGCGTCTTCAACGTGGTTCTACGCCGCGACGCGGTGCGTCAGCTCGTCCTGTCCTCGCCTATTCCCGCCCCCATCGCACGAACCTACGACCTGAGGGCGTCGAGCACCGCGGAACGGGTGCGGCTGGCGATCCAGGACATGATCCGCCGCGACAACGAGATCATCCGGGTGATCGGCACGCCGCTGCACGATGCGGGGCTGCTGATCGAGGTCACGACCGAGACCGCGCCGCTCCGGGCGGACCTTCTCGATTACGGGCTGCGCATCCTCATCATCTCGGCCCTGATCGCGGCCGCAACCGCAATGCTTCTGTTCTTCGTGGTGCGCCAGAACGTGCTGCGCCCCATCGAACGTGTGATCCAGAACATGACCGCCTATGCCGCCGCCCCAGAGGATGCACGCCGGGTCATCGTGCCCAGCGCCGATCTCCGAGAGGCGCGCCAGGCAGAAGAGGCGCTGGCCTCGCTCCAGACGCAGTTGACCGGGGCGCTGCGGCAGAAGGAACGGCTTGCGCAGCTCGGCGCCGCGGTGGCGAAGATAAGCCACGACCTGCGAAACATCCTCACCACCGCCCAGCTTTTCGCCGACCGGATCGAACGCAGCGCGGACCCCGCGGTGAACCGGGCGGCGCCGAAGCTGCTGAACTCGATCCACCGGGCCATTTCGCTGTGCGAATCCACCCTGGCCTTCGGGCGCGCCGAGGAACCGCCGCCCCGGCCGACCGCTTTTGCGCTGAGGCCACTGGTGGAGGAAGTGATCGAAGGCGAGGGGCTTGGCGGCGAGGGTGCGGTGACGGCCCTGATCGACGTGCCAGCGGGTCTTGGCTTGCGGGCCGACCCCGAACAGCTGTTTCGCGTGCTGGCCAATCTCGTGCGCAACGCCCGGCAGGCGATCGAGACCACCGGCAGCGGCGGCACGATCGAGATTTCGGCGGGCGAGGACGAGGCCGAATGGTGGATCCGGGTCGGCGACACGGGCCCCGGTCTGCCTCCGAGAGCCCGGGAAAACCTGTTCGCAGCCTTCCAGGGCTCCGGGCGGAAGGGTGGCACCGGGCTCGGGCTGGCCATATCCGCCGAACTGGTGCGGGGACACGGCGGGCGGATCGATCTCTTGCGCAGCGATGCCGAGGGGACGGAGTTCCTGATCCGGCTTCCCCGCGATTCGCTCGGCGCCACGACTGCTGTTTCTGCCTGAAGGCAGAGGCCCATTTCGGTCTTGCAATGGCTTGCCCGGGTCGCTAGACAGCGCCGCACGACGCACCCGTAGCTCAGCTGGATAGAGCACCAGACTACGAATCTGGGGGTCAGAGGTTCGAATCCTTTCGGGTGCGCCATTTCCGATCCGGAACCGATGATGCCACTTCCGACCGGGTCATCCGCCGCAACACCGGCGCCGTGCGTGCTGGTCGCCGGCGCCACCGGACGGTTGGGCCGGTTCCTGATGGCTGCATGGGGCGACGGATCGGCAGCGGGCATTGCGCCCCTCTGGGCCGGCCGGTCGATCCCCCTGGACGTGCCGCGCAGTCGCCGATGGGATCCCGGCAATCCCGACGTGCCGATGCCGCCTGCGGACGTGCTGATCCTGCTGTCTGGCGTCACGTCCGGGCCCGGGGCCGCACTGGCGCAGAACGCGGTGATTGCCCGCGCTGCACTGGATGCCGCCCGGGCGGCAGGGGTCGGACATGTCTTCCTTGCCTCCTCTGCCGCGGTCTATGGCCCGACGGGGCCCGACGCGGCCGCCGAGGACCGAGCCCCGGCACCGGTGCGCCCCTATGGCGAGGCCAAGCTCGAGATGGAAAAGCAGGCGCAAGGCCGCGCACAGGTCACCGTCCTGCGGATCGGGAACGTTGCGGGCGCCGATCTTCTGGGGCAGGCGATCCGGTCCGGACCGGTGCGACTTGACCGGTTTGCCTCAGGATCGGGGCCCGTCCGGTCCTACATCGGGCCGCAAAGCCTCGCGCGGGTCCTGGCGACGCTGGCGCGTCGGGCTGCCTCTGGCCAGCCGCTACCCCCGGTCCTCAACCTGGCTGCACCCGGTCGGGTGGCGATGGAGGACCTGCTGCGCGCGGCAGGCATTCCGTTCGACTGGCAGCCTGCGCCCCCGGACGCGATCGAACATGTCGTGATGGCGACCGACCGGCTGTGCGACATTGTCCGCTTCGACCCGGCCGAAAGCACGCCGCAGGAAATGGTCGCCCAGTTGCGCACCCTGTCGGGCGCGTCGGCGTGACGCCTGCCAAGCGGACAATGGACCTGCTGCTCGCGCTGACGATGGCGGCCGTCCTCGCGCTGCCGTTCTCGCTGCTGCTCTTGTTTCTGCTTCTGCGCGAGGGCCGGCCGGTGTTTCACGTCTCGGAACGGATGCGCGCGCCCGGCCAGCCGTTCCGGCTCTGGAAGCTACGCACCATGAAGCCGGCGGTCGCGGGCGACAGCGGTGTCTCGGGCGGTGACAAGGCCGACCGGGTGACGCGGACCGGCCGGATCCTGCGCCGGACCCGGCTGGACGAGATCCCGCAGCTGTGGAACGTGATCCGCGGTGACATGAGCCTGGTCGGGCCGCGCCCGCCGCTGCGTCAGTATGTCGAGCGCTTTCCCGATCTCTATGCCCGGGTGCTGCGTTCGCGGCCCGGGATTACCGGCCTTGCGACGCTGCATTTCCACCGGCACGAGGAACGGCTGCTGGCCCGCTGCCGCACGCCCGAGGAGACCGACGCGGTCTATGTCAGCCGCTGCATCCCGCGCAAGGCAAGGCTCGATCTGATCTACCAGCGGCGGCGGACCATTTGCCTCGATGTGGCGCTGTTGCTTCAGACCGGCGGCCGACTGCTGCCCAGCCGCCGCAAGCGGGCATGAGCCATTGCCGCCACCCGGCACCCGCCGTAATATCCGCGCCATGCCAGGACCTGCTCGATGACCCGCACGCCCCTACTCATTCCGGCCCTGGCGATCGGCCTCTGCACGGCCGGCCCGGCCCGGGCAGAACTGATCCGGCCAACGCTCAACTTCAACGGCACGACCGGGCTGATCGACATGCCCTCGGGCGAGATGATGCCGGACGGCCATGTGGGTATCACCTATGGCGCCTTCGGTCCCTTCGCGCGCCGGACGCTGACCTTCCAGATCGCACCCTGGCTGCAGGGCAGCTTCCGCTACACCGGCGAGAAGGGGCTGGGTCTTGCCGGCGTCGGGCCGGCCGGCACCTATTACGACCGGGCCTTCGACATCCGGCTGAGGCTGCTGAGCGAAACCGAATGGCTGCCTTCGGTCACCGTGGGCCTGCAGGATTTCGTGGGAACCGGGGTCTATGCCTCGGAGTATGTCGCCGCGACCAAGACCTTCGGCGACCGGGGGCAGGTGCGCGTGACGGCGGGCGTCGGCTGGGGCCGGATGGGTAGCCGCGCCGCCCTCGGCAGCCCGTTCGGCGACCGGCCGCCGGTGGCCGACACGCTTGCCGGCGCGCTGAACTACCGGCAGTGGTTCCGCGGGCCGGCCTCGCCCTTCGGCGGCGTCGAGTGGCAGGTGACGGACCGGCTGGGGCTGAAGCTCGAATACTCCTCGGACGACTATCTTCTCGCTGCCCGCGATCCGAACCGCTATCGCGCCCGAAGTCCGTTCAACTTCGGCGCCGAGTATCAGGTAAACAATGTCCTGAGGGTCGGCGCCTATTCCATGAACGGCCGCAGCATCGGGGTTCTGGCCCAGCTGACCCTCGATCCGCGCAACCGCCCGGCCGGTGCCTTCATCCACACGGCCCCCCTGCCCCTGCAGGTTCGCCCCGACCGCCGCACCAATCCCGATGCCTGGTCGCCGGAATGGACGGCGCAGGCCGACGCCCCCTCGATCCTGCGGCGCAATTTGCAGCGTTACCTGGCCACCGACGGGATCACGCTGGAATCCATCAGCCTTTCGGCCGATGTGGCGCAGCTCCGGTTCCGGGCGCCGCGGCTCGATTCCTCCGGGCAGGCCATCGGCCGCGTCGCCCGCGCCATGGCGGCCACGCTGCCGGCCTCGATCGAGGTATTCCAGATCGTGCCGGTGGTGCGCGGCATGGCGGTGTCGCAGGTCACCCTGCGGCGGAGCGACCTGGAAAGGCTGGAGTTCGCACCGGGCAACGATGCCGCGCTGCGCGCCCGCGCCATGATCGGTCCGGCGGGTGCCGAGCCCGCGAATGCCCTGCGCGGCGACGGACTTTACCCGCGCTTCTCCTGGGCGCTGGTGCCCTACACCCGGTTCCGGTTCTTCGATCTCGACCAGCAGCTCAAGGGCGACGTGGGCCTGCGCCTCGCCGCGCGCTACGACATCGCCCCGGGCCTCGTTCTGTCCGGTTCGGTGACGCAGCGGCTGGCGGGCAACCTGAAGAAGGCCGATACGATGTCGACCTCGGTCCTGCCGCGGGTGCGGTCCGACATCAACCTCTACGACCGCGAAGGCGGTCCGCTGCTGGAACGGCTGCAACTGGCCTGGTACACCAAGCTGACCCCGGACCTCTACGGACGTGTCACCGCAGGTTATCTGGAACGGATGTTCGGCGGGGTGTCGGCCGAAATCTTGTGGAAACCGGTGGACAGCCGCCTCGCGCTGGGTGCCGAGGTGAACTATGTCAAGCAACGGGACACCGATCAGCGTCTCGGATTCCGCCAATACGATTACTCCGTCGTGACCGGCCATGTCTCGGCCTACTACGCCTTCGGCGACGGGTATCATGCGCAACTGGACGTAGGCCGGTATCTGGCCGGCGATGTGGGCGCGACCCTGTCGATCGACCGCCAGTTCTCGAACGGATGGCGGATCGGCGCCTTTGCAACCAAGACCAATGTTTCGGCCCAGCGGTTCGGCGCCGGCGGGTTCGACAAGGGGATACGGCTCGACATTCCGCTGAACTGGGCCGTGGGCAGGGGCATCGACACGCGCTATTCGACGACCATACGGCCCTTCACCCGCGACGGCGGCGCCCGGCTCGAGGTGGAGGGGCGACTATACGAAAGCGTGCGCGACTACCATTCCGAGCGGATCGACGCGAACTGGGGAAGGTTCTGGCGATGAGGCCCGCGCCCCGCGCGCCCGCCGCGCTTGCCATCGGCGTTGCCTTGCTGCTGGGGGCCTGCGGTTCGGACCGCGAAATCACCGGCGACATCCGCCTGCTGGCCGATGCGCTGCGCGAGCCCGTGGTCCGCGCCGCAACCCGGGCCACTGCACCGGCTGACGCCCCCGCCAGCCTGACGCCGGCGCAGGTCGATGCCTCGCCGGTCGCATTGATGATCGTCACGCCGCAGAACATCGGGACCACTGCCGTTTTCGGCGCGACCGGCAGGAACGGCCCGGTCGTGACCTATACCAGCGCTGACCGCGTGACAGTGGCGCTGGACCGGGGTGTGCTGGTCGCGACGCGCGGTCTGCTGGCCGATCTCATGTCAGCCGATGCGCCCTCGGCCACGGCGCTGGCTGCCGGTGCGGGCAGCCACCGGCGCAGCCATTTCCTGCTCGGACCGCTCGACCGGCAGATACGGCAGGATTTCGATTGCGCCCTGGCTTCCGGCGGCTCCGAAGTCGTCCAGATCGCTGGCCGCGCCTGGACGACCCGGGTGGTCACCGAGACCTGCGCCGGGCCCTCGGGCCGCTTCGTCAACCGCTACTGGGTCGAGCCGGGCGGTCGCATCCGGCAGTCCGAACAGTGGATCAACCCGCGTGTGGGAACCGTGCGCCTGTCCGATCCGGGCCTCGCGCTGCCATGATTTCGCCTTTTGCTGTTGCAGCAAGGTGACAATCCCTGACCGCGAACGGTGCAAACAGCGGGAATGCGCTGATTCCGCGGAGTTTGACTTTCGGGCCTGTACCGATGGTGCTAGTTTTCCCGCGAGAACGGCCAAACAGGAGGCTTCCCGTATGACTCGCATTTCGCTCATCGCCGCGGCTGCCGCGCTGTCGGCGTCCACCGCCTTCGCCGGTGGCCCGGTTGTCGTGGTTCAGGATCCCGTCATCGTTCCGCCCGCTCCGGTCAGTTCGGTCGGGGGCGTGCCGCTGCTGCTGCTGCTGGGCGGCGCCGCCGTTGCCGCCGCGGTCGCTTCGGGCAGCGGGTCGGGCTCCACGCCGGAACACGACTGAGGCATTCGATCGGCTTCGGTCCATTCGTGGACAATCCGGAGGGCAGGCATTCGCCTGCCCTTCGCTTTTCCTGACATGATCCGCAACGTCGCTGCCCGCGTCTGGCGCATCGCAGATCGGCGCCACATCGGGCTCATATCGGCAGGGGTCGCCTTCTTTGCCATGCTCGGGCTGTTCCCGGCCCTTGCTGCCGTGGTGGCGATCTGGAGCTTTGCCGCCGATCCGAAGGTCGTCGCGGACTACCTTGACGCGGCCTCCGACTTCCTGCCTGGGGAAGCCTTCGAGATCATCGAGCAACAGGTGAGCGCGCTTGTCACGGCCGATCCGAGCCGGATCGGCTGGACCACCGCAATCTCTCTCGGCGCCGCGCTCTGGTCGGCGCGCACCGGGATGGCGGCGCTGGTGCAGGGGATCAATGCGGTGTTCGGGGCCGAGAACCGCAGCGGCCTGCGACATCAGGCGATGTCGATCTCGCTCACGCTTGCGATGGTTGCGGCTGCGCTGATCGCCATGGCGGCAGGGGTCGGTGTGCCGCTGGTGCTGGCCTTCCTGCCCACCGGGTCGTGGGAGGCACAGCTGGTCACGGTTGCGCGCTGGTCGATCGCGCCGCTGATCACGCTTCTCGGGATCGGTGTCGTCTATCGCTACGGGCCCAATCTGCCCGGCCGCCGCCCGCCGCTCTTCTCGGCAGGGCTCGTGGTTGCCGTGCTTCTTTGGCTTGCGGCATCCGAAGCGTTCTCGTTCTACGTCACCAGCTTCGGCGCCTACAACAAGATCTACGGATCGATCGGCGCGCTGGTTGCGCTTCTGATGTGGTTCTATCTCAGCGCCTATGCCGTGCTTCTCGGGGCCGCGGTGAATGCGGCGCTTGCAGGCCGCGATCAGTAGTCGCGTTCGAAATAGACGCCGAGCCCCGTGCTTCCGTCGCTCGACGCCCGACCGCGAACGGTAAAGTTCCGCCCCACGTCGAGGTTCAGCGAGATGTCGCTGCGCCCCTCGCTGTCCACCGTAACGTCGGCATAGACGTTGCGTGACAGATAGCGCCCGGCCCTGACTGCGGCGCCGCCGTTCTCGCCCCCTGTGATGTCGAGGTCATCCAGCCCGAACGACCGCCGCACCCGGTCCACGACCCCGGCGCCGCCCCGCCCGGTCAGCGTCGCGACGGCCGAGGCAAGCTGCGCGGCCTGGAGCGGGGTGAGCGAGGTCAGACCACGACCGAACAGCAGCCGCGCCACCACCTCTTCCTCCGGCAGTTCGGGTGCGGAGACGAAGCGAATCTCGGGCGCATCGGCCGGTCCCTCGATCACGATGCTGGCCTGAACGCCCTCGGCTTCCGTCGTGGCGGACAGCAACACCTGGGGGATGAGCGCGCCCTCCAGCGCAAGCCGCCCCTCGTCAAGATTGAACCGCCGGCCAAGAAGGTCCAGCCGCCCGCGAATCAGGCTGAACCCGCCGCTGGGCACGACATTCGCCGTCGTCCCCTGGATCAGCACCGAGCCACCGAGTTCGGCATCAAGGCCCCGACCGCGGATGAAGATGCGGTTCGGTGCGTCGATCGCCACGTCAAGGCCGTAGGGACGGGCAGTTCCCGTCGTGCCGCGGCCTGTCCCGTCCAGAAGCCCCGCCCGCGCCCGGGTGCGGCGCACTGCCGCCGGCTCGCCGACATGCCGGAGATCGGGAATTGCAAAGCTGCCGCCGAGACCCGTCGAGGGTATGCGCAGCTCGGTTTCGGCCAGCCGGATCGCGCCAGAAATCATCGCCCCGCCCGCCAGCGGCCCGGACACGCCGAGGCGGCCGTTGACGCGCGTGGTGTAAAGCTGCGGATCCGTCAGGCGCAGATTGTCAAGCTCGACCGACAGCTGACCGGGGAAAGGTGCCGCCAGCCCGACCGGGCCCGAGACCCGCAGCGCACCGCCGGTATCGAGTGCCGCCCCGAGTTGCAGCTGGGCCTGTCCTCCGCCGAGCGTGACGGTGCCGGACAGGTTGCTGAACGACAGCGGCGGCTGCGACACCACCGCCCGGGTGCCCTGAAGCTCGATCCGTCCCGACAGCGCCGCAAGCCCGGGCGCGCCGTTCAGTCCGAGATCGAACCGGACCGGACCGCGCAGCGCGGCGCCGGTCAGAAACGCATTGGCAAGGCCAAGATCGGCCGCGCCGTCGATCCGCAGGTCGGCGCGGGCGAAATCCGCCGCGACTGTCCCGGAGGCCCGGGCATCGATGCCGCCCGGTCCTCGTGCCGACAGGGTCAGGCCATAGCCCGAAGTGACCTCTGCGACCTGCCCCTGCACGACGACGGGGCCGGTGATCCCCGGAACCAGCAGCGCCAGATCGGCAAGCTGCGCGGTCAGGTCCAACCGGCTTGCGTCATCGGCGACCTGTCCGGTGCCGCGAAGGTCGATCTGGGGATTGCCGAGTTCGATCCGTTCCACCCGGACGATCCCGGACTGCCGCGCGGCGGCAAGCGAGAGGTTTGTGGTCCCGCGCAGCAACCGGTCGGCCTCGGCGCTGCCGATCCCCAGATCCCGCCCGGTCCCGTCCAGCCGCAAGGTCTCTGTCCCGGTCTCCAGGGTATGGGCAAAGCTGGCCTCCAGCGCACCGCGAAAGCCCCCCCCGGCGCGGGACAGGTCGCGCAGCGCGACACGGCCCGTCAGGTCGCGCGCGGGGGTTCGAGCCAGCCCTGAAGCTCGGCCGCAACCGCCGCGCCGTCGATGGCAAGTCGCGCGATCCCGATCCTGTCCCCGCGCCGGTCCGCCGCCAGCGAAAGCTGCGTCTCGCCGCGCAGAAGCCCGTCGGCGAGCGGCTGGCCGACGGCCAGATCGACGGCAGTCGCGGTCAGAGACAGGGCCTGTGTCCCGCCGGCGTCGGTCAGCGCCGCCTCGGCCACGACCCGGCCGCGCCAGGGCCCGCCCAAGACGGAAAGATCGGCGAAGGCGAATTCTGCTGTCAGATCGCTGCCGGTGCTGCGCAGCCATCCCTGCGCCCGAACCGAAAGCGGCCCTGCCGCGATTTCCAGCCGACGGAGATGCGTGCCCTGTTCCTGCCGGGCTACCGAAACGGTGATCCGCGACTCGCCGGAAAGCAGCCGGTCGAGTTCTGCGATGCCCGCCGACAGGCCGTTGCCGACCACATTGAGAGTGCCGTCCAAAGCGCCGGAAAGCGGCGCGAAGCTGCCGGTCCAGCCGATCCGCCCGGCGCCTCCAAGAGGCCGGCCGGCCAGCGTCGAGAAGCGAGACAGATCGCCTGCGGCGGCATCGACCCGGCCGGCGATCGCAAGTGCAGGCCCCGGGTCGGACACGGAGATGTCGCCGGCAAGGGCAAGATCGCCCGCCTCCAGCATCAGGTCGGGCAGGCGGAGCGGTTCGCCGGCGCGCCAGAAGAACCGGGTGCGGGCGGCAAGCGCGCTTCCCAGTGCCTGCGTCACCCCGGCATCGTCGAAGCCAAGGCCGGTGGCTGCCAGTTCGAGCGCGCCGGAGACCAGCGGCGCACCACCGTCGCGCGCGATGCGACCCGATCCGTCCAGCCGCAACGCGCCGATCTCGACACCGCGGCCGCGAAGATCGATCACTTCGCCATCAAGCGACCAGTCCTCGCCTGCCCCGGCGTCGAAGCCAAGCCGCAGATGTGCCTGCCGAAGGTCCAGCGGATCGCCGGTCAGCGGCAACCGGACGAGCGTGCCGTCGCCGGCAGCGAGATTCAGATCGAGGTCGAGAAACAGCGGCAGGCCGTCCGCGGCAAGGCGGGCGCGCCCCTCGAGCGCAAGCTGCGCAGTCTCGAGCCGCAGTGCCGACAGATCGGTCACGCCATCGTCACGCCGCACCCCTTCGGCCGACAGCGCAACACTTTCGCCGAAGAAGTTGCGGTAGGCGGGCAGGAACAGCGGTGCCAGGTCGCCTGCCAGATCGGCGCGAAACGCCCGGCCAGCCTCGACACCGGACAGTGCCACCTGACCTGTCAGACGATCCTCCTCATCTGTGGCAAGAGCAACATCAGCGGTGAAATCGTCCAGCGGTCCTTCGCCCCCGACAACGAGACGGACCGATGGATTGCCGGGCAGGCCCAGCGCGGTCGCCGCAATCCCCCCCTCTGGTTCCGCCACGTCAAGAGCAACGCGCAACACGCCGGTTTCGTTGGAATAAGCGGTATCCAGCACCAGCCTGCCACGGATCTGGTCGACACGCTCGATGGTCAGCCGCGCCGCCCCGGCACCGTCTTCAAGCCGGGCCGAACCGTCGAGCGAGACCGCGATCTCGCGGCCAAGGACGGGCGCACCCAGTCTGACCGTCCCGGCGGCGATGCGCCCGATGGACACGGAAACCGGCAGTTGGGGCAGGCTGAACGGCGTCGCCTCGGGCGTCGGCAGCGCCCCCTCGACGGGCAGCGGCGGGCGCGGCAGGTCGATTTCCTCGGCAGTGATCTCGCCGATATCGACCGCGCCGCGCAGAAGGGCCGAACGGTTCCACTGCATCTCGACGCCGCGCAGCGACAGCCACACCCCCTCGGCGTCGGCGATGCTGATCTCGGCAACGCGCGCGCGGGACGAAAGCGCCCCCTCGAACCCGATCAGCCGGACGGTGCGCCCTTCGCCGGACAGGTTTTCCTCCAGCAGGCGGGTGATGAAGCCGCGATCATCTTCCTGCGCGACGGCGGCAAGGGGCAGACAGAGCAGGATCAGGGCAAGGACAACGCGCATCAGAACGCCTGCCCGATGCCGATATAAAGCTGGCCGCCCCGTCCGGTCGTGCCGCCGACCGGCGCCGCGAGATCGACCCGGATCGGGCCGATCCCGGTTGCATAGCGCAGCCCGAGCCCCGCCCCGGCATGCGACCGCCCCAGATCGCCGCCGACCGACACGCGGCCGAAATCGTAGAAGGCAACGATCCCGATGGTGTCGGTTAGCCGGGTCCGCACTTCGGCCGAAGCACCGAGGAACCGGGTGCCGCCGATCAGCGTGCCAGGCGTTCCGGGTGCACCCCTCGCCACGTTGATACCGAGCGACTGGAAAGGCTGTCCGCGCACCGTTCCGCCTCCGCCCGAGAAGAACAGATAATCCCGGGGCGTCCGCAGCAGACCCGTTCCCCGAACCTCCCCGAGCTGCAGCCGGCCGGCAAGCACGACGCGTTCGCCCACCGCGCGATATGCCCGGCCGTCCGCAACCAGCCGCGCGCCGCTGTCGGTGGAACCAAAGCCGCGGAAGGGACGGATCTCTGCATCGAGGTAGAAACCGCGGGTTGCATCGAACCGGTTGTCACGGTTGTCGAACAGCACGCCCAGCGGCAGGGCGAGGTTGCGGAAATCCTGCCGCCCCCCGGCGTCGCGAACCCGCGCGGCACGATAGTCGATCCCGCCCCGAACGGTAAGCCGGTCGGAGAAGACATGCACCGCGCCCAGGCCGAAGCCGATGCGATCCTGCCGATAGTCGCGCTCCTGCTCGCGGGCGACCTCGGCCGCGATCCGCAAGGTGGTGTCGGGCGTGCCGGTGGCGGGGCGCTCGTAGGACACGCCAAGCCGGTAGTCGACGCCGCTTTCCCGCGCGCCGATCTGGGCAACCTCGCCCTCGACCCGGAACCGCTCGCCCCCACCCAGCAGGTTTCGGTGCAGCCAGAAAGCGGTCAGGCGCGCACCATCGAAGCTTGCGACCTCGGCGCCAAAGCCGAACCTGCGCGGCACCTCCTCGATCACGGTCGCGTCCACATCCAGCGTGTTGCCAGGCCCCAGCCGGTCGGCCTCGACCAGCGAGACCGAGCGGAACACGCCGGTGCGGCGCAACCGGTCCGCCGCGCGGCGCAGCGCCTCGGGTGAATAGCGCGCGCCCTCGGGAAAGCCCGCGATCTTGTGCAACCGCGCCTCGCGCATCCGCTCCTGACCGGAAAAGCGCAGTCGGCCGAACACCGCCTCGGGTCCGGGCTGCACCTCGATCTCGGCGTCGAGCCTGCGCTGGGGATGAACGGCGGTGATCGACTGACGGCCGATAGCCGCCTTGGGCCGACCGGTCTCGCGCCAGCCCTCGACGGCCGCCTCGGCGGCGTCGCGGATCACCCCGCTTTCGGCAACGGCGCCGGGCGCAAAACCCGGGGGAAGATCGGTGCCGGGCGCCAGCGGGCCGATCGCGGCCCGACCGAAGGTGAAACGGCTGCCCGGATCGACGCGGATCTCCACGCGACGCACTGTGCGGGGGGCGTTCAGGGGCGGAATGTCTGCCGCCTCGCGCCCGTCGATCCGCACCGAGATCACGCCGGAATAGTAGCCCGCTGCATAGAGGGCTCCGAGCAGGCGCCCGTAATCGGCCTGTGCCGCCGAAAAGATCTCCAGCGGGCCGGTCCGCCCGTCGCGCCGTGCCTCGAGGACCAACGAGGCGCCGCGCAGGGATCGTTCCAGATCGCGGTCGGCGCCGGGAGCCGTGAACACGACATCGTCAAGCGCCAGAGCCGCAAAAGCCCAGAGAAGCAGCGCCGGCACCGCCACAAACATACCGCGCCGACGCCTAACAGCCAACTGTCCGCCCCCCGTTTCCGTACCGGTCTGACCCTAGCATTCCCTCCGGCCAAGACAATGCCGGGCGGGCCTGCGCCGGGCCAATCGGGTGGGAACGCGCCCCCGCGGCTCACGGTTCCGAAACATTGCGCGCGCGCCGATCAGGGCGCCACAGGCCGGTCGCCGTCGGCATCGCGCACCCGGGTCGGCAGGCCGATGCGGTTCAGGACGCGGATGAACGGTGCGGGATCGAGTTCCTCGACATTCCGCATCTGGCCGACATCCCAGGTTCCGTCGGCGATCAGGATGGCGGCCGCGACCGGTGGCACCCCGGCGGTGTAACTGATGCCTTGGCTGCCGACCTCCAGATAGGCCTCCTTGTGGTCGGCAACGTTGTAGACGAAGGCCTCGACCTCGCGTCCGTCCTTCGTGCCGCGCACCAGGGTGCCGATGCAGGTCTTGCCCGTGTAATCGGGCGCGAGGCTGGCCGGGTCGGGCAGCACTGCCTTGACGACCTTCAGCGGCACGACCTCGACGCCTTCGGCCGTCCGCACCGGTTTCTCGGACAACAGACCCAGATTCTTCAGGACGGTAAAGACGTTGATGTAGTGGTCCGAGAAGCCCATCCAGAACCGCACGTCGGCCTGGGGATAGTTGGCAGCCAGAGAATGCACCTCGTCATGGCCGGTCAGATAGGCCTTCTGCTTGCCGACCACCGGCAGGTCCCATTCCTTGCCGATCTCGAACATCCGGTTCGCCTGCCAGCCGCCGTTCTGCCATGAATAGACCGTCCCGGTGAATTCCCTGAAATTGATCTCGGGGTCGAAGTTCGTGCTGAACCAGCGGCCGTGGCTGCCGGCGTTGATGTCCACGATGTCGATCGATCGCACCTCGTCCAGATAGGTGTCGATCCCGTAGCGGGCGTAGGCATTCACCACCCCGGGATCGAACCCGACGCCGAGGATCGCCGTGACGCCGGCTGCCTTCGCCGCCTCGCGGCGCTTCCATTCGTAGTTTGCATACCACGGCGGGGTCTCGCAGATCTTGTCCGGCTCCTCGTGGATCGCGGTGTCCATGTAGGCCACGCCGGCGCGGATGCAGGCGTCGAGCACCGGCATGTTGACGAAGGCCTGGGCGACGTTGATCACGATCTGCGCCCCTGTCCTGCGGATCAGCGCCTCGACCGCGGCACTGTCGCGGGCGTTCACCTCATGGGCCTCGATCACGCCGGCGACCTTCATCGCACCCTTCGCGCGCACGCTCTCGACGATCGCCTCGCATTTCGACAGCGTGCGGCTGGCGATGTGGATCGCCCCAAGCACATCGTTGTTCTGCGCGCATTTGTGCGCGACCACCTGCGCCACGCCGCCGGCTCCGATGATGAGAACGTCGCGTTTCATCTGGCCCCTGTTCCTCCTTCGTCAGCGGTTGCGGGTTTCACGACAGCGCGGATGCGAAGTCGTCGTAGGTGAAGCTGCGCTGCACGCGCAGGGTTCCGTCCAGTTCGCGGATCACGATGGCCGGCATCTGGACGCCGTTGAACCAGTTCTTCTTGACCATGGTATAGCCCGCGGCGTCCTGGATCGACAGCCGGTCGCCCGGCCGCAGCGGCCGGGGAAAGCGGAAGGTGCCGAACACGTCGCCGGCCAGACAGGACTTGCCGCAGACCATCCATTCCTCGGGGCCCTCGTCCGGCAGCATCTTCGCTTCCTGCCGGTAGATCAGCAGATCCAGCATGTGGGCCTCGGTCGAGCTGTCCACGATGGCCAGGTTGCGGCCGTTCCACAGCGTGTCCAGCACCGTGACCTCCAGCGTCGCCGAATTGGTGATCGCCGCCTCGCCGGGCTCCAGATAGACCTGCACCTCGTTCTCGCAGGCAAAGCGCTTGAGCCGTTCGGCCAGCCGGTCCAGCGGATAGCCCGGCCCGGTGAAATGGATGCCGCCGCCAAGGCTGATCCACTGCATCTGGCGGATCAGGAAGCCGAAACGCTGCTCGATATGGCCGAGCATCCGGTCGAACCGGTCGAAATCGTCGTTCTCGCAGTTGTTGTGGAACATGAAGCCCGAGACGAGATCGGTGACGGCGGCGATCTTCTCGGGGTCGTGTTCGCCCAGCCGCGAAAAGGGACGCGCCGGATCGGCGAGGTCGAAATCCGAAGTCGAGACGCCGGGGTTCACCCGCAGCCCCCGCACCGTGCCGCGGCTTTCGCGCTCGAACCGTTCCAGCTGGCCGATGGTGTTGAAGATGATCTTGTCGCAGTTCGCCAGCACCTCGTCGATCTCGTGATCGGCATAGGCCACGGAATAGGCGTGGGTTTCCTTGCCGAACTTCTCGCGCCCCAGCTTCACCTCGAAAAGCGAGGACGAGGTTGTGCCGTCCATGTAGTCGGCCATGAAATCGAACACCGACCAGGTGGCGAAACACTTGAGCGCAAGCAGCGACTTCGCGCCGGATGTCTCGCGCAGGCGGGCGATCGCCTCGAGGTTCGGCAGGAGCCGGGCCTTGTCGATCAGGTAATGCGGCGTGGGGATCATCACGGGCCCTTCCGGCGACAGCGGTCGAAAGTGCGCGGACATGCGCGCGGCGCGAATAGCGGGAATCTCCCGCCGTCACAATATGGGTTTTTGTAACGGGAATGTAAGGGCTTGCGCGACGGGGTCAGGACATGTTCGCAACGATGGCCCTCAGCGTCTCGATCCCCTCGCCGGTTTCCGAGCTGGTAACGACAAGTTCGGGGAAGGCAGCCGGATGCGATCCCAGCGCCACCCGGACCTGCGCCAGCGTTGCCTCGCGGGTCGCGCGATTCACCTTGTCGGCCTTGGTCAGCACGACCTGAAAGGTGACGGCCGACCGGTCCAGCAGCGTCAGGATCTCCTGATCCACAGCCTTTATGCCGTGCCGCATGTCGATCAGCACGAAAGCCCGGCGCAGCGTCACCCGCCCCGCCAGATAGGCGCGCAGCAGAGCTTGCCAGCGTTTCACCACAGCAACCGGCGCCTCGGCAAAGCCGTAGCCGGGGAGGTCCACCAGATAGCGGCTGTCGCCCAGGGCGAAGAAGTTGATCTCCTGCGTGCGGCCCGGCGTATTCGAGGCGCGGGCAAGGTTCTTGCGCCCCGCAAGCGCGTTGATCAGGCTGGATTTGCCGACGTTCGAGCGGCCGGCGAAACAGACCTCGATCCGGTCCGGCGGCGGCAGATGTTCCATCGCCACCACGCCCTTGAGGAACTCCACCGGACCGGCGAACAACAGCCGCCCCGCCTCGCGGGCCTGGTCATCGGGCGGCGGGGCTTCGGGAAAGGGCAGGCTCATGATTGCACCCGATCGCCGAGGGCGACCGTGCCGCCCGCCACCACCTCGGCGTAGATGCCGAATTCCTGATGGCCATAGGCCGCATCCAGCGCGGCAAGCGTGTCGCCGTTCCAGCGGCCGGTCGCGGGGTCGGCGCAGGTGGCGCGGCAGCGGACGATACGTTCCACCCCCCGCAGGCGCACCGGACCGATCGCGAAATCGCGGCCGACCAGGTCGAACTCCTCCCACGGCGCCAGCCCGTCGAGCCACAGGTTGCCGCGCCAGCGGTGGATCGACAGTTCACGCCCCATCCGCTGACCCAGCGCGCGGTTGGACGAATGGTTCAGCACCGCGATCCAGGGATCGGGCACATCGGTCATCGCCTGCCCGGGCACCCGGACGACCTCGGCAGGTTCCGGCCGGGTCTCGGGCCACAGCGGGCGCAGCCAGTCGATGAGCGCCGCATCCCCCTCGGGGCTGCCCGGGATGCACGACAGACCGGGCCGCCGCGGATGGGTCAGACGCAGCGTGCCCGTGGTCTCGTCCAGCCGGGCGCCGACGGCCATCAGATCGGCCGAACCCCAGCCGCGCAGGAAGTTCAGCTTGCTGTCCCAGCCGCCCGACAGGCGCGCGGCCGCATGGGCTACGGCCCAGTGCCGGTCCCAGGGCATGGCCTGTCCCGGCGCGAGCGTCACCTGTTCCAGTTCCTCGAATCCGGCGGACTTGACCGGGTGGCGGACGATATGCGCAAGCCGCGGGGTCACTTCGCGGCAGGCTTCTTCTTCATGCCCGCCTTGATGTTGCCGAACAGGTCCGGCTTGTGGCCGTGGCTGCGCATGATGAGATACTGCTGGACGAAGGTGATGACGTTGTTGGTGATCCAGTAGAGCACGAGACCCGAGGCGAAGCCGCCGAGGATGAACATGAACACCCAGGGCATCCAGGCGAAGATCATCGCCTGGGTCGGGTCGGTCGGTGCCGGGTTGAGCTTCTGCTGAAGCCACATCGTGACGCCCAGGAGGATCGGCATGATGCCGATGAAGATCAGCGCCATGAAGGAATGCGGATCGGGTGCGGGCCAGGGAAGCAGGCCGAACAGGTTGAAGATCGAGGTCGGATCGGGTGCCGAAAGATCGCGCAGGAAGCCGAAGAACGGTGCATGCCGCAACTCGATGGTGACGAATATCACCTTGTAGAGTGAGAAGAAGATCGGGATCTGGATCAGGATCGGCAGGCACCCGGCGGCCGGGTTCACCTTCTTTTCCTTGTAGAGCTTCATCATCTCCTGCTGCATCTTCTGGCGGTCATCGCCGACCCGTTCCTTGAGCGCCTCCATCTCGGGCTGAAGTTCCTTCATCCGCGCCATCGAGACATAGGACTTGTAGGCAAGCGGGAACAGCACGGCCTTCAGCACCAGCGTAAGGGCGATGATCGCGAGCCCCATGTTGCCGATCACCGCGTTGAGCCAGTGCAGCACGGCGAACAGCGGCTTGGTCAGGAAAAAGAACCAGCCCCAGTCGATGGAATCGATGAACCGGTCGATGCCGTGTTCGTTCTGGTAGCGCCGGATCGTTTCCCATTCCTTGGCGCCGGCAAAGAGCCGCGACGGCACCTCGACGGTGGCGCCCGGCGCGACGGAAAGGGCCGGGTGTCGCGTCTCGGTCAGGAAGATGTCGGCGCCGGGGACATACTTCTGCACGGCGCGGAAGGCCTGCCCCGGCTCCGGTATGAGAACCGACATCCAGTACTTGTCGCCGAAGCCGATCCAGCCGTTCGCCGCGACTTCGGTGATCGCAAGCCGCGCGCGCTCGGCCTCGCTGAAGGGATTGTCGGCGAGATCCTTGTAGGACGCTTCGGTCAGCTTTCCATCGGCCATCTGGATCAGCCCTTCGTGGCTGATGAAGAAGTTCTCCAGATCCGGCGGAGTGCCGTGGCGGGCGATCTGCCCCCAGGGCGCCAGGCGCACTTCCTCGGCACCGGTGTTGCGGACCGCCTGGGTGATGCGGAACAGATAGCGGTCGTCGACCTCGATGGTGCGGGTAAAGATCAGGCCGCGGCCGTTGTCCCAGCGCAGCGTGACCGGGTTGCCGGGACTGAGCCGGTCGCCCGAGGCGAGCTCCCACAATGTGTTGGGGCCGGGCACATCGGCAAAATCCAGCGTGCCGCCGGGCGCCCAGCCGAACAGCGCATAGTAGGAATGGCTCATGTCCACGGGGCGGAGAAGCCGCACGATGTCCGAGCCGGGCGCAAGCGTTTCGCGGTAGTTGCGCAGCGAAAGATCATCGATCCGGCCACCGGAAAGCGAGATCGTGCCGGTCACGCGCGGCGTGTCGATCGGAACGCGCGGGGCTTCGGGGGCAGCTTCGGCCGCGGGCGGGGCGGTTGTGCCATCGGCGGCCGTGACCGCGGGCGGCATCAGCGCGTCGCCTGTCTGCTGCTGGGCAACCGGCGCATTCGGATCGACAACCGGATCTTCGGGCGGAAACAGCAGGAACCACACCAGGATCACAAGGAAACTGAGCGCGGTTGCAAGAATGAGGTTCCGGTTCTGGTCGTCCATGGCGCAGCGCCACCCGATGCTGTCTGCAGGTCAGCGCCGCTTCAACAGAAGGGGGGCGGAAAGGTCAAGCGGTTTCGCGGAGCCGTGACCGTCCGGTGAATGGCGCGGCGCACGGACGTCTGCACCCGTGCCACGCTGCAGGGGGACCGCAGACACTCCCGCTCCGGCAGCCAGGATTCTCGGCGCGTTCGCGCCCGGCCGGGGACCGCGGCCCCGGCCTGCGCCGGAACAGCCTCAGGTGGCGGCGCGGCCGATCCGCGGCGGCAATGTCCGCCGGCGCTCGCGCTCGGCGATCCAGCCGATCGTGTCGTCGAAGGGCATCGGACGTGCGATGCCGAAGCCCTGCAGGTGCGTGCATCCGAGCTGCGCGAGGATCGCGTGCTCGCCGCGGGTCTCGACGCCCTCGGCCACGGTCTCGAGCCCCAGCCGTTCGGCGAGCGAAAGCACCGCCGAGACGAGACGCTGCTGGTCCCGGTCCTCGTCCACCCGTGTCACGAAGGACCGGTCGATCTTCAACCGGCGCACGGCGAAGCGGCGGATGTTGGCAATCGAACTGTGGCCGGTGCCGAAGTCGTCCAGGTCGATTCCGCAACCCAGCCGGCTCAGCGCGGCAACATTCGCCACGATGACATCGTTGCCCGCACCCGCGACGACCGATTCCAGAATCTCGACCGAAAGGCGCTCAGGCGACAGGTCGAAGCGTTCGACTTCCCAGACGATCCGCTCGGGCAGACGCGGGTTGCGCAGTTCCTCGGCCGAGAAATTGACCCCAACCCGCGGCACGGAAAGCCCCGCCCGGTCCCACCGTGAGAGCGCCGTCACCGCCTGGTGGACCATGATCTCCGACAACCGGTCGGACAGGCCCGCGGCCTCGATCTCGGGCAGGAACTCGACCGGCGACAGCAGGCCTCGGTCAGGGTGCTGCCAGCGTGCCAGCGCCTCGAACCCGGAGACATGGCCGGTGTCGGCGCTGATCTGCGGCTGGAAGTGCGCGAGGATCTGGCCTTCGTCCAGCGCCCGCTCCAGCTCGGCCCGGCGCGTGTCGCGGTCGGCGCGACTGCGGGACATGTCGGGTGCATAGGCGCGCAGCGCGCCCGGACCGTGCCGCACCGCCTCGTCCGCGGCAGTCTGCGCCGCGGCCAGGATCTCGACGCCCCGCGCGTCGGGCAGGCGGGAGGCCAGACAGAACCCCGCCGAAACCGTGACGTAGATCCGGGCGGCGTCGAGCGCGACAGGTTCGGCCGCCGCCGCGATGATCCGGGCCGCGATCTGGATCATCGCCTCGAGGTCGAGCCGCGGCCCCGGCAACAGGGCCACGCCGAAGCCGCCGGACCCCAGTTGCGCCAGCCGGTCGCCGGGGCGCAGGACGCCGGCGATGCGGTCGGCCAGCGCCGCCCGGACATGCGCCTCGGCGGCGCGGCCGAAACGGTCAACCAGCCGCTCCGGTTCGTCGAGCCGCAGCACGATGCAGCCGCCGCCCGGCCCCAGGGCCGCAATCAGCCCGTCCTGCGTGAACTGCGTCGATGGCAAGGGGTCGGGCCGGCGCGCCGCGCCAACAGCCAACAGCAAAAGGGGCGCGCTTAGCGCGGCGATCAGAAGCAGCCGCTCACCACCCAGCCAGTAGGCTGCAAGCGAAAGGGCGGGCACGAGGGCAAGGGCGTGGTGCAGCGCGAACGCCCCGGCAAGGCTGCGCAGCGCAGAGCGGGCGGAAGGGTGCGGCATGTCTGTCCTCGCATCCGTGGGACGAACCCGACGGCACGAGGCTAGGGCGGCATGTTGATGGCTTCGTTAATCCGGCTGCGCCGAAAGCACGGCATTTTCCGCAATTGGTCCGCGGTCCCGATCCGGCCAGAGTACCGCAAAGTCAAACAGGGCGGGATCCGGCAGATGCGACGGCCTTGCGTTCATCAGGGCCCGGAACATCACCTGGCGCCGGCCTGGGCTGCGCGCCTCCCACGCGTCGAGCATCTGCTTGACCTGCATCCGCTGAAGCCCGTCCTGACTGCCGCACAGGTCGCAGGGAATGATCGGATAGCCCATGGCACGGGCGAAGCGGTCGCAATCGGCCTCGGCGACGAAAGCGAGGGGGCGCAGCACCATCAGGTCGCCTTCCTCGTTGACCAGTTTCGGGGGCATTGTCGCCAGTCGGCCGCCGTGAAAGAGGTTCATGAAGAAGGTCTCGAGGATGTCGTCGCGGTGATGACCGAGAACCACCGCCGAACACCCTTCTTCTCGCGCGATGCGGTAGAGGTTCCCGCGCCGCAGGCGCGAGCAGAGCGCGCAGAAGGTGCGCCCCTGCGGCACCTTGTCCAGGACAACCGAATAGGTATCGGCATAGTCGATCCGGTGCGACACCCCCACGCGGGACAGGAAATCGGGCAGTACGGTCGCCGGAAAGCCGGGCTGACCCTGATCGAGGTTGCAGGCCAGGAGGTCCACCGGCAGCAGCCCGCGCCACTTCAATTCGTGCAGGACCGCCAGAAGGGTATAGCTGTCCTTGCCGCCCGACAGGCAGACCAGCCACCGATCGCCCGGCCGCAGCATGGAATAGGTTTCGATCGCCTCGCGCACCTCGCGCACGAGCCGCTTGCGCAGCTTGCGGAACTCGGTGGTCTGCGGCGCCCCGCGAAACAGCGGGTGGATCTCCTCGGTCTCGTCCAGCATGGCATGCTCCTTGCCAACCCGGATAGGGCGGCCGGGGCGGGTTGGGCAAGGGCCTATCGGCGCGGAAGCAGCGGATACCAGGCCCAGTCGGGCAGCAACTGACCCAGCCGGAAGAACAGAGAGAAGGCCGTCGGGAAGCTCGTCTTGAACCGGTTGGTGCCCATGTGCTCGAACATCCGGCGCGCAGCTTCGTCGGGTGACATGATGAAGGGCATGTTGAAATCGTTCTTCTCGGTCAGACGGGTGCGGATGAAGCCCGGATTGACCAGCTGTACCTCGACACCCGTCCCGCGCAGATCGGCGTAAAGCGATTCGGCCAGCCCCATCACGCCGGCCTTGGAGGCGGCATAGCCGATCGAGCCGGGCAGGCCGCGGAACCCGGCAAGCGACCCGGTGATCACCACATGCCCGCGGTCACGCTCGATCATGCCGGGCACGAGATGGCCCAGCACCCGGACCGCCCCGGTCAGGTTGGCGTCGCACATCGCCGCGGCCCTGACCGGATCCCAGCAGCGGGCCGGCATCGGCCAGTAGAGACCGGCCAGGTAGACGACCCCGTCAAGCGCTCCTGCACGACCGGCGGCGTCTGCCACAGAGGCCTCGTCGGTCACGTCGCAGGGTACGATCTCGGCCCGGCGGGGCAGCTCTGCCGCAAGCGCCTGCAACCTGTCGGCGCTGCGCGCCGAGAGCACCAGATCGACCCCGGACGCCGCCATCCGATGCGCCAGCGCACGCCCCAGCCCCTCCGAGGCCCCGACCAACCAGTACCGGCGTCCCGCCCATTCCCGCACGCCGCGCCCTCACCCGTCCTTGCGCCGCATGGTCGCCACCAGTTCGGCCACCTTGATCCCGAACTTGCGGAACTGGCTGTGATTCATGATCGTCCCGTTCTCCATCAGATACATCCAGTCGGTGACCGTAAGGACGTGACCGCCCGCATCCTGCGGCAGCCGGATCCGGTAGTCGAGCCGCACACCCGCCCCCTCCTGACGACCCAGCCCCGGCCCCACGACATCGGGTGCCTCGGCCCTGATCGTCCCGTCGTTGCCAAGCGTCAGGGTCCAGCGACGGTCCTGCACCGCCCCGCTGTCATAGCGGAACCGTTCGGTCATGATGCCGGTATTGCCTTCCCAGCGCGCCTCCATGTCGGCGACGAACCGCGAGGTGACGCGACCGCTCGGACCATAGATCACCCCCTCGCACAGGATCGGCCCGCTGAGGTGTCGCCGCAGGTCGAAGTCCGGGCCCTTGCCGCGGAACTGCGCCGGTGTCTGCGACCGGAACCCGAGAAACCGGGAATGGGCGGCGACGAGAGCCAGCGTCAGGACGACGCCGAGCATGAGCGCGATGGTCGGGGTCACGGCGTTTCCTCCTGGACAGGCGCGGCAAGAAGAAGGGCGATGGCAAGCACCTTCAGTGCGCAGGGAACGATGGCGTAAAGGACGGTCAGCATGGTCAGCGCCGCCTCCGGATTGTCGGATCCGGCCGCGAAGCCCCGCTGTTCGAGAAGCGGCAGGACGGTCACGGCGGCAAAGGCGAGGGTGAATTTCGACACGAAGGACCAGAGGCCGAAGCCGCCCCCTGCCCGCGGCGAAACGACTGCCATGCGGCGGGCGAAAAGCGCGGGCAGGAGCGTCAGGTCAGCGCCGAGGGCAGCGCCCGAAGCGGCGCAGATCAGCGCGAAGGGCAGAACGTCGCCGGGTCCGAGCGTCGCCGCGAACACGAAGGCAACGATCGCCAGC
>JBKBMT010000043.1:0-23969 GCA_046295655.1 Gemmobacter sp. | reverse complement strand
TCCGTCCGGGAGGTCGCCCAGATCGCGCACGACGCCGTTCGTCAGCACGCCGGCCATGCCGAACCCCTTGTGCACCGTGGCGTTGATCTCGCCCCAGAAGGCGCCGGTGCAGTCGGGCCAGTCGGCGTCCTCGATCACCGCGACCGAGGGCTTTGGCGCATCGTGCATCGCGCGGTAATAGGCCATGCGCCGCGCCCGCACCGCCGCGGGCGGATCGGAAGGCGGGGCGTTGCCGGCGATGGTCGCGGTGACCGCATGGCCGACGACGATGCCCGCGGGATCGGTGGCGACCGGCGTGCCGCGGGTGAAGCCGCGAAACCCGCGGCGGCCCTCGGCCACCTCGATGGCGTTGCAGACGGTGGGCGTGTCGACCGACCGCAGCAGGGCGTGAAGTCCGGGGGTCATGGCATCTCCAGCCAGCGGCGCAGCTCGGCCGCGGTTTCACGGGGTTTCTCCAGCACCGGCAGATGCCCCGCGCCGGGGATCACCACCAGACGGGATTGCGGCATCAGCCGGTGCATCAGCTCGTGCCGCTCGCGGGGGCAGGGGCGGTCCTCCTCGCCCATCAGGACAAGGGCCGGGCCGCGGAACGCCGCCAGCGTCGCCTGCCGGTCGGCCCGGTCGCGCAGCGCGGCGGACTGGCGGGCGAACACCGCCGGCCCGAGGTCGAGCGCCATCGCCATGCACAGATCGAGGATCGCGCCGCGGTCCCGGGTCTGCGCCAGGTAGTTCGGTTTCATCTCGTCGCGCATCAACCCGGCCAGATCGCCGGACAGCGCCCGGGCGATCTGCGGGGCGCGGCGGGCCTTCACCTCGGCCGTCTCGGCCCGCGGGTTGGTGTCGAGCAGCGCCAGCCGCTCGACCCGTTCGGGGGCCTGCGTCAGCATCTCCATCGCCACGATCCCGCCCATCGACAACCCGGCGAGGGCAAAGCGGGGCGGCGCCAGCGCCAGAACCCCGGCGGCGAGACCGGCCATCGTGTCGGCGGCGGTCAGCGCCCCGTGCAGCACCGTCCGGCCGGAGAAGGCGCCCATGACCGGGCCCCACATCCGGGCATCGCACATCATGCCCGGCAGAAGCACGACCGGGGTCATGGCACGCGGCGTGCGCCTTCGGCCAGCGTCGCCAGCTTGGCCCAGGCGATTTCGGGATCCACCGCGCCGAAGCCCGCGAAGGTGCCGAAGCCGCAGTCGCTGCCCGCGATCACCCGGTCGCTGCCGACGATGGCGGTGAAGCGTTCCAGCCGCTGGCGCACCAGATCGGGATGTTCGACGAAGTTGGTGGTCGTGTCCACCGCGCCCGGCACAAGCACCTTGTCGTCCGGGATTTCGGCCGCGCGGTCGCGGAACACTTCCCATTCGTGGCCGTGGCGGGGGTTCGCGGTCTCGAACAGGATGTAGCGCGCGGGCACCGACATCAGCAGCGCAAAGACCTTGGCCATGTCGATGTCGCAGACATGCGGGCCTTCGTAATTGCCCCAGCAGATGTGCAGCCGGATGCGGTCCTCGGGCAGGCCCGCGACGGCGTGGCGCAGGGCCTCCACATGCATGGCGGCGATCTTCAGGAAGTCGTCGTCGCTTAGGTCGGTGAAGAGCATGTGGCGGCTGAGCGCGAGGTCGGGGCAGTCGAGCTGCAGGTCCAGCCCGGCCTCGACGATGGTGCGGTATTCGTCGGCCATCGCCTCGGCCAGGGCCCAGAGATAGGCCTCGCGGTCCGGGTAATGGGCGTTCTGGAGAAACAGCGCGATCACCCCGGGCGAGGCGGCGTTCATGAAACCGCGGTTCACCCCATGCGCCGCCATCGCGGCCTTCAGGTTGGCGATGTCCTTCTGCAATTCGCCCTGACCCTTCGAGACGACGGGGCCGGTGCACATCGGCCGCGCATATTGCGGCGTGCCGCCTGCCCGCGCCAGCCGGTCGAGGAACGAGGGATAGAGCTTCAGGTCGGCCGGGGCGTTGCGCGGGCTGTCGCCCGAAAAGCCGGTGTAGCGGTCCTTCACATAGGTTGCATAGCTGATCTTGGAACATTCCCCGTCCGAGACGATGGCGATCCCCGCCTCCTTCTGGCGGCGGACATTCTCCATCACCGCCTCGGCCATGCAGGCGTCGAAGGCGGCGGGGTCGTGGTCCTCGCCCCGTTCGCGGGCGAACAGGAAATCGACCACCTTCTGCGGGCGCGGCAGGCTGCCGACATGGGTTGCGGGAAGCGGCATCGGGGTCTCCGGCGGGAAATCCGGGGGCGCGTCCATGCGCCCGCCGGGGGGTTGCGGTTTCCGGCCGTTCAGGGCCGCCAGGTCGGGCCGGCCGGGTCGCCGGTGCCGACGACATGGTAGAGGCTTGCCTCGCCGGTCATCGAGGGGACGGCGGCATGGGGCAGATCCGCCGGCACCAGGCAGGTGTCGCCGGGGTTCAGGGTAGCCTCGCCCCCGTCCCACTTCAGCCGCCAGTGCCCCTTGACCGGCATCAGGACCGACGGCCGGTCGTGGCTGTGGAACGCCTCGGTCGCCGAACCGCGGGTCAGGAAACCGACCTCGAAGCCCGGCCGGTCGCGCAGGATGCCGGTCTCGCCGATCACCAGCGCCGGCTTGCGGTCGGCCAGCGCCATCAGGTCCCAGTAGCGGGCGACGTGGTTGGGGATCACGTCGGCCGCGGTCGGCTCGGGAAAGGCCGCGAGTTCCGCCTCGGTCAGCAGCGGCATCGGGCCCACGCCCTCGGGCAGGGTTTCGCCCTTCTTGCTATCGTAGAGCCGCCCGTTCGCGCCCAGCACCAGGCCGTGGGCGCGGGCGTCCTCGATCACCTGCGGCGCCCAGATCACCCCGCCGCCCGCGTCGTCGCCGCCGAGGATCGCCATGATCATCCCGTAGTCGGTGCCGATGTTCTCGAACCCGCGGAAGATGCCGGTGGGGATGTTGAAGATGTCGCCCTCCTCGAGCACCACCTCGCCCGCGGTGCCCCGGCGGCCCCAGAAGAACCGCCACCGGCCCTTGAGGACGAAGAAGACCTCGGCGGTGCGGTGCGAATGCAGGCTGTTGCGGCACTTGGGCGGCTGGCCGGCGGCTCCGATGTTGAAGCCCGGCGTCTCGCGGATATGCACATGCTGGTCGGGGCTTTCGGACACCCCGCCGCCGATGATGGTGAAATTCTCCTTCTGGTCCGAGCCCGGGGTATGGGCGTCGATGAAGGCGGTCTTGCAGGGTTTCAGGTCTCCGTAGCGGACGATGTTCCGCTCCATCTCCTGCGGGGTCATGATCGGGTCCTTTCCGGGGGTCACAGATCGCCGGTCTGAAGCAGGATCTGCTTCCAGATGGCGGTTTCGTCGTAAAGCGTCCATTCGCGCCGCAGGCCCCAGCCGTGGCGGCCGTCCACCCCGCCCCAGGGCCCGAACTCGGCATGGGTCATGCCCAGGACATAGACCTGCGCGCGGGTCGGGGTGCCGAAGGCGCCCCAGCCCTCGTGCCGGCCCCACAGGCTCCAGCGGACCGCGGCCCGGGGCGGCATGCCGGGGTCGTCCCGGCCGATCACGTGATGGATCGTGAATTCGGCCGAGGGGAAGGCGGCGCGCAGCCCCATCCAGAACCGGTCGGCATCGCCATGCGACAGCCCGTCCTGCCCGCCGGGATAGTGCAGGTTCGCGGCACGGTCATAGACCTGCGGGATCGCGGTGAAATCGGCCCGCATGATGCGCCCCAGCGTGTCGGCCAGCCGGGCGCCCCATTCGTTGTCGTTGCCCCGGCCCTTGTAGGGACCGGGCACATCGGTGTCCGGTGTCAGCGGCCTGACGCAGCGTTCCGGCCCGCCCTCGCGGAAGATCAGGTCGCGGGCGAAATCCCGCGGCTCGATGCCCAGCTGCCGGACGATGGCGCCCTGGTCGCGCACCAGCCATTCGTCGTCGATATGGTCGTCGATCGCGTGGCAGTCGGCGATGATGCGATACCGCAGCCGCTTGCCGGTCGGTGCACCATAGACCCCCGGTGCGCTGTGCGTCGCGGTCGAGATCAGCCGGTGCGAGGACAGCATTCCCTTGCCCGAGTCGGGGTCGCCGGACCAGATCACGTCCTCGCCCAGAAGCGTGCGGTCGGGAAACTCGGCAAGGGTCGCCATGGTGGCGGCGATCACGCCCTGGTTGCCCACCACGACCGAGGCGGGCGAGCGCACCGGGATCTGTGCGCCGTAGCGGTGGGTCAGCGTTGCGACGCCGCGATCCTCCCATATCTCCTTGGTGATGCCGATGATGAAGTCCGGCAGGTCGGTCCAGCGGGTGTCGAAGCCTTTCACGATGTCCATCCTTGAGGTTTGCGGGCCGAGCCGCGCGGGATCAGCGGCCCGGGGATGCGGAGCTTCCGCGGTTCGTCCTCGCCGTCGATCCGGGCAAGGATCATCTCGACCGTGGCCTCGACCATCCGGTTCACCGGCTGGCGCAGGGTGGTCAGGTCATAGGCCGGCCAGGCGGCCATCGGCACGTCGTCGTAGCCCACGACCGAGACATCGTCCGGCACACGCAGGCCCAGCTCGTGCCGCAGGGTGTCCATCACGGCGAAGGCCATGTGATCGTTGCCGACGAAGATCGCGTCGGGCGGGTCGGGCGCGTCCATGATGGCCCGGGTCAGGGCCGAGGCCTGTTCGCGCGAATAGCCGCCGTCAACCATGGCCACGGGTTCCATCCCGGCCGCCGCCATGGCGGCGCGGAACCCCTGCGCCCGGTCGCGCCCGGTCGAGGATCCCTGCCAGCCCATGATATGCGCGATCCGGCGATGACCGCCGGCGATCAGGAATTCCGCCACCTTCCCGGCGCCGGCCAGATTGTCCGATGTGACCTCGGACAGGCGCGGATCGTCCTGGCCACGGTTGAACAGCACCACCGGGATTTTGAGCGCCGTCAGCCGGGCGGTCAGGTCGTTCGATATTCCGACCGAGGCGGTGATGATCCCGTCCACCCGATAGGCGATCAGATCCTGCACCACGTCGGCGACCCGGTCGGAATCGTTGCCCGCCAGGAAGATCAGGATGTGATAGCCGCGGTCCTGCAACGTCCGGCTGAGATGTTCCAGCGCGACAGGATAGAACTGGTTTTCCAGATAGCCGACCACAAGGCCGATGATCCGGGTCCGCCCGGTGATCATGGCGCGCGCCAGCGGATCGGGGCGATAGCCCAGCATCTCGGCGGCCGCGCGGACCTTGGCCGCGGTGCGCTTCGAGGCCGAGGCGCCGGGGGTGAACACCCGGCTGACCGCCGATTGCGACACACCGGCCAGGCGGGCCACGTCGGCGGCAGTCACCTTGGCGGGCGCGTCGCTCATGCCGCGGTCCAGCCTCCGTCCACCAGCAGATGGGTGCCGGTCACCAGCGCCGAGGCATCCGAGGCAAGGAAGACCACGGGGCCCATGATGTCCTCGACCTCGCCCAGCCGGCCGAGCGCGATCTTCGACAGGACCCAGGCGCGGCGGTCGGGGTCGCGCAGGGTCTGTTCGGCCAGCGGCGTGCGGATGAAGGTGGGGCAGAGCGTGTTGACCCGGATCCCGTGCCGGCCCCATTCCAGCGCCATGGCCTTCGTCATCCCTTCCAGCGCATGTTTCGAGGCGCAGTAGACCGCGCGCTCCGGGCCGCCGACATGGCCCATCTGGCTGGAAATGTTGATGAGACTGCCCGGGCGCCCGGCCGCGATCAGGCCGCGGGCGACGTTGCGGGTCATGAACAGGGCGGCGCGCAGGTTCAGGTCCATCACCGCGTCATAGTCGGCCGGGTCGGTGTCCAGCGCCGGGGCGTGGCGGGCAAGGCCGGCGGCATTCACCAGCACGTCGAACGGACCTTCCGCGGCCACCAGGGCGGCTGTCGCATCGAGATCGGTGATGTCGAGCGCCCGCGCCCCGGCCCGCCCGCCACCCTGACGGATCGCCTGCGCCGCGGTCTCCAGCTCGGCCTGCCGCCGGGCCACCAGAACCACCTCGGCCCCGGCCCCGGCCAGGGCCGCCGCCGCCGCAAGCCCGATCCCCGACGAGGCACCGGTGACCAGCGCGCGGCGCCCGTCGAGGCGGAACGAGGGCGTTCGGGGGAGGGCGGTCATTCTGCGGCCACGCCGTAGGGCACGTTGCGCCCGCCGTAGCGGCGGACGCGGATGTTGCACTGTTCGGCATGGCCGACGAAGCCTTCGAGCATGCACAGGCGGCTGCCGTATTCCCCCATCGTCGCCGCCGCGGCGTCGGTGGTGATCCGCTGGTAGCTGTGGGTCTTGAGGAACTTGCCCACCCACAGCCCGCCGGTGTAGCGGCCGGCACGGCGGGTCGGCAGAGTGTGGTTGGTCCCGATCACCTTGTCGCCGTTGGCCACATTGGTGCGGGGTCCGAGGAACAGCGCGCCGTAGCTGTGCATGTGCTCCAGATACCAGTCGTCGCGGTCGGTCATGACCTGGACATGTTCATAGGCCATGTCGTTGGCGAGCTGCAGCATCTCCTCGTGCGTGTCGCAGAGGATCACCTCGCCGTAGTCGCGCCAGCTGACGGCGGCGGTTTCGGCCGTGGGCAGGATCGCAAGCAGGCGGTCCACCTCGGCCAGGGTGCCCTCGGCCAGCCTGCGGGAAATGGTGATCAGGCAGGCGGGGCTGTTGTAGCCGTGTTCGGCCTGGCCCAGAAGGTCGGTCGCAACCAGTTCGGCATCCACCGTGTCGTCGGCGATCACCATGGTCTCGGTCGGCCCGGCGAACAGGTCGATCCCGACGCGGCCGTAGAGCTGGCGCTTGGCCTCGGCCACGAAGGCATTCCCCGGGCCGACCAGCATGTGGACCGGCGCGATGGTCTCGGTCCCGAGCGCCATGGCGCCGACGGCCTGGATCCCGCCCAGCACATAGATCTCGTGCGCGCCGCCCATGTGCATGGCCGCGACGATGGCCGGATGCGGCGCACCGCCGACCGGCGGGGCCGAGGCGACGATCCGCGGCACGCCGGCCACGGTCGCGGTCAGCACCGACATGTGGGCGCTGGCAACCATCGGGAACTTGCCGCCCGGCACGTAGCAGCCGACCGACTGCACGGGGATGTTGCGATGGCCGAGGATCACGCCGGGCAGGGTTTCCACCTCGATGTCGGTCATAGAGGCGCGCTGTGCCTCGGCGAAGCGGCGGATCTGCGCCTGGGCGAAGCGGATGTCCTCCATGTCGCGCGGCGCGACTTTCTGCATCGCCGCCTCGATCTCGGACGGCGTCAGGCGGAAGCTTGGGGGCGCATAGCCGTCGAATCTCTGGGCCAGGTCGCGCACGGCGGTATCGCCGCGGGCCTCGATGTCGTGCAGGATCGCCTCGACCGTGGCGCGCACCTTGGCGTCGTCCTCGGCGCGGGCGGCCTCGGGCTTGCCGGATTTCAGATGTCGGATCGCCATGGGATCACCCTTGTTTCGGTTCGGGGGCCAGCGCGGGGGACGGTGTCGCGGTCATGGGCGGTCGATCCTTGCGCCGGTTGCTGCGTCGAACAGATGGCAGATCCGCGCCGGGACATGGATCGCCAGCGGCTGGCCGATCCCGGCCAGAAACCCCTTGTCGGCCTTGACCGCGACCAGCGCGCCGCCGGCCTGGACGGTGGCCATCGAGGCATCGCCGAGCAGCTCCATCGCATAGACCGGAGCCTCGATCTCGCCCCGGTCCGCAACGCGCGCATCCTCGGCCCGGAACCCCAGCGTCACCGGCCCGTCCGGTGCGCCGTCGAAACCGGGGATGCGCACCTGTGTCCCTTCGAACACCCCGCCGGTCAGCACGCCGGACAGCAGGTTCATCGCCGGGTTGCCGATGAAGCCCGCGACGAAGGTGTTCGCGGGCCGGTCGTAGATCTCCAGCGGCGTGCCCGCCTGCTGGACCACGCCCCTGGACATGACCACGACGCGGTCGGCCAGGGTCATCGCCTCGATCTGGTCGTGGGTGACGTAGATCGTGGTGGTCTTCAGCTCGTGATGAAGGTTCTTGATCTGTGCCCGGGTCGAGACGCGCAGCTTGGCGTCGAGATTCGACAGGGGTTCGTCCATCAGGAAGACCTTGGGCTTGCGCACGATGGCGCGGGCCAGCGCCACCCGCTGCCGCTGCCCGCCGGACAGCGCGGCCGGCTTGCGGTCGAGGAAGTCGGTCAGTTCCACCGTGCGGGCGGCGCGCATCACCCGGTCGTGGTGTTCCGCTTCGGGGATCTTGCGGACCTTCAGCGGGAAGCGGATGTTCTCGTACACCGACATGGTGGGGTAAAGCCCGTAGGACTGGAACACCATGGCGATGTCGCGGTCCTTGGGGTCGCGGTCGTTCACCCGGGTGCCGCCGATCAGGATGTCGCCCTCGGTCGCGTCCTCGAGCCCCGCGATCATCCGCATCGTGGTGGTCTTGCCGCAGCCCGAGGGGCCGAGCAGCACCAGGAATTCGCCCTCGGCGATGTGCAGGTCCATCGCCTGCACCCCGACGAAGCTGCCCCACCGTTTCGAAAGCTGCCGGAGCTGGATGTCCGCCATGGCCTCAGCCCTTCACCGCGCCGGCGGTCAGGCCGCTGACGATCTGCCGCTGGAAGAACATCACGAGCACGAAAAGCGGTGCCGTGACCGACACGACCGAGGCCACCGCGAACATCACGTTGCCCGCGGTCTGGGTCGTGCCCAGGAAACTGGCGATCTTGGGGATCATGGTCTGGTTTTCCTTCGACAAGAGCATCGCAGTCACCACGAAGTCGTTGTAGGCCAGCAGAAAGCTGAACAGCCCGGTGGTGATGACCCCGGGCCACATCACCGGAATGATGACATAGCGGAATGCCTGGAAGCGCGAGCAGCCGTCGACCATGGCGCTTTCGTCCAGATCCTTGGGGATGTTGCGGAAGAAGCTGGTCAGCATCCACAGGGTGAAAGGCTGGTTGATCGCCACCAGCACGATGATCGCGGTCGGCAGATGCCCCCACAGGTTCCATTCGAAGAACGGCAGCAGATAGCCCGAAACCAGTGTGACCGGGGGCATGGCCCGGAACACCAGCGCCATCAGCAGAAGCCAGAACGCATAGCGGTAGGTCGAGCGCGACAGCGCATAGCCCCCGAGCGTCCCGAAGGTCAGCGAGATGCAGACCACGCAGACGACGACGATCAGCGAATTCAGCGCGGCGCGCCAGAATTCCTCCTGCACCCAGGCGCCGTAATAGCCCTGGGTGGTGAACGGACTGCCGGTCTCGACCTCGGTCAGGGTGCCGAACAGCGCGTTGCGCCAGTCGGCCCGAGAAAAGAAGTCGCCCTCGACCTTGAAGCTGCCCCAGAGCGTCCAGAGGAACGGAAAGGCGGCCAGGATCAGCCACAGCACCAGAAAGGCGATCAGCGTGGCGTTCAGCGCGGGCGAGCGGCGGTTTGCGACGGATGACACGGGGTTCCCTCCTTCACGCCTTGCCGAAGTTGCGCCAGGTGCGCACCAGCACCGGCGACAGCAGGATGACGACGCCCAGGATCGTCAGCACCGAGGTTGCTGCCGCCGAGGACAGAAGCCGCGTCTCGCCGCCGAGATCGGAATAGATGAAGTAGCTGAGGCTCTGGGCATGGGCGGCGGCGCTGAAGCTGATGATCGGCTCGAACACGCGGAAATTGTCCATCAGCTTGATCAGCGCCATGAAGGTGGTCAGCGGCAGCAGATGCGGCAGGATCACGTATCGGACCCGCTGCCACCGGGTCGCGCCGTCGATCATGGCCGATTCCAGCGTGTCCTGCGGCACGGTCTGAAGCCCCGCGTAATAGACCACGAAGGCGAAGGGGGCGGAGGACCAGATGCCGTAGACGATCAGCATGGCCCACATCAGCGGTGTCGAGGCCTTGACCGACAGGCCCGGATCGCCGGCCAGATACTGGATGAAGGCGCCCAGGATGCCGCGGCTGTCGATCATCCAGAACAGGATCAGCCCGCCGATCAGCGGGGTCACGATCATCGGCAGGAGCGAGAAGAAGATCGTCGGCCCCTTCAGCGTCCGCGGCAGGGCGTTGACCGCGAGCGCCACGACGAACCCCAGAAGGATCGACAGCGGCGTGACCAGCGCCGTGTAGGTCAGGGTGAAGGCCAGCGCGCCGTAGAACGGCAGGTTCAGCGCCCGGTCGATGAAGGTGCCGATATCCGGCGACGACCGCCACAGATCGCCCAGTTCCCGCACGGCGAGATGCCCGCGGTTGAAATAGATCTCCAGCCCCACGAAACGGCCCAGCGGCTCGGCCTCGCGCAGCGCCCGGGTCGCCTCCTGGTCCACCGTGGTCGTGCGCGTGCAGCCGAAGGGGGTGCAGTTCTCGACCTCGACGATCACCTGCTCGTGGGGCGCATGAACCGACTGGATCAGCACCGAGACGATCGGGAAGGCGATGAACAGGAGCATCGCCGTGGCGGTCGGCAGGAAGAACCAGAAGAAGGTGCCGTGTCGCATGGCGGGATCCGGGGTGCAGGCCGCCGGCCGCGCGGACGCGGTCAGATCGGCAGGGCAGGGCAGGGCAGGGCAGGGGCCGCGGCGGCAGCGCCGCCACGGCCCGGCGGGCTCAGTTCAGGAAGCCCTTTTCGCGGGCGGCCGCGGTATAGGCGGCCTCGATCGCGGCCAGGGTATCCTCGGCGCTGGTCGTGCCCTTGAGGAAGTTCGGCAGGTTGTCGCCGAGCGCGGTGTGCAGCAGCCCCATGTAGGGCCGCATCGGATAGGGTCGCGTGCCCCCCGCCATGGCCGCCATCACGCCCTCGTTCGCCGGGCTGGGCCGGAAGCCTGGGATCAGCCAGACCGCCTGGCTCATGGTGGTTTCGTTCAGCAGCGCCGGGCCCGAGCCGTGCTTCATCGCAAGGAAGGTGGCCACAGCGTCCTCGTCGCTGATGTTCTTGGCCACCGTCCAGCCGTCCCACCACAGCGACGCCGCGGGGATCGAACCGCCGGCCACCGGCATCGGCGGGCCGATCCTGGTGTTCTGATAGACCTCGGGGGTTGATCCCTCGGGCACCGTCAGGTTGATCGCGCGCGAGCCCCAGAAGTTCGCGAGCGCCACGTTCCCGGCCTTCCACTCGGCCTGAAGCGCGTTCGAATCGTGGGTGAGGAAGTCGGGGTTCATGTAGCCCGAGAGCTTCTTCATCATTTCGAGCGTGGCCATGCCCTCGGGCCCGTTCACCGCCGTCTCGGCCGACCCGGCCTTGAAGAACTCGCCGCCGTGGCCCTGATACATGTTGATGAATTCGTTGGCGACGTTCCAGCCGGCCATGTAGGTGCCGCCGACCGGATGCGGCATCAGCCCGTCGGCGCGGATCTTCTCGGCCGCGGCGAGGAATTCCTCGTAGGTCGCGGGCGGCTGCAACCCGGCCTTTTCCAGGATGTCGGCGCGGTAGATCAGGTGCTGGGCATTGGCCATGAAGGCCACCGCCATCACCTTGCCGTCGATCGTGATGAGCTGCTGGGCCGGAATGTCCTGGCCATGGGCGGCCACGAGGTCGTCGAGCGGCCGGATCACGTCCTCGTTCAGCAGCGCGACAATCGACGAGGTGGCGATGATCGCGGTCGTGTACTCGGCCGGGTTGCCCGACATGCCGGCGACGTTGATCTTCTGATGGTCGGCGGTCAGGTTCGACCGCACGGTGACATTGCCGACGGCGCATTCCGCCGCCTTTGCCGCCACCGACTGGATCGCAGGAAACTCGTTTCCGACGATCGACACCCGACCGGCCGAGATGCCGCAATCGGCCGCGACCAGGCCAGCCGATCCGACCAGAACCGCGCTGCCGGCCAGTGCCGCGCGTCCCATCATCCGAAAGCTGAAAGTCATCCGTCTCTCCCTGGAAGGGCCCCGTTCCGCGCGGGCGGGAATCGCCGCTTTCGGACCCTCTGGCGGCAGTGTCACGAATCTTGCAAACGTATGCAAGAATTTTCTTGAATCTGTCGCCGAACTTTTGTCTTGATCGCGGGGAGAGCTTGCGCCCGTGGAAGACCCGCCGATGTCGCCCGAATTCGCCCCGGATGCCTCGCCTGCCGCCCGCCTGCGCCGGCAGGTGTTCGATGCGCTCGGCCGGTTGGCCGCGGTGCCGGTGGACCGCACCGCGGCCGAACTTGACCGTCTGTCGGCGTCGGGGACGGAATGGCGGGCCAGTCATCCGATGAACGGCGCGACCGGCGCCGAGGCGGCGCTGGCGCGGATCTGGGGGCCCCTGAAGGCGGCGATCCCCGATCTGGAACGCCGCGACGCGATCTTCGTCGGGGGCACCTGTTCGGGGCGGACCTATCTTGCGGCGGTCGGGCATTACTGCGGCACCATGCGGGGCGACTGGCTGGGCATCCCCGCGACCGGCCGGACGGTCTGGCTGCGCTATGGCGAGGTCTGGCAGGTGGATGGCGAGGGTCGCGTCGTGCAGGCCACCCTGCTGTGGGACGTGCCGGACCTGATGCGGCAGGCCGGGGTCTGGCCGCTTGGCCCCTCGCTGGGGGTCGAGGCGACGTGGCCCGGCCCGCTGACCGGCGACGGGTTGCGGCTCGAACCGTCCGACCCGGCCGAAGCTGCGGCCAGCATCGCCCAGACGCTGGCGATGCACGCGACGCTCGCCGAACACGACGACCGCGCGAACCTGTCGCGCGAGGGCCTGATCGCCATGCCCCAAAGGCGGCACTGGCATCCGCGGATGATGTGGTACGGGCCCGCGGGCATCGGGACCACGCGGGGGCTCGACGGTTTCGTGGATGGCCACCAACTGCCGTTCCGCATCGCCTTCCACCGTCCGCAGGGCAGTTTCGAGGCGGTGACGGCGGAACGTGCGCGCCACGGCGCGGGACATTACGTCCGCATCGGCGACGGGCCCTATTCCGTTACCGGCGGCTGGCCCTCGGTCTATGCGATCCATGCCGGGGGCGGCTTCTGCGGCATGCCGCCCACCGGCCGGCCGGTATTCATGCGGGTGATGGATTTCTACCTGCATCACGAGGGGCTGATCCGCGAGAACTGGGTGCCGCTCGACATGCTGGACCTGTTCCGGCAGATGGGCGTCGATCTGCTGGAGCGGATGCGCGCGCTGCTGCGCTGATCCCGACCGCCGCCTCGACCCGCATCGCCGCACCAGCGGCGCAGCGCGTCCGACAGGGTGATCTTGTCCGCACCGATCGCAAGGGCGGCGACCTCGATCATGTCCACCGCCTCGGGCGGGCGCGCGGATCTGGGCCCGGGTGCCGCGCAGCACCCGCCCCGCGCGCAGCATCGCAACCCGCCCGAGGGTCGCCGTGACCTTGATCCCCGGCATCGGGAAGCCCTTGACCGCAAAGCCGGTCCGGGTCGGGGAGCGGGTCGCGAAGCCGCGGTCCTTGACGGCCATGAACGTCCGCAGGTCCGCCATGCTGTCGGCAGCCAGGTCTCCAGCTCGATCCCTTCGCCGACGTTCAGATCGGCGTCGCGCCTGACGCGACCGGGAAGCGGCGCGCCGATGACCAGATGCGGCCAGATCTCGCTGTCCGGCTGCTGCAAGCCACGACCTGCGCCAGACCTTGCAGGCGATGCGCTTCCATCTCGGGGTGATCGAGGATCGGGCGACCGATCCCCGGGCGCAGCGAAGCCCGGCGCAGCCTGCGCGATTGCCCGGGCTCGAAGCGGGGGTGGTGGCGTCCGGGTCGATGCCCGAGGTGATCGTATCGGATTTCCGGCTTTCGGGCGGGCGGAGCGGGCTTGCGCTCCTGGCCGTGCTGCGCAGCCGTCCGGGCGCGCGCTTCGGCCGCGCCGGGGTCTGAGCGCCGGAACGGGCAGGCCTGTCGACAGCATGTGTCCCGGCTCCTGTCGACAATCTGCCGCCCTGTGCATAGGATCGGGCGCGGCGCGCCGCCGTGCGCGCGACGGCGAAAGGGTGCGCATCGTGCCGCAGGACGAACAGGAGACCACGAAACTGTCGCGCGGCAGCGGTGCGCGCCATGTCTACGAGGCGCTCAAGGCCGAGATCCTGACCCTGGTGCTCGCCCCGGGCAAGCCGCTGGACGAGACTGTGCTGGCAGACCGGTTCGGCCTGTCCCGTTCCCCGGTGCGCGAGGCGCTGGTGCGTCTGTCGGCCGAAGGGCTGGTCGAGATGCTCGCCAATCGCTCGACCAGGGTTGCGCCGATCGCGCTGGCCGACTTTCCGCGCTATGTCGAAGCGCTGGATTTCCTGCAACGCATCAACGCCCGACTTGCCGCCCGCAACCGGAGCGCGGCCGACCTCGTGCAGATGAAGGCGCAGGCCGAGGCATTCGACGCTGCCTGCCGCGCCAACGACTACCTGGAGATGTCGGCCACCAACCGCGACTTTCACATGGCGATCGCCGAAGCGGGCGGCAACCGCTATCTCACCCGCGGCTACGGGCAGTTGCTGGACGAGGGTCGGCGGATCCTGCACCTGCATTTCGACTATCTGCAATCGTCTGAGACCGACGGTATCCTGCACAGCGATCACTACGACATGATCGAGGCCATCCGGGCCCGCGACGTGGACGAGGCCGACCGGCTCGCCCACGCCCACACCCGCCAGTTCCACGACGGCTTCCTGCGGTTTCTCAGCGCCCGCTACGACGAAGGCTTCAGCTTCGAACCGCCGACGCCGGGCGCGTGATCCGGCTGCGGCGGGGCGCAGCCGGTCGGGCCGGGCAGAAACTTGTCGACAGGCTGAATTCAGTCCGGTAATCAGAAGCCAAGGGGGCCGCAGAGTCCCCGCCGGGAAGAACTGTGCAATGCTTTCCAAAGGGAGACTCCACACATGAAGAACCTGGTCGCTGCCGTGGCTGCCACAGCCGCATTCTGCCTCGCGACGTCCGACGCGGCGCGCGCCGACAAGCTCGACGACGTGATCTCTGCCGGGATCCTGCGCTGCGGCGTGGTGCTGGACTTTCCGCCGATCGGCTATCTTGACGAGAACAACCAGCCGGCCGGCTTCGACGTGGAATACTGCAAGGATCTGGCGGCGGTTCTGGACGTGAACCTGGAGCTGGTCCAGCTCACCTGGGCCGAGCGGCTGCCCTCGATCGTCACCGGGCGGACCGACGTGGTGTTCGGTGCCACCTCGGACAGCCTCGAGCGGGCCAAGACCGTCGGTTTCTCGATCCCCTACGCAATCTATTACGCGCAGGCGGTGGTCAACGTGAACAGCGGCATCGAGAGCTTCGAGGACATGCGCGGCAAGCGGGTCGGCGCCGGCCTTGGCACCGTGCCCGAGCAGGAATGGCTGAAGATCGCCGAGGAATGGGGCGAAACCCGGCTCTATTCCGGGTTCCAGTCCGAGAACGAGGTGTTCCTGGCCGTCGCCCAGGGCCGGGTGGATGCCGGCATCACCACCAACACCGCGGTGAAGCCCATCAGCGAACAGTATGACAACATCATTCCCGGGCCCCGGATGCCCTGGACCACCGACTATACCTCGGTGATCGTGCCGCGGCTGGAACAGGGCTGGCTGAACTACATCAACCTGTTCATCACCCATCAGGTGCGCTCGGGCCGCTACGAGGAGTTGTGGGGCCGGTTCGTCGGCGGCGAGGCGCCAGAGCTTCGGATCCCGCTCACGCTCTACTGACGCTGCCCGCGCCGGCCCCCGCGGCCGGCGCGACGACCGGGACGCGCGCGGATGAACTACACGTTCCACTGGCGACCTGTCTGGCGGTCGCTTCCCCAGCTGCTCGAGGCGGCGCTGGTGACGCTCGAGGTCGCCGTCGTCGCCATGGTGATCGGCACGGTTCTCGGGCTCCTGCTGGCGCTGTCGCGGATGAACGGCCCGCTGCCGCTGCGCTGGTTCGCGGTGTCGTGGATCGAGCTTGCCCGCAACACCCCGGTGCTGCTCCAGCTGTTCTTCGTGGGCTTCGGGCTGGGCGCGGTGGGTATCCTGCTGTCGCCCTGGACCATCGTCATCACCGCGCTGTCGTTCAATACCGCCGGCTATCTGGCCGAGAACTTCCGCGGCGGGTTCCAGGCCGTGCCCGACACCCAGTATCGCGCGGCCCGCTCGCTCGGCATGACCGCGACCCAGGCCTATGCCCGCATCATCACCCCGCAGGTGTTCCGCATCGTGTATTTCCCGCTGACCAACCAGCTCGTCTGGGTGGTGCTGATGTCCTCGCTCGGGATGCTCGTCGGCTTCCGCGAGCTTGCCGGCGAGACCCAGTTCTTCGCCTCGCGCACCTTCCGCATCTTCGAATACTTCGCTGTCACGGCGGTGATCTATTACGTCATCGTCAAGATCCTCATCCTCGCCTCGCGCCTGATCGCCTGGCGGCTGTTTCGCTGGTAGGTGGGGATGGAGGTCTTTTTCGTCAGCTTCCGCCTGTCCGACCTGCTCTTCATGGGCGAAGCGGCGCTGCGGACGCTTCAGATCTCGGTTCTGGCGATCCTGTTCGGCACCATCCTGGGCGTGATCTTCGGCTGGATGCTTCATGCCGGCCGCTGGGTGGCGGCGGCGACGCTGGGGGTCGTGCTGGACGTGTTCCGGTCGGTGCCGCTGCTGATCCAGCTGATCCTGTTCTTCAACCTCTTTCCGATCATCGGCTTCCGGCTGGATCCCTTCGCCGCCGGGACCATCGTGCTCAGCCTCTATACCTCGGCGCTGGTGGCCAATGTCGTGCGCGGCGGCATCGAATCGGTGCCGATGCCGATGCGCCGGGCGGCGCGGTCGCTGGGCATGACCTACTGGCAGGACATGCGCCATGTCGTCTGGCCGATGGGCATGCGCGCCGTCTTTCCCAGCTGGGTCGGTGTGGCCCTGTCGGTGGTCAAGGACAGCGCGCTGGTCTCGGCCATCGGCTATGTCGAACTGATCCGCGCCTCGCAGCTTCTGGTGACCCGCACGCAGGAGCCCTTCATCGTGTTCGCCGTGGCCGCGGCATTCTATTTCGCGCTGTCCTACCCCCTGGCCCGGATGGCCGACCGCGTCGAGCGGAGCTGGAAGACATGATCGAGATCAGGAACCTGCACAAGAAGTTCGGCGCCCTGCACGTGCTCAAGGGGATCGACCTGAACGTGAGCAAGGGCGAGGTGCTCAGCATCGTCGGCGCCTCGGGATCGGGCAAGTCCACCCTGCTCTACTGCATCAACGGACTGGAGCCGATCGACAGCGGCGAGGTGCTCGTGGACGGCATCTCGGTGCATGACCGGCGAACCGACATCAACAAGCTGCGTACCAACCTCGGCATGGTGTTCCAGCAGTGGAACAGCTTTCCACATCTGACCGCGCTGGAACAGGTCGCGCTTGCCCCGCGGATCGTGAAGGGCCGGTCGCGGCGCGAGGCGCGCGAGATTGCCGAACGGCAGCTGCGTCACGTCGGGCTGGGCGACAAGCTCGACAGCTATCCCTCGGCGCTGTCGGGCGGACAACAGCAGCGGCTGGCGATCGCCCGGGCGCTGGCGATGGAACCGTCCTACATGCTGTTCGACGAGGCGACCTCGGCGCTGGACCCCGAGCTTGTGGGCGAAGTGCTGGACACGATGCGGTTGCTGGCCGAAGAGGGGATGACGATGATCTGCGTCACCCACGAGATGGGATTCGCCCGCGACGTGTCGGATCGCGTCGCCTTCTTCCACGAAGGCCGGATGGAAGAGATCGGTCCGCCGCAGGCCATCTTCGGCGACCCGCAGAGCCCGCATCTCAAACGCTTCCTGGCCAAGGTCCGCTGATCCATGACTGCCGCGCTTTCGGGAAAGACCGCCTATGTCACCGCCGCCGGGGCCGGCATCGGCCGGGCCTCGGCGCTGGCGCTCGCCGAGGCCGGGGCCTCGGTCACGGCCAGCGACATCGACGCCGCCGCGCTCGGTTCGCTCGAGGCCGAAGGTGGCGGCCGTATCGTGACCGAACGGCTGGACTGCACCGACGGCCCCGCCCTTGCGGCGCTGGCGGACCGGCCGGCGCCGGACATTCTGGTCAGCGCCTCGGGCTGGGTCCATCACGGCACGATCCTGGATGTCGATGACGCGGTGTACGAACGTTCGTTCACGCTCAACGTCCGGGCCCATTTCCGGCTGATCCGGGCGGTGCTTCCCGGCATGATCGCGCGTGGCGGCGGCAGCATCGTCATCGTCGCTTCGGTCGTCGGGTCGATCAAGGGCGCGCCGAACCGTTGCGTCTACGGGGCCACCAAGGCGGCGCTGGTCGGGCTGACGAAATCCGTTGCCGCCGATTTCGTCCGCCAGGGTATCCGCTGCAACGCGGTCTGCCCCGGGTCGGTGGACACGCCCTCGCTGCGCCAGCGCATGCACGACACCGGCGATTACGCGGCCGCCCTGCGCGGCTTCATCGACCGGGCGCCGATGGGCCGCATGGCCCGACCGGACGAGGTGGCGGCGCTGGTCGTGCATCTGGCCTCGGATGCTGCCGCCTTCATCACCGGCCAGACCCATGTCATCGACGGCGGATGGTCGCTGTGACCGGGATCGGCGTGATCGGGGTTGGCGCCATGGGCGCGGGCATCGTGACCCGGCTGCTGGCGGCGGGGGAAAGGGTGGTCGTGCTGGGCCATCGCAACCGTGCGCCGATCGAGGCGGCGGTGGCGGCGGGCGCGGTCGAGGCCGCATCCGCCGCCGATCTGGCACAGCGCTGCGGGACGATCCTCATCTGCGTGCGCGACGCCGAGGCGGCCGAGGCGACGGTGGCGCGCCTTTCGCCCCATCTGACCCCGGGCGCGCTGGTGATCGACCTCGGCACCGCGCCGCCGGAGGTGCCGCAGCGGCTGCATGCGATGCTGGCGCGGCAGGGGGTGGCCTTTGCCGAGGCGCCAGTCGCCGGCGGCGTCCGGCAGGCGGCCGAGGGAACGCTGGGCGCCCTTGTCGGTGCCGAACCGGCGGTTTTCGACCGGGCCGGGCCGATCCTGTCGCGGTTCTGTGCCACGGTCGCCCATTTCGGCCCGCCGGGCGCTGCCGCCACCGCCAAGCTTCTGAACAATTTCATGGTCATCGGCATGGTCGCGCTGATCGCCGAGACCTTCTCGCGCGCCGCCGCTGCGGGGATCGACTGGGGCAAGCTTCATGCCGTGGCGATCCGGGGCGCCGGCGACAGCGCGGCGCTGCGCCGTATCGTCCCGCCCGCCATCGAGGGCGATTTCGGTGGCTACGTGTTCGGGATCGCCGATGCCGCCAAGGATCTGCGCTATATCCGCAGCCTTGCGGAAACCGCAGGCGGCATGTCCGATCTGGGCGAAGCCGTCGAGCAGGTGTTTTCCCGCGCGGTTGCTGCCGGACACGGGGCACGCCGCGTCAGCGAACTGATCGCGCCGGATCTGCGCGGCCTGTTCGTGCCGGACCGCAGCTGATGCCTGCCGCGCCCGTTCCGCCGCCGTCCCGGCCGGCCCCTGCCAGATAAGGAAAGCCTCATGAAGATCACCGCCATCCGCGCCTATCAGGTGGACCTGCCGCTGAAGGAAGGGCGCTACAGCTGGTCCAACGGCAATTTCGTCGAGGTGTTCGACAGCACCGTGGTCGAGATCGAGACCGACGCCGGCATCACCGGCTGGGGCGAAAGCTGTCCGCTCGGCTCGGCCTATCTGCCGGCCTATGCCGCCGGCGTGCGCGCGGGCCTCGCCGAACTGGCGCCGCAGCTGATCGGGCTGGACCCCCTCGCGCTCGACGTGCTGAACCGGTTCATGGATTCGGTGCTGCGCGGACATGCCTATGCCAAGGCACCGATCGACGTGGCCTGCTGGGACATCCTGGGCAAGGCGACCGGCCAGCCGGTCTGCACCCTGCTGGGTGGCCGGGCGCAGCCCGACGTGACGCTCTACCGCGCCATCTCGCAGATCGAACCGGAGGCGATGGCGGCAAATCTCGCCGGCTACCGCGACGAGGGCTACACCCGGTTCCAGCTCAAGGTGGGTGCGGATGCCGACAGCGATATCGCGCGCATCCGGCTCTGCGCCGAACAGATGCGGCCCGGCGACGTTCTGGTGGCCGACGCCAACACCGGCTGGACCATGCACGAGGCCGCGCGGGTGGTGCAGGCGGTGCGCGACATCGACGTGTATATCGAGCAGCCCTGCCCGAGCTACGAGGAATGTCTCGTCACCCGTCGAAGAACCGCGCTTCCCTTCGTGCTGGACGAAGTGATCGGCGATGTCGGCACCCTGATCCGGGGGCTGGGGGATGGCGCGATGGACGTGATAAATCTCAAGATCTCCAAGGTCGGCGGGCTGAGCAAGGCGCGCCAGATGCGTGATCTCTGCATCAGCGCCGGCATCCCGATGACCATCGAGGACACCTGGGGCGGCGACATCGTGACCGCAGCCATCGCCCATCTGGCCCAGTCCACCCCGGCCGAATTCCAGTTCTCGGCCACCGACTTCAACAGCTACGGCACCGTCACGATCGCGCCAGACGCGCCGCGGCGGGTGAACGGGCGCATGCAGGCCGCCGACCGCCCCGGCCTTGGCGTGACGCCGGACCGGGCGGTGCTGGGCAAGCCGGTGCTCGAGGTCTCCTGATGCGCAGCCGACTCGCCATCCATGTGGTGGACTGCCATGCCGAGGGCGAGGTCGGCGACGTGATCGTGGGCGGGGTCGCCCCGCCGCCGGGGGCGACGCTGTGGGAGCAGGCGCGCTGGATCCACACCGACGGCACCCTGCGCAACCTGGTGCTGAACGAACCGCGCGGGGGCGTGTTCCGCCACGCAAACCTTCTGGTGCCGCCGAAGGATCCGCGGGCGCAGATGGGTTTCATCATCATGGAGCCCGCCCATACCCCGCCGATGTCGGGCTCGAATTCGATCTGCGTCGCGACGGTCCTGCTCGATACCGGGATCCTGCCGATCCGGGAACCCGAGACCCATCTGGTGCTCGAGGCGCCGGGCGGGCTGATCCACGTCCGGGCCGAATGCGCAGGCGGCAAGGCCCGGCGTATCTTCGTGCGGAACGTGCCGTCCTTCGCCGCCCGACTGGGCGCGCGGCTCGAGGTCGAGGGGCTGGGCACGCTGACGGTCGATACGGCCTATGGCGGCGACAGTTTCGTGGTGGTCGATGCCGCGCGTCTGGGCTTCGAGGTCGCCGCGCACGAGGCACGCGATCTGGCCGACCTCGGCGCGCGCCTGACCCGGGCTGCGACCGGGCAGCTGGGGTTCGAGCATCCCGAGAACCCGGACTGGCGGCATATCTCCTTCTGCCTGTTCGCAACGCCCCCGGTCGCCGGGCCCGCCGGTCCAGAAGTCCGGCATGCGGTGGTGGTCGAACCCGGCAAGGTGGACCGCTCGCCCACCGGAACGGCGGTCTCGGCCCAGCTTGCCCTGATGCACCGGCGCGGGACCATCGCGCCGGGTGCGGTGCTGACCGCGCATTCGGTGATCGGCTCGCAGTTCCAGGGCCGGATCGTCGGCGCGGCGCAGGTCGGCGGGCATCCCGCGGTGGTGCCCGAGATCTCGGGTCGCGCGTGGATCACCGGCACGCGCCAGCTTCTGCTCGATCCCGAAGATCCCTGGCAGCAGGGCTATCGGGTCAACGACACCTGGCCCGGCGCGGTCTGAGTCCGGACCGGCCGCCGCAGCGTCAGGCGCCGCGCCACAGGCCGCGTGCGGTCAGGACCTCCTTCAGCACCGTGGGGCGGTCGGTCATGATCCCGTCCACGCCGAGGTCGATGAGCCGCTCCATCTCCGCGCGTTCGTCAACCGTCCAGACATGAACATGAACCCCGCGCGCCCGCGCGGCGGCCACGAAACGGCTGGTGACGACCGGGATGCCGAAATGCAGCGGCGGCACCTGAACCACCCGGAACCCGGGTCTTGGCACGGGCAGCCCGAAGCCCGCGAGCCAGATCGAAAGCACCCCGCCATGCGCCGGAGACCAGCAGAGCCCGGGGCCCAGGATCCGCCGCAGCTCTGCCGTGCGCCGCGCTTCGAACGAGCCCGCACAGACGCGGTCCAGCGCCCCCGCCCTCCTGATGGCGTCCGCGATCGGCTGCACCGCGGCGTCGGATTTGGCCTCGAGATTCATGAAATGGCCGGGAAAGGCATCGAGCATCTCGTCCAGCCTGAGAAGCCCGTTGCCGGCCTTCGTGCGCACATCTCGCAGTTCCGCCCAGTCGAGCGCGTCCACCCGCTCCGGTCGCCCGGCGATGCGGTCGAGCGTGTCGTCGTGAAAGATCACCGCGACCCCGTCGCGGCTGACCTGGACATCGGTCTCGAAGTGGCGGTAGCCAAGGGCGGCCGCGTGCCGGAACGCCGCAAGGGTGTTTTCCTCGGCCTCGAGTCCTCCTCCGCGATGCGCAAAGGCGATCGGCAGCGGGTGGTCGAGGAACGGATGCGTCATGTCCTCCAGCGCCCGCGATGCTTCCGGAACCGCCGTCGGCCGGGGGCAGACCGGCTCCCCGGCCGGTCCCGATCCTGCATCTGCCCCGATGGGTCCGTCAAGCAATGCGTCCCGGCCGCGGTCGCCCCCGCTGCTGCGGCTACCGGCCGGGAAGCCACAGGGCAAGCGGCGGATAGAGGATCAGCAACCCGACCAGCAGCAGCGAACACAGGATGAAGGGCAAGGCCGCCATCCAGATGTCGCGCATCGAGGTGTCGGGCGGCGCCACGCCCTTCATCACGAACAGAAGCAGCCCGAACGGCGGCGTGGTGAAGCTGATCTCCAGCCCCAGCAGCATGATCAGCGCGAACCAGACCGGATCGAAGCCAAGCTGCATCGCCAGCGGAAAGAAGATCGGCACGGTCAGCAGCATCATCGAGATCTGCTCCATGAACATGCCCAGCACCAGCAGGACCGCGAACATCATCAGCAGCATCGCCACCGGCGACAGATCGAACCCGGTCGCCCAGGCGATCAGCCCGCGCGAGGCGCCGGAAAAGGCCAGGATCTGGCTGAAGGTGGCCGATCCGAACACGATCAGATAGGCCATCAGCGTCACCCGCAGCGCCCCCATCACCGAGGCTTTCAGCGCCGCCAGGGTCAGCACCCGGAAGGCCGCCGCCAGCACCATCACCCCGAGCGCGCCGAAGGCCGCGGCTTCTGACGGGGTGGCGATGCCGTAAAGCATCATCAGCACGATCCCGACCATCAGCCCGACCATCGGCACCACGTCGCGCAGGACCAGCCACAGCTTGCGCCGCAGCGGCACCGGTTCGACCGCGTAGGCCGGTGCCGCGCCCGGGTCGATCCGGGTCTGGATCCAGATCGTCGCCATGTAGAGCCCGGCCAGCACCAGCCCGGGCAGCACACCGGCCAGCAGCAGCGCCGCAATATCGACCTTGGCCAGCGTCGCCAGCAGCACCGCCAGCGCCGAGGGCGGGATGATGATCGCCAGACCGCCGGTTCCCAGGATCGGCCCCAGCGACATGTGCTTGGCATAGCCGCGCTTGTTCATCTCGGGCACCATCAGGCTGCCCATCAGCGCGGTCGATCCCATCGACGACCCCGACAGCGTGGCAAAGCCGGTGCCGCCCAGCACGGTGACATAGCTGAGCCGCCCCGGAAGCCGGCCCAGAAGCCGGTCCACCGTCCCGAACATCCGCGCGCCCAGCCCGGTGTGAAAGAACACCTCGCCCATCAGCAGGAACAGCGGAATCGGGACCAGGGCATAGGATGTCAGCCCGCCAAGTCCGTTGTTGAGGATCTGCGTGACCCCCCGCTCGCCGCCCATGAACAGCCATGCGCCCAGGATGCAGGCGCCGAGGAAGGCGATGGCAACCGGCATCCCCAGCGCCATCAGCACCACGATCGACCCCAGCAGGATCGCCAGCGCCTCGCCCCAGATCATTCGTGCACCCCGGCCTTGCCGGTATGCAGGATGTCGCGCCCGACGACGAAGCGCAGGAACTCGACCGCCATCAGGCCGAAGCTGACCGGGAAGGCGATGGTCAGCATCCAGCGCGGAAAGAAGTATGCCCGCACGTCGAAGTCCATCCGCGCGATGTTGGTCTGGACCAGCTGATACCCTTTCCAGCCCAGATAGCCGCAGATCAGCACGCAGCCGAGCGCGACCAGCCGGCTCAGCACCTGCCGCGCGGTCTCGGGCAGGGCGGCGGTCAGCAGCTCGATATGCACAAGGCCCTTCTTGCGCACCAGCCAGGGCGCGCCCAGCATC
>JBKBMT010000042.1:0-24349 GCA_046295655.1 Gemmobacter sp. | reverse complement strand
CGCAGTTGCCCCGCCTCGCCAAGCAGGTAGAAATTGTCCTCGCGCACCGGCGTGCGGATCGGGGCGCCCCGCTCGCGCCAGTCGGGGATAAGCGCGTCCAGCCCCGCCGGATCCAGCACCGCGCCCGACAGGATATGTGCGCCGACCTCGGACCCCTTCTCCAGCACCACTACGGACAGGTCGGGGTTCAGCTGCTTGGCGCGGATCGCTGCGGACAGGCCCGCAGGCCCCGCCCCCACGATCACAAGGTCGTAGTCCATCGATTCGCGTTCGATCGCCTCGGCCAAGGCCTGCCTCCCCTGTCGCGCAATTCCGGTCGTGGCCTGCCTAGCCAAGGGGTGCCCGAGGGTCAATCGTTACGCCACATCACACTCCCGCCGACGGACCCGGAAGGGCCTTGCAATCGCCGCATTGCTGGGGTCATCTGCCGCTGATGGCGCCGTGTCCCCGAAAGGGGGCATGGCGTCGGTCTTTGAGGTCAGGCCATGGAAAAGATTCCCATGACGCGCGGCGGGTTCGACGCGCTGGATGACGAGTTGCGGCAACTGAAGTCGGCCGAACGGCCGGCGGTGATCCGGGCGATTGCCGAGGCGCGGGAGCACGGCGACCTGTCGGAGAACGCCGAATACCACGCCGCCCGCGAACGCCAGAGCTTCATCGAAGGCCGCATCAAGGAACTGGAATCGATCCTGTCGCGGGCCGAGGTGATCGACACCACCCGTCTGTCCGGGTCGATCAAGTTCGGAGCCCGGGTGACGATCATCGACGAGGAAACCGACGAACGGCACCACTACATGATTGTCGGCGAGGCAGAGGCCAATATCGAGCGCGGACTGTTGAACATCCGCTCGCCTCTGGCCCGGGCCCTGATCGGCAAGGAGCCCGGCGATACCGTCGAGGTGCGCACGCCGGGCGGCGAGCGCAGCTATGAGGTGATCGAGGTTCGCTACGAGTGACGCGCCTTCCGGCCGAAGGCGCCGCACAGGGGGAAGTGCCAGCCATGTCCGACCCCGACCATGGCAGACCGATCGACGCGCCGCAGGGGCGTCTGAACGGCGCGACCCGGATCAGCGCGACCGAGTTCGTGGCCGGCGCATTGAGCCTTGTCTGGCTTCTCGCGGTGATCGCCTATTTCGTCCTTGCCGGGCAGGGCGACGATGGCCGGCCGTTCGGCGTGCTTCTGATGCTGTTCGTGGTGTTCCTGCCGATCGCGTTGATCTGGGTTGCGGCGGTGACGGCCCGGACGATCCGTGACTTGCGCGAAGAGGCTGCGCGGCTTCAGGTCTCGGTCGATGCGATGCGCCATGCCTTCCTTCAGGAACGTCAGTCGCAGGCAACCGGCGGTTCCGGGCGGGTGTGGGGCGAGCGTCGGCCGGACGATCCTGCCGCGCCCTCGAAGCACACCGAACCGGGGCCTGCCACCTTCGCCTCGACCCGCAAGGCGGAAACGCCGCGGGTGGTAACCGCGCCCGCGGCCGCACCGGCGGCGGCGGCGGACCAGCCGACCCTTGCGCTGGACGCGCCGGCCGCCCCCCAGCCGGAGCCGCTGTCGGCCGAGGAATGGACGCGCGCGCTGAACTTTCCCGACTCGCCCGAGGATGCCGAAGGTTTCCGGTGCATGCGCCGTGCGCTCTCGGACCGCGACACCGCGCGGCTGATCCGGGCGGCGCAGGATGTGCTAACGCTTCTGGCCCAGGACGGCATCTACATGGACGACCTGCGTCCCGACCGTGCCCGGCCCGAGGTATGGCGCCGCTTCGCCGCCGGAGAACGGGGCAGGGGGCTTGCGGCGCTGGGCGGTATCCGCGATCGGTCATCGCTTGCCCTGACTGCCGGCCGGATGCGCAACGATCCCGTCTTCCGCGATGCCGCCCACCACTTCCTGCGGCAGTTCGACCGCAGCTTCCAGCGTTTCGAGCGCGGGGCGACCGATGCCGAGATCGCCGATTTCGCCGAGACCCGCACCGCCCGCGCCTTCATGCTGTTCGGGCGCGTGGCGGGGGTGTTCGACTAAGCCCGTTCACGTATAGCTTGCGCCCCGGTCGGCCCAGCCGGCGAACACCCGCTCGAGCGCGACGACGATGTAGAACAGCAGGATCCCGAGGATGGCCAGGGCGATCAGCACTGCGAACATCAGCGGGAAGTCCGCGTTGATCCGGCCAGATTCGAACAGCGCTCCGAGGCCGCGGTTGTGCGGGCTCACGATCTCGACCAGGTTTGTGCCGATGAACGCGAGCGTCACCGCGACCTTCAGCGCGCCAAAGAACTCGGGCAAGGTCTTGGGCAGGGCGATCTTCCAGAAGATGGTCAGCCGGCTGGCGCCCAGCGCCCGCAGGATGTCGCGGTATTCGGGTTCCAGCGTCGAAAGACCGATCGAGACCGAGACGGCGATCGGGAAGAACGAGATCAGGAACGCCAGCAGCACCGTGTTGAAATCATGCTGGCCCACGAACAGCAGCGCGACCACCGGCACGACGGTCGCCTTCGGTATGGCGTTGAACCCGACGAGGATCGGATAAAGCGCGTCGCGCATGATCCGGCTGAAGCCCATGACCATGCCGAGCAAGGTGCCGACCACGACCGCGATTCCCAGCCCGGCGACGGTGCGCCACAACGTTTCCCAGCCGCGTTCCAGAAACAGCCAGCGCAACCGCCAGAAGGCAGGCCACAGGTCCGAAGGTGCGGCCATCTTGTAGGTCGGCCAGCCGCGATACCAGACCAGCCATTCCCATGCCGCCACGAGCGCGAGCATTGCCAGCACCGGCGGGGCGATCTTCCGCAGCGCGTCCATCATGCCACCTTCGCGCGGCCCTGGGCGATCTCGATCTGCTCGCGCAGGATTGCAAGCTTCTCGACCTGCGCGGCCTCGTAGAGCATCGAGATCGGGCGCGGCGAGGGGATGTCGATCGCCATGCGATACTGCACCCGCGCCGGCCGGTCCGACAGAACGATCACCTCGTCGGCCAGATAGACGCTCTCGCGCAGGTCGTGGGTGATCAGCAGGCCGGTGAACGGCTCCTCGGCGCGCAGCCGGTGCATCAGCTGCCACAGGTCCTCGCGCGTGAAGGCGTCGAGCGCGCCGAAGGGTTCGTCCATGATCAGGATCTCGGGTTTGTGGACGATGGCACGGCACAGGCTGGCGCGCTGGCGCATGCCACCCGACAGCTGGCTCGGCCGCTTGCCTTCGAACCCGCTGAGCCCGACGAGCGCCAGAAGTTCACGCGCGCGCTCCTCGCGCTGGCTGCGGGGCATCGAAGGCGCCACGATCTCGAGCGGCAGGATCACGTTGTCGAGGATCGTGCGCCATTCCAGCAGGACGGGGTTCTGGAACGCCATGCCCACTGTCTTGCGCGGGCTGCGCACCTTCTCGCCGTGCAGCCAGACCTCGCCCCGGTCGGGCTTCATCAGCCCCGCGATCAGCCGTGTCAGCGTGGACTTGCCGCAGCCCGATGGGCCGACCACGGCACAGAACGCGCCTTCGGGGATGGCGATGTTCAGATCGTCCAGAACCGGCAGCGGGCCGGTCCTGGTACGGTAGGCGTGGCTCACGCCGCGGATCTCGACCAGATCGGTCATGGCAGACGCCCCGGCCGCCCGGGCCGGGGCGATACCCTCAGTCGAACGACAGGCTGCCGTCGTCGGGCAGGAACACGTCGGTGAAGTAGAGTTCGGGCGTGGGCTCGTTGGTGAACTCGTAGATCTCCTTCAGCTGCTCGATCGAGCGCAGGAACCTGTCCTCGTCGATGTTGCCCATGCCGTTCGCGCGCACCCAGTCGGTCAGCACGTTCTGTTCCAGCGCGATCTGGAATCGACGTGTCTCCAGATCCACGTCCGACGCCGGGGTGCGGGTGATCATCTGCTCGACCGCCTTGCGGGGATCGGCCGCGGCATCCTTCCAGCCCTTGGCGAGCGCGCGGATGAAGCCGGTGACGGCCTCGGGGTTCTGGTTGGCGAAGTCGGTATTCGCGATCACCGCATTGCCGTAGTAATGCACGCCGTGGTCCGCCATCAGAAAGATCGCGATGTCGTCCTCCGGCACGCCGAGACGGACCAGGTTCAGAAAGACCGAGAAGGAAAAGCCCGTTACCGCGTCCACCTGCCGTTCGGCCAGCATGGGCTCGCGCACCGGAAAGCCCACGGGCTCTACCGTGATCTGGCTGATGTCGATGCCGTTCGCCTTGGCGAAGGCGGGGAACTGGGACCAGGCGCCGTCGGGCGGCGGCGCGCCCAGCCGCTTGCCCATGATGTCGGTGACGCTTTCGATGCCCTGCGACCGCAGGCCGACCATCGCTGCCGGCGGCTTGTCATAGACGATCATCACCGCCTGTACCGGCGCGCCCGGGTTCTGGTCGAGAAACCGCGCGATGGAATTCATGTCGGCAAAGCCCATCTGGAATGCCCCTGTGGCCACCTTCGGGATCGCGTCGAGCGATCCCTGGCCGGCCTGGATGTCGACCGACAGCCCCTCGGCGGCGAAATGGCCGTTGTCGATGGCGGCGAAGAAGGGGGCGGCGGGGCCTTCGAACCGCCAGTCGAGCGCAAAGTTGATCGTCGTCTGGGCCTGTGCGGCCGTGGAAAGGACCAGACCGGCAGCAAATGCGGCGACGGCACGGTGGAACATTCGGACCTCCTGTTGCATGCGCCGCGGACGCTGACATGCGGGCGGCAGTTGGCCAAGGCGTGCGGGACGGATTGCCCGGGAAACCGGCGAAGCGAGCCTAAGATGTGTGCAAACGGCGGTCAATTGCACCCGACGCGTGCTGACCGCACAGCAAGATGGCCCCGCAAGCTGCGGGGCCGTCCGCTTCCGGCAGGGCTGGCGTCAGGCGAAGAACTGCGCGCCGTTCGCGCTGATGGTCGAGCCGTTGATGAACCCCGCATCGTCCGCGACAAGAAAGGCCACGCAGCGGGCGATTTCCTCGGGCTCGCCCAGACGGCCGGCGGGGATGCCGGCGATGATGCTCTCGCGCACCTTCTCGGGGACGGCCATCACCATCTCGGTGGCGATGTAACCCGGGCAGACCGCATTCGCGGTGATCCCGAAGCGCGCACCTTCCTGTGCCAGCGACTTGACGATGCCCAGATCGCCGGCCTTGGTGGCAGCATAGTTGACCTGACCGAACTGGCCCTTCTGCCCGTTCACAGACGAGATGACCACGACGCGGCCGAACTTGCGTTCCCGCATGCCGGGCCAGACGGGATGGATGGTGTTGAACACCCCCGTCAGGTTGGTATCGATGACCTGCTTCCACTGGTCCGGCGTCATCTTGTGGAACGGCGCGTCGCGGGTGATGCCGGCGTTCGCCACCACCACCTCGATCGGTCCGAGCTCTGCCTCGACCTTCTCGATCCCGGCCTTGGACGCGTCGTAGTCGGCGACGTTCCACTTGTAGGTCTTGATCCCGGTCTCCGCCGTGAACTTCGAGGCGGCCTCGTCGTTACCGGCGTAGTTGGCCGCGACCGTGTAGCCGGCATTCTTCAGCGCGGTCGATATCGCCGCGCCGATGCCGCGCGACCCGCCGGTGACCAAAGCGACTCTGGACATTCTGTTTCCTCCTCGGGGCTAACTCTTGAAACTCTGTTAGCCGCTGGACAAGAGGCGCGCAACATTATTGCGCGCCTCTGGTGATCCATGCCGGCGGTTGTGGGGTCAGCGTTCAAGGCACATGGCAACGCCCATGCCGCCGCCGATGCACAGGGTCGCCAGCCCCTTCTTCGCGCCCCGGCGCTGCATCTCGAACAGCAGGGTGTTGAGGATCCGCGCGCCGGACGCGCCGATCGGATGGCCGATGGCGATCGCGCCGCCGTTGACGTTCACGATCTCCGGGTTCCAGCCCATGTCCTTGTTCACCGCGCAGGCCTGGGCCGCGAAGGCCTCGTTCGCTTCCACAAGGTCGAGGTCGCCTGCCTTCCAGCCAGCCTTTTCCAGTGCCTTCCGGCTGGCGTGGATCGGGCCCACGCCCATGATCGCGGGGTCCAGACCGGCGGTCGCGTAGGCGGCGATGCGGGCCAGCGGTTTCAGGCCGCGCCGTTCGGCGTCCTTGTCGGACATGAGCAGCACCGCCGCCGCGCCGTCGTTGATGCCGCTGGCATTTGCGGCGGTCACACTGCCGTCCTTGGTGAAGGCAGGGCGCAGCTTCTGCATGGCGTCGATGGTCGCCCCGTGACGGATGTATTCGTCATGCTCCACCACGACATCGCCCTTGCGCGACCTTACCGTGAAGGGAACGATCTCGTCCTTGAAACGGCCCGCCTTCTGTGCCGCCTCGGCCTTGTTCTGGCTGGCAAGTGCGAACTGGTCCTGCTCTTCCCGGCTGATCTGCCACTGCTGGGCCACGTTCTCGGCGGTCTGGCCCATGTGATAGCCGTTGAAGGCATCCCACAGACCGTCACGGATCATCGAGTCGATGAAGTTGAGATCGCCCATCTTCTGGCCTGCCCGCAGATGCGCGACATGCGGGCTCAGGCTCATGTTCTCCTGACCGCCCGCCACGACGATCGCGGCATCGCCAAGCTGAACGTGCTGGGCGCCGAGCGCCACGGCGCGCAGGCCGGAGCCGCAGACCTGGTTGATGCTCCACGCGCTCGATTCCTTCGGAAGGCCGGCCTTGATATGGGCTTGACGGGCAGGGTTCTGCCCCTGTCCGGCGGTCAGAACCTGACCGAGGATGGTTTCCGACACCTCGGCCTTGTCGATGCCGGCGCGGGAGACGACCGCCTCGATCGCCGCGGCGCCAAGATCGTGCGCGGGCGTGTTTGCGAAAGATCCGTTGAAGCTGCCGACAGCGGTGCGGGCTGCCGAGACGATCACGACATTGGTCATGGGGGCTCCTCTCCCTTGGCGCAGAGCGGGCCGGGCCGGCGCCGCTGCTCTGCGGCATGGGGTATGCGGCCTTGGGGGCGAGCGCAAGGAATTTGCGCTAACACAGCGGCGGGGAAGGACCACCCGTCACGCGCTGCGCCGGCTTCCGTTGTGCCAGGCGGGCCGCACCGTCGGGGCACCGAAGAAATAGCCCTGAAGACAATCCACGCCTGCACGTGCGAGCCATGCCGCATCGGCCTGCGACTCCACCGACTCGGCCACGACCAGCATGTCGAAGTTGCGCCCGATCGCCACCATGGCCCGCGTCAGCGCCTGGTTGTCGGGGGTGGTGGAAATTGCGCGGATGAACTGGCCGTCGATCTTCACCATGTCGAAGCAGAAGTCGCGCAGGTGCCGCAGCATCGTGAAACCGGCGCCGAAATCGTCCAGTGCGAAGGAGATGCCGCGGCGGTGCAGGTCGGCCATAAACACCGAGACGATGTCGGGCATCAGCATGGCCGAGGCTTCGGACACTTCAAGGATCAGCCGTTCCCCGACCGTCGCATCGCGCAGGCCGTCCTCCAGGATACGGGTCCAGCGCGGATAGCCGATCGACCGCGCCGACATGTTGATCGACAGTCGCAGGTCGGGTTGGGCCGCAAGTTCCTGAAGCCCCATGTCCAGCGCAGCGCAATCCAGCAGCCGCCCGAGTTCGGAGGTCTCGGCAACCGCCATGAAGTCGGCGGCGGGAATGATGCGGCCGCCTTCGTCCAGGACGCGGATCAGCCCTTCGTGGAACGCGATGCGGTCGGGTGCGCCGGCGATCACGACCGGCTGGAAGGCCAGCATGAACCGCCGCCGGGCAAGCGCATCGCGCACCATGGTCAGCACCTCGCGGTCGCGCGCGGCCACGGCAATGCTGAGCGGATCGGACAGAAGGCCGTCGGCCCCGTCAAGGAAATCGCCCCGTTTCCGTCTGTTGCCCATCCTGCGGCCCCGTTCCGCCGACACTCCGGCACGATGCTGCCAGCTTCCTCAAGCCACGGTAAACTTCGGCTGTATCGATAGAATTGTCCGGTTATTCTGCCGCCGCCGATGATCCTGGGGGGGTGCAATGGGCGCGCGATGCAGCTGGTGCGGAACCGATCCGCTTTACGTCGCCTATCACGACACCGAATGGGCTGTGCCCGAGCGCGACAGCCGCGCGCTGTGGGAAAAGCTGATCCTCGACGGATTCCAGGCCGGGCTGTCCTGGATCACCATACTGCGCAAGCGCGAGGCATTCCGACGCGCCTTTGCAGGCTTCGATCCGGCGGTTGTCGCCAGCTGGGGCGAGGCCGAGGTGGCACGGCTTCTGGCCGATCCCGGTATCGTGCGCCACCGCGGCAAGATCGAGGCGACCATCGGCAACGCCCGTGCCCTTCTGCGTCTGGAGGAACGTCAGCCCTTCGCCGCTTTCTGGTGGGGTTTCACCGATGGTCGGGTCATCACCAATCGGTTCCGGGCGATGTCGGAGGTTCCGCCGGAAACCGACCTGTCGCGGCGCATCTCGAAGGCGCTCCGCGCCGAGGGCTTCCGGTTCTGCGGCCCGACCATCGTCTATGCGGTCATGCAGGCGACCGGAATGGTCAACGACCACATCGTGACCTGTCCGCGCCACGCCGAGGTCGCGGCGCTGGCCTGACCGTCTCAGTCGCTGCCGGCCAGCGCCCTCAGCAGGCGGTGTGTCTCGGGTGCGTTCCAGTCTGCCTCGCCGCTCAACCGCGCGACCTCGCGGCCCTCGCGGTCGATCACCACGGTCACCGGCAGTCCGACCACGCCCATGTCCCGCGCGAGCCGCGACCGGGCATCGAGGAGGATCGGCAGGTTCTCCACCCCGACCTCGGCGAAGAAGCGTTCGATGGCGGGCACCGCGTTGCGCCCGGTCGCAACCGGCAGCACCACCACGTCGGCCGGGTCCATCGCGGCCGACAGCGCGTCGAGCGCCGGCATCTCCTCGCGGCAGGGCGCGCACCAGGTTGCCCAGAAATTCAGGACGACCACACGGCCCTGCCAGTCTGCCAGCCGGTGCTCGGCTCCCGCCGGATCGGTGAAGGCGATCGCCGACACGGCGACCGGGGCGGAATGCACGGCAAGCCGACGCATCTCGCCCTCGCGCAGGGTCGACAGGTCGGCGGCATTTGCGCCCGATCCCCCCAAGGTGTAGACGAGCGCCACAAGACACAAGCCGCGCAGGATCGCCATGGCCGACACCTCCAAGACCTCTGCCAACGCCATGTGGGGCGGGCGGTTCGCTTCCGGGCCGGACGCGATCATGCAGGCGATCAATGCCTCGATCGGTTTCGACCGCCGGCTTGCATCGCAGGACATCGCTGGCAGCCGCGCGCATGCCGCGATGCTGGCCGCCACCGGCATCATCAGCGATAGCGACGCGCAGGCGATCCGGGAAGGTCTGCTCACGGTCTTGTCAGAGATCGAGGACGGTCGTTTCGACTTCCGGGTCGAGTTCGAGGATATCCACATGAACGTGGAGGCCCGGCTGAAGGAGCTGATCGGCGAACCGGCCGGGCGGCTGCACACCGCCCGGTCGCGCAACGATCAGGTGGCGGTCGATTTCCGGCTCTGGGTCCGCGACCAGTGCGACGCAGCCGTCGGCGGGATCGAGGCGCTGATGCGGGCGTTCCTGGCGCAGGCCGAGACGGGGGCCGACTGGCCGATGCCGGGCTTTACCCATCTTCAGACCGCGCAGCCGGTGACCTGGGGCCATCACATGATGGCCTATGTCGAGATGCTGGCGCGCGATGCCGGGCGGTTCCGGGACGCGCGCGTCCGCATGAACGAATGTCCGCTCGGCGCGGCGGCGCTGGCGGGCACCTCGTTTCCGATCGACCGGCACATGACGGCCAAGGCGCTGGGGTTCGACCGGCCGACGGCCAACAGCCTCGATTCGGTTGCCGACCGCGATTTCGCTCTGGAATACCTTTCGGCTGCGGCGATCTGCGCCATGCACCTCAGCCGGTTCGCCGAAGAGTTGGTCATCTGGTCCTCGGCGCAATTCCGGTTCGTCGCCCTGTCGGACCGCTGGACTACGGGGTCCAGCATCATGCCACAGAAGAAGAATCCCGACGCGGCCGAACTTCTGCGCGCCAAGCTCGGGCGCATCCTTGGTGCGGCGGTGGCGCTGTTCACGGTGATGAAGGGCCTGCCGCTGACCTATTCCAAGGACATGCAGGAGGACAAGGAACAGGTCTTCGACGCCGCCGACAGCCTGATGCTGGCCCTTGCGGCGATGGAGGGGATGGTGCGCGACATGACCGCCAATCGTCCCGCGCTGGCGGCGGCGGCAGGCAGCGGGTTCTCGACCGCGACGGATCTCGCGGACTGGCTGGTGCGCCGCCTCGGCCTGCCCTTCCGCGAGGCGCACCACGTCACCGGCAGCATCGTTCGGCGGGCCGAGGAGGCAGGCTGCGATCTGCCGGAATTGCCGCTGGCCGAGATGCAGGCGGTCCACCCCGGCATTACTGACGAGGTATTTGCGGTGCTGGGGGTGGACAATTCTGTTCGCAGCCGGTCATCCTATGGTGGAACGGCACCGGATCAGGTGCGCGCGCAGGTGGCACGGTGGAAGGAGATGCTCGGATGAAGTCGGTTGCCCTCATTGCAACGCTGACGCTGCTGGCTGCCTGCGGTGCGGATGGCCCGCCCGAGGCGCCGACCCGTGCCGGCCTCGCGCCGCTTGCCCCGGCGAACGACCCACCCGGCGTTCGCGTCTCGGGCGAGGCGCGGTTCGGTATCGTCAGGGAATGGCACTGACCGGCCCTTTCCGTCCCGGCCGCGCGGGCTAGGATGTGCGGGCGATATCCGCCCGGAGGCCCTGCATGACCCCCCTGCGCTATGTCTGGCTTGCGCTCGCCGTCTGGGGCGCGGTGCATCCGATGTACTGGTTCGTGACCCACATGCGCGAGACAGGCACCGGGCTGTCGGGCCTGATCGACGCCTGGTACGTCAACGCCTCGACCACCGGTCTGACCTGGGACCTGACGATCGCGGCCATCACGCTGACGGTCTGGATCATCGCCGAGACCGTGGTGCGCCGGAACTGGGAGGCCCTGCTGGCGATTCCCGCGACCTACATGATCGGTGTTTCCTGCGGGCTGCCGCTGTATCTTTTCCTGCGCTCCCGCCCCGTGCGCTGATTGCGCGGCGGCGGCCCTCTGCTATCTAGGCGGGGCGCGCAACGGGGCTTCGATGGATCACTTCCTCTACCGCGACGGGGTTTTGCACGCCGAGGACGTGCCGCTGACGGACATTGCCGCGGCAGTGGGCACGCCCTTCTATGTCTATTCGACGGCGACCCTGACCCGCCATTACCATCTGTTCACCGAGGCGCTGGCGCCGCTGCCGCATCTCGTCTGCTTTGCGGTCAAGGCGCTGTCGAACATTGCCGTGCTGCGGCTTCTGGGCGACCTCGGCGCCGGGATGGATGTGGTCAGCGAGGGCGAATACCGGCGCGCGCGGGCCGCCGGCGTGCCGGGCGAACGCATCGTGTTCTCTGGCGTCGGCAAGACCCGGGCCGAGATGCGCACTGCGCTGGAGGGCGGCATCCGGCAGTTCAACGTGGAATCCGAGCCCGAGATGCGGGCGTTGTCCGAGGTGGCACGGGCGCTGGGGCGGGTGGCGCCGGTCGCCCTTCGCATCAACCCCGATGTGGATGCCCGGACCCACGCCAAGATCGCGACCGGCAAGTCCGAGAACAAGTTCGGCATCCCTATCGACCGGGCTCGCGCGGTCTATGCCGAGGCCGCGCGCCTGCCGGGGCTGCAGGTTGTCGGCATCGACGTGCATATCGGCAGCCAGCTGACCGACCTCGCCCCGTTCGAGGCCGCCTATCGCAAGGTGGCAGAGCTTGCCGGGGTGCTGCGCGCCGAGGGTCATCGGATCGAGCGGCTGGACCTGGGCGGCGGTCTGGGCATCCCCTACACCCGGTCGAACGAGGTGCCGCCGTTGCCGTCCGAATACGGCGCGATGATCCACCGGACGCTCGGCCATCTCGGCTGCGAGATCGAGATCGAGCCGGGGCGGCTGATCGCCGGCAACGCGGGGCTGCTGGTGGCCTCGGTGATCTACGTCAAGCACGGGGCGGGGCGCGACTTCCTGATCCTCGATGCGGCGATGAATGACCTGGTCCGCCCGGCGATGTATGACGCGCATCACGACATCGTCGCGGTGCGCGAACCTGCGCCGGGCAGCGCGACCGCGCCGTTCGACATCGTCGGCCCGGTCTGCGAGACCGGCGATACCTTCGCCCGTGCCCGGCCGATGCCCCCGCTGGACGAGGGCGATCTGGTCGCTTTCCGCTCGGCGGGCGCTTACGGGGCCGTGATGGCGTCGGAATACAATTCGCGCCCCCTGGTCCCCGAGGTTCTGGTGCGGGGCGATCACTTTGCGGTCATACGGGCGCGGCCGACGTTTGACGAAATGCTTGCCCGCGATACCATGCCTGCATGGCTGGACTCCTCGTTCAGCGCCGGGCAGGGCTGATGAACAATCACGACCGGACAGGGAACGCGACATTCTACCGGCTGCGCCGCCAGGTTGCGCTGACCCGGGCAGGACTGGTGGCTGAACGGGCCGTCCGCGCCTTCTGGCCGCTCTGGACCATCGCCTTCGCCGTGGTCGCGATCCTGTCCCTCGGTCTGGCGGAGTTCATCCCTGGACCGTGGCTGGCACTGCTGGGCGCGGTCGCCGCGCTTGCCGCGCTGGTATACCTCGGTCTCGGGCTGCGGCGCTTCCGCATTCCCTCGCGCGACGAGGCGTTGGCGCGGCTCGACGCCACCCTGCCCGGACGTCCGCTTGCCGCACTTCGCGACAGCGTGGCGGTCGGTTCCGCCGACCCGGACAGTTCCGCGGTCTGGGCGGTCCATCAGGCGCGCATGGCCGAACGGGCATCGAAGGCGCGTGCGCCGGCACCCGACCTCCGCATCGCCGACCGCGATCCCTATGCCCTGCGTTACATCGCCCTGACCGTCTTTGCGGTCGGGCTCCTGTTCGGCAGCCTGGCCCGCATCGGCACCGCGGTTCCGATCCTGCCCGGCGGGGCGCAGGCGCTGGCGGCCGGCCCGGTCTGGGAAGGCTGGATCCGGCCGCCGGCCTACACCGGCCGGCCGGCGATGTATCTCAACGACATCGCCCAGGCCGGTCTCGAGGTGCCCCAGGGCAGCCGCGTTGTGCTGCGCTTCTACGGCGACGGCGGGCTTTCGGTCAGCGAAAGCGTGTCGGCCGGGCCGCTGGACGGGACCGGTGCGCCGGGCGGCGAGTTTCTGGTGGAACAGAATGGCCGGATCGCCATCGAAGGCCCTGGCGGTCGCAGCTGGGACGTTGCCGTGATCCGCGACCTTCCGCCGACGATCTCGGCCACCGACGCCGTCTCGCGCGAGGCGGACGGCAGGATGAAACTGCCTTTCGAGGCGACGGACGACTACGGCGTCGTTGCAGGCCAGGCGCGGATCGCTCTGAATCTGCCGGCCGTGGATCGCCGTCACGGGCTCGCTGCCGAACCCGAGCCGCGTGACGCGGTGCTTCTGGACCTGCCGCTGCCGTTTCGCGGCGATCGGACCGCCATCGCCGAGACGTTGCTGGACGACCTGTCGAAACATCCCTTCGCCAACCTGCCGGTCACCGTTCATCTCGAAGCGCAGGATGCGGCGGCGCAGATCGGACTGTCGCCGTCGCTGGCGATCGAACTGCCCGGCAAACGCTTCTTCGATCCGCTGGCTGCGGCCATTGCCGAGGCCCGCCGCGATCTTCTCTGGACCGCCGCGAATGCGCCGCGCACGGCCCAGGTGCTGCGCGCGGTGACGCACAGGCCCGAAGGCTTCATCCGCAACGAACGCGCCTTCCTGCGGTTGCGCGTGGCGTTGCGCCGGCTGGAGGCCGAGATGACCCCGGCGCTGTCGCCCGAAGTGCGCGATGAACTGGCCGAGGTGCTTTGGGAAATCGCGCTGATGGTGGAGCAGGGAGACCTCGCCTCCGCGCTGGAGCGGCTGCGGCGCGCGCAGGATCGGCTTGACGAGGCAATGCGCAACGGTGCCTCGGACTCCGAGATCGCCGAACTGATGCAGGAGCTGCGAGACGCGCTGGACAACTACATGCGCCAGCTTGCCGAGGAGGCCGAGCGCAACCCCGACCAGCAGATGTCCGACCTCGACGGGATGCAGATGTCCGGCAACCAGCTGCAGGAACTTCTGGACCGGTTGCAGGAACTGATGGAACAGGGCCGGATGGCCGAGGCGGCCGAGCTGATGGAGATGCTGCGCCAGCTGATGGAGAACATGCAGGTCACCCAAGGCCCCGGCGGACAGGGCCAGGGAGAGGGCCAGCAGGCGATGCGCGATCTGGCCGAGACGCTGCGCGACCAGCGCGGTCTGTCGGACGAGGCGTTCCGGGAACTGCAGGAACAGTTCAACCCCGGCGGACGCGATCAGGGCCGGCCCGGCCAGGAGGGTCGCGATCAGGGCGAGGCGCAGCAGGGCGAGGGCGGTGGCGACGGTCGGAGCCTTGCCGACCGGCAGCGCGAACTGCGGGACCGGCTGGGAGAGCTCGGGCGGCGCGATCTGCCGGGACAGGGCACCGAACGTGGCGAGAATGCACGCCGCCAGCTCGACCGTGCCGGTCGCGCCATGCGCGACGCCGAGGAAGCGCTGCGCGAGGAGGATCTGCCCGGCGCGCTCGACCGGCAGGCCGAGGCGATGGACGCCCTGCGGGAAGGGATGCGCGAACTGGGCGAAGCTCTGGCAGAGGACCAGCGGCGGCAGGACGGCGGGGCGGAGCGTCGCGACTTCGGTCAGGCCGATCCGCGCGGCCAGCGCGATCCGCTGGGGCGCGAACAGGGTCAGACCGGCCGCATCGGCACCGACCAGAACATGCTTCAGGGCGATGACGTCTATCGCCGGGCGCAGGATCTGCTGGAAGAGTTGCGCCGCAGGTCGGGCGAACAGGAGCGCAGTGCGCAGGAACGCGACTACATTCGCCGCCTGCTTGACCAGTTCTGATGTCTCCGGCGCGCGGTTCCGGCCGTCAGTCGGACTGCGACCCGATAAAGGCCATTGCCCCGTTCACGGCCCGATCCACGACGCGACGCCCGGAATCGACCGCGGCGACATAGGCCTGCATGGCCGGGGCTGCCTGCGGATAGCTGGCCGAGATGCGCGCCGCCAGGACATAGAGGACCGCGACCAGTGCCGCGATGGCAACCACCGTCAGGAAGCCGCGGCGGAACCCGCGGCCGCGCTGACGCTGGGTCTCGGGCAGGATGAAGTCGTCGCTGTCGTCGCCGGGTCGTGCCTCGTCGCTCGCCCGCAGGGTCGAGTTGATCTGCTCGATGTCGGGGAAGGCCTCGCGCCGGTGGCTGCGGGGGGCGGCAAGCTCTTGGGCGGTATCCTCGGCATCGGCGGCGGCCTGCGTCCGCTGACCGGTCATGGGGGAAGGGCCCGGGGACAGTCCGAGATCGGGCTGTGTCTCGACCGCGCGCATCCTTGCCCGTGCTGCCTCGGCCTCGCGTTCCTTTGTCTCCCGCTCGGCCTCTTCCTTCAGGATCGCAAGCAACGCGTCGTCCAGCGGACGCCGGGGTACGGAAGGTTCGGCCGCCGGCGCCGTTTCGTCCTCGCGCTCCTGCTCGTGCTCGTCCGCCGCCTCCGGTTCTTCCGTCAGGATCTCCGACCATTCGTCGGCTTCTTCCGTCGCATCCTCGGTTCCGAAATCCTCCGGGGCCGGCTCCGGTTCGTGCGCGGGTTCGTGCCCGGCCGGGCGCTGGAACCAGACATGCCCACAGTTCGAACACTGGACATCGCGCCCCTCCGGGGGGATCGCGCTGTCCGGCACTTCGTACTGGGCGTCGCAATTCGGACAGCCGATCCGCATGGCCCACCCCTGAAAGATCCTGCCACAGACGGCAGGGGCCCCGCTTGATCTTGTAGCAACTGGCCGTGGTTTCTTCTAGTCTTAGTGTTGCAATGGCGATGCCCGATTGCAACATGCTGGCCGTCGCGCCACATTGCAGCGCCGATTCGGGGGCCTGGGGGCGGCAGGTGATCGTATTCGAAAGCGTGGCCTACAGTTACGGCGGGGGCGATCTGCTTTCGGGGATGACGCTGACCCTGTCGCCGGGGTCGTTCCACTTTCTCACCGGGCCTTCCGGCTCGGGCAAGACGACCTTCCTCAAGCTGTGCTACGGCGAGCTTCTTCCGACCGCCGGGCGACTCACGCTGTTCGACCGCGAGGTGCGCAGCCTTGGCCGGGACGATGTCGCGCGGATCCGCAACCGCATCGGCGTGGTGCATCAGGACTGCCAGTTTCTGGACCACCTCCCGCTTGCGGCGAATGTCGCCCTGCCGCTTTCGGTCTCGGGCCGTCCTGTTCCGCCGGAGGATCTGACCGATCTTCTGTCCTGGGTGGGGTTGCGTCCGCTTGCCGATGCGCTGCCGCCGCAGCTTTCGGGGGGCGAGCGCCAGCGCGCGGCCGTGGCCCGCGCGGTGATGACTGCGCCCGAGATCATCATCGCGGACGAGCCGACCGGCAACGTGGACTGGGACATGTCGCTCCGGCTGCTGACCCTGTTCGTGGAACTGAACCGGATGGGCAAGACGGTGCTGGTCGCGACCCACGACATGAACCTGATCCGGGCGGCCAAGGGACAGGTCGCGGCGCGGGTGCTACGGATCGCGAACCGTCAGGTGCAACTTGCGGGGGCCGATCTGTGAAGCTGCCGCGCCCGTTCGCAACCGACGGCCCTTCCGACCGGGTGGTGCCATCCAGCGGTCCGATCGCGTGGCTGACCGCGTTCACGGCCGGGGCGATGGCGTTTCTGGCGGTATTCGCGCTGGCCCTGTCGGTTGCCACGGGCCGCTTGGCCGACCGGTGGTCAGCCGCGCTCGACCGGACCGCGACGGTCCGCATCTCGGCCCCCGCGGATCAGATCGACCTTCAGACCCGCCTCGTGCTCGAAGTTCTGGCGACGACGCCGGGTGTGGCCGTTGCAAGGGTGCTTGACGATGCGGAACAGCAGGCGCTGCTGGAGCCGTGGCTTGGCCCTGACCTTCCGCTTGAACAGCTCAGCCTGCCCCGGCTGGTCGAGGTGATCGAGGACGGCAGCGGCCTTGACGTTCAGGGCCTCCGGCTGAGGCTGGCGGGCGAGGCGCCGGGTGCGGTGTTCGACGACCATACCCGCTGGCGCCGGCCACTGACCGTCGCGGCCGAACGGCTGCGGCTGCTCGGCCTCCTGTCGCTTGGCCTGATCGGGACGGCGATGGCCGCAATGATCATCCTCGCCGCGAACGCGGCGCTGGCGGCGAATGCGCAGGTGATACGCGTCCTTCGGCTCGTAGGCGCGCGCGACAGCTTCATCGCCGGGGCCTTCGTGCGGCGTTTCACCCGCCGGGCGCTGACCGGGGCTGCGGCGGGCACGCTTGCCGGAATGGCCGCGGTTGCCGTCTTGCCATCGGCGGATGAGGCCGGCGGCTTCCTGACCGGCCTCGGCTTTGCGGGCGCAGGCTGGTTCCTGCCGCTGATGCTGCCGCCGGCTGCGGCGGCGATCGCCTTCGCCGCAACCCGACAGGCCGCCTTCGCCAAGCTGAGGGAGTTCACCTGACATGCGCGATGCCGTCCAGTATCTGCGGTCGCTGGTGTTCATCGTGCAGATGTATGCGGCCATGGTGGTTTTCGCCTTGGTGTTCACCCCCTGGGCGATCCTCGACCGCAAGGGTGCCTTCGCCGGCGTCCATTCCTATTGCCGCTGGGTCCGGTTCACCGCGCGGGTCCTGGTCGGCCTTCGATCCGAGGTGCGCGGCACGCCGCCCGAAGGCGAGGTGCTGATCGCCGCAAAGCACCAGAGCTTCTTCGACATCATCATCATCGTCTCCGCCGTCCCCCGGCCCAAGTTCATCATGAAGCGCGAGCTGATCTGGGCGCCGATCCTCGGCTGGTATGCGCTGCGGATCGGCTGTGTGCCGGTCGATCGGGGCAAGCGGTCGGCTGCGATCCGGCAGATGATGGAGGGCGTCGCGAAAGGCCGCGCGCTGCCGGGGCAACTGATCATCTACCCCCAGGGGACACGCGTGGCACCGGGCGTCGACCGTCCCTACAAGATCGGGACTGGCCACCTTTATGCCCAGCTTGGCCTGCCCTGCATTCCGGCGGCAACCAATGTCGGCGTGTTCTGGCCGAAGCGCGGCATCATGCGCCGTCCCGGCCTTGCGGTGGTCGAGTTCCTGCCCGCGATCGCGCCGGGCCTGCCGGTCGATGCCTTCATGGCCCGCCTCGAAGGGGAGATCGAGAGCGCGTCGAACCGTCTGATGGCCGAGGCCGGCTTTCTACGGGGTGTATTCCGACCGTCGCGCGCCTGATCCGGGGGGCGGTAACGGAAACCGCCGAAGCGCCGTCCCGTCACCAACTGCGGGTGATGTCAAAGACTTTTCCCGCGACCGCCGGGAAACGGTCACAGTCGCGGGCAAGTGTTCGGCCCATGAGACGGAAACCCCTTCGACCGCGAATCCGACGAATCCTTGCCGAGGCCGGACGGCTTGCCGACACACCAGAGGGAGTCCGTCTGAAGCGGCTGCGCCGGCTGTTCGCGGTCATGGCACTGCTGCCTCTGGCCGGCCTTGCACTTGCGGATTTCCTGTTCGGCGGTGGATCGGCCGGCGTGCCGCTGCCGGTGCGCCTTCTGGTGCTGCCCGGCTGGGTCGTGCTGTCGGCCTGGCTTCTGGTTCGCTTCCCTCAGGCTGGATTCGAACTTCTGGCCCTGGCGCTGGTGGTGACGGCTTGCATCGTGCTGCTGCCCGCGGTCCAGTGGATTGCCGCGGGGGCCGGTCCGGCATTCCGGCTTGCGACCGGGGTGGCGCTGGCGGGTGCGGCCCTTGCCGCCTGGATCAGGCTGTGCACGGCCCTGCCGCTGGCGGCCCTCTATGCCCCCCGGCGCCGCCGCCGGATCCGGCTACGCTTGCGCTGGACCGGGGACCCTGCGCAGGCGATGGCCGCTCTGCGCCTGGGGCCGGGGACCGAAACGCCGTTCCACAGGGCTGGTCCGCTGGACGCGAAGGGCTGGTTCGACGTCTGGACCAAGACCGAATGCCGGAGCCTGTGCTGGGCGATGGACGAGACGCCGGAATTCGCCGCCGATTTTCGCGTCCGTATCCTCGACGAAGGCCCGTTCTGGCAGGAGATCGAGACAGCGTCCGTGGCGCCTGACGGCTGGCGCGTGACGACGCGGCGCAGCGTCCGGGTGGAACCGGCTCGCCATGGCACCACGCGCATCCGGTTCACCGAGGAGGGCGATGGGCTCAGCGACCTGCTTCTGCTGTTCTACTGGCTGACCGACCACTGGCGGGACCAGCTGACCGCGCGGCTGGATCACGGGGCCGGATTGCCGCAGCGCGCAGTCTGCACGCTGCCGCCGGACGGTCCCCGCGCGGCGCTCCTTCGCAGGCTGCCTTTCGGCGCGATGCTCCAGCCGCGCGCCCACGACTGACGGTCAGCCAACCCGCAGCGCGACGATCCCCGCCAGGATCAGCGCGATCCCCGTGACGCGCAGGGCATTGACGGGCTCGTGAAACAGATAGACCCCGAGAATGGCGGTCCCGACTGCGCCGATCCCGACCCAGACCGCATAGGCGGTGCCGACCGGAAGGTGAATCATCGCGCGCGCCAGCAGGAAGAAGGAAACGAATGCCCCCAGCGCCGTTATCACGGTCGGCAACGGGCGGGTGAATCCATGGGAGAACTTCAGCCCCAGCGCCCAGACGATCTCGAACAGGCCGGCGAGGAACAGCAGCAGCCACGGGTTCGCGGCGCTCATGCCGCGAGACCTTTGGATCCCATCTCCAGAAACTTCTTGCGGCGCTGGCGCACCAATTGGTCGGGTTTCAGGCCGGAGAGATCGTCCAGCATCCGGCCCAGCGCGTCACCGACTGCCGCAATCGTCGCCTGCCGGTCGCGCTGCGCGCCGCCCACGGGTTCGGGAACGATTGTGTCGATCACGCCAAGCTTCAGCAGATCCTGCGCGGTCAGACGCAGCGCCTCGGCGGCTTCGCGCATCTTCTCGGCGTCTTTCCAGAGGATCGAGGCACAGCCTTCCGGCGAGATCACCGAATAGATCGAATGTTCCAGCATCGCGATACGGTCCGCGGTGGCAAAGGCGACCGCGCCGCCCGATCCGCCTTCGCCCACGATGACGCTGATCAGCGGGACCGAGATCTCGAGACATTTCTGGGTGCTGCGTGCGATCGCCTCGGCCTGGCCGCGTTCCTCGGCACCCTTGCCCGGATACGCCCCCGGCGTATCGACCAGTGTGATCACCGGCAGACCGAAACGGTGCGCCAGGTCCATCAGCCGGATCGCCTTGCGATAGCCTTCGGGCCGGGCCATGCCGAAATTGCGTTCGATCCGGCTTTTCGTATCGTGGCCCTTCTCGTGTCCGATGACCACCACGGGACGGTCCCGGAACCGGGCAAGCCCGCCCATCACCGCATGGTCGTCGGCAAAGTTCCGGTCGCCGGCCAGCGGCGTCCACTCGCTGAACAGCGCCTCGACATAGTCCCGGCAATGCGGACGGTCGGGATGCCGCGCGACCTGGCACTTCTGCCATGGCGTAAGCTTGGCATAGACATCGCGCAGGAGCGCCTCGGCCTTGCGGTCCAGTGCTTCGGCCTCCTTGGCGACATCCATGTCCGGGTTGGCCCGGGCCATCGCGCGCAGCTCCTCGGCCTTGCCCTCGATGTCGGCCAGCGGCTTCTCGAATTCGAGATAGTTCATCGGTCATTCTCCTGCCGTCCGCTGCGGTATATCGGTGCGGCGGTCTGTTGTGCAACTCGGCAAGCTTCGTCGCACCCTGACGTTGCAGAGTCGGCGTGACGACGACGTGCCGGGCGAACGGGGCCCGGCGGCGGACCGGCCGGGTGAGACAGCAATTGCGGCAGGTCCGGGCGGCGCGCTGACCCTCGACGCCCCGGCCAAGGGTGTTGCCCCGGTCGGCGCCGCCTGCGCCTGTCCGAACAACCGAAGTTTCGCGCGGGTTCGCCGCGCGGACTTCCGCCCCCCACCCATCCAGCCTGAGCTGAAACGAATGCTCCCCATCTGTCCCTTCGACATCAAAGCCCTGGCCGGCCGCGGGCGTCCTGCGCTTTTCCATCGCGGATCCTCGTCCGTGAGCGCAGGTTTCTCGGGCCGGGTCGGGACCGAGCAGAAGGAGCATGGGGTCCGACCGCGGGTCATGGGCTCAATGATCGGTCCGCATCGCGACGATCCGTCGGCGGTTCCGGCTGTCGATCCGAGCGTCCATGCGGGCGCACTGCTGGGCGGGCCTGCGACGGACGGGTTCGAGCCCGTCGATCTGCGTGGCGGGCGTGTCTCGGTGCCGTCCTGAAGAACTCTCCATGCCGGCAGTATGGTCGTGGCTTCACGGCGCGCGGCAAAGACAGCACCGCCCCGAGGGCCAAGCCTCGGGGCGTGCCTCCTCCCTATTTGCGCCGAACGGGCCTCCTCTCCCGGGGTCAGCGCAGGGATGTTCCGATGATGCCCGAATCGGCGGCGTCTGTCATCAATTTGTGACTATCCCGGAGGCAGACGGAAGACCGTCAGCCCCCGATCAGTTCGGCCTGTCGCACGATGACCTCAGCCTGCCGGACCGAGGCGATGTCGATCAGGCGGCCCTTGTAGGTCGCCGCGCCCTGGCCGGCGGCCTTTGCCGCCTCCATCGCGGCAAGGATCTCCCGCGCTTCGGCGACTGCCGCCTCGGAGGGGGTGAAGACCTCGTTCGCCAATGCGACCTGTTTGGGGTGGATCGCCCACTTCCCGACCATCCCCAGGGTCGCCGAACGCCGCGCCTGCGCCCGGAAGCCCTCGTCGTCCGAGAAATCGCCGAACGGTCCGTCAACCGGCAGCACGCCATGTGTCCGGCAGGCCGCAACGATTGCCGCCTGCGCCCAGTGCCAGGGATCGGCCCAGTATTTCTGACCCTCGCGGATCATGTAGTAGTTTTCCTGGGTGCCCCCGATGCCGGTGGTCTGCATCCCCATCGACGCCGCGAAATCCGCAGCGCCGAGGCTCATCGCCTGAAGGCGCGGGGACGACGCGGCGATTTCCTCGACATGGGCGATGCCGGCCGCGGTTTCGATGATCACCTCGAACGTCACGGGTTTGCTGCGGCCTTTCGCCCGTTCCACCGCTGTCACCAGTGCATCCACCGCATAGACATCGGCCGCACAGCCGACCTTCGGGATCATGATCTGATCGAGCCGGTCCGAGGCGCGCTCCAGAAGATCCACCACGTCGCGATACCAGAACGGCGTGTCCAGCCCGTTGATGCGAACCGACAGATACTTGGCGCCCCAGTCCACCTCGTGCGTGGCCGCGATGATGTTGTCGCGCGCGGTGTCCTTGTCGGCAGGCGCCACGCTGTCCTCGAGGTCGAGGTTGATCACGTCTGCCGCGCTCGCCGCCATCTTCTGAAACAGGGCCGGGCGCGAGCCGGGGCCGAACAGCTGGCACCGGTTCGGCCGTGCCGGGGCGGGGGGTTGCAGGCGGAACGACATGCGACCTCGCAAGGATATGTCTGTGACGGGCTGTCGTCTGTTAGATAATTGCGCGACGGGCCGCAAGTGCGGAAATGTTGCGGTGCAGCATCGCACCGCCCCGGGGCGGGGCGGGCCGAAACCGGCCCATGCGCAAGCGCTGCGACGCATTGACGCTTGAAATGCAGCCGACACAGGCGCAAGCCGCTGTCATCGCATCGATGGATCTTCGGCATGCAACCAGTCTCCTCCCTCCCGTCTGTCGATCAGACGCTGCGCATGCGCCTGCTGAGGGCGCTGTTCGTCGCCGCCCTGCCGCTCGTCGTGTTCTCGCGCTCGGTGTGGATGGATCGGCACTGGGCCTTCGAACTGCTCGAGGTTGCCGGCGTGCTTCTCGTCATTGCGGCGGTGCTGGGCAGGTTCTGGGCAATTCTCTATGTCGGCGGCCGAAAGACCAGGACGGTCATGCAGGACGGTCCCTATTCGGTCGTCCGCCACCCGCTTTATGTATCCTCGACGATCGGGATCGTGGGGTTCGGGCTGATGCTGGGCAGCCTAGTGCTGACGGCGCTGGTCGGCGGCCTGACGTTCCTTATCCTGCGCGCGCAGGCGATCCGGGAAGAACATCATCTGCGCGCCATACACGGGAAAGCGTGGGACGACTATGCCGCCCGCGTGCCGCGGCTTGTGCCCGATCCGCGGCTGTTCCGGACCGATCCCGATGTGACCTTCAGGGTGTCCGAACTTCGGCGCAACTTCGGCGATGCGCTGGGCTTTCTCTGTCTCATTCCCTTCGCGGAACTGATGGAGGTGCTGAAGGAATACGCGATGGTCCCGACCTTTCCGATCTTCTGAGGTGGGTTGACGCGCGCGGGTGCTTGCACCACCACTCGCCGGGTCGCAGCGAGGGAGAAGCCGATGTCGCGCATCGTCCATGTCAATGGCCAGTGGGTGCCCGAGGCCGAGGCCCATGTATCGGTGTTCGACCGCGGGTTCCTGATGGCGGACGGCGTCTATGAGGTGACGTCGGTTCTCGGCGGGAAGCTGATCGATTTCGCCGGTCATTGCGCACGGCTGGCGCGGTCGCTGTCGGAACTGGAGATGGCGAATCCTCATTCCGAGGCGGAATGGCTGACGCTGCACCGCGAAGCCGTCGCGCGGAACAGGGTCGAGGACGGGCTGGTCTATCTTCAGGTCACGCGGGGAAATCCGGGCGACCGCGACTTTGCCTATCCGCCCGACGACACCCCCCCGACCGTCGTGTTGTTCACCCAGTCGAAGCCGGGCCTTGCCGACAGTCCGGCTGCCCGCTCCGGGTGGAAGGTCATCTCGATCCCCGACATCCGCTGGGGGCGGCGCGACATCAAGACGGTGCAGCTTCTCTACCCGTCCATGGGCAAGATGGCGGCGAAGAAGGCCGGTGCCGACGACGCCTGGATGATCGAGGACGGCCTGGTGACCGAAGGCACCTCGAACAATGCCTGGATCGTGAAAGGCAACCGGATCGTGACCCGCCAGCTTGGCAACGACATCCTGCACGGCATCACCCGGGCAGCCGTGATGCGGCTGGCGCAGGAGGCCCAGATCGAGGTCGAGGAACGCCCCTTCACCATCGACGAGGCGCTGGGTGCCGACGAGGCATTCGTCACCTCGGCCTCCGCCTTCGTGATGCCGGTTGTCCAGATCGACGGCACGCCGCTTGGCGACGGTGCACCGGGCCCGGTCACCCGGCGCCTGCGCGAGATCTACATCGACGAGATGCGGCGCAGCGCGGTCTGATCACCGTTCGCCGACATTCTCGCGGAACGAGACCTCGAAAGCCGCCTTCTGCGCGTCGCTCGCCTCGGTCTGATGGCGCGACTTCCATTCGTCGTAGGGCATGCCGTAGACAATGGTGCGGGCGGTTTCCTTGTCCATCTCGATGCCGCGGGCGTTTGCCTCTTCCTGATACCAGCGACTGAGGCAGTTGCGACAGAACCCGGCT
>JBKBMT010000041.1:0-25551 GCA_046295655.1 Gemmobacter sp. | reverse complement strand
CTCGACGGTCCCGGACAGGATTTCGACGCGGTGGTGCTGGACGGTGGCTCGGGCACCGATGTTCTGCGGCTTTCCGCCCCGATTGGCGGGCGGTGGGATCTGCGCCCGGCCATCATTTCCGGCATCGAGCGGCTGGAGCTGCCCGGCAGCGTCCATGTGGCGGGGGTCTATTTCCCCTATGCTGCGGATCTGACGGCGGCGCAGGCGGCCTCCTTTGCCGCCGGCTTTCAGGTGCGCAGCGGTTCCTCGTTGCCGCGGACGGGCGATTTCGTGCAGATCGACATGGGCGGCCAGACCGAGCTGACGCTGGAAGGCTGGCAGTTCCTGAACTGGGGCTCCCAGGCGGAGGCCGTCCGCGTGATCGGCGGCGCGGCGGCGGAGCGGATTACCGGCAGCACCGCGAACGACGGCCTTTCGGGCGGCGGCGGGGACGATACTCTGGCCGGCGGCGCCGGCAATGACCGTCTGTTTGGTGGCGAGGGCGCGGACCGGCTGGACGGCGGTGACGGCCACGACACGCTGTCAGGCGGCGACGGTGCAGACACGCTGGTCGGCGGGGCGGGCAATGACATCATCTACGGCGGGGATTCCGATGCCGACGTGCGCGACATCATCTTCGGCGGCGCCGGCCACGACCTGCTGGACGGCGGCCACGGCAACGACGAGCTGCGCGGCGATTCCGGCAACGATACGCTGATCGGCGGTTTCGGGGCCGATACGCTGATCGGGGGCGAAGACGACGACCGGCTGGACGGCGGGGCGCTTGCCGATGTGCTGTTCGGCGGCGCCGGCGACGATTTCCTGAATGGCGGTTTCGGGTCGGACCGGCTGAATGGCGGAGGCGGGGCCGACACGTTCTTTCACCTGGGTGTTGCCGGGCACGGGTCCGACTGGATCCAGGATTACGATGCATCGCAAGGGGACGTGCTCCAGACAGGGATCGCCGGGGCAGTTCGCGCCGAGTTTCAGGTCAACTTCGCCACCACCCCGGGCGCAGGCGGTGCCGCGGTGGCCGAAGCCTTCGTCATCTACCGTCCGACGGGTCAGATCCTGTTCGCACTGGTCGATGGCGCGGGCCAGTCGGCCATCAACCTGTCGATCGGCGGCGAGGTCCACAACCTGCTGGCCTGAGAGCGGTCGGGGCGGGTGCGACTCGGATCTGCCGAAATCGGCGGCAGACTGCGCTGCGATGCGGCAAAACCGTAGGGAGAACGATACCGGCAGAAAAAAAGGCCGAGCTTGCGCTCGGCCTAAGTCCAACAGGGAGGTAGAAGGAAGTGAGAAATAACTCGATCACCGCCTTCACCCGAGGAATTAGGCGGCCGGGCGATTCCGTTCAAGTGTTAAGTGGTCGCAGGGGCGGCATGCCTGCCATGCGTGTTGCGCAACGGTATCAGTCTCGATGCCGCCCCAGTTTTCTGCACTGCCGCATCAGCCCTTGAGGTTGCGGCGGTAGGCGATCACCTCGTCCATCACGAAATCGCGGAAGATCGCCACGCGCTTCGAATGACGAAGCTCTTCCGGATAGGCGAGAAAAACCGGCACCTCGGTCGACTCGACATCCGGCAACACCCGCACCAGGTCGGCGAAATCCTGCGTCAGATAGTCCGGCAACACGCCGATGCCGAGGTTGTTCAGCACCCCCTGAAGCACGCCGAAGTAGTTGTTGACATGCAGGGTCGAGGCAACCTCGTGCTGCATCAGTTCCTCGATCAGCGTTGCACCGGCATTCACCTGGGCCGCGCCGGTCTGCTGACAGATCAGGCGATGCCGGCGCAGATCCTCCATCGTCCGGGGCTCGCCGCGCTCTGCGATGTAGGCGGGGGCGGCATAGAGGCGCATGCGGATGTTCATCAGCCGCCGCCGGATCAGGTCGGCCTGGCTGGGCTCCTTCATGCGGATCGCGACATCGGCCTCGCGCATGGGCAGATCCAACACCCGCTCCTCGAGCATCAGGTTGATCCGCAGGTCCGGGTAGGACCGGTAGAGCGAGGCGAGACGCGGCACCAGCCAGAGCGTGCCGAAGCCCATGGTGGTGGTGACGCGCAACTCGCCGAAGACCTCGTCGGCGCTGTCGCGGATCCGGGCCGCGGCGCTGTCCAGCCGCTTGACCATGGCTTTCGTTGCGTCGAACAGCAACTCGCCCTGTTCGGTGAGAATCAGTCCCCGCGCATGGCGGTGGAACAGGGTGGCGGACAGGCTTTCCTCCAGCGCGCGGATCTGCCGGCTGACCGCCGACTGGCTCAGATGCAGCGTCTCGCCGGCATGAGTCAGACTGCCCGCTTCGGCGACGGCGTGAAATATCCGAAGCTTGTCCCAGTCCATCGCGCAACCTTCCGGTATTTGATCGGCGCTAACACGCAATGCGTGATATGGGCTAAGACGCGGCCTTGCAAATGAAACCGGCATGACGTTTCCGCTTTGTAGGTCAGCGCCGATGACCTAAAATGGTGCGGCGAACAGGGGGAGACGATCATGGGCCTGCAACAGGTTTCGCTGAAGGACCGGTTCGATCTGGAGAAGTCGCCGGTGCTGCTGAACGGCACCCAGGCGCTGGTGCGCCTGATGTTGATGCAGAAGGCGCGCGACCGGGCCGCGGGCCTGAACACGGCCGGGTTCTGCACCGGCTACCGCGGCTCGCCCCTGGGCGCCGTGGACCTGACCTTCATGCGGTCGGAAAAGCTGCTGACCGCGAACGACATCCGGTTCCAGCCCGGGTTGAACGAGGATCTGGCCGCGACCGCGATCTGGGGCAGCCAGCAGGCAGAGCTGCGCGGCGAGGGCCGATACGACGGCGTATTCGCGCTGTGGTATGGCAAGGGGCCCGGCGTGGACCGGTCCGGCGACGTGATGCGCCATGCCAACATGGCCGGCACCTCGCGCCATGGCGGGGTGCTGATGGCGATGGGCGACGACCACACCGGCGAATCCTCGACAACCCTGCATCAGTCCGACTGGGCAATGGTCGATGCCTACATTCCGGTGGTCTCGCCGGCCGGGGTGCAGGAGATTCTCGACTACGGGCTCTACGGCTGGGCGCTCTCGCGGTTCGCCGGCGTCTGGGTCGGGCTCAAGACCATGAAGGACACGATCGAGGCCACCGCGGTCGTGGACGGCCGGCCTGACCGGATGCGCTTCGTCACGCCCGATTTCGTCATGCCGGAGGGCGGGTTGAACATCCGTCTGATCGACACGCCGGTGGCGCAGGAAGCGCGGATGATCGACTACAAGCGCTTCGCCGCCGAGGAATTCAGCCGCGCCAACGGCATGGACCGGCGGGTCTGGGGGAGGCCGGGCGCAAGGATCGGGCTGGTGGCGGCTGGCAAGAACTGGCTCGACCTCGTGCATGCGCTGGGGCTGCTCGGCATCGACGCGGCCGAGGCGGAACGGCTGGGCATCACCACCTACAAGGTCGGCCAGACCTTCCCGCTGGACATGCGCGGCTTCCACGACTGGGCCGAGGGGCTGGACCTGATCGTGGTGGTGGAGGAGAAGCGCAAGCTGATCGAGGTGCAGGTCAAGGAGGCGATCTTCGACGACCGCCGCGGCCGTCGCGTCTATGGCTGGCACAAGGGCGACACATGGGAGAACGGACGCCGGGTCGAACTGTTCCCGACCCGCTATGCGCTCGATCCCGTGCTCATCGCGCAGCGCCTGGGCGACATCCTGATCGAGGAAGGGCGCGGCACCGACCGCCTGAAGGCCGCGATGCAGGTCATCGAGGAGGCGCAGAGATCCGACAATGCAAAGGACATCGCGGCGCGCCTGCCATGGTTCTGTTCCGGCTGTCCGCACAACACCTCGACCAAGGTGCCGGAGGGCAGCCGTGCCTATGCCGGCATCGGCTGCCACTACATGGTGCAGTGGATGGACCGCGAGACGGTGGGATTCACCCAGATGGGTGGCGAGGGTGCGAACTGGATCGGCGAGGCGCCGTTCTCGACCCGCGAACACGTGTTCCAGAACCTCGGCGACGGCACCTACAACCACTCCGGCACGCTGGCGATCCGGGCCGCGCTCGCGGCGGGGACCAACATCACCTACAAGATCCTCTACAACGATGCCGTGGCGATGACCGGCGGCCAGCCGAACGAGGGCGATCTCAGCCCGCAGCGGATCGTCCGCGAGCTTCTTGCCATGGGCGTGAAGAAGGTCGCCGTCGTCCACGATCCGAAAGAGAAGGTGAACTGGGCCGCCTTCCCCTCCGGCATCGAGAAGTTCGAGCGCGACGAGATGCCGGCGGTGCAGGAGCGGATGCGCAAGGTGCCCGGCGTCACGGCCATCGTCTATATCCAGACCTGCGCGGCCGAGAAGCGCCGGCGCCGCAAGCGCGGGCAGTTCCCCGACCCGGACCGTCGCGTGTTCATCAACACCGATGTCTGCGAGGGCTGCGGCGACTGCGGCGTGCAGTCGAACTGCGTATCCATCGTGCCGGTCGAGACCGAGCTTGGCCGCAAGCGCGCGATCGACCAGTCGTCCTGCAACAAGGATTTCAGCTGTCTGAAGGGTTTCTGTCCGTCCTTCGTGACGCTCGAAGGCGCGAAGGTGAAGAAGGCCGCCACCGCACAGCTTGACCTGCCCGACCTGCCCGAAGCCGATCTGCCCGCGATCCGGGGAACCTGGAACGTGGTGGTGACGGGCGTCGGGGGCACAGGCGTGGTCACGGTGGGCGCGATCCTGGCCATGGCCGCCCACCTTGACGGCAAGGGTGCGGGCTTGATGGAGATGGCGGGCCTCGCGCAGAAGGGCGGCGCGGTCCATATCCACTGCCGCATCGCCGAACGACCCGAGGACATCAGCGCGATCCGCGTCTCGGTCGGCGAGATGGACGCGCTGATCGGCGGCGACATGGTGGTGAGCGCGGGGGCAAGGACGCTGGGGCTGATGACCCGCGGCCGCACCGGCGGGGTGGTCAACAGCCACGAGATCATCACCGGCGATTTCACCCGCAACACCGAGTTTCGTCTGCCCTCGGAGCGGCTGCGCCTTGCGCTCGAGGCGCGGCTGGGCGACCGGGTTTCGTTCCTCGACGCATCGGAACTGGCGCGGGTCGCGATGGGCGACTCGATCTATTCCAACATGATCGTCTTCGGTGCCGCCTGGCAGCGCGGACTGGTGCCCGTCTCGCTGGCGGCGATCCGGCGGGCGGTGGAACTGAACGGCGCGGCGGTCGAGGCAAACCTGCGCGCCTTCGAGATCGGCCGCTGGGCGGCCGCGCATCCGGACGATGCGGCCGAGCTGCTGGTGCCGAAGGTGGTGGAGAAACCCCGGACGCTGGAGGAACGCATCGCCTTCCGTGTCCGGCACCTGACCGACTATCAGGACCGGGCGCTGGCCGACCGCTATCTGGCCCTGGTCAACCGCGCCGGCGATCCGCGGCTGCGCGAGGCGCTGGCGTTGGGGTATCACAAGCTGCTGGCGATCAAGGACGAATACGAGGTCGCCCGGCTGCATCTGGCCACCATGGACAAGGCGCAGGCCGAATTCGACGGTAACCTGCGCCCTACCTTCCACCTCGCCCCGCCGCTGCTGCCCGGCAAGGATGCCCAGGGGAGGCCCAGAAAACGGGAGTTCGGGCCGTGGATGCTGCATGCCTTCCGCCTGCTCGCGCGCCTGAAGCATCTGCGCGGCGGCCGCCTCGACATCTTTGCCCGCAATCCCGAACGCAGGATGGAACGCGCCCTGATCAGCCAATACGAGGCGGACATGGACGAGATCCTGCCGGCAGTCACGCCGGCGACGCTGGACGCGGCCGTGGCTCTGGCCGAACTGCCGCTGTCGATCCGCGGCTTCGGGCCGGTGAAGGCCGCCAACGAGGCGAAGGCGTCAAAGCGGCGCGAGGAGCTTCTGGCGGTCATCCGCGCCGGCGGAAGCCCTGCGGCCCAGGCGGCGGAATGACGTGGCAAGGGGGCGTCATCGGCCTGTCATCATCGCTGGCCAGAATCGGGACACTGCCGCAAGGGCCAATGCTGACGACTGACGGACCCCGATGACCAGACCCGCCGGCCGCGACGTGACCCGCGACATCAGCTATGCGCCCTCGGCCCGCAGCCGGGGCGGTCGGGCACTGATCCGGGCGGTGGAGAATGCCACGGGCCGGCTTTCGCTGATACGGCGGGCCGACGGCTATGACCGCGAGGTGGCGCAGGGCCGCAGCTTCTGGGAGGTGATCGCGGGACGATACGGGCTGACGCTCGTCGTGACGCGCGGCAGCCTGTCGGCGATTCCCGCCAACGGGCCGCTCGTCGTCATCGCCAACCATCCCTACGGCATCCTCGACGGGCTGATGATGGGGCTGATCCTCGACCGGGTGCGGGGCGATTTCCGCATCCTTGCCAATTCGGTATTCCGCAAGGCAGAGGCGCTGGACCGGGTGATCCTGCCGGTGGACTTCGACGCCGGCCGCGAGGCGCAGCGGCGCAATCTGGATACCCGCGCGTTGGCGCTGGACTATCTTGCGCAGGGCGGCGCGGTGGGCGTCTTTCCCGGCGGCACCGTCTCGACCGCCGCGCGGCCGTTCGGTCTGCCGCTCGACCCGTCCTGGCGCAACTTCACCGCGAAGATGGTGGACAGGTCGGGCGCGGCCGTGGTGCCGCTGTTCTTCGAAGGCCACAACAGCCGGCTGTTCCAGATCGCGAGCCACCTGCACATGAACCTGCGCCTGGCCTTGCTGATCAAGGAATTCCGCTCGCGCGTGGACACGCCGGTGCGGGTCGCGATCGGCGAGCCGATCCCCGCCTCCCGGCTTGCGCCCCATCGCGGCGATGCGACACGGATGATGGATTTCCTCCGTCGGGCGACGTATGACTTGGCCCCGTCTCCGCTCGGCCGCGCCGGGCTGGGGCTGGAGTTCGAGGCAAAGTATCGCGCGTGACGGGGCCCCGTGCCCCGCAGGGGGGGCAGGATGGCCGTAGGCGTGTTCGATTCCGGCCTGGGCGGGCTGACGGTGCACGAGGCCGTCTCGCGCCGGCTGCCCGACGTGCCCTTCGTCTATTTCGGCGACAATGCCCATGCGCCCTACGGGGTGCGTGACGCCGAGGACATCTTCAACCTGACCTGCGCGGGCGTCGAGCGGCTCTGGTCAGAGGGTTGCGACCTGGTGATCCTCGCCTGCAACACCGCCTCGGCGGCCGCACTGCGGCGGATGCAGGAAACCTGGGTGCCGCCGGACAAGCGGGTGCTCGGTGTGTTCGTGCCGCTGATCGAGGCACTGACCGAACGGCAGTGGGGCGACAATTCCCCCCCGCGGGAGGTTGCGGTCAAGCATGTGGCGCTGTTCGCAACCCCTGCAACGGTGGCAAGCCGCGCCTTCCAGCGGGAACTCGCGTTCCGCGCCATCGGCGTGGATGTCGAGGCGCAACCCTGCGGCGGACTGGTCGATGCGATAGAACAGGGCGACGAGATCCTGGCCGAAACGCTGGTGCGTGCCCATGTCGAGGCGCTGAAGCGCCGGATGCCGCACCCCGAAGCGGCGATCCTCGGCTGTACCCACTATCCGCTGATGGAGGCGGCCTTTGCCGAGGCGCTGGGGCCGGAGGTTCGGGTGTTCTCGCAGGCCAGCCTGGTCGCCGAAAGCCTGGCCGACTATCTGGCGCGGCGGCCCGAGTTCCTTGGCCGCGGCACGGTCTCGCGCTACCTGACGACCGGCGATCCGCGCTCGGTCTCGGACAAGGCGTCGCAGTTCCTGCGCCGGCGGATCACCTTCGAGCCGGCGTGAAGCCGAATTCCGCCGCCAGCCGGGCGCGGACCTCTGCCGCATTGTAGGTCCGCCGCCCCTGACCCTGATCGGCCCAGACGGCATGTCCGGGATGCCCCTGCCAGCCATGCGCAAACCAGCGGTCGGTGCCGCCGGGACGGAAGGGATCGGCGAACCGCCAGCCGCGGGCGACCGCCTCGGCGAACCAGTAGGCGCCGGTGTCGCCGCCGTCCTCGGCATTGCCGAAATGAACCGCCTCGGCCGCCAGCGCGCGGGCTGCCTCGACGCGGATCATGCAGCACCATTCGTTGATCCGGCAGGCCCGGTCGCGGCGCCGCCAGCGCAGGCCGGGGGGCGGCGGCGTCAGCGGCCAGCGGTCGTCGGGGCGCCAGCCGTCCAGAATCCGGTTCGGCGCGCAGCGGCCCTCGTGCCCGCACCGCCAGCACTGGCCCAGCGGCCCGGCGATGACGAGGCCCGGATCTTCCTGCATCCGGGCCAGGAGATGCGAAACCACATCGCCGCGGATCTCGACGTCGTCGTGCAGGATCAGCAGGAAGGGGGCACCGGTCCGGGCGATGGCGCGGCCATAGCGGATGTCCTCGGCACCGGTGGGTCCGCGCGTCGCAAGAAACCACGCCGAGCGGAGCCTGTGGCTCCATGCGAGGCCGGGGCGGAGCAGGCGCCGCGCCATCGCCGGCGTCACCGCCGTCACCCCCGATCCCACGCGCCGGCGGTGCTGGTGCAGCTCGATCCGCCATGGCGAAAGCCGCGCGGCCAGCTCCGGGTCGGACAGGACCGCAAGGCTGCCGTCGCCGGAACGGTCGTCGTCGATCCAGACCGTGCCGACCCTCTCCGCCGCATGGCGGTGCAGGGTCAGCAGCGTGTAGATCAGCGACTCCGGCTTGCGGAAAGAGGCGAGCGCCACATCGACGCGCATCGCCCGGCCCGCCTTCAGTTCACGAGTGTCGCCTCGGTCGCGGCGCGCAGTTCGGCCTCGGTCACGCCGTCGGCGAGTTCCACGATCTTCAGTCCGCCGGGCACGACATCCAGAACGCCGAGGTTGGTGATGATCCGATGCACCACGGCCTTGCCGGTCAGCGGCAGGGTGCACTCCTTCAGAACCTTGGATTCGCCCGCCTTGTTGGTGTGGTCCATTACCACCACCACGCGGCCGACCCCGGCGACCAGATCCATCGCGCCGCCCATGCCCTTGACCAGCTTGCCGGGGATCATCCAGTTCGCCAGATCGCCCTTTGCCGACACTTCCATCGCCCCGAGGATCGCCATGGCGATCTTGCCGCCGCGGATCATTGCGAACGATGTGGCGCTGTCGAAATAGGCGGTCTGGGGCAGTTCGGTGATGGTCTGCTTGCCGGCGTTGATCAGGTCGGCATCCTCTTCGCCTTCCCAGGGGAAGGGCCCCATGCCCAGCATCCCGTTCTCGGATTGAAGCGTTACTTCAATGCCTTCCGGGATGTAGTTCGACACCAGCGTGGGGATGCCGATGCCGAGGTTGACATACCAGCCGTCCTGAAGCTCCTGCGCGGCGCGTGCCGCCATCTGGTTGCGGTCCCAGGGCATTCTCAGCTCTCCTGTTGCGGGTCTGCGGCTCCGGCGGGCGCGGCAACGGCCCGTTCCAGCACCGCCTTCAGTTCCGATACCTCGTCGGCGACCGCCATGGCCGCGGCAAGGTGCACCATGTCGGTCGTCCGCGCCTCGGGCAGATGGTCCTGCGCGATGCGGCGCGCCGTGGCGATCCACATCTCCATCCGCTCGGCGGTGCGCTGCATGCCTTGCATCATGCCGCCGTCCGCTTGCGGACGGTGCGCTGTTCGATCCGCTTCTCGTGCCGGCCCTCGATCAGGCGGTGGACATAGATCCCCGGCAGATGGATCGCGTCCGGGTCGAGACTGCCCAGCGGCACGATCTGCTCGACCTCGGCGACGCAGACCTTGCCGCAGGTCGCAGCCGGGACGTTGAAGTTGCGCGCGGTCTTGCGGAACACCAGATTGCCCGACGGATCGGCCTTCCAGGCCTTCACGATCGCAAGGTCGGCCACGATCCCGCGTTCGAGGATATAGGTCTTGCCGTCGAATTCCTTGTGCTCCTTGCCCTCGGCGATCACCGTGCCGACCCCGGTTGCGGTATAGAATCCGGGGATCCCGGCGCCACCGGCGCGCATCCGCTCGGCAAGGGTGCCCTGTGGGTTGAATTCCAGCTCCAGCTCGCCGGACAGGTACTGGCGCATGAATTCGGCATTCTCGCCGACGTAGGACGAGATCATCTTGCGCACCTGCCGCGTCTCCAGCAGCAGGCCAAGGCCGAAGCCGTCCACGCCGGCATTGTTCGAGGCGACGGTGAGGTTCTTCGTGCCGGCATCGCGGATCGCCGCGATGAGGTTTTCGGGAATGCCGCACAGTCCGAACCCGCCGGCGGCAATCAGCATCCCATCGAACAGAAGCCCGTCCAGCGCCTCGGCCGCCGAGCCATAGACCTTCTTCATTGGGTCCCCCCGTTTCCAGACCCTGCCCTTGTGCCGCCGGGGCAAGCCCAAGTCAATCGCCGCAGCGCGGCGCGGAGGCGTTCAGGCTGCGGGCATCATTCGGCGGCCCGGGTGGCCGGCCGGGCGGTCCGGGCCGCCGTTGCGTTGCCCGTTCCGCCCTTCTTCGCCGCCGGCTTCTTCGCGGCGGACTTGCCGGGCGCACCCTTTGCCGTGGCCTTGCCGGAAGCGGCCGCCTTCGCACGCGACCTGGCCGGCGATTTCGCCTTCGCGCGGCCCGACTTGGCGGCAATCAGCTCGAGCGCCGTCTCCAGCGTCAGGCTCTCGGGTGACGCGCCCTTGGGCAGCGTCGCGTTCACCTTCTCCCATTTCACATAGGGGCCATAGCGGCCGGGCATGACGGCCACTGCACCACCGTCGGGATGATCGCCCAGCACCCGCAACGGCTCGGTCGGGGCCGCACCGCGCCCGCGGCCTCCGGCCTTCTGCGCCAGCAGCTCGACCGCACGGTTCATGCCGAGCGTGAAGACCTCGTCGGCGTCGGGCAGATTCGCATAGGTGCGGCCGTGGCGCACGAAGGGGCCGAACCGCCCGATCCCGGTCTCGACCGGCGCGCCGTCGTCGGGATGCAGCCCCACCTGCCGCGGCAGGGCCAGAAGCGCCAGCGCGCGCTCGAGCGTGACGGACTCGGGCGGCCATCCCTTCGGCAGGCTTGCGCGCGGCGGTTTCGGATCCGCCTCGGACGCCTCGCCCTTCTGGACGTAGGGTCCGAACCGCCCGATCCGCAGCGTCACCGGCTGCCCCTCGTGATGGCCCAGAAGCTTGCCATCCAGCGCCTGGGTGGCCGGATCCTCGTCGCCCGGGGCGGAGAGTGGGCGGGTATAGCGGCAGCCCGGATAGTTGCCGCAGCCGATGAAGGCACCCCCCGCCCGCGCCGTCTTGAGATGCAGCCGACCATCGCCGCACAGCGGACAGGACCGCGGATCCGATCCGTCGGCGCGCGGCGGGTAGAGATGCGGCGCCAGAAAGTCGTCGATCCGCTCCAGCACCTCGCCGATCCGCAGTTCCGTCGTCTCCGCCACCGCCGCGGCGAAGTCGCGCCAGAATCGCGAAAGCACATCGCGGTAGGTGCGGCTGCCGGCCGAAACGTCGTCCAGTTCCTCCTCGAGGTCGGCAGTGAAGTCGTATTCGACGTAGCGCCGGAAGAAGTTGGTCAGGAAGGCGGTGACGAGCCGGCCCTTGTCCTCGGGGATCAGGCGGTTCTTTTCCTTGCGGACATATTCGCGATCCTGGATCGTGGTGACGATCGACGTATAGGTAGAGGGCCGGCCGATGCCCAGCTCTTCCATCCGCTTGATCAGACTCGCCTCGGTATAGCGGGGCGGCGGCTGGGTGAAATGCTGCCGGCCGACGATGTCGTGACGGTCGTGGCGGCACGTGCCGGCCTCGGCCCTGCCATCGTCCCGGGCGGGGGCGAAACCGATCGCCTCGCCCTGCATCACCTGGGGCAGGCGGGCGCCGTCCTCTTCGTCCTCGTCGTCGCGCCCCTCGTCATAGACCTTGAGAAAGCCGTCGAAGGTGACGACCTGCCCTGTGGCGCGCAGCCCGACCTGGCCGTCCGTGCTGGTCAGGTCGATCGTCGTGCGTTCCAGCCGCGCCGCGGCCATCTGGCTGGCCAGGGTCCGCTTCCAGATCAGGTCGTAAAGCCGGCGCTGGTCCGCGTCGGCGATGCGCAGGCTGTCGGGATCGGCGCGCATGTCGGTCGGGCGGATGCATTCGTGCGCTTCCTGAGCGTTCTTGGCCTTGTTCTTGTAGAGCCGCGGTTTTTCGGGAACGTAGGCGGACCCGAACCGCCGGCCGATCTCCGCCCGCGCGGCGGCCACCGCCTCGGGCGCCATGTCGATGCCGTCGGTGCGCATGTAGGTGATGTGACCGGCCTCGTAGAGCCTTTGCGCGGCCTGCATCGTCGCCTTCGATCCCATGCCGAACTTGCGGCTTGCCTCCTGCTGGAGCGTCGAGGTCATGAAGGGCGGGAACGGGTTGCGGCTGGCGGGCCTCGCCTCGACCGCGCTGGCGGTGAAGGCCCTGCTGCCGACGGCGGCCACGGCAAGTTCGGCGGCGGCGGCGTTGTCGAGGTCGAACCGGTCGAGCCTGCGACCGCCCAGCATGGTCAGCCGCGCCGCGAAATCCTGCCCGCGCGGGGTGCGCAGGGTGGCCTCGACCGACCAGTATTCCCGGGCCTGGAAGGCCTCGATCTCCATCTCGCGCTCGACCACGAGGCGCAGCACGACCGACTGGACCCGTCCGGCCGAGCGCGCGCCCGGCAGCTTGCGCCATAGCACGGGCGACAGCGTGAACCCCACGAGATAGTCCAGCGCGCGGCGGGCCAGATAGGCCTCGACCAGCGCCTGATCTACGGCACGCGGGTGGCGCATCGCCTCGGCAATGGCGTCGCGGGTGATCGCGTTGAAGGCGACGCGGCTGACCTTCTTGCCCTTCTTCAGGCTCGATGCCAGCGCCTCGGTCAGGTGCCAGGAGATCGCCTCGCCCTCGCGATCGGGGTCGGTGGCAAGGATCAGTTCGTCGTCGGACTTCAGCGCCTCGGCAATGGCACGCAGGTGTTTGCGGCTATCGGCCGCAACCTCCCAGGACATCGCGAAATCGTGCTCCGGGTCCACCGACCCGTCCTTGGCCGGCAGATCGCGCACATGGCCGTAGGACGCGAGAACGGTATAGCCGTCGCCAAGATACTTGTTGATTGTCTTGGCCTTGGCCGGCGATTCGACAACGACGACGGGCATCGGCTTACCTCGGAACAGCCGCCGGATGCGGCGCGGCACCATGTGCGCCCTCGGTGGGGAATGTCAATCGGCCGGTCGGACCGAACTGCCGGACGGGGGCTTGCCCTTCCTTCCGGTCGGGCCGGTCCGCAGCGGAGGGCGGCAGCGCGGCATGCGCCCCGGGGCGCGGCGAACACCTTCGAATGTCCCGCTCGCGGATACGGCGGGGCCGACAGCGCCCGAGGGTCACGGGGGGCCCCGGCGGCCCGGCCGTGGCACGGTCCGCCTCGGCCCGTTGCGGACCCTTGCGGCACCGGGCCGGGTGCGGTGCGCCGGGCACCGGCGCCGATCGCCGCGGTGTCAGCCGGAGCGCGCGATCAGGCCGCCGGGCTGCCGTTCGATCCGGCCTTCGAGCTCCAGCGAGACCAGTTCGGCCGCGACGGTCGCGGCGGGCAGCGCCAGGTCGCGGATCAGCTGATCCTCGGCGGTGGGCGAGGGGCCGAGGCGCGACAGGATGCTGGCGTGCAGCGCCTGCACGCTGGCGCGGGGTCGTTCCGCCGGTGACGGAAGTGCCGCCATGTCGGCCGGCGGGGGGGCGGCGCGACGGATGAGCGATCCTGCCGCTTCGGTCATCCGGCTGACGGCGGCCAGCGCGCCGCGCGGTTTCCGCGCCGGCTGGACCGGGCGCGCCGGTTCGGCGGGACGGGCAGCCCGGGCTGCGGCCAGCGCCGCGCCCAGCGATTCGATGACGTCGGCCGCGCCGCGCACCAGCGTGCATCCGTCCCGGATCAGCGCGTTGCAGCCCGCGGCCCGGGCATCGACCGGATGGCCGGGCACCGCAAGGACCTCGCGCCCCTGGTCGAGCGCGGCGCGGGCGGTGATCAGGCTACCCGAGCGTTCCGCCGCCTCGACCACGACAAGGCCCAGCGCCATGCCCGATATGATGCGGTTGCGGAGCGGAAAGTGGCGTGCCTGCGGCTCTGTCCCCGGCGGCTGTTCCGAGATCAGGGCGCCGCTGTCCGCGATCGCGGCGGCAAGCGGCGCGTGCTCGGCCGGGTAGATCACGTCGATGCCGCCGGCCATCACCGCGACCGTGCCGCCGGGCAGGGCCGCCTCATGCGCCGCGGCGTCGATGCCGCGCGCCAGGCCCGAGACCACCGGCACCCCCTCGGCCGACAGGTCGCCGGCCAGCCGGCGCGCCATCCGCAGGCCCAGCGACGAGGCATTGCGCGCGCCCACGATCGCCACCATCGGACGCCGCAGCAACGCAGCGTCGCCGCGCATCCACAGCACCGGTGGCGCGTCCGGCAGGTCCGCAAGATCGGGCGGATAATCGGGATCGCCCCAGCAGAGCATATGCGCCCCGGTCCGGTGCCCGGCGGCGATCTCGGCGGCGGCAACGCCGTCGGGGCAGGGCTCGTAATCCCTGACGCCGGCGGCACGGGCAACGGCCGGCAGCGCGGCCAGCGCGGCGGCAGCACAGCCGTGTTCGGCGATCAGCCGGTGGAAGGTCGCCGGTCCGACCCGGCGGGAGCGGATGAGACGGAGCCACGACAATCTGTCGTCTTCCGTGGTGGGTGGGGTGAAGGGTGATGTGGAAGAGAACAAACCTTCGTCCATCGCAACCCTCGCCTCATCCGCCGGAGGACTGTGCACCGACGAGGGTTAACGGGCGGTAAATCCCGGCGGTCGCAACCGGAATCTCTCCGCGGCTCAGGTTGCCGATCCGCCCACCGTCAATCCGCCGATGCGCAGCGTCGGCTGGCCGACGCCGACCGGAACCCACTGCCCGGCCTTGCCGCAGTTGCCGATCCCGGGGTCGAGGCCGAGGTCGTTGCCCACCGCGCGGATCTGCCGCATCGCGCCCGGCCCGTCGCCGATCAGCGTGGCGCCCTTCAGCGTCTCGCCGACCCGGCCCTTGCGCACCCGGTAGGCTTCGGTGCAGTTGAACACGAACTTGCCGTTGGTGATATCCACCTGGCCGCCCCCGAACCCGGTCGCATAGATCCCGTCCTCGAGGCCCGCCAGGATGTCGGCCGGATCGTCCCGGCCGGCCAGCATGAAGGTGTTGGTCATCCGCGGCATCGGCGCATGGGCATGGCTTTCGCGCCGGCCGTTGCCGGTGGGGGTCATGCCCATCAGCCGCGCGTTCTGGCGGTCCTGTAGATAGCCCACGAGGATACCGTCCTCGATCAGCACCGTGCGGCCCGAAGGCGTGCCCTCGTCGTCGATGGTGATCGAGCCGCGTCGGTCGGGGATGGTGCCGTCGTCGACAACCGTCACCCCCGGCGCGGCAACGCGGCTGCCCATCAGGCCGGCGAAGGCCGAACTTCCCTTGCGGTTGAAGTCGCCCTCCAGCCCGTGGCCCACCGCCTCGTGCAGCAGGACGCCCGGCCAGCCGGGGCCCAGCACCACCTCCATCTGCCCCGCCGGTGCGGCGACCGCGCCGAGGTTGACCTGCGCGATGCGCACCGCCTCGCGAACGACGCCCTGCCAGTGGGCGCGCTCCATCAGCGCAGACAGGGCGAACCGTCCGCCGCCGCCCGCGCTGCCCGTCTCGCGCCGGCCGTCCCGGTCGAGGATGACCGCGACATTCAGTCGCGCCATCGGCCGGACATCGGTCAGGACCATGCCTTCGCAGCGCAGGATCGCCACCTCCTGAAGCCCGGCCGACAGGGTGGCCGTGACCTGAACCACCCGCGGGTCGAGACCGCGGGCGAAGGCGTCGATCTCGTGCAGCAGATCCACCCGGGCGGCGAAGGTTGCGCCCTCCAGCGGGTCGGAGTCGGAGTAGAGACGCCGGTTGCTGCCCGGCGGCGCATCCGCCGCCACGCCGCCGCCGTCGCCCACCGCAAGCCGCACCGTCGCGGCCGCGCGGCGCAGCGCGGCCTCGGAAATCTCGGTCGAATGGGCATAGCCCGCCACCGGTCCCTTCACCGCGCGCAGGCCGAACCCCTCGGAGGCATCGAAGCTTGCCTGACGCAGCCGGCCGTCGTCCAGCACCACGGCCTCGGACCTGCGCCGTTCGAGAAACAGCTCACCGTCCTCGGCGCCGGCCAGCGTCTCGCGCAGCAGACGCAGCGTGGTATCCCGGTCCAGCGCAGTGTCGAACGGGCGAAAGGCGTTGTCGGTCATGCGATGGTGTCCTGATGTCCTTGACCTGGATCAAGCAGCGCCGAAACGCCGCAACGGTTTTGCTTGTCCGCCGCGAGACGATATGATTTTACCAGAGCCGAGGACAACGGGATTCCCGCCGCCCAGGCGGCCACGATCCCGCAAGGCGGCAGGGAATGCCGCAGGACGACAAGGGAACCGAACGGGAACACGCCATGCTCTCTCGCACCAGAAAACCGGCCCGCCTGATGCTTGCCGCCCTCGCCGCCGCGTCGCCGCTTGCGGCACAGGCGCAGGATCTGCCGATCGTCGGCGTTCCGCAGCCGCGCGGGATGGGCTTTCAGCCGGCCGCGACCGAACTGATGCGCGACATCGTCTGGCTCGACACGATGGTTCTGGTGATCATCACCGCAATCTCGCTGTTCGTGGTGGCGCTGCTTGCGATCGTGATCCTGCGTCACAACCGCCGGGTCAATCCGGTGCCCGCGACCTTCACCCACAACGCGCCGATCGAGGTCGCCTGGACGGTCGTTCCGATCATCATCCTGATCTTCATCGGCTTCTTCTCGCTGCCGGTGCTGTTCAAGCAGCAGGAAATGCCGGTTGCCGACATCACCATCAAGGCCACTGGCAAGCAGTGGTTCTGGACCTACGAATATCCCGACCACGAGTTCGAGTTCGACAGCTACATGATCGGCTCGCCCGCGACCGGCGGCGACAACCGGCTGACGCCCGAGGTCGAGGCGCAGCTGATCGAGGCCGGCTACAGCCGCGAACATTTCCTGCTGGCGACCGACACGGCCATGGTCGTCCCGGTGAACAAGACGATCCTCGTCCAGGTCACGGCGGCCGATGTGATCCATTCCTGGACGATCCCGGCCTTCGGGGTGAAGCAGGATGGCGTTCCGGGTCGGCTTGCGCAGCTGTGGTTCAAGGCTGAGCGCGAGGGCATCTATTTCGGCCAGTGCTCGGAGCTTTGCGGGATCGCGCATGCCTACATGCCGATCACGGTCAAGGTGGTCAGCGAGGCAGAGTATCTGCGTTGGCTCGACGGCGCGATCGAGGAATACGCCGGACGGCCGCGGAGCATCGATACCGCCGCCCTGAACGACTGATGCCATCGGCCGCCCCGGGCGGCGGCCGCACCGGAAAGTGCCCATGACCGACATCCGCAGCGACATCGCAGACCCCGCCGCCGGCGAGGCGGGCTTCGGCGATTACGTCGCCCTCCTGAAGCCGCGGGTCATGTCGCTGGTGGTCTTTACCGCCTTCGTCGGGCTGGCGACCGCACCGGTTGCCATGCATCCCTTCGTGGCAGCGGTCTCGATCCTGTTCGTGGCGCTCGGGGCGGGCGCCTCGGGCGCGCTGAACATGTGGTACGACGCGGACATCGACCGGGTGATGCGGCGGACGCGCGGGCGGCCGGTGCCTGCAGGCCGGGTCGCCCCGGGCGAGGCGCTGGCGCTCGGGCTGGGGTTGTCCGGCATCGCCGTGGTGATGCTCGGCCTTGCGGCAAACTGGTTCGCGGCGGCCTTCCTTGCCTTCACGATCTTCTTCTACGCGGTCGTCTACACGATGTGGCTGAAACGGGCGACGCCGCAGAACATCGTCATCGGCGGCGCTGCGGGCGCCTTCCCGCCCATGGTCGGCTGGGCCTGCGCAACCGGCGGCGTGTCGGTCGAGAGCATCGCCATGTTCCTGGTGATCTTTTTCTGGACACCGCCGCACTTCTGGGCGCTGGCGCTGTTCATGAAGGGCGACTACGAGAATGCCGGAGTGCCGATGCTGACCGTCACGCACGGCCGGAAGGCGACGCGCGCGCATATTCTCGCCTATACATTGCTGCTGGTGCCGGTCACGGTGGGTGCCGCACTGACCGGCATCGGCGGCCCGCTGTCGCTGTCGATCGCCGTGGTGCTCGGCACGGTCTTCGTCGCCGGTGCCCTGCGGATCGCGCGGCGCGACGATGCGACCTCGGCGGCCGACGGACATGGAGTCGAGAAACGCTTCTTCCGGTTCTCGCTGCTGTGGCTGTTCCTGGTCTTTTCCGGCTATCTTGCCGAGGTCTGGCTTGCACCCTTCGGGCTTGGAGGCTGGTGAGATGACGTTTCGCCCCGATCACGAACTGCACCGCCGGCGGCTTGGCCGCAATGTCGGCGTCGGGATCGTCCTGCTGGCCTTCTGCGCCGTCGTGTTCGGCCTGACGGTGGTCAAGATCTCGACCGGGCAGCCGTTCCAGGCCTTCGACCATGTCCCGCGCCCCATCCTGATCCCGCAGGAGGCCGAATGATGTCGCTTGATCCGCGCATCCGGACCGCCGCGCAGCTGGTCGGTGTTGCGGCCTTCATGGCCGGCCTGTCGTTCGCAGCCGTGCCGTTCTACGACTGGTTCTGCCGCGTCACCGGTTTCGGCGGCACCACGGCGACCGCGTCGCGCGCCCCCGATCAGGTGCTGGACCAGACGATCCGCATCCGTTTCGACGCCAGTCTCGAACGCGGCATGCCGTGGGAATTCCGCCCGCTCCAGCGCGAGATGGAGGTGCGGCTGGGCGAGGTGGGCCTGGCGTTCTACGAGGCGCACAACCCGACCTCGCGCCCGGTCGCGGGCACCGCAAGCTACAATGTGACGCCCTATGCCGCCGGCGGCTATTTCACCAAGATCGACTGCTTCTGCTTCGAGATGCAGGTGCTTGAACCGGGCGAGCGGGTGCAGATGCCGGTCACCTTCTACGTCGATCCCGACCTGTTGCGCGACCGCGAGGGGCGGTTCGTGAAGCAGATCACCCTGTCCTATACCTTTCACACCACACCGCTGCCCGCCGACCACGCCGCCGCAGAGCCGCAGCGGCGGGACATCGACGCCAACTGAGAACCGAGGGAACCGAAATGGCGCACGCCAAGAACCACGACTACCACATCCTGCCACCCTCGATCTGGCCGTTCCTCGGGGCGGTCGGTGCCTTCGTCATGCTGTTCGGCGCCGTGCTGTGGATGAACGACAGCGGGCCGTGGATGTTCCTGATCGGCTTCGTGGCAGTGTGCTACGTCGCCTTCGCATGGTGGGCGGATGTCGTGCGCGAAAGCCACGCGGGCGACCACACGCCGGTCGTGCGGCTGGGTCTGCGCTACGGCTTCATCCTGTTCATCATGTCCGAGGTGATGTTCTTCGCGGCATGGTTCTGGAGCTTCTTCAAGCACGCGCTCTATCCGATGCATCCCGACGGGCTCTCCCCGCTGGTGGACGGCGCCTGGCCGCCGGCCGGGGTCGAGGTGTTCGATCCCTGGCATCTGCCGCTGATCAACACGCTGATCCTGCTGTGCTCGGGCGCAGCGGCGACCTGGGCGCACCACGCCCTGGTGCACGAGAACAACCGCAAGGATCTGGTCAACGGGCTGATCCTCGCGATCGTCCTCGGCGTGCTGTTCACGCTTCTCCAGGCCTACGAATACACCCACGCAGGCTTCGGCTTTGCCGGCAACATCTACGGTGCCAACTTCTTCATGGCCACGGGCTTTCACGGGTTGCACGTCATCATCGGGACGATCTTCCTGACCGTCTGCCTGATCCGCGCGCTGAAGGGCCATTTCACCCCCGAGAAGCACGTGGGCTTCGAGGCCGCGGCCTGGTACTGGCATTTCGTCGACGTGGTCTGGCTGTTCCTCTTCGCCGCGATCTACGTCTGGGGTCGCTGATCCCGTTCCGGGGCGCCGCGCCCCGCAGGACGGATGCGCGCGGGCCGAAAGGCCCGCGTTTTCCGTCCCGCACTTCGACCGGAGCCGCCTGCCGATGCCCGCCCGCCGCCTGATCTTTCCGATGGTCCTCGGCTTCGGCGGGCTTGCGATCCTGCTGGCGCTGGGCTTCTGGCAGCTTCAGCGGCTGGAATGGAAGACCGGCATCCTGCGCGAGATCGAGGCGGTCATCGCCGGCCCGACCGTGCCGCTGCCCGATGCCCCGACCGCCGGGCAACACCGCTATCTTCCGGTCGCGCTGTCGGGGCGGCTCACGGGACAGGCGCTGCCGGTGCTGACCAGCCGCAAGGGGCAGGGACCGGGATACCGCCTGATCGCGGCCTTCGAGACCGAGACGGGCCGACGACTCCTTCTCGACCGGGGTTTCCTGCCGGAGGCGCGGCTTGCCGGCTACGTCGCGCCCGAGGGGTTGCTGCGGCTGCGCGGCAATCTCTACTGGCCCGACGAGACCGACCGCTTCACGCCGCCGCCCGATCCGGCGCGCGGCATCTGGTTCGCGCGGGACGTGGCGACGATGGCGCGCGCGCTGGGCACCGAACCGGTGATGGTGGTCGTCGCCGCCGCCGAGCCCGATGACCCGCTGGTCACGCCCCTGCCGGTGGACACGGCGCGCATCCCGAACGACCATCTGCAATATGCCGTCACCTGGTTCCTGCTGGCCGCCGCCTGGGCGGGGATGACAGGGCTTCTGCTTTGGCGTATCCGGCAGCGACAGCCATGAGGACGGCATGATGCACTATGTCTCGACCCGCGGCACCGCACCGCGGCTGGGCTTCGGCGAGGCGATGATGACGGGACTGGCCCGCGACGGTGGCCTCTACCTGCCCGAGACGGTTCCCCAGATGACGCCCGAGACCATCGGCGCGCTGGCCGGCCGCCCCTACGAACAGATCGCCTTCGCCGTGATGCGCCCCTTTCTCGGCGGGTTCTTCGACGACGACGCGTTCCGCGGGCTGCTTGCCGATGCCTATGCCGGTTTCGGACATCCGGCCCGCGCGCCGCTGAAACAGCTCGGACCGAACCATTTCCTGATGGAGCTGTTCCACGGCCCGACGCTGGCCTTCAAGGACTTCGCCATGCAGCTGCTCGGCCGGATGATGCAGGCCGCGCTGGCACGGACCGGCGCCCGCATCACGATCGTCGGCGCGACCTCGGGCGATACCGGTTCGGCCGCGATCGAGGCATTCCGCGGCCTCGAGAATGTTGACGTGTTCATCCTCTTTCCCCACGGCCGCGTCTCGGAGGTGCAGCGCCGCCAGATGACGACCCCTGCCGAGGCCAATGTCCATGCGCTGGCGATCGAGGGCGATTTCGATGCCGCGCAGGCGCGGGTCAAGGACATGTTCAATCACTTCGACTTTCGTGACCGGGTCGGGCTGGCGGGCGTCAACTCGATCAACTGGGCGCGGGTGCTGGCGCAGGTGGTCTACTACTTTCACGCTGCCACCGCCCTCGGCGCCCCACACCGCACGGTGGATTTCACGGTGCCGACGGGCAATTTCGGCGACATCCTCGCGGGGCTGATCGCGCGCCGCATGGGTCTTCCCGTGGGGCGGCTGGTGATCGCCACCAACCAGAACGACATCCTGCACCGGACGCTGACCACCGGCCGCTATGCGACCGATCCGGTGCGGCCGTCGATCTCGCCCTCGATGGACATCCAGGTGTCGTCGAACTTCGAGCGTGCGCTCTTCTGGGCGCTGGACGGCGACGGTGCGCGGGTCGCCGGACTGATGGATGCGCTGCGCCAGGCGGGAAGCTTCGACATTCCCCCGCCGGCGCTTGACCGGCTGCGCGGCTGGTTCGCCTCGGGCCGCGCCTCCGAGGACGAGACCCGCGCGACCATCGCCCGCATCCACCGCGACACGGGCGAGCTTCTGTGCCCCCACACCGCGGTGGGCGTGCATGTGGCCGAGCTGCATCTGGGCGACAATCCCATGGTGACGCTGGCCACCGCCCATCCGGCCAAGTTTCCCGACGCCGTCGAGGCGGCAACCGGCGTCCGCCCGGCGCTTCCGGCCCGCATGGCCGATCTTTGCGACCGGCCCGAACGGGTGACGCGCGTTCCCGACGATCTTGCGGCGATCGAGGCACTGATCCTCGAACGGACGGAGCGTGCGGCGGCATGATCCGGCTGACCACCCTGCCGAACGGGCTTCGGATCGTGACCGAATCGATGCCCGGCCTCGAATCGGCCACCGTCGGCATCTGGATCGGCGCCGGCGGCCGTCACGAGCGTGCCGAACAGAACGGCATCGCGCATTTCCTCGAACACATGGCCTTCAAGGGGACCGCGACCCGCAGCGCGCTGCGCATCGCCGAGGAGATCGAGGATGTGGGCGGCTACATCAACGCCTACACCGCACGGGAAACCACCGCCTATTACGCCCGGGTCCTGAAGGCCGACGTCGGGCTGGCGCTCGACATCCTGTCCGACATCGTGCTGCACCCGGCCTTCGATCCGCGCGAGATCGAGGTGGAGCGCGGGGTGATCCTGCAGGAGATCGGCCAGGCCCTGGACACGCCCGACGACGTGATCTTCGACTGGCTGCAGGAGGCCGCGTTCCCCGACCAGCCGATGGGCCGGTCGATCCTCGGACTGTCCGACCGGGTGGCCCGTTTCGCGCGGGCCGATCTGGCAGGCTTCGTCGCGGATCACTACGGCCCCGACCGGATGATCGTTTCTGCCGCCGGTGCCGTCGATCACGACGCGGTGGTGGCGCAGGTGCAGGCCGCATTCGGAGACCTTGCCCAGCGGCCCCCGGGCCCGCTGGAACCCGCGCGGTTCCACACCGGAGAGCGGCGCGAGATGCGCGATCTCGAACAGGTGCATCTGGCGCTGGCCTTCGATGCGCCGGCCTGGCGCGATCCGCAGCTTCATGTCGCGCAGGTCTGGTCGCAGGCGATGGGCGGCGGCATGTCCTCGCGCCTGTTCCAGAAGATCCGCGAGGAACGGGGCCTGTGCTATTCGATCTTCACCCAGGGTTCGGCGCACGAGGATTGTGGCACGATCACGCTCTATGCCGGCACCGGGGCCGAGGAAGTGCCGGAGCTGGTGGAGCTGACCGTGACCGAATTGCGCCGGGCGGCCGACGATCTGGGGGCGGCGGAGGTCGCGCGCGCCAAGGCCCAGTTGCGGGCCGGGTTGCTGATGGGCCTCGAAAGCCCGACCGGGCGGGCTGAGCGGATGGCGCGACTCCTGGCGATCTGGGGCAGGGTGCCCCCGCCCGAAGAGACGGTCGCCCTGATCGACGCGGTGACGGTGGAGGCTGCGCGCGACTTCGGCGCCCGGCTGGCGCGGCGGGCGCGCGTGGCGCTGGCGCTTTACGGTCCGGTCGACCGTGCGCCATGGCTGCACGAGATCCGCGAAAGGCTTGCCGCCTGATGTGGCCGATCCGGCGCCGCGTGACCATCGAGACAGCCCGGATGGTTCTGCGGCTGCCACGACACGGTGACTTCCGGCCCTGGGTCGCGCTGCGCGAACAGAGCGCCGCCTTCCTGAAACCATGGGAGCCGGCCTGGGCCGAGGATCACCTGTCGCGTCGGTCCTTCACCACCCGGGTCGGTTGGGCGGCGCGGGCCGAGGCCGCCGGCAGCGCCCTGGCGCTGTTCCTGGTCCGGCGCGACGACAACGTGCTGCTCGGCGCGATCACGCTTGACAACATCCGCCGCGGTCCGGCCCAGGCTGCCTCGGTCGGATACTGGATCGGCGCGCCCTTCGCGCGCCAGGGCTACATGCGCGAGGCGCTGGAGGCGGTGGTCGCCCATGCCTTCACCGCGCTGGATCTGAGCCGGATCGAGGCTGCCTGCCTGCCCGAGAACGCAGCCTCGCGCGGGTTGCTGGAACGGTCGGGGTTCAAATACGAAGGCGTTGCTCAGGCGTATCTGCAGATCGCCGGGCGCGGGCGCAACCATGGGCTCTATGCCGAACTGCGCCACGACCGGCGCGGACGCACCGAGGCCGGCTAGACCGCGGCCGGACTCAGGAGACGCCGGAACAGGGTTTCGAGGTGTCGTTCGGCGGCCGGGAACGGGTCGGGCTCCTCGGGCCCGAGGACGGCGCGCACCTGCACGTCGAAATCGGCGTAATGCTGGGTGAGGGCCCAGATCGAGAAGATCAGGTGCTTGGGGTGGACCGGCGCCAGCCGCCCGTCGGCGATCCAGCGCGCGATCAGGGCGGCCCGGTCGTCCACCAGATCCTTCAGCTCGGTTCCGATCGCCGCGCCGATCCGCGGGGCGCCCTGCAGGATCTCGTTGGCGAACAGTCGGCTTTCGCGGGGCATGTCCCGGCTCATCGCCAGCTTGCGGCGCACATAGGCCAGGATCTCCTCGACCGGCTCGCCCCCTTCGGCGATTTCGCGCAGAGGCTGCAACCAGACATCGAGCAGGCCGGAGAGAAGCGCCTCGTGGATCGCCTCCTTGGATGCGAAGTAGTAAAGCAGGTTCGGCTTCGACAGGCCGGCCACATCGGCGATCTGGTCCAGCGTCGCGCCGCGGAACCCCTGCTGGGAAAAGACCTCCAGCGCGGCCTCCAGGATGGTCTCGGAATTGCGCTGCTGGATCCGCGTCTGCGGGCGTCTGCGGCTCATGCTTCCCCCTCCGGCAATGCCCCCTCGCACCCGACGCGCGACTGTGGCATGGATTGACTGCCGGCGCCGCTTCTGCCAGCGTCGCTGACCGAACGGTAAAATTCTGACGCGCCTCTGTCAAAGGGGCGACTGGAGCGAACCCATGGCCCTTGACCGCAAACCGGCCCCGAACGACCTCGATGCCTTCTGGATGCCGTTCACCGCGAACCGCCAGTTCAAGAAGGCGCCGCGCATGTTCGTGGGCGCGCGGGACATGCACTATACCACGGCCGAGGGCCGGCAGGTGCTGGACGGAACCGCCGGGCTGTGGTGCTGCAACGCAGGCCACTGCCGCCCCAGGATCACCGCGGCGATCCAGAAGCAGGCGGCCGAGCTCGACTATGCGCCGGCCTTCCAGATGGGCCATCCGGCGGCCTTCGAACTGGCCAACCGGGTCATCGACATCGCGCCCGAGGGGATGGAGCATGTGTTCTATGCCAACTCCGGGTCGGAGGCGGTCGATACCGCGCTGAAGATCGCCATCGCCTATCAGCGGGCGAAGGGGCAGGGCACCCGGACCCGGCTGATCGGGCGCGAGCGGGGTTATCACGGCGTGAACTTCGGCGGCATTTCGGTCGGCGGGATCGTCAACAACCGCAAGTTCTTCGGCAGTCTCCTGACCGGTGTGGACCATCTGCCTCACACCCATCTTCCGGCGCAGAACGCCTTTACCCGCGGCCAGCCCGAGCACGGCGCGCATCTGGCCGACGAGCTGGAGCGGATCGTCGCCCTGCACGGGCCCGAGACCATCGCCGCGGTGATCGTGGAACCGATGGCCGGATCGACCGGGGTGCTGCTGCCGCCCAAGGGCTATCTGGAAAGACTTCGCGAAATCACGCGGAAACACGGCATTCTTCTGATCTTCGACGAAGTGATCACCGGATTCGGCCGGCTGGGCAGCCCCTTTGCGGCACAGCATTTCGGGGTCATGCCCGACATGATCACCTGCGCCAAGGGCCTGACCAACGGCGTCATCCCGATGGGGGCGGTGATCACCACGGGCGAGATCTACGATGCGTTCATGACCGGGCCGGAGCACATGATCGAGCTGTTCCACGGCTATACCTACTCCGGCAATCCGATC
>JBKBMT010000040.1:0-26634 GCA_046295655.1 Gemmobacter sp. | reverse complement strand
CCCGAGGCTATGGACCGGCTGCGCGCCGCCGTTGCAAAGACGCCGCTGAACCGCCCGGCACAGCCCCAGTCCCAGCCGCCGCAGAGCCGGGTCGAGGAAAGCCGCGCGCGCTTCGGGCTGGGGTCGCTCATCAACCGGATGGCCGGGCACACCTCGGTCGATCCCGCGCAGTCACGCACGCGCGGGGTGCCACCGATGACCCAGTACGACGACGAGGCCGACCATGAACAGGACCGGACCGAGATACCGGCCTTCCTTCGGCGCCAGGCGAACTGAGCCCCGCCGACACCTTGAAGGGGCCGGGGAAACCCGGCCCTTCTGCTTTCGGATCAGGCTGTTGGCGGTTTGCTCCGGCGGTGTCGGGGCCCTGTTACACTCCGTTGCAAACCGTGAATTGTGGATCGCGCCCGCGGCCACTAGCTAGAATGCGTAAAGAAGGCCCGGAAATTAGGGCTTCGGGGCAGGCGGCATCGTTTCGGTTTTCGGATCGCGGAAAGACAGGACGGACACGGCAATGCAGGGCACCTTGAATCATCCGGTCGGTTTTGCCGGCGTGGGCCTGCATTCCGGCGCGCCGGTCAGCATGACCGTGCAGCCCGCGCCGGCCGACCACGGGATCGTCTTCGTCCGCACCGATCTGACCGAAGGCGACCGCAGCGTGCCGGCCCGCTGGGACCGGGTCATGCCGTCGAAGCTGTGCACGCAGATTGCCAACCCGTCCGGCGTTGCTGTGTCCACCGTCGAGCATGTGATGGCTGCGCTGGCCGGTTGCGGCATCCACAACGCCCGGATCCTGGTGGACGGTCCCGAGGTTCCGATCCTCGACGGATCGTCGCGTCCGTTCGTCGAGGCCTTCCTCGCCGCCGGCACGGCGATGCAGGAGGCGCCGGTTCGTGCCGTGCGGATCCTGAAGCCGGTCGAAGTGCGCGAGGGCGAGGCCGTGGCACGGCTGGAGCCGGCCGAGATGCTGGAGATCGACTTTTCCATCGATTTCGCCGACCGGGCGATCGGGCGGCAGGAAAAGAGCCTGTCGCTGGCCAACGGGAACTTCGTGCGCGAGCTGTCCGACAGCCGGACCTTCTGCCGCATGGCGGATGTGGAGGCGATGCGCGCGGGCGGGCTCGCGCAGGGCGGCACCTTCGAGAATGCGGTCGTGGTGGATGGCGCCGATGTCCTGTCGCCCGGCGGGTTTCGCCGCGCCGACGAGCCGGTGCGCCACAAGATGCTGGACGCGGTCGGCGATCTGGCCCTCGCCGGCGGTCCGATCCTTGGCCGATATGTCGGGGTCCGCGCCGGCCATGCCCTGACCAACCGGCTGCTTCGCGCGCTGTTCGCGACGGCCGGTGCGTGGGAGTGGGTGGATTGCGGCGCCGCGACCGGGTGCAAGCTGCCCGGCGTCGGTGTCTCTCCGGCCGATCTTCCCGCGACAGCCTGACCTGTGGCAAGAGCGCGCGGAACCTGCGAAAGGCGTTTTGCGCCGCCGTTTTTTCTGTGCTACCAAACCCTCGGATCGAGCCGTTGGGCAAGGTCCGGCCGGGTATCGGGAATGGGGTCACCCCAGCCCGGACGGGCATCGAGAAGGGCAGGATGAGGCACGGATGACGACCGGCACCAGGCGCGCAGGACGGATGGCGGCGGTTGTTTCGCTTGTGGCACTGGCGGCTTGCAGTTCCCCTGCCTCGCGCCAGGCGAGCCTCGAGGAATTGCCGCCGGACGAGATCTTCCGCATGGCCGAGGCCGAGCTGGACGCGCGGCCACGGCGCGAGGATGCGGTCCGGTATTTCGCCGAGGTCGAACGTCTCTATCCCTATTCCGAATGGGCCAAGCGCGCGCTGGTGATGCAGGCCTTCGCCCATCACAAGCGCAAGGACTACGAATCGGCCCGCAATGCCGCCCAGCGCTTCCTCGACCTCTATCCCGGCGACGAGGATGCAGCCTATGCGAAGTATCTGCTGGCGATTTCCTACTACGACCAGATCGACGAAGTCGGACGCGATCAGGGTCTGACCTTCCAGGCGCTTCAGGCCCTGCGCGAGGTGATCGAGGAATATCCCAACAGCGAATACGCGCGCTCTGCCATCCTGAAGTTCGAGATGGCCTTCGACCATCTTGCCGGCAAGGAGATGGAGATCGGACGCTATTATCTGAAGAGGGGGCATTACACGGCCGCGATCAACCGCTTCCGGGTGGTGGTGGAGCAGTTCCAGACAACGACCCATACGGCCGAGGCGCTGATGCGCCTGGTCGAGAGCTATCTTGCGCTCGGCCTGACCGACGAGGCGCAGACTGCAGGCGCGATCCTTGGCCACAACTATCAGGGCTCGCCCTTCTATGACGATGCCCATCGCCTGCTGACCGACCGGGGCCTGTCGCCCAAGGCCACGGGGACCGGCTGGTTGCGCACCGTCTATCGCCAGATGATCCGCGGCGAGTGGCTCTGACCCGGCGGCGGGTTCTGGACCATGCTTCATGCGCTGGAAATCCGCGACATGCTGCTGGTCGACCGGCTCGATCTTGCGTTCGGGGCGGGGCTCAACGTGTTGACCGGCGAAACCGGGGCCGGCAAGTCGATCCTGCTGGACTGTCTGGGCTTCGTCCTGGGCTGGCGCGGCAGGGCCGATCTGGTGCGCCCGGGCGCCGAGGCCGGCGAGGTGACTGCGATCTTTCGGATCGAGCCGGGGCATCCTGTCCTGGCGGTTTTGGCCGATGCAGGGATTCCGGCGGGCGACGAGCTGATCCTGCGCCGGACGATGTCCTCCGACGGTCGGCGTCAGGCCTGGGCGAACGACCGCCGGATCGGCGCCGAGGCGCTGCGCAGCCTGACCGAGCCGCTGGTGGAACTGCACGGCCAGCACGACGACCGCGGACTGCTCGACCCGCGGGGCCATGCGCCCTTGCTCGATGCCTTCGCCGGGGCCGAGCCGGCGCTGGCCGAGGTGCGCATGGCCTGGGCCGCGCTGGCCGAGGCGCGCCGCGCGCTCGACGACGCTTCGGCCACCCTCGCGCGCGCCCGGGCGGAAGAGGATTTCCTGCGCCACGCCGTTTCCGAACTCGACCGGCTCGCACCCGGGCCGGGCGAGGATGCGGCGCTGGACCGGGAACGGCGCGAGCTTCAGGGCGCCGCGCGTATCCGTGAAGATCTCGCGCACGCGGTTGCGGCCTTGTCGGACCGGGGCGCCGAGGCCCAGCTTGCCGATGCGCTGCGCCGGCTGGAGGGCGCGGCGGACCGTGCCGGCGGCCGGCTGGAGGCCCCCATCGCGGCCCTCGGGCGGGCGCTGATCGAACTGTCCGAGGCGCAGGCGGGCCTCGACGCGGCGGTGTCGGCGCTGGATTTCGACCCCGTTCACCTCGAAAGGATCGAGGAGAGGCTGTTCGCGATCCGGGCTCTTGCCCGCAAGCACGGTGTGCCGCCCGACGACCTGGGCGGTTTCGCGGACGATCTGCGGGCCCGGCTGGCGGCGCTCGAGACCGGGGCCGAGGATGTTGCGCTACTTGCGGCGCAGGCGGCTGCGGCCGAGGCCGCCCATCGTGGTGCCTGCGCGCGGCTGACGGCGCTGCGCAGCGATGCGGCGGCCCGGCTCGATGCGGCGATGGAGGCGGAACTGCCGCCGCTGAAGCTCGACCGGGCACGGTTCCGCACCACAGTGTCGCCGGTGCGGCCCGGTCCCGACGGGCAGGACAGCGTGACGTTCACTGTCGCGACGAATCCGGGCACACCCGCAGGACCGCTGAACCGGATCGCATCAGGGGGCGAGCTGTCGCGGTTCCTGTTGGCGCTGAAGGTATGCCTGGCCGGTCCGGCAGGCGGGCGGACATTGATCTTCGACGAGATCGACCGCGGCGTGGGTGGGGCCACGGCCGATGCGGTGGGACGGCGGCTGAAGACACTTGCGCAGACAACGCAGGTTCTGGTCGTCACGCATTCGCCGCAGGTCGCCGCCTTTGCCGCGCGCCACTGGCGGGTCGAGAAGCGCGAGGCTGACGGCGCCACCCTGTCGCGGGTGGTCGCGCTCGACCCCGAGGCGCGGGTGGACGAGGTGGCGCGGATGCTGGCGGGGGAAACCGTCACCGACGCCGCTCGCGCCGCCGCCCGGGCGCTGCTGGCTGCCGCGCCGGGTTGATCCGGCGCCGCTCAGTCCTTGCCGCGATAGATCTCGACCAGCCGCCCCAGCATCTCCAGCGCCTCGGCGCGAGGCCGCTGGAACGAGTTGCGCCCGATGATCGACCCGTTGCCGCCCCCGTCGCGGATCGCCCGCGCATCGTCATAGACGGCATCGGCACCCTTGGCCGCCCCGCCCGAGAACACCACGATCCGCCGCCCGTTGAAGGCCGCCTGCATGCAGTGGCGGACCCGTGCCGCCTGGGTCGCGATGTCGATGCCGCGGGCCTGATAGACCTTGCGGGCTTCGTCCTGCATCAGGTGATCGGTCGAAAGCTTGATCTTGATGACATGCGCGCCGAGCAGGGCCGCGATCTGGGCCGCGTAGGCGGCGACGTCGATGCCGGTCTCGCCCTCCTTGGTCACCCCCTCGCCCCGGGGATAGGACCAGATCACCGTTGCAACGCCCTTGCGCGCCGCCTCCTCCCGCATGGCCGAGATCTCCTCGAACATGCCCAGTGCGCAATCCGACCCGGGGTAGATGGTAAAGCCGATCGCCGAACAGCCGAGCCGCAGCGCGTCATCGACGCTGGCGGTGATCGCCTGATCCTTCCCGGCGCTGCCCGACATCAGCGAATTCGCGCTGTTCACCTTCAGGATCGTCGGGATCTGGCCGGCGAAGGTATCGGCACCGGCCTCGATCATGCCGAGCGGCGCGGCATAGGCATTCAGGCCTGCGTCGATCGCCAGCTGGTAGTGATAATGCGGGTCATAGCCTTCGGGATTCGGCGCAAAGCTGCGGGCCGGGCCGTGTTCGAAACCCTGATCGACCGGAAGGATGATCATCTTGCCGGTGCCGCCGAGCCGTCCGTGCATCAGCATCCGGCACAGGTTCGCCTTGACCCCAGGCGTCTCGCCTTCGTAATGGCCGAGGATCTTCTGGACGATCCGTGTCGCGCGCATTCGCTCCCCCCGATCTGTTTGGCGAAGCTTTAGGCAGAGCCGCCCGGTCCTGCAATGCGTATCGCGTTGACGGACTGTTTCAGACCAGGGCGGGGGCGGGCGCGGCGACCAGTTCCAGGCCTTCGGCATAGATGACCTGGGGCTGATCGAACACCAGCCGGTAAATCCTCAGCTCGGCCACGCGGTCGGCACGGATGAATTCGCCGTCGGCCAGCCGTCCGGCCGCAACAAGGGCGCGGGGTGTGCCGTAGAGCACCTTGGCGCGCCAGTCGCTCAGCACGATCGGCTGATCCGCCGGCAGCACGATCTCCGCGTCCGGGCGGCCGCTGCCCAGAGTGTCCGGCGCCACGCGGACCACGGGCAGATCGCGTGCCACGGTCACCTCGACCCGTCTGAGCGTCCTCGCGCCGCTGCGCGTCACGACGCGGTCGCCCGGTTCCAGGAACTCGACCGGGATCATCCCGGCGAGTGTTGTCACACGCAGACCCGCAGGCAGGCCGCCGGTGGTTGCCAGGTTTGCCGTCGCGGTCTCGGTCATCGGTCGGGCCGGATATTGTTTCTCCTTGCCCAGATCACCGCGAAATGTGGCAAGATTAGGTTAAGGTCGGGAAAAGTCGTGTCGCGTCTGCATCAGTCCTGCCGCAATTGCCGCCTCGAGCCTGTCCACCGCTTCGGCCAGCCGGCCATCGATGACCCCGAGCAGCGCGGTCCAGTCCGAAAGACCGCCGAGGTCGGCCGCACCGTCGGACACACCCCGCAGCCCGATCAGCGGCACGCCGAACCGCTGGCAGGCGCGCAGGTGGGCATAGGTTTCCATGTCCACCATGTCGGCGTCGATCCGCGCGTAGGCGGCCCCCGACACCACATCGGCCCCGGTGGACAGCCGCGCCGCCGGCAGGCCGGGGATGCGGTAGGGCAGCGGTATCTCGGCCGGCTGATCGAGAAAGGGCACCGTGCCGCGCGGAAAGCCCAGGGCAGAGGCGTCGATGTCGCGCCAGCCGACGGCAGCGATCTGGTGCACCGATCCCTGTTCCAGCCGCGCCGATCCGGCAGAACCGAGCGAGACCACGAGCCCTGGCAGCCTGCCGGCCGCCCGACGCGCGGCCAGATCGGCGGCCAGTGCCACCCCGGCCTCGACCGGCCCGACGCCGGTCATCAGCGGGCTTATGCGACGACGCAGCATCGGCCCGTATTCCGGCTCGGCGGCCATGACGAAAAGGACCGGCAGTCCGGCCAGGACATCGGGCGGGGTCATGTGGTCTCCAGATAGGCGATCGCGTCCTCGACCCGCTGCACGTCACCGAAGGCCGAGGCGATGGCGGCAAGACTGGCGGCATGGGCCGCGTCGCTGCGGGTCGCGCAGGCGTCGGACAGCATCACCACCCGGAAGTTCTGCATCATCGCATCGCGGGCCGAGCTTTCGCAGCAGATCTCGGTCAGGGTTCCGGCGATCAGGACGGTATCTATGCCGCGGGATCGCAGCGCGTCGGGCAGGGCGCAGGCGCCGGGCAGGAAGGCCGAATACCGGTCCTTGTCGAACCGCAGATCCGCCGGCACGGCCTCCAGCCCCGGGGTCGGCGCATGGCCCCATTGGCCGGGCTGCATCGCGGCCCGCAGCGGGGCGGTAAAGGCCGGCGGGTTCAGCATCTCGAAGAACGCGACCCAATCCCTGTCCGAGGGCGGAAACGCCGACCGGACCCAGGCCACGGTGCCCCCCGCCGCGCGCATCCGCGACGCCATGCGGTTGATCGCCGGGACGACCGTGATCGCGGCGGGCACGTACAGCGGGCTGCGCGCATCGGTGAAGGCAGCCTGCATGTCGATCACCACCAGTGCGCAGCGCGCCGGAACGAGCCGGTCGAACACATGCAGCCGCCCGCGCCGCGCGACCAGGCGCTGCACGAGGTCGGGCGGCAATCCGGTCGGATGCATGGCTGGTCTCCGGCGCTATCCGGTGGCAGTCTGGCAGCAGCGCAGGCTGGGGACAATGCTGTGTCGAGGATTGGCTATCCGGTCGATTTCGCCCCCTTCGCGCACCGGCAGGGCGGTCGGGCCGCAGGCAGCCTGGTGGCCCTTCTTCGGCAGAGGGCAAAGGCCCGACGCATCGATCTGCAGTTCGTGCCGTCCGGTATCGACGGCCTTCCCGGGCTGCTGGCCTCAGGCGGGATCGACGCGATCCTTCCGAAGGTCCCGACCGCAACGCGCAGCGCAGCGTTTGCCTTTTCCGTTCCGCTCGCCGCAACCCATGCCGCCCTGTTCGGGCGCGGCGGGGCTCCCCATCCCGCCGAGGCCGGGGCATGCGGCATCGCGACGCCGTTTCAGGGGCCTCTGTTCGATATCCTGCCCCGTCTTGCACCGCAGGCGCGCCTGATCGCGACCGCGGATTATGCCGGGGCCCTGGCGGCGGTCCACGACGGTCTTGCCGACTTCGCCGCACTCAATGCCGAGGTCGGGGCGCTGCATTGCCGGGGCCGCCTTGCGATCGGGCCTCGGTTTGCCCAGTTCGATCTCTGCCTTGCGGCGGCCGCCGGCGACCCTACGGGCATCCTGTCGCGCCTCGGCCTCGCGCGCGACTGATGCTACATCATCCGCGGCAGGACAAGAACGAGGGCCGGAAAGGCAAGCAGGATCCCCAGCCGCAGGATGTCCACCACCACGAAGGGCGCCACGCCGCGAAAGATCGTGGCCAGCGGCACGTCGCGCACCATCGCCTTGAGGATGAACACGTTCAGGCCGACCGGCGGAGTGATCAGGCTGATCTCGATCGCCACGACGACGAGGATGCCGAACCAGATCGGATCGATCCCGAGATGCTGGACGATGGGAAAGAAGATCGGGATCGTCAGAAGCAGCATCGACAGGCTTTCCAGAAACAGCCCGAGGACGAAGTAGATGCCCAGCATCGCGACCAGCACGAGGGTCGGGTTCGGGTCCATCTCGGTCAGCAACCGGCCCAGCGCGGTGGCGAAGCCCAGCATGTCGAGCAGGTTGTTGAACAGCGTGGCGCCGAACAGCAGCGCGATCATCATCGCCGCGGTGCGGGCGGATTCGGCGAGGATCGCGGTCAGGCTGCCCCAGGTCAGCCGTCGCTTGCCCAGCACGAACAGGAATGCCCCCATGGCGCCGATGCCCGCGGCCTCGGTCGGCGTGAAGACGCCCAGATAGATGCCGCCGAGGACGATGGCGAACAGCAGGACGATCGCCCAGACCCCGCGCAGGAGCCGGATGCGCTCGGGCCAGGGCGTCGGGGCGGCGGCCGGGCCGGATGCGGGGTCGATCCGGGTCATCACCGCAACCGCGGCCATGTAGCCGATCACGCCCAGCACGCCGGGAACGATGCCGGCGATGAACAGATGCCCGATATTGGACGAGGTGAGGATGCCGTAGATCAGCAGGATCACCGAGGGCGGGATCAGGATGCCCAGCGTCCCGCCCGCAGCGATCGACCCTGCCGCCAGCGCGTCGGAATAGCCGTGCGCGCGCATCGGCGGCATCGCGACCCGGCTCATGGTCGAGGCGGTGGCCATGGACGAGCCGCAGACCGCCGAGAACCCGCCGCAGGCGGCGATCGTCGCCATCGCCAGCCCGCCGCGGAAGTGTCCGAGGAACGCGTTCGAGGCGGCATAGAGGTCGTGGCTGATCCTGGCCCGGGCGATGAAGTTTCCCATCAGGATGAAGAGCGGCAGGACGGTGAAGGTGTGGCCCTGGGCCAGATCGAAGATATGGCTGGTCGTCATGGTCCAGGCCGCCGTGGGGCTGCGGAGCCAGGCAAGCCCGACCACGGCGACGAGGCCCAGCGCAAAGGCGATGGGCATGCCTGCAAGCAGCAGGCCCATGACGATGGCCAGCGCGATGATCCCGTCGAGCATCAGGTTTCCACCCGTTCCACAGCGTCGCGGCTGATCGCGACCCGCAGGGCCGTCAGCGCGAACAGCACCGCCATCAGCGCGCAGGAGACCGAGAACAGCTGTGCCAGCCCGCCGAGCGACAGACCGTATTTCTGCGTCTTGTCGCCCCAGGACAGCAGCCGTTCGGCGAACAGCCACATCCGCCAGCCCAGAAGCCCGCAGATCACCGCCATGAGCAGGTTGAAGATGACCGCGCGGATCCGCCGCAGCCAGACCGGCATGATGCCGTCCAGCACGCTGATGCGGACATGTTCGGATCTTGCCGTCACCAGCGGCAGCGACAGGAACACCAAGAGCCCCATCATGTAGGACAGCAGTTCCAGCGCGCCCGAGATCGGGGCCCGGAAACCGTAGCGCAGGACCACGTTCACGAAGGTCAGGACCATCATCGCGAACAGGACCGCCGCCGGCGCCAGGGCAAGGATGCGCTCGAGCCGCTGGACGGCCGGGAACTCGGCCAGCAGGCCGGTCGGCGGGCCAACGGATTCGGCATCCTCGACCCGCCGCGGGCTGCCCCCCGTGGTGGCGGGGGGCGTTCCGGGTTGCGAAGGCTCAGGGCGCATAGGCGGCAGCTTCGGCCTTGATGAAGTCGATCACCTCCTGCCCGTCGATGCCGTATTTCTCGGCCACCAGCGCCTTCCACTCGTCGGCGAGGAAGGCAAGCCGCGCCTCCATCTCGGCCAGCAGTTCGGGCGACGCCTCGATCACCGTGCGCCCGTCCGCCTTCATCGCCGCAAGACCGGCCTCGGACACGGTATCGAAGCCGCGCCCGCCCATGGCCGAGAGATACTCGCCGGTGACCGAGTCGAAGGCCGCGCGGACGGATTCCGGGATGCGGTTGTAGCTGTCCTCGTTGATCATGACGTAGAAGGACGAGTTGAACAGGCCGCCGGGCACCAGAAGCTGGGTGTTGATGTGATCCTTGAGGTTGAAGGACAGATAGCCGTCGGGCGTCATCAGCGTCGCCTCCACGACGCCGTTGGCGAGCAGCTCGTAGGTCGTCGGCGCCGGGGAGGACACGACTGCGGCCCCGAGCGCGGCCGACACCCGGTCCTGAAGCCCGCCGCCCGAGCGCAGCAGCAGGCCGTTGAATGCCCCGATGTTGTCCAGCACCTTGTCCCGCGCCATCACCGTGCCCGGTGAATGGACGTAAAGCCCGATCAGCTTCACCCCGGCGTGCTCGCCCTTGTCGGCAAAGAACTTCTGATAGGCCCGCCAGTAGGCGACCGAGGTGGCCTCACCGGTGGTCGTGATGAACGGCAGTTCGGACACGCCGGCGTGGGGGAAGCGTTCGGGCGTGTAGCCGTGCACGCTCCATGCCATGTCCACCACGCCGTCCTGGACGATGTCGAACTGGCGCGGGGGCGGGCCCATCGAGGTGGTGGTGAACTCGATCCGCACCTCGCCGTTCGTCACCTCGGCGACCTTCGCGGCCCAGGGATCGAAGATCTCGGTCCGCATCAGGTGGGTGGGCGGAATGAACCAGTTGAAGGTCAGCGCCACCTCGGCCGCGACCGGCGCGGCCGAAAGGGTGGTGGCAAGGACGGCTGCAAGGCCGGTTCTGCGCAGATGTTTGGTCATGGTCTTTCCCTGTCGGTTGTGGTTGGGTTTGCGGTGAAAGGTGGCAGTCGGCGGGTTCTCCGGTCAAGCGGCAGGCATCGGGCGGTCACGGGGCGAAAGCCCCGATGCTGGCCCCGCCACAGACCATCAGGACCTGGCCGGTGACGAAGCCTGCATCGGGATCGGCAAAGAACATCAGCGCCCGGGCGATGTCGGCAGGCTCGCCCAGCCGGCCGACGGGAATGCGCGCGGCAAGTTCGGCCTCGCGGTCGCTGTCCTTCGGCACGATGTCCCAGAAGTTCTGTGTCCGAACCGGGCCGGGCGAGACGACGTTCACGGTGATCCCGTGCGGCGCGAGCTCCAGCGCCCAGGTCCGCGCCATCCCGATCAGCCCGGCCTTGGTGGCGGCATAGGCGGTGCGTGTGGGCACCCCCAGCGCGGCGCGCGAGCCGGTGAACAGGATCCGGCCGAAGCGGCGCGCCTTCATGCCGGGCAGCATGGCCTGCGTCAGGACCAGCGGCGCGATCAGATGGAGCCGCGCGAGCGTCGCCAGGTCGTCGGGTCGGGCAGCATCGACCGGCGCCGGCAGGATCATGCCGGCGTTGTGCACCAGATGGCTTACGGGATGCGCCGCCGCGATCCGGCCGGCGGCCGCCGCTGTCTGGTCGGGATCGGTCAGGTCGGCATGCAGCCGGGGGTGGCTTTCGGGCGGCGCCTCGCGGCCGAGCGACACGACGCTCCAGCCGCGCGCCAGCATCGCCTGTGCGGTGGCCCAGCCAATGCCGGTGCTGCCCCCGGTGATGACCGCGACCGGGTCGTTCATGCCGCGTCCCCCGCGCTCCGGCGCTTCTTCAGGGCGCGCGTGTCCACGGTGGCCGGGTCGTCCACCAGCCGCGCCGCCAGCGCCTTGAGTTCCGCGCGCTGGATCTTCTGCGTCGCCGTCAGGGGCAGGGCATCGACGAATCCGACCCAGCCCGGAACCTTGTAATAGGCCATCCGGTCCAGGGCCCACCGGACGATCCGTTCGGCCGCAGCGGCCGACCGGTCGTCGGTCACGATGCAGGCAAATACCTCATCGCCCCGGAGCGCGTCGGGCACCGCGGCGATGCCCACCGCCCGCACCTCCGGATGGCGCGCCAGCACCGATTCGACCTCGACCGCGGCGATGTTCTCGCCCGAACGGCGGATCACGTTCTTGCGGCGGTCGACGAAGAATACCTCGCCGTCGGCATTGCGCCGGACCACATCGCCGGTATGGAACCAGCCGCCCGCCCAGGCCTGCGCGGTGGCCTCGGGGTCCTTCCAGTATTCGCTGAAGAAGCCCCGTCGTGGGTCGGGGCCCGCCTTGCGCACCAGAAGCTCGCCCGGGCAGTCGGGGCCGGCATCCTGCCCCGCCTCGTCGACCACGCGCAGCTCAAGCCAGTCGTGCGGCCGGCCAAGGCAGCTTTCGCCCACCCGGCGCGGGTCGCGGCTGTTGGTGATGGTCGCGCCCGCGCCGGTCTCGGTCATCGCCCAGCCCTCGACCATCGGAAAGCCGAAGCGGGCCTCGAAGGCGGCGTGCAGCTTGGGGTCGATCCCGGCGCCGAATCCGAACCTCACCGAATGAGCACGGTCCTGCGGCGTCTCCGGCAGCCGCATCAGGATCGAGGGCATCACGCCGAGATAGTGCAGGCAGGTCGCCCGCGACCCCGCTACCGAGGCCCACCAGCTTTTCGGATGGAACCGGTCGAGCGCGATCAGGCAGCCGCCGACCGCGACCATCGCCATGAACGAGGCGCCCATGGCGTTCATGTGAAAGACGGGCAGGGGGGTCAGCATCCGTTCGCCGTCCTGCGTCAGGGTGCAGGCCCCGCCTTCGGTCGCATACCAGTTGCCCAGTTCGGTAAAGTAGAGGTTCGACAGGACGCAGCCCTTGGGCCGGCCGGTGCTGCCGGAGGTGTAAAGCACCGCTGCCTCGCGCGCTCCATCGTCGGTCCCGGGGTCGAAGGCGGGCGGGGCGAGCACCGACGGCAGATCGGCCCCCAGCCCGGCAACCGGCATCCTGTGCCCCGCCGCATCTGCGGCGGCGGCAAGGTCGCGCACCCGGTCCGGCGCGGCAATCGCCAGCGACGGCGTCACATGGCCGACCATGAATTCGAGTTCTTCCGCCCGCAAGTCCGGGTTCACCGGCACCACCGAGGCGCCGAGGCTGTTCGCCGCCAGCCACCAAAGGAAATGGTCCGGCCGGTTCTCCACCAGCAACATCAACCTGTGCCCCGGCCCGAACCCCGCCCGCTCCAGCGCCCGGGAACGCTGCGCCACCTGCGTCTCGGCCTCGCCGTAGCTGATTTCGCCCGCCTCTGTCCCGTAGGCTGCGGCGGTCTCGGGCAGCATGGCAAGGAACGGCCGGGCCGGCCAGCGCGCCGCCGTTGCGGCAAAGGCGCCGTGGACGGTCGGTGCGGAAATCGGCCCGTCGATGCGCGGATGGGTCATGGCAGAAGCTGGATGTTTCCGAAGGCCGCGTCGCAGTTGACGATATCGACCCGTTTCTGCGCGATCTTCAGCGCCCCGTCGCGCCAGACCAGATCGTGCCGCGCGGTCACGGCCAGCAGGAACTGCTCGTCCAGTCGCGTCTCGACATAATGCATCGGGGTCACGGTCACGAATTCGCCGGCCTCGGGGTCGAACCGGTCGATGAACGGCCGGCTCAGCACATGGTGGCAGCGGCTCTTCGGCTTCTGGCTGAAGGTCCGTGCGCCGTTCAGCCGCTCTACCCGCAACCGAAGCATGAACTGGTCCTCGTAAAGCAGCGATGTCTCGTGGATCGGGTCGGTCTGGCCCCAGTCGAGCGGCATCCAGTAATGCCCCTCGGGCGTCCAGAGCGCGAGCCACTCGTCGAACCGCCCCTCGTCCAGCATCCGCGCCTCGGCATGCAGGAAGTCGATCAGGTCGTCGCGGGTCACGGTCATTCCGCAGCCTCCCGCAGGCCGGGTGCCGTATCGGGCATCGAGCAGGTCATGAATTTCACCCAGGCCGCGAACTGGTTGCGCATCTGCCGTTCGGTGGTGCCGTTCTCGACGGCCGTCTCGTCCAGATTCTCGGCTGGATCGTAGAGCCGCTGCACGTTCACCCAGTCGTTGTCCGACGCGACAAGCCCCTCCTGCGCACGTTCGTACATCTCCAGATCGTCGTGGCCGACCATCGAGGTGGGCGCGTTGATCAGGCGGTTGTACATCGCCGTCCGTGCCACCAGCATGTCGGGCGCCCCGACCAGGCGGAAGATCCAGCTTTCGACCAGTGTCCGGTCGGGCCCGAGCGGGATGAAGTTCCGCAGCTGCTGGATCGGACCCTTGATCATGATGTTGGGGAAATAGACCGTGTTGTGCCGGTTCTCGCCGAGGATCGCCTGTGCCCTCTTCTCGCCGTGGGCCGCGACCATGGCCTCCCAGTAGCCGGGGATCGCCGAATAGTCCGAGTGGATCGAATGATGCACCCCGGTGTGTCCGTGGCCGTTCGGCCAGGTGCGGATGCCCATGTTCTCGAAGAACTCGTAGGGGCTCATGAAGGGCGCGATGATCTCCATCGCCATCGGTTTCGGCGTGTCCGGGGATTTGGGCATCGACTCCCAGATCTTCACCGCCGTCCCGGCCGAGGATTCGTGCGCGACCATCGGATGGCAGGTGTCGGTCTGGTTCTCGACCAGCATCTTCCAGTTGCACCGGTGCATGTAGCGCAGCGGCGCGCCGGCCACCTCGAGCCGGCCCTCGGGCGAGCGGTCCACCATGTTGTCGAGTGACGACAGAGAGTCGCCGAAATAGTCCTCGAACGAGATGCCTTGCGGGGCCAGCCGGGCAAAGACGAAGCCGCGATAGTTGCGCACGTCGCCCACGGCGCGCATTCCCTTCGCCGCCTCGGAGCCTTCGAATCCGGTGTTCTCGTAGCCCTTCCTGAGGGGGATCGCGAGCAGGCAGCCGTCGGTCTTGAAGGACCATGCGTGATAGGGGCAGCGGAAGAACTTGCCGGTATTGCCGCTGCGGTCGATGACGATCTTGGTGCCCTTGTGCGGGCAGCGGTTGTAGAGCACCCGCACCTCGCCGTCGCTGTGGCGCACAAGGATCACCGGTTGGTCGCCGACCTGCGTGGTGTAGTAGTCGCCGGGTTTCGGCACCTGGCTGTCGTGTCCGACATAGACCCAGGTATTCGCGAACAGGTGCCGCATTTCCAGCCGCCAGATGTCCGGGCTGATGTAGAGGTCGCGATGCGCGGCGGTCGGCGTCACCAGCGCCTCCATCGCCGCACGGGTCTCGGGGTATCCCATGGCCGTCCTCCCTAGATGTCCAGCACCAGCCGGCCGCCCTTCGCCCGGCTGACGCAGATCTGCATGACCTTGCCCGAGGCGCGTTCGGCCTCGGTCAGGACCACGTCGCGATGATCCGGCGTCCCGGCGCGGACATCGGTGCGGCAGATGCCGCAATCGCCGCGCCGGCAGTCGTGGATCAGGTCCACCCCGCCGGCCTCCAGTACGTCGATGATGCTCTGGCCGGGCGGGACCGTGAACACCCGGCCGTCGTTGATTTGCACTTCGAAGGGCTGGTCGCCTGCCTCGGCCGATGGGGTGTCGAACAGCTCGAAATGGATGCATCCGGGGGCGTGGCCCGCAGCCTCGGCCGTCCGGCGGGCGGCGTCGATCATCGGCCGCGGTCCGCAGACGTAGAGATGCGTGCCCGGTGACGCGGCTGCGATCGCGGGGCCGAGATCCAGCACGCCGCCAGCTTCGGCATCGAGATGCAGGGTCAGCCGGTCCCCTGCCAGTGCCGCCAGTTCGGCCCCGAAGGCCAGCGCATCCCGGGACCGCGCGGCATAGATCATCCGCCAGTCGCGCCCCGATGCGGCAAGCGCCGCAGCCATCGACACAAGCGGCGTCACCCCGATCCCCCCGGCGATCAGAAGCGCCGGACCGGTGCCCCCGTCCAGCGGAAACCCGTTCTTCGGCTCGGAGACAAGGATACGGTCGCCGGGCGACAGGCTGTGCATGTGGCGCGACCCGCCACGCCCCTCCGGTTCAAGCCGGATCCCCAGCCGATAGCTTTCCGGCGCGGCCCAGGTGCCCTGGTGATCGACAAGGGAATAGTGCCGGATCCCGCCATCGGGCATGGGGATCTCGACATGGGCGCCCGGCGTCCAGGCGGGCAGGGGGACGGTGTCGGACACCAGGACCAGATGGCGGATCGCCTCCGCCGCCTGCTCCGCACGATCCACCCGAAGTTCCACCAGGCTCATAAGACCCGTCTGCCAGAGGCTGTTTCAAGCATGAAATATCATGGATCGACAGGCCGATTCTGCGCAAGAAAAAAATGCGTTTGCATGGAATATTCTGGTTTCGGCTTGCCTGACCGGGCATTGCGCCGCATATCGGCACAAGGCAAGGACGGGCGGCGTGAACGAAACGGCAATCAGGTTGCAAAGGACGGCGAACCCGGATCACCGGGGGCGATTCGTCGATGACTACCTTCTCTACCTGCTCGCCTCGGTCAGTTCGGCCGCCAGCGAGGAGTTCTATCGCACGGTGCGCGAGGCGGGGCTGAAACCGCCCGAATGGCGACTGCTGGGATCGCTCGACGGCGATGACGGCGCGCCGGTCACGCGGCTGGCGGCGCTTGCGCTGATGGAGCAGTCGCGCATGACCCGGCTGGTCGAACGGATGGAGGCGCGTGGATTCGTCCGGCGCGAGGCCGATGCCGAGGACCGGCGGCGTGTGCGGGTGTTCTATACCGAGGAAGGGCGGGCGCTGGCGGCCCGGCTGATTGTTGCGGCGCGCGCCCACGAGGCGCGGATCCTCGGGCTTCTGTCGGCGCCCGAGGCTGCGCGGCTGAAGGCGCTGCTGGAAAAGCTGAACGACCGGATCGGCCGGGCGGGCCAGCTCAACCGCGACTGAGGCACGGGCCCGCAGGGCGACGCGGGGCTCAGACCTCGGGCACCTGCAGCACGATCCCGTCCAGCGCGGGGGACATGCGCAACTGGCAGGACAGCCGCGAGCCCGGCCTGCGCGGCGCCATGGTCGCATCGAGCATCGCATCCTCGAATTCGCCCGGCGTGCCCGCCGCAGCGCGCCAGGCCGGATCGACGACGACATGGCAGGTGGCACAGCTGAGATTGCCGCCGCATTCGCCCAGGATGCCGGGGATCCCGCGGGCCCGCGCCGCTTCCATCAGACTCTCGCCCAGGGCCAGCGCGGCTTCGATCCGCCGCCCGTCAGCCAGCACCCAGACCGCGCGGCCGCCTTGCTCAGACATACCAGATGTACCAGTCGCGCAGGGCGGTGTCGTCCAGTCCGGCGGTCTTCTCGACCTCGGCGCGTTTCATGAAGCAATGATGTTCCACCAGTTCCGGCCCCACCACCGAGGCCAGCGCGACATCCGCCTCCAGATCGTCGATCGCTGCGCCCAGGCTGTCGGCGGTGCCGGTCCCGGCATCGGTGCGCTCGAAACAGTCGCCCTCTTCCATCGGCGGCAGGGGATAGCGGCCCTCGACCCCCAGCCGCGCGGCGCCGAGAAGCGCCGCCACGATCGTATAGGGATTGGCCGAGGCATCCGGCATCCGGTGTTCCAGCCGCGCCTTGCGCCCGCCCTCGGACGAGACCCGCACCGTGACCCCGCGATGATCGCCGCCCCAGTTGCACCAGTAGCCCGACATCGACGCCGGCTGCAGCCGGGCATAGGACTGCGCATTGGGCGCCACGAGGCCGGCAAGCGCCCGGTGATGCCGCATCCAGCCCGCGATGCAGCCGCGGCCGAGGTCGTTCAGATGCGCGGGCCCTCCCCGCTCTCCGGTGGCCAGCGCGTTGCGGCCGCTGCGGTCCTCGAAGGACAGATTCACATGCAGGCCGGAGCCGCCCTTGCCCGGAACCGGCTTGGGCAGGAAGGTCAGGATCACGCCGTGATCCAGCGCCACCTCGCGGGCCATCTGGCGGAACAGCACGATGTCGTCCACCGCCCGCAGCGCCTCGTCATAGGCAAGAGTGAACTCGAACTGCGGCGTGTCGTATTCGGCCGTCATGATCTCCATCCGGAAACCCAGCTCGTCCGCCCGCGCCCAGATCGCATCGGTGAACCGCAGCGGATCGGTGAAGTTGCCGGTGCCATAGACCACGCCGCCGGGGTTGTCGTAGGGCACGAGGCGCCCGTCATCGCCCCGCACGAAGGCAAAGCATTCCAGCTCGATCCCGACCTTCGGTTTCAGCCCCAGCGTCTCCCACCCCGCCACGGCGCGGCGCAGCGCCCCGCGCGGGCACAGCGGGACCGGCCCCGCCTCGTCGTGCAGGTCGGACAGCACCACGAAGGTGTTCGGCTCCCATCCGGGGCGGATCTCGTCGCCGGACCAGCGCAATTCCATGTCCGGGATTCCCTCGCGGCACTTCGTGTGCGGCGCGTCGATCAGGAGATCCTTGTCGTAATGCACCGCGAAGGTCGGGCGTGCGACCCGCGTCGCCTCGGACTTCATCTTGTGCGGCGGCAGGTACTTGCCCCGCATGATGCTCAGGTGGTCGCAGAACATGGCGCGCAGACGTTCCGACATGGGGCCTCCTCAGACGGGTATGACGCGGACCGGCAGTTCCTTGATCCCGCCGATGAAGTTCGACCGCAGGAATCGCGCCTCGCCGGCGGGCTCGATGGCCCGGATCCGGCGGGCCAGCTCCTGGAACAGCACCCGCACCTCCAGCCGCGCCAGCCACATGCCCAGACAGACATGCGGCCCGCCCTGGCCGAAACTGAGGTGCCGGTTCGGACTGCGCGCCAGATCGACGCGGAACGGGTCTTCGAACACCGTCTCGTCACGGTTGGCCGAAACGAACCAGTAGACCACCTTGTCGCCCGCCCGCACCGTTCGGCCGTGCATCTCGAATTCCCGCATCGCGGTGCGGCGGAAATAGAGCGTGGGCGTGGCCCAGCGGATGATCTCGTCGGCCGCGGTCTCGTCCGCCCCGCCGGCCCGCAGGGTCTCAAGAAGCCCGGGCTGATGGGCAAGGGCATGGAGACCGGCGGCGATGGAATAGCGTGTGGTGTCGTTCCCGGCCGCGACCAGCAGGCAGAAGACGTTGCGGAACTCCAGGTCCGACATCGCCTCGCCATCCGGCCCCGGCGCGCGGATCATGTCGAGCACGCCCCCGGTCTCGCCCCGCCGCGCCCGCTCGGCCATCAGATCGCGGGCATAGAGGTAAAGCTCGGCCCCGGCCGGCGAGTTGAACGGCATCAGCCGGAACTCGTCGGTGGTCATCCGGTCCAGGACATGGGTGGTGAAATCGGGGTCGGTGTTGGCGATCAGCGCATCGCCCTTCTCGACCAGCCAGGGCAGATCGGCATCGGGCAGCCCCATGATCCGCCCCAGCATCCGCATCGGCAGCTGGCGCGCAACCTCCCTGGTGGCGTCGAAGGTTCCCTTCTCCAGCGCCGCCTCGAGGATCTCCGCACACAGCGCGCGGATCTGCGGCTCGAACCCGGCGACGACCGGGCGCGAGAAGGCGCGGGCGACCTTGACCCGGGTGCGCATTTGCCGCTCGCCGTCGGTTTCCTGGAAGGTGCGGCGGGCCTCGACCTCTTCCTCGGTCTGGTCCTCGATGCGGATGCCGTGGGCCGAGGACAGCAGATCGGTCTGGCGGATCAGGTCGGTGATGTCGGCGTGGCGCGTCACCGACCAGAAGCCGCGCCCGCCCGGCCAGTCGGACCAGTGCAGCGGCGCCTCGCGCCGCAGGCGCGCGAAGGTGTTGTGCGGCGGGCCGTCGGTGAAGCTGTCGTGGCTGCCCAGATCGGCATGGCCGTCATCCCGCGGCACCCATACCGGCATCGCACCCTCCCTTGCCCGGGCATGGCCCAGTCCCGTATAGTGCACATGTTCAGAAACGGGTAAAGACCGATGCGCATCGCGGTGCTGGATGCAAATACCGACGACAGCGCCTTTGCCCGGCGGCACCCGGACGAGGGCGAGAAGTGGCGGGCGCTGCTTGCGCCACTGCGGCCGGACTGGCGGTTCGAGCTGCATGCGGTCAAGCACGGTGCCTTCCCGGAGGGCGGCAGCTTCGATGCGGCCATTGTCACCGGCAGTCCGTCCTCGGTCAATGACCCGGATCCGTGGATCGGCCGCCTGCTGGCGCTGCTGCGCGATCTGGTGACGGGGGGCGTGCCGGTCTATGGCGCCTGTTTCGGGCATCAGGCCGTGGCGCGGGCACTCGGCGGCGAGGTCGGCCCGAACCCCGGCGGCTGGGCCATCGGCGGGGTGGACAGCCGGCTGGATGCGCCCGTGCCGGGGATCGAGCCCGGGCCGATCCGGCTTTACGCCGCGCACAAGGAACAGGTCACGCGTCTGCCCGCCGGCATCGCGCCGGTGGCCGCCGGGCCCGGCTGCCCGCATGCCGGGCTGCGCCTCGGGGCGCATCTGCTGACCACGCAATACCACCCGGAATTCACCGACGACTTCATGGCCGACCTGGTCCGCGAATATGCCGACGCCCTTCCTGCGCCGGTGATCGAGACGGCGCGCGCCTCGCTCGACCGCCCGGCCGAGCGCGACCGGATCGCCCGCGGCATCGTCGGGTTCCTCGAGACGGCCCGGGCGGCTACTGCCGCCGGGCGGTAAGCCACTGGGCCCACTGGCCGGGATTGCCTCGGAACACGTTGATGTCCACCGGGCCGGACACCCCCGGAACGCCGCCGGTGCCGGTATACTGCCAGAACGTCCAGGCCTGACCGGGATAGACCGTCGAAGGATGGTCGGCGACCGAGCGCAGCCAGAATTCGGCGTTGACCTCCCCGATGCCGGTGTCGCGATAGAAGTCGGGCGTGGTGTAGATGATCGGCCGCTGCCCGTAATGCGCGCCGACGATGCCGAGGAACCGCCGCGCCGCCTCGCGCACCGTCGCGCCGTCCGGGCGCTGCGGGCAGTTGCGCGACCGTGTCCATTCCATGTCCAGCACCGGCGGCAGCGCCCCTGGCTCTCGCGGGACATTCCGGATGAACCAGCGGGCGTTCTCCTCGGGCGTGCGGCAGAAGAAATAGAAGTGATAGGCGCCCCGCGGGATGCCGGCGGCCCTGGCCCCCTGCCAATGCATCTCGAACCGGGGGTCAAGGTGGTCGCCGCCCTCGGTCGCCTTGATGAACACGAAGGAAACCCCGCCCGCCTGGGCTGCCCGCCAGTCGATCTCGGGTTGCCAGCGCGACACGTCGAGGCCGTGGATCGCATAGTCGGTCGGTCGTCGGCCCGGCCAGTCCACCGGCTTGTAGTCGCCGAACTGCGGTGCCGTGAAGGTGACAGGCGCCGCCGGCCTGGGCGGCGCGGGCTGACGGGCGCAGGCGGCAAGACCAAGCGCAACGGCAATCAGCAGGACGGCACGGATCATCGGATCTGCTCGAGGGTTTTCACCCGTCTCGCACAGGGTCCGCGTCCTGTCACCCGGCGCTGGCGCGGATGTGATCGCCTCAGGCGGCGGTGACCTCGTCCCAGCAGGCCAGCGCCTTGGCGGCATACATCAGCGACGGCCCCCCGCCCATCTGCACCGCCATCGCCAGGACGTCCCCCACCTCCTCGCGGCTGGCACCGGCCTTGGCCAGCGCCTCGACGTGAAATCCGATGCAGGCCTCGCAGCGCATCGCGATCGAGATGCCGAGAGCCACGAATTCCTTGGTCTTGAGGTCGAGCACACCGCCGTCCTTGACTGCCTTTGACAGCGCGGCAAAGCCCTTCGTGGTTTCGGGGATGGTGCGGTTCAGCACCCGCAACTCGTCGCGCATGCGCGCGTTCTTTTCGGTCCAGCCGGACATGTCGCCTCCTTCGCTTGGCTCCGACCCTTGCGACCACGCCCGCCATCGCCGCGCCTTGACGCAGGTCAAGATGCAGTTGCGAAACGTGCGGGCGAGAGGGCGGCGACCGTCGCCCGGTCCAGTTCGGGGGCCCGGCCCGCGATCAGGTCGGCGCACAGACGCGCCGCCGCGGCCGAGGTCTGGAATCCGTAGCCGCCCTGTCCCGCCAGCCAGAAGAAGTCCGGATCGGCCGGATCGCGGCCGATCACCAGCACCCGGTCGGGGGCAAAGGTGCGCAGACCGGCCCATGATCCGATCAGACGTGTCACCGGCGCCGTGACCATCGCCTCGTAGCGCGCCAGCCCCTCGGCAAGGACCATGTCGTCGGCCCAGGCATCGTGCGGCTCGACCGGATCCTCCTCGGCGGGCGAGACGATCAGCGCGCCGGCATCGGGCTTGGCATACCAGTCCTCGCCGGGGCCGAACAGCATCGGCCAGCCGCGGACGTCGTGGCCCTCGGGTGCCGGGATGCGCGCCATGGACCGGCGGCAAGGGCGGAACTGCGGCCCTTCGATCCCGGCCATGGCCGCGACCGCCCCGACCCAGGCGCCGGCGGCGTTGACGAGCAGGCGCACGGCATGGGTCTGCCCGCCGGCCGCGATCTCCCAGCCCTCTCGGACGCGCCTGATGGTGTCAACCCGTGCACCTGTCTCGATCCGGGCGCCCTGCGCCCGGGCGCGGCGTGCGTTCGTCTGGATCCAGAGGTCGGTGTCGATGTCCCAGGCATCGGGATGGTGCGCGGCAAGCGCCACCGCCGCGCGCCGGAGCACGGGGACCATGGCCACAGCCTCGTCCGGGGACAGCCGGTCAAGCTGCATCGCGGCGCGGTCGGCCTCGAACGCCTCGGCCAGATCCGGCCCGGCAACCATCAGAAGCCCGCGCGGCGACAGGACACCGGCCGTCCGCAGGGCCGGGCCGGTGGCCAGCGACAGCTCCCGCACCGCCGGCTTGCCGTATTGCGGTTCGTACAGGGCCGCGGACCGGCCCGAGGCATGATAGCCGAGCGCCGTCTCTGCCTCGAGCAGCAGCACCGATCCGAATTCGGACAGCGCCGCCGCGGCGGTGACGCCGGCCACCCCGCCGCCGACGATGGCGAAATCCCAGTGGCTCACAGTTCCTCCACCGCCAGAACGCCCGTCACCGCCTTCAGCGCACCCTTGACCTGCGGATTGACCGGATAGGACCGCGGCAGTTCGATGTCGATCTCGCGTCCCGAGCCGGGATCGGCGATGCAGACGATCACCGGCGCCTCGGGCACCCGTGCCGCGGTCTCGCAGATCCGGGCCAGCACCGCCGCAACCGATGCGGCCGCCGCGCCGCTTTCCAGATGGACCCGGAGCCCGGTCGGCGCGGCCTTGTCGGCGACAGCCTCGACCGGCTGGACCGCCCGGGCCAGAAGCTTCAGCTCCTCGCCCTCGGCCGTTGCCTCGACGGTCAGCGTGACCGCCATGCCCGGCTCCAGCCAGGCCCGCGCGGGCTCGAGCACGTCGGAGAACACCGTCACCTCGTAAAGTCCGGTCGGGTCCGAAAGCCGGACGAAGGCAAAGCGGTTGCCGCGCGCCGACTTGCGTTCCTCGCGCGTGCCGACCGAGCCTGCGATCCGGGCCACGACCGGCCCCCGGTCGGCCCGCTGGCGCAGCTCCGCAAGCGTGATGATCCCGCGCCGTTTCAGGCTGGGCATCCAGTCGTCCAGCGGATGGCCCGACAGGTAGAAGCCGATCGCCTGATGCTCCTGCGCCAGCCGTTCGACCGGCAGCCAGTCGTCGCGGCTGCCCAGGCGCGGCGGCGGAAGGTCGGCTCCTGCCTCGCCGAACAGCGAGACCTGAGCCGAGTTGCGGGCGTCGTGGATGGCGGCCGAATGGGCCATCAACCCCTCGACCGCCTCAAACACCCGGGCCCGGTTGCGCTCCAACCCGTCGAAGGCGCCGGCCCGGGCCAGCATCTCGAGCGACCGCTTGCCGATCCTGCGCAGATCCACCCGGGCGGCAAGATCGGCCAGATCGGAAAAGGGACGGTCGCCGCGTGCGGTCTCGATCATCCGCATCGCCTCGACCCCGACGTTCTTGATCGCGCCCAGGGCATAGACGATCCGGCCCTCCGAGACGGTGAAGGCAGCACCCGACCGGTTGACGCAGGGCGGCACCATCTCGATGCCCATCCGGTCCACCTCGCGCTTGTAGATGGCCAGCTTGTCGGTCAGGTGGATGTCGCAGTTCATCACCGCGGCCATGAACTCCACCGGGTGGTTGGCCTTGAGCCAGGCGGTCTGGTAGCTGACCACGGCATAGGCGGCCGCGTGCGACTTGTTGAAGCCATAGTTGGCGAACTTCTCCAGCAGGTCGAAGACTTCGCCCGCCTTCCTTTCGTCCACGCCGTTCGCCACCGCGCCGGCGATGAACTTCGGCCGCTCCTTCGCCATCTCCTCGGGGATCTTCTTGCCCATGGCCCGGCGCAGCAGGTCGGCACCGCCCAGCGAATAGCCCGCCATGACCTGCGCAATCTCCATCACCTGTTCCTGATAGACGATGATCCCTTGCGTCTCGGCCAGGATGTGATCGATGGAAGGATGTATGGATTCAAGCGGTCTCAGCCCGTTCTTCACCTCGCAATAGGTCGGGATGTTCTCCATCGGACCGGGGCGGTAGAGCGCCACCAGCGCCACGATATCCTCGATGCAGGTCGGCTTCATGCGCCGCAGCGCATCCATCATCCCCGCGCTTTCGACCTGGAACACCGCCACGGTCCGGGCGCTGGCGTAAAGCTCGTAGGTTCGGGGATCGTCCAGCGGGACGGACCCGATGTCCACCTCGATCCCGCGCGCCCGCAGAAGGTCCAGCGCGTTCTGGATCACCGTCAGCGTCTTGAGGCCCAGGAAGTCGAACTTCACCAGGCCGGCAGCCTCCACCCATTTCATGTTGAACTGGGTGGCCGGCATGTCTGACCGCGGGTCGCGGTAAAGCGGCACAAGCTGATCCAGCGGCCGGTCGCCGATCACCACACCCGCGGCATGGGTCGAGGCATTGCGCAGAAGCCCCTCGATCGAGCCGGCATGTTCCAGCAGCCGTCTGACCACCTCCTCGGCGGCGGCGGCCTCGCGCAGGCGCGGCTCCTCGGCCAGTGCCCTGGCGATGCTGACCGGCTTGACCCCCTCGACCGGGATCATCTTGGCCAGGCGGTCGACCTGACCGTAGGACAGCTGCAGCACGCGGCCCACGTCGCGGACCGCCGCCTTGGACAGCAGCGCGCCGAAGGTGATGATCTGCGCCACCCGGTCGCGGCCGTAGCGTTCCTGCACATAGGCGATGACTTCCTCGCGCCGGTCCATGCAGAAATCGATGTCGAAGTCAGGCATCGACACCCGTTCGGGGTTCAGGAACCGCTCGAACAGCAGCGAATAGCGCAGCGGGTCGAGATCGGTGATCGTGAGGGCATAGGCCACGAGGCTGCCCGCGCCCGACCCGCGCCCGGGACCCACGGGAATGCCCCTTGCCTTGGCCCATTTGATGAAGTCGGCAACGATCAGGAAGTAGCCGGGGAAACCCATGCGCTCGATGATGCCGAGCTCGAAGGTCAGGCGTCTTTCGTATTCCTCGACCGGAGCGGCATGGGGAATCACCGACAGCCGGGCGCGCAGCCCCTCCCAGGACTGGCGGCGCAGTTCCTCGACCTCGTCCTCCGCAAAGCGCGGCAGGATCGGGGCGCGCTTGGGGACGGCAAAGGCGCAGCGCCGGGCGATCTCGACGGTGTTGGCGCAGGCTTCGGGCAGATCGGCAAACAGCGCCGTCATCTCCGCGGCGGACTTGAAGCAGTGGTGCGGGGTCAGGCGCCGGCGCGGGGCGGACTGATCGACATAGGTGCCGTCGGCGATGCACAGCAGCGCGTCGTGCGCCTCGTACATGTCCGGTGCGGCGAAATGCACGTCATTGGTGGCCACGAGCGGCAGGCCCAGGTTGTCGGCCAGGGCGATCAGCCCCGGTTCGCTTTCGCGTTCGGCCTCGACCATCTGGCCGTCCTCGCCCGGATGCCGCTGAAGCTCGACATAGAGCCGGCCGGGAAAGGCGGACGCCAGCCGCCGTGCCAGTGCCTCGGCCCGCGCCTGCTGTCCGGCCCGGATGAACTGCCCCAGCGGCCCGTGGGCGCCCCCGGTAAGGCAGATCAGCCCTTCGGAACGGTCCTCCAGATCTTCCGGCGTCACGTGCGGGACTTCGGTGCTGTCGCGCAGGTAGAGACAGGAGTTGAGCGCCATCAGGTTGCGGTAGCCGGCCTCGTTCTGGGCCAGCAGCACCACCGGCGCCGGTGCGCGGGGGCGTTCGCCGGGCGGCGCGGGGTCATGGCGAAGCGCGATCTGGCAGCCGACGATGGGCTGGATGCCCTCGGCCATGGCCGCGACCGAGAACTCCAGCGCGGCGAACAGGTTGTTGGTGTCGGTCAGGGCAACCGCCGGCATGCGGGCGCTTCGGGCCAGTTTCGGCAGCTGCTTGACGAAGATCGCGCCCTCTAGCAGCGAGTGCTCGCTGTGGGTGCGCAGGTGGATGAATCGCGGCTCGTTCATGGCGGCCACGATAGGCCGGGTCGCTGGCCTGCGCATCCCCTGTTGCGCGCCCCTCGGTCCGCATTCTTCGGGTCGGGGCGAAACTGCTTCGGTTTCTGCGGTGACAATCGCTCTTGCCAAGCCGGCGCCTGCCGCGCTTTGCTGGCGGCAATGGGGTGCGCCCGGCCTTACGCCGCATCGGGCCGGACGCGAAACCCCAAGGTCAGGGAAGTACCGCGGCGGATTGTTGCATGACCGAGATCGCGTTTCTGCTGAACGGAACGCCCATGCGCCTGCGCGATGTGCCGCCCACGCGCACCGTGCTGGACTGGCTTCGCGAGGACCGTGGACTGACCGGCACCAAGGAGGGCTGCAACGAGGGCGACTGCGGTGCCTGCACGGTGATGGTGACCGATTCCCGCGGCACCCGCAGCCTCAATGCCTGCATCCTGTTCCTGCCCCAGATCGACGGCTGCGCGCTGCGCACGGTCGAGGGTCTGGCCGGGCCGGACGGCAGCCTGCATCCGGTGCAGCAGGCGCTGATCGACCATCACGGCAGCCAGTGCGGCTTCTGCACCCCGGGGTTCGCGGTGCAGATGGCGGTGAACCATCTGCATGGCGTCGCCGACCACCACGTACCGCCTGCGCGTGCGCAACCTCGCTCAGCTGGTGACCGTCAGCAGCGATGGCTCCACCTGCAAGAAGGGCGCCGCCATGAACGAGGTGGCCATCATCCCGAACGGC
>JBKBMT010000039.1:0-27593 GCA_046295655.1 Gemmobacter sp. | reverse complement strand
CGCCCCCGGCCAGCACCAGGTCGATCGACCGCTCCCCGATGGCAAGGGTCAGGGCCACGACAACGATCTGCGCCGCCAGGCTCGCGCCCGGCAGCATGAACTGGGGCAGGAACGTGGTGAAGAACAGGATGGTCTTGGGATTGGACAGCATCACCGCGCCGCCGGTCGCAAAGGCCCGGCCCCGGCCGATGGGCAGCTCTGTCGGGCGGTCCGGCAGATCGTCCCGGCCGGCAAAGCCCGGTGCCTGCCAGAGCCGGATGCCAAGCCAGACCAGACAGGCCGCGCCGATCCATTTCACGGCCGTGAACAGCGTCTCGGAGGCCGCCAGCAGGGCACCCAGCCCGGCCATGGCGGCAACGATCAACCCCACCATGCCGATCACCGACCCGGCGATCGTCCATTTTGCCCGCGCCAGACCGAACCTTGCCCCGTGGTCGAGCGACAAGAGCGCGTTGGGCCCCGGCGTCAGCGATATCGCGACGGCGGCGCCCAGCAGCACGAACCACCAGTCGAGGCTCATGCTCCGCCCCCGGCCTGCCAGAGCGCCTGCAAGGCCCGGCGCTGGAGCTTGCCGTTCGGGCCGCGCGGCAGGTCCGGCAGGTGGACGAACAGACGCGGCTGCTTGTAGCGGGCGAGGTGCTGCGCCGCGAAGGCTGCCAGCTCTTCTGCGTCCTGCGCCGTCGCGGCCGTGTAGAAACAGCCTATGACGGTGGTGCCCGGCGCCACCTCGATCTCGGCGCAGGCGGTCTCCGCACGGGCAGGATGGGCGTTCATCGCGCGTTCCACCTCCAGCGGCGACACGCGGAATCCGCCGGCGTTCATCATGTCGTCGTCGCGGCCAAGATAGGCGATGGCCCCGGCGGCGTCCATCGTGACCACATCGCCGGTCAGGAACCAGTCGCCGGCAAAGCGGGCGGCGGTTTCCTCGGGTTGATCAAGGTAGCCGAGGAACAGGCCCGGGTCCTGCGCCGATACCGCCAGCACGCCCGCCTGGCCGCGCGGCACCGGGGCGCCGCCCGGTCCCAGCACCGCGACCCGCCGCCCCGGCTGCGGCCAGCCGGAAGTGCCGGGCGGGGCCGGGCGGTCGGGGCAGCCCGAGATGAAGGTCGAACATTCGGACATGCCCAGCGCCTCGAACACCGGCCGCCCGGTCGCGGCCAGCCAGTCCGCGCGCAGCGCATCGGCCAGCTTCTCGCCCGCCGAAAGGCCGTGCCGCAGCCGCGGCAACGGCGGAAACGGTGCGCGCAACATCTGCCGATAGACCCCCGGCGCTGCGGCAAAGATCGTGGCGTCGAAGCGCTTCAGCAGAAGCGGCAGCTGCGCAGGCGTCACGCCGGCCGCCGGGATCAGCGCCGTCGCGCCCAGTGTCCAGGGATCGAGCAGCCCGGTCCACAGCGTGTAGGTCCAGTTGAAGGCGCCCGCATGCAGCATCCGGTCGTCGGACCGGAGCCCGTACCAGCCGTCGTGCATCATCCGCCGGGCCCAGACGGCCCGATGGGCATGGGCCACGGCACGCGGTCGGCCCGAGGTGCCGGAGGTGTAGATCAGATAGGCCTGTCGGTCGGGGTCGCCCATGTCCCAGTCGCAGGGGGCATGGTCCCGCATCGCCCGAAGCTGCGGCAGGCCGAGCACCGGACAGGACGCCGCGCCGGGCAGCGCCACATCGGGCCCGGCGGCGATGAGCGCCGGACCGATCTCGGCTGCGATCCGTTCCACCTCCGACACGGTCAGCTGGGTCGAGGTCGGCACCGGCACCAGTCCGGCCGCGATGGCGCCAAGATAGACAATCGGGAAATCAACCGTATTGCCCAGTCGCATCAGCACGCGGTCGCCCGGACGCAGCCCGAGGCCAAGCAGCGCCCCGCCGGTGCCGCGCACCGCCGCCCGCAGCCGGGCGTAGGACCAGCGTTCGGCGCCGGTGTGGCCGACGATCTGCAAGGCGATCCGGTCCTCGGCCCCCGCGGCCAGCACATGGGCAGCAAGGTTGAAGGGCGCGGGGCAGGGCGGCGGCGGGCCGGTGTCGTGGATCGAGAGCATAGGGTATCGCGACTGACGGATGACGCCGGAGCGAGACAGCCTGCGACGTGCAATGTCAACCGGCCCGCGGTGCGCTGCGGGCAGCCTGTCGTCGGAAAGGCGGCCCGGTCAGAACCAGCTGCCGACCCGCGATGCGGCGCCGGAGATGTCGCGCCCGACCCCTTCGACCGTGTTGCAGCCTGCCAGGACCAGCGCAAGAAGCGCAGCCGCAAGAAGTGGTTTCATGCCTGCCTCCGTTTCTTGTTTGCGCCAAGATAGCCGATCACGGCTCGAACCACCAGATTTCCGGCATGAACCCCTGCGCATCGCCATAGACCGGCAGCCGGTCGGCGGGATAGCGAAGCCGCCGGTCGTGGGCGATCCGGCTGACCGGGGAATGCCACAGCGGGATGACATAGCGCCCGGCCATCAGCGCCCGGTCGAGCGCGCGCGCGGCGGTGCGGAAGGTCGCGGGATCCTCGGCCGTGAGCAGAAGGTCTATCATTGCCTCGACGGCAGGGCTGTCCACGCCGGGCCAGTTTCGCGTGCCCGGTTCGGTGACGCCGAGCCGGCCCCAGTAAAGCCGCTGCTCGATCCCGGGGCTGAGCGACATGGCGCGGGTCATCGGCGTCAGGTCGAAGTCATAGGCATTGGTGCGCGCGACATACTGGGCGGAATCGACTGCGGTGATGCGCAGGCCGATCCCCAGCCGCCCCAGCATGGCCGCATAGAGGTTGCCGAGCGCGCGCAGCTCGGCCGCGCCCTGGGGCAGAAGCAGCTCGAGCTGGATCGGCCTGCCGGCCACATCCACCCGTCGCCCGTCCCGCACCGTCAGCCCCGCCGCGTCCAGCAGCCCCGCCGCCCGGCGCAGCGCGGCGCGGTTGGCCTCGGTCCCGTCGCCCCGGGGCAGCGACAGATCCTCCAGCGTGTCGGCGGGCAGGCTGCCGGCATGGGGCGCAAGCAGCGCCGCCACCGCCGCGTCGGCCGGACCGCGGCTCATCGCCAGGTCCGAACCGCCGAAATAGGACTCGATCCGAGCCTCGAGCCCTGCATTGAGCGTCGCGTTGACGAAGTCGAACCCGAGCGCCTCGATCAGCGCCTGGCGCACCCGTATGTCGTCAAGCGGCGCACGGCGGGTGTTCATCGCGATGCCGAACATCCCCGACGGGCGCCCGTGGGGGATCTCGGCGCGGACAACCTCGCCCGAGCGCAGCCGCGCAAAGTCGTAGCCCGTGGCCCAGCGGCTGGCCGAGCCTTCGCGGAACAGCATGATCTCGCCGGCCTTGAACGCCTCGAACAGCGCCGTTTCGTCGCCGAAATACTCGATCCGTATCTCGTCGAAATTGTGCTGCCCGCGCATCAGCGGCAGGTCCGCCGCCCACCAGTCGGACCGCTTGCGGAAGGGCACCGGGCGCAGCCCGAGGATCAGCGGCAGCTCCCGGTCGGGCTCGGTGAAATCGAAGCGGACCGACCGCGGCCCGGTCCGGGTGATCGCGGCAATGCGGCGCCAGGCGGCGTGGTAGCGGGGGGTGCCCTTGGTGCCGAGCGTCTCGAAAGACCAGATCACATCCTCGACCGTCACCGGGCTGCCATCGGCGAATCGCGCCTGCTCGCGCAGGGTGAATTCGACGTGAGTGCGCGCGGAATCGGTGCTGACCGATTCTGCCAGCCAGCCGTAGAGCGTGAAGGGTTCGTCCCAGGCGCGGCCCAGCAGCGTCTCGACGGTCAGGGTCGAGACCGCCCAGGGCGCCCGGCCGCGCAGGATGAAGGGATTGAGCGAATCGAACCCTCCGGTCTCGCCGAGAATCAGCCTGCCGCCCTTCGGGGCGTCGGGGTTGACCTGGGGCAACGACACGAAATCTGGTGGAAGGGCAGGGGCGCCGTGCATAGCAATGCCATGCGCGGGCGACGCCGGCGGTGTCGGCTGGGCCTTGACCGCCGGCGGAGCAAGCCCGACGAGGGCAACCGCGGCCACGGCGAATGCCGCAAAGAGATGGCGCATGCCGCCGTGGTGCATCGTCCGATCCTGCCCTAGCCCTGTCGCGACCGTTCTCCGGCCCTGTCGGTCAGAGCCTAGAACGCGGCTGCGCCGGGTTCAACTTTTCGACTTGGAATCCGGCGGCTTGCAGCGTATATATCCCTTACTGCTCGATAGGTTTCTTGCCTGTATGAAACCTGCCTCAAGACTTGACGCCCGCCTTGTGCGGGCGTCTTTTTTTCCCGTTGCCCGTTCCGTCGGCGCAGAAGGCAGGTGCCTTGCCTGTTTCATTCGCAGATGCAGCATGTAATGTGCCGCAGTAGCGAATGAACGCAGGAGAAGCACATGATCCTCAAGGGCAAGACTGCCGTCGTCACCGGCTCGACCTCGGGCATCGGGCTTGGCATCGTCCGGGCGCTGGCGGCAGCCGGGGCCGATGTGGTGCTGAATTCCTTCACCGACACCGAGGCCGACCATGCCCTGGCAGAAGAGATCGGCAAGGCCCATGGCGTGACCGCCCGCTACGTGAAGGCCGACATGGCCAACGGCGAGCAATGTCGCGCGCTGGTGGTCGCCGCCGGGGGGTGCGACATCCTTGTGAACAATGCAGGGATCCAGCATGTCGCCCCGATCGACGAGTTTCCGCCCGAGAAATGGGATGCGATCCTTGCGATCAACCTGACCTCGGCCTTTCACACCACCGCCGCCGCCCTGCCGGGAATGAAGGAACGGGGCTGGGGCCGGGTCGTCAACATCGCCTCGGCCCACGGCCTGACGGCGAGCCCCTACAAGTCGGCCTATGTCGCGGCCAAGCACGGGATCGTGGGGCTGACGAAGACCACCGCGCTCGAGGTCGCGGGGAAGGGCATCACCTGCAACGCGGTCTGCCCCGGCTATGTGCTGACCCCATTGGTCGAGGCGCAGATTCCCGACCAGATGAAATCGCACAACATGGACCGCGAGACGGTGATCCGCGAGGTGATGCTGGCGCGCCAGCCCTCCAAGGAATTCGCGACGGTCGAACAGATCGGCGGGACGGTGGTTTTCCTGTGCAGCCCCGCTGCCGACCAGATCACCGGCACCACGATCAGCGTGGATGGCGGCTGGACGGCGTTGTGATCCATGGCAAAACGCGACGGCAAGGCCAACTCACGGCGGATCAACCTGGCGCTTCAGGGCGGCGGGGCACATGGCGCCTTCACCTGGGGCGTGATCGAACGGCTGCTGGACGAACCCGGGCTGGAGATCGCGGGGATCTCCGGCACATCAGCGGGTGCGCTGAACGGCGCGGCGCTCAAGCAGGGCTTGCTCACCAACGGGATCGAGGGTGCAAGGGCCGAGCTGGAGCGGCTCTGGGTCCGGGTCGGCGCGGTCGGGGACATGCGGCTCCAGAACTGGATGACCGCGCTGGTGCCCTTCGCCTCCAGCGCGATGCAGGTGGCGAACATGCTTACCCCGGTGTCGCTCCAGGGGGTGGCTGCACAGTTCTATTCGCCCTATCTTTTCGGCGACAACTGGCGCAACCCGCTGGACCCGGTTGTCCGGCGCTTCCGGTTCGACAAGGTCTGCGAGACTTCGGGGCCGGCACTGTTCGTCTGCGCGACGAATGTCCGCACCGGCAAGATCCGCATCTTCGAAGGGCAGGAGATCACGCCCGAGGCGCTGCTGGCGTCGGCGTGCCTGCCGACGGTCTTCCAGACCGTGGAACTGGTCGATCCGGCGACCGGAAAGCTGGAAGCCTACTGGGACGGCGGATATTCCGGCAATCCGGCGCTGTTCCCGCTGTTCCGGCCCGATCTGCCGGACGATGTGATCGTCGTCCAGATCAATCCGCTGCGGCGCGAGGAGATTCCGCTGACCCCGGTGGCGATCCAGAACCGGATCAACGAGATCAGCTTCAACTCGTCGCTTCTGCGCGAGTTGCGCGCGATCCATTTCGTGCGCGAGCTGATCGCCGAGGGCCGGATCGAGCGCGGCACGATGAAGGATGTGCGGCTGCACATGATCTCGGACGACGCGCTGATGACCGAACTGGGCGTCGAGACCAAGCTGACGCCGTCGCCGATCCTGTTGCACCGGCTGCGGATGGCGGGCCGCGATGCAGCCGAGCGGTTCCTGACCGACCACGGCGGGGACATCGGCGAACGCGGGTCTGTCGATCTGCCGGCGATGTTCGGCTGAGCTTCAGCGCCCGGCGGCCGCGGGCAGGACCGGCTGCACGGGCCGCACCGGCGGGGCATCCTTGCCGTTGGGATAGACCAGCCCGGCCGAGATGATGAGCTTGGCCGCATCCTCGACCTTCATGTCGAGCATCACCACGTCCTTCGCGGGCACGAACAGCAGGAAACCGGACGTGGGGTTCGGCGTGGTCGGAAGAAAGATGCTGAGAACCTCGCCCGCGTCGCCGGCGCTGCGCGCGATCTCGCCGCGCGCGGTGGTCGAGACGAAGCCGATCGCCCAGATGCCCTCGCGCGGGTATTGCAGCAGGCAGGCCCGGTCGAAACTTGTCCCGGTCTGGGAGAACACCGTCTCGGCAATCTGCTTGACTGCGTTGTAGATCGACCGCACCAGCGGCAGCCGGTCCACGATCCCCTCGGCCCAGGCGATCAGCGACCGGCCGATCAGTCCCTTCGCGACCCATCCGACGACGACGGTGAAGATCAGGAAGATGATCACGCCCAAGCCGTGCACGTTGATCCCGAAGAAGGCGCTGGGCTGCCAGCGTTCGGGGATCAGCGGCATAACCCAGCCGTCGATCCAGCCGGTCACGAGCCAGATCAGATAGATCGTCAGCCAGATCGGGGCGATCACCACCAGCCCGGTCAGGAACGACGACCGCACGCCGGTCAGCAGACCGCCGCGCTTGCGTGGATGCAGGTCGTCCTTCATGGCATTCGGGCTCCGGGATGGTTCGCGAAACCTAGGTAGTGCCGGGGCTTCGCGCAATGGCAGCGGTCAGCGAATCTGCGCAAGCGCGACGGCGATCGCGGCCGCCAGCCGCGCATTCGCCAGCACGAGCGCGACATTGGCCTCCAGCGCTCGCCCCCCGGTCAGCGCGTCGAGCCGCGACAGAAGGAACGGCGTCACCGCCTTGCCGGCAACCCCCTCCCGCGCGGCGTCCGTCAGTGCCGCGGCGATCGCCGGTTCGATCTCGGCCCGCGGGATCTCGGCCTCGGCCGGAATCGGGTTCGCGACAAGCTGGCCGCCCGCCAGGCCGAGGCGCGCGCGCTGGGCATGGGCCTGCGCGATCTGCTCGGGACGGTCGGCCGAAAGCGGAGCCTTGAGCCCCGAGTCACGCGACCAGAAGGCCGGAAAGGCGGTCTGCCCGAAGGCGATCACCGGCACGCCGAGGGTTTCGAGGACCTCCAGCGTCTTGGGCAGGTCGAGGATCGCCTTCGCCCCGGCCGCGACCACCGTCACCGGGGTGCGGGCCAGCTCCTGCAGGTCGGCCGAGATGTCGAAACTGCTTTCCGCTCCCCGGTGCACCCCGCCGATGCCTCCGGTCGCAAACACGCCGATACCCGCGAGATGCGCGCAGATCATCGTCGCGGCGACGGTCGTGGCACCGATGTCGCCACGGATCAGGCAATCGGCGAGATCGGCGCGGGACAGCTTGCGTACACCTTCTGCCCGACCGAGGGCGTCGAGCGCCTCGTCCTCCAGCCCCACGCGGATCGCACCGCCGATGACCGCGATGGTGGCCGGCACGGCGCCTGCGGCCCGCACCTCGGTTTCGACGGCGCGGGCGGTCTCGACGTTTCGGGGCCAGGGCATGCCGTGGCTGATGATCGTCGATTCCAGCGCCACGACCGGCGCGCCGTCACGCAGGGCAGCGGCGACCTCGGGGCTGTGGGCAAGGGGAAGGACGGTCATGGCCGGAGGTCCTGTGTTATGTGGTCATGGGCCGCCGCAAGCGCGGCCGCGAGGGCACCGTCGCGCCCGATCCCGCGCAGCTCTGCGGCCAGATGCGCCGCCACGAAAGCATCGCCGGCCCCCGTGACGCGCGCCGGACGTGCGCTGCGGGGGAGCGCGCGGACCGTCGTCATCCGGTCGGCATCGGCGCAGGCGGCGGCGCCATCGGTGACGACCGCCCGCGCGGCGCCGCAGGCCACGACCGCGCGGGCGGCGCTGTCCGCATCGGGGCCGGGGATGCCGGACAGCGCCTCGGCCTCGGCCCGGTTCAGGTAGAAGGTCGCGCGGGGATGCGCCAGCAGCGGCAGCAATCCCGGGGCCTTGTTCGCGCTTGCCGAGACAACGCGCAGATCGGCCGCCGAAAGGGCAGGGTCGGTCGCCACGGCGCAAAGCACGGCGGGCGACAGGTTGCCGTCGATCACCGCGATGCCCTCGAATGGCTGGGTGATGCGCCCGTCCCGCAGCGGCGCGAGGATCGCCGTGCCGGCGGCCGCAAGTGCGCCGGTATCGGCGACGGCAGAGACCAGCCCGCCTGCGTCCTCGACCGCGACGTAGCGGTCGGTCGCCGAGGCGGACCTGTCTGCCACCGAACAGTCGAGCCCGTGTCGGCGCACATGCCGGATCAACGCCGCGCCCTCGACGTCGCGCCCCACGGCGGAAAGCATCCGCGGCCGAAAGCCGGCCCGCGCCAGCGCCAGCGCCACGTTCAGCGCCACGCCGCCCGGCCTCCGCTCGACCGCGCCGGGTGCGTCGGCCCCGCGCCGAAGCCGGCCCGGCACGCGACCGATGATGTCCCACAGCATCGCGCCGACGCAGATGATCTGCGTCATTTCTCGGGCAGGATCCCGCGCGGACTGAAGCGCAGCACCAGCAGCAGAACGAGGCCCATGGTCAGGAACCGGATATGGGCGGCGGCGTCGATCAGCCGCGCCTTGAGCGCGCCGTCCGGCAGGCCGGCGGTCAGCGTCTGCATGGTCCACAGACCGATCGGTTCGACCATCACCCAAAGCCACCAGATCAGGAACCCGCCCAGCACCGCGCCCCAGTTGTTGCCCGATCCGCCGACGATCACCATGACCCAGACGAGGAAGGTGAACCGCAGCGGCTGATAGCTGCCCGGCGTCAGCTGGCCGTCGAGCGTGGTCATCATCGCCCCCGCCATGCCGATCACGGCCGAGCCCAGAACGAAGACCTGCAGGTGCCGGCGGGTGACATCCTTGCCCATGGCGGCAGCGGCCACCTCGTTGTCGCGGATCGCGCGCATCATCCGGCCCCATGGCGAACGCCAGGCCAGTTCCAGCGCCAGCACCAGCACGATCAGCACCGCGACGAAGAAGACGGCATAGCCGAGCTTGACGATGATCGCCGAGGCCGTGACGGGGTCGAGCCCCCAGCCCCGCGCCCAGTCCACGAAGGCGGCATTGCGCTGCAGATCGACCTCCAGCGGCACCGGCCAGGGGCGCGGCAGGCCGACCACGTTCTTCACCCCGCGCACCAGCCAGCTTTCGTTCTTGACGATGGCAATGACGATCTCGCTGATCCCGAGCGTCGCGATGGCCAGATAGTCCGAGCGCAGCCCCAGCGCCGTCTTGCCGATCAGCCAGGCGGCACCGGCCGCCAGCAGGGCGCCCGCCGGCCAGGACAGCGCGATCGGAAGCCCGAGCCCGCCCAGATAGCCGGTCGCCGCGGGATTGACCGCCTCGACGGCCGCGGTGGCCGGGTCGAACAGTCGGCGGAAGATCAGGTAGCCGCCAAGCGCGATGGCAAGGACGACAAGGTTGCGCATCCGTCCCTTCGGCAGCTTCGCCCAGGCGAGCATCGCCGCTGTCATCGTCAGGGCGCCCAGCACCAGCGAAAGGATCACGCCGGTGCCGCCCGCGGCCCAGGCCTCGGGCACCGGTGCCATCGACACCAGAACGGCGGCCACACCGCCGAGTGCGACGAAGCCCATGACACCGATGTTGAACAGCCCCGCATAGCCCCACTGCATGTTGACGCCAAGCGCCATGATGCAGGACACGAGCGCCATGTTGACGATGGCCAGCGTCAGGTTCCAGCCATAGACCCAGGCGGTGACGGCATAGAGCAGGGCCACTGCCGCGAACAGAAGCGGCGCGCGCAGGCGGCCGCCTGCGGTCGTCTCTTGCCGGACGGGTGTCACGCTCATAGCGCCTTCCCCCTGAACAGGCCGGTCGGGCGGACAAGAAGCACGATGACGAGGATCGCGAAGCTGACCGCGAACTTGTAGTCGGTGCCCATCAGCTGCACCAGGCTCTCGGGCGCCCAGCCCTCGGGCAGCAGATAGGCCAGCACCCGGCGCCAGGCATAGGTGATCGTCACCTCCGAAAAGGCAATGATGAACCCGCCGCCGATGGCGCCGAGCGGGTTGCCGAGGCCGCCCACCACCGCCGATGCGAAGATCGGCAGAAGCAGCTGGAAATAGGTGAAGGCCTTGAAACTCTTGTCGAGCCCGTAGAGCACGCCGGCGGTGGTCGCCAGCGCCGCGGTGATGATCCAGGTGACGGCGACCACGCGTTCGGGGTTGATGCCCGACAGAAGCGCCAGATCCTCGTTGTCGGAATAGGCGCGCATCGACTTGCCGGTGCGGGTGCGGTTCAGGAACCAGAACAGGACCGCGACCGCGATCACCGCGACGACAAGGGTGATGACCTGGGTCGAGCGGATCGCGAGACCCTCCTGCAATCCGGTCATCTCGCGGAACTCGCGCACCGTGACGACGAAGCGGCCACCATCGGCAAAGTTGATCTCGTCCACCCCGATGACGAACCGGGTCAGCGCGTTCATCACGAACATGACCCCCATCGAGACGATCACCAGGATCACCGGCGCCGCCCGCACCTTGCGGTAGTAGCGATAGATCGCCCGGTCGGTGCCCAGCACCAGAAGGGCGGTCGCGGCGATACCGACCGGCAGCGCCAGCAGGGCGGTCGGAAGCGGGCCGAAGGTGATGCCCGCGCCAAGCAGCGCCCAGGTCACGAGGATCGTGGCCGTGGTCCCGAAGGCCATGGTGTCACCATGCGCGAAATTCGAGAACCGCAGGATGCCGTAGATCAGCGTCACCCCCAGCGCGCCGAGCGCCAGCTGCGCGCCATAGGCAATGCCGGGAATGAAGACGAAGTTCAGGAACACCACCAGGGCGTTGAGCACATCCATCAGCGGGCTTCCTTGCAGCTGCCGGTCGCGGTGCGGAGCGGTCTCATCCTAACCCCCCAGAAACGAGCGGCGCACTTCAGGGTCGGCCAGAAGCGCCTTGCCGGTATCGGTGAAACGGTTGGCGCCCTGCACCAGCACATAACCCTTGTCCGCGATCTCCAGCGCCTGGCGGGCGTTCTGTTCCACCATCAGGATCGAGATGCCGGTGCGGGCGATCTCGATGATCCGGTCGAACAGCTCGTCCATGACGATCGGGCTCACCCCTGCGGTCGGCTCGTCCAGCATCAGCACCTTCGGCTGGGTCATCAGGGCGCGGCCTACCGCGACTTGCTGGCGCTGCCCGCCCGACAGCTCGCCCGCCGCCTGCCGCCGCTTTTCGCGCAGGATGGGGAACAGCGCATAGACCTGGTCCATCGTGCCGCGGATGTCGTCGCGGCGCAGGAAGGCGCCCATCTCCAGGTTTTCCTCGACGGTCATCGAGGTGAAGATGTTGTGGGTCTGCGGCACGAAGGCCATGCCCTTGGCAACCCGGTCCTGCGGCGACAGCGCGGTGATGTCCTCTCCCGCCAGCCGCACATGCCCGCCCCGCAGCCGCAGCATGCCGAACACCGCCTTCATCGCGGTCGACTTGCCTGCCCCGTTCGGGCCCACGATCACCGCGATCTCGCCCGGCTCGACCGCAATGGTGCAGGAATGCAGGATGTCGGCCGCGCCGTAGCCGCCGGTCATGTTCTCGCCGATCAGGAAGGGCTCAGACATGGAACCCCTCCGCCTTGGCCTTGTTCTTCAGCCCGGTGCCCAGATAGGCCTCGATCACCCGCTCGTCGTTGCGGATCTCGTCCACCGTGCCCTCGGCAAGCACCTTGCCCTCGGCCATGCAGATGACCGGATCGCAGAGCCGGGCAATGAAATCCATGTCGTGCTCGATCACGCAGAAGGTATAGCCCCGTTCGCGGTTCAACCGGATGATCGCATCGCCGATGGTGTTCAGGAGGGTCCGGTTCACGCCCGCGCCGACCTCGTCGAGAAACACGATCCGCGCGTCAACCATCATGGTGCGGCCAAGCTCGACCAGCTTCTTCTGCCCGCCCGAGATGTTGGCTGCCTTCTCGTCCGCGATATGGCTGATGGTCAGGAACTCCAGCACCTCATCGGCCTTGGCGCGCAGGGCGCGTTCCTCGTCGGCGATCCGGCGCCGGCCGAACCAGGTGTTCCAGAGGGTCTCGCCCGACTGGCCGGCGGGCACCATCATCAGGTTCTCGCGCACGGTCATCGAGCCGAATTCGTGCGCGATCTGGAAGGTGCGCAACAGGCCCTTGTGAAACAGCTCATGCGGCGGCAGGCCGGTGATCTCCTCCTCGCCCATGAAGACATGCCCCGAGGTCGGCGGAAGGCGGCCGGCGATGACGTTGAACAGCGTCGTCTTTCCCGCACCGTTCGGACCGATCAGGCCGGTGATCGAACCTTTCGCGATCTCCAGACTCGCGCCGTCAACGGCGTGGAATCCGCCGAAATGCTTGTGCAGGTCCTGCACACGGATCATGCGTCTCTCCCCGTGGCCGGAATTTCGGGCGGATGCCCCCCGGCTCTGTTCCGGCAGCTTGGTGCCGGCTTGTTATTTATGCAACGGCCCGGGGCATTACCCGGGCCGCGCAAGTCTGTCCAGTGCTGGCTGCAATCAGCGGAAACCGATCACGGCGATCTTGCCGTCCTTGAACTCGATCTCGCGGTAGCTGCCGGCGGCCTCGCGGCCGTTGACGAACTCGACGCCGGTCGCACCTTCATAGTCGATCTGGCCGCCGTTACGGAGGATCTCCAGACCCTTCGCCAGTTCGCCGGGCAGGATCTTCTCGCCCGGAGCGTTGGCCACTTCCAGCATCTTGTCCTTGAACACGTTGGACTCCGCGCTGCCGGCGGCTTCCATTGCAAAGAGGATCAGCGCGGCGGCATCATAGCTTTCGGCCGAGAAGGGCGAGGTGCCGTCATAGCCCGCGGCCTGGGCCAGTCCATGGAAGATGCCCGCGCCTTCGCCGGCCGAGGCCGGGTTCTGGCCGAACGAACCGTTCAGTTCGGCGCCGAAACGGTCCTCGAGCGACTGGCTGATCATCCCGTCGGGGAACACGAAGGTGTCGAAGGCGCCCGAATCGAGGCTCGCGCGCACGACGCCGCCACCGCCCTGGTCGGTATAGCCCGCCACGACCAGAACATCGCCGCCCGCGGCTGCCAGTGCACCCACCTCTGCGGAATAGTCGGCCTTGCCGTCCTCATGCGGCGTGTTGATGGTGACGGTGCCGCCCCGCTCGGCGAAGGCCGCCGCAAAGCTGTCGGCCAGACCCTTGCCGTAGTCGTTGTTGGTATAGGTCACGGCGGCGCTCGAGAAGCCGCGGTCGCGGATGATCTCGGCCATGACGACACCCTGACGGGCATCGGACGGCGCGGTGCGGAAGAACAGCCCGTCCGACTCGGCGGTCGTGAGCGCCGGCGAGGTCGCCGAAGGCGATACCATCAGCACGCCGTTCGGCCGCGCCACATTCTGAAGGATCGCACCGGTAACGCCGGAACAGTCGGCGCCGACGATCGCGTTCACGCGCTCGGAGGTGATGAGGCGCTCGGCGGCCGCCGTCGCGGCAGCGGCATCGATGCAGGTCGAGTCGGCCCGCACCGAGGTCACGGTCTGCCCGCCGAGGATGCCGCCGGCGGCGTTGATCTCTGCGATGGCAAGTTCGGCCGACTGCGCCATGGAGGGGGTCAGCGATTCGATCGGGCCGGTGAAGCCCAGGATGATTCCCAGTTTGACTTCCGCGGATGCGGCACCGGCTAGCACCACGGAGGCCGTGGTGGCCAGAAGCAGTTTCTTCATTGTTCACTCCCTTGCTGGATCTGTGTCCGTCTTCAGACCTAAGCCGTCGCATGAAAAAAGAAAAGCGGTTCCGGTGTCGGTCCTGTCGGGGATTTGACCGGAGCCCGGGGTGCAACGGCCGGCGGAAGCCATTACACCGTTGACTATGACCCAGCTTTCCCGACCTGCGACAGGATTGCGTCGCCGGCAGGTTCTGGCCTGGGCTTTCGCCCTCGCCGTCCTGCGTCCCGTTCCGGCCCGTGCACAAGCCATCCGGGTGGAGATGCGCGTTCCGGGGCTCGATCAGCCCTGGGGGTTCGGCTTCCTTCCCGATGGCGGCATCCTTGTCACCGAGCGGGGCGGACGGTTGCTGCTTGCCGGGGAAGACGGAAGCCTGCGGCGGGTCGAGGGGCTGCCCGAGGTGGCGACCGGCGGGCAGGGCGGCCTTCTGGATATCGTCATCGCGCGCGACTTCGACCGTTCGCGGATGCTGTTCATCAGCTTTTCGCGCCCGCAGGCGAACGGGTCCGGCACGGCACTTGCGCGTGCTCGTCTCTCCGTTGATTCGACCCGCATCGAGGATCTGCGCCTTGTGTTCGAGGCCCGGCCGGGCGGGCGCGGCGGGCAGCATTTCGGCAGCCGGATCGTGGAACTGCCCGACGGCACGCTGGCGCTGACCATCGGCGACCGGGGCGTGCCGGACCGGGCCCAGGACCTGCTGCGCCACGAGGGCAAGGTGATCCGCGTGGATCGCGAGGGCAGCGTGCCGGACGACAATCCACTCCGCGGACGCGCCGATGCACTGCCCGAGATCCTGAGCTACGGGCACCGCAATCCGCAGGGGGCGGCGCTCGACGCAGAGGGGCGGTTGTGGGTCAGCGAACACGGCCCGCGCGGAGGCGACGAGATCAACCTGATCCGGCCCGGGGCGAACTACGGCTGGCCGGTGATCGGTTACGGCCGGCACTATTCGGGCGCGCAGGTCGGGATCGGCACGGCAGCCGAGGGGATGGAACAGCCCGAGCACTACTGGGATCCGTCGATCGCGCCCTCGGGACATGCGATCTGCACCGGCCGGATGTTTCCAGACTGGCGCGGGCATCACCTGGTCGGCAGTCTGAACGCCGATCATGTCGTTCGGCTCGACCCCGCGACGCCGGGCCCGGGCGGCTGGACGCAGGACCGCATCGCGACCGCCGAGACGCGGCGTGTGCGCGATGTGCGCGAAGCCCCTGACGGCGCGATCTGGTTCGCCTCGGTCGGACAGGGCGCGCTGTTCAGGATCGCGCGCTGAGGCGGGTCAGCGGGCGCGGTGCTGCCGCTGCCGGTGCGACAACGTCACCTGCTCGGGCCGCGCCTCGACATCCGGCCGGTCGCGCAGCAGGTATTCGACCTGCGGCGGGATTGCCACGATGGGCGGCGCCGGGCTGCGCGGTGCGGTGCGGGTTTCCGCCGCGACCGCCCTCAGCAGCATCGCCGGCAGATCGCGCGCCGCCTCGGCCTCCATCAGCCGCACCGCGCGGGCAACGCGAAGACTGCCGCGCTGTTCGCATTCGAGGCGGACCAGGCTGCCGACTTCCGGCCAGCTTTCCGCTGCCGGGCCGGAAAGCAGGAAATCGTCGGGATTGCCGAGCCAGGCAAGATGTCCCTGATCCTCGCACCAGATCACCGCGCGACGCTGGTCCCGATCACTCCATAGAATGCAACCGATCATGTTCTCCCCAGTCCCGAAGGGTCGATAAGCCCCATCCCCATGGTGCCGCAAACCGGTACGATAAAGTAATCCACAGTTGAATCCACAGAAAATTTGTGTCGCGAGACGTGCAGAAACTTGCAATTATGCTTGCGAGTGACGCTGTTTGGCGTCAACTTTTCAGGGGTTGCCGGCAAGGTTGTCGGGAGTGTTGAGGGGCTCGACACATCCGGACGGGGACGATCGGCATTGTTTTTGTATCGGCCACAATTCTTGCGTTCGGGACAAAGGGCGAGCTTGACAGAGACAGACAAGGACAAGCGATCGATCAAGTCGGCGGACCCGAGATCGCTATTCGGTCAGAATCTCAGGAAGCTCTGTCAGGGCGAGAAATCGGTGTCTGCGGCCTGTGCGGCGATCGGCGTGAACCGAACCCAGTTCAACCGGTACATGGGCGGCCTCGCGCATCCCCGACCGGAGATCCTTCTGCGGATCTGCCGGCACTTCGGAACCGACGCCCGGATCCTTCTCGAACCGATCGAGACGCTGAGGGCACGAGAACAGGACAGCAGGCCGACCGAGCCGGCGCTTTCCTATCTGCTGAACCGCACGGATCAGGGCGACGTCGAGGCCGCAGCGGTCCCTCCCGGCTTCTACATGGTGACCCGACGCGGCATCCTGACGCGCGATACCGCGGTTCAGCATCTGGCGCTGGTGTTCGAACATGCCGGGCAGCGTTTCCTGCGCAGCTTCGAGCCACGGATCGGCCCGCACGACCTGCGCGAGACGCCGCCGCGCTGGCGCTCCGCCGTCCGCGGCCTGCTTCTTCCGGCGCAGAACGGGTTCGTCTCGACGCTCTGGCCGAAGGACGGAACCTATTGCCTGATCGTCAGCATGTTCCGGGCGCAGACCATCTCGCAAGGTCCCACCTGGGTCGGAGCGGTGGCACGGTCCGTCCTCGAGACGGGGCAACCCCCGGTCACGTCGCCCGTGGTGATGGAACGGCTGGCCCAGGAACGCGCGGCGGTGCTTGCGGCCGGGCGCCTGAGCGGGCGGAAACCCCTCGACAGCCTGCGGCCCGTCATCCTGCGGTGGTTCGAACGGATCGGGGCCGGCTGACCGCGGCCGTCGCCATCAGACCGACAGGCGCATGCCCTGGCTCCCGCGTTCGCGGTAAGGGGTGGTGTTGTACTGCGCCCGGTAGCATTTCGAGAAATGCGAGGGGCTGGAGAACCCGCAGGCAAGCGCGACGTTGATCACGCTCATGTCGGTCTGCATCAGCAGGTTCCGCGCCTTCTGAAGCCGCAGCTCCATGTGATAGCGCTTCGGACTGCGATTGAGGTAGCGGCGGAACAGCCGTTCCAGCTGGCGCGTGGACATGCCCACATCCTCGGCCAGATCGGCGGGGCTGAGCGGTTCCTCGATCGACTGTTCCATCATCTGGATCACCTGCGCGAGCTTGGGGTGCCGCACCCCGATCCGCGTCGGTACCGAAAGCCGCTGACTGTCGCGGTCGGTGCGGATCGCCGAATAGATCAGCTGATCCGCTACGGCATTCGCCAGATCCTCGCCATGATCGGCCGCGATCAGCTTCAGCATCATGTCGATCGAGGAGGTGCCGCCGGCGGTGGTCAGCCGGTTGCCGTCGATCACATAGACCGACTTCTGCAGCATCACGTCGGGAAACTCCTCGGTAAAGCCGTCCATGTTCTCCCAGTGGATGGTCGCCTGCCGACCGTCCAGAAGCCCGGCGCGCGCGAGCGTCCAGGCCGCGGTGCACAGGCCGCCGATCGTCACCCCGTGCCGCGCCTCGCGCCGCAGCCAGTTCAGCACGGATCGTGTCGTCGCCTCGCGCACGTCGATCCCGCCGCAGACCAGGATCGTGTCGTCGCGGGAAATCTCGGCAAGTCCGATGTCGAGCTTGAAGGTGGTGCCGTTGGAACAGGCGATCTGGTCCCCGCCCTCGCCGGCAAGGAGCCAGGTGTAAAGCTTGCGTCCCGCCATCCGGTTCGCGATCCGCAGGGGTTCCACCGCGCCGGCAAAGGACAGCATGGTGAAGCGGTCGAGCAGGAGAAAGATGAACCGGCGGGGCGGGGGATCGGTGTCCGGACGGGCGGTCCGACCGTATTGCATGGCCATCCTGCGACCCTGAAGCGTCGTTTCCGGCACGAGCATGCAGGAATCCGGCAGTGCTGCAAGACGAATCGAAGGGGATTCGGGCTGGAACAGGGCGACCCCGAAGCCTATAGAGATGCGGCATCGCGGCACCCTCTGTGCGCCGCGTTCCGGGGAAGGAGGCCGACCATGACCGCGACTGCTTCTGGCTGGACCAAGACGGGCTGGCGCGACCGGCCGCGGGTGCAGATGCCCGACTGGCCCGACCCGGAGGCGTTGCGCGCGGTCGAGCGGCAGCTGTCGAAATATCCGCCGCTGGTCTTTGCCGGCGAGGCGCGCCGGCTGAAGGCGGCGCTGGGCCGTGTCTCCGAGGGACGGGGCTTCCTGCTTCAGGGCGGCGACTGCGCCGAAAGCTTCGCCGAATTCTCGGCCGACAACATCCGCGACACCTTCAAGGTGCTGCTCCAGATGGCTGTCGTGCTGACCTATGGCGCGAAGGTTCCGGTCGTGAAGGTCGGCCGGATGGCCGGCCAGTTCGCAAAGCCCCGCTCGGCCCCGACCGAGGTGGTCGGCGGCATCGAACTGCCCAGCTATCGCGGCGACATCATCCACGGGTTCGAGCCGACACCCGAGGCGCGGGTGCCGGACCCGACCCGGATGCTGCAGGCCTATACCCAGGCCGCGGCGACGCTCAACCTTCTGCGCGCCTTCTCGACCGGCGGCTTCGCCGACATCCACCGCGTGCATTCCTGGACCCTCGGCTTTTCCGATCAGGACAAGGCGGAACGCTATCGCGAACTGTCGAACCGGATTTCCGACGCGCTCGACTTCATGAGCGCGGCCGGGGTTGACGGCTCGACCGCGCACCAACTGTCAAAGGTGGACTTCTATACCAGCCACGAAGCGTTGCTGCTCGAATATGAAGAGGCGCTGTGCCGGATCGACAGCACGACCAACCTGCCGGTGGCCGGATCGGGGCACATGCTGTGGATCGGCGACCGCACCCGCCAGCCGGACGGTGCGCATGTCGAATTCTGCCGCGGGGTCCAGAACCCGATCGGGCTGAAATGCGGGCCGAGCCTGACGGCCGACGATCTGCGCCGGCTGATCGACCGGCTGAACCCGACGAACGAGGCCGGGCGACTGACGCTGATCGCCCGGTTCGGCGTCGGCAAGGTCGAGGAACACCTGCCGCGCCTGATCCGCGCCGTGCGGGATCACGGCGCGAGGGTCGTCTGGTGCTGCGATCCCATGCACGGCAACACGATCAAGTCGGCCTCGGGTTACAAGACCCGGCCCTTCGACCGGGTGCTTGGGGAGGTGCGGGAATTCTTTGCCGTCCACAGGGCCGAGGGCACGATCCCCGGCGGGGTCCATTTCGAGATGACCGGTCAGGATGTCACCGAATGCACCGGCGGTTTGCGGGCGGTCACCGACGAGGACCTGTCGGACCGCTACCACACCGCCTGCGATCCGCGGCTCAACGCCAGCCAGTCGCTGGAGCTTGCGTTCCTTGTGGCCGAGGAACTGTCGGCCAGGCCCCGGATGTCGGAAGCGGCGGCCGGCTGAAGCCTCAGTCGCTGCGCCCGACGAGCCGCAGCCAGGGCGCGCGGCCGGTTTCCCTGAAACGGTCCTCGGCGGGCCGGACGGGCGACCCCTGTCCGGCCCGAAGCATCCCCGGCACCGGGGACAGCCGGTCGGTCGAAATCGCCAGTCGGCGCGGCACGCGGCCGATCCGGCCCTCGATCGCAATGCAGCCGATTGCCCGGTCAACCGTTCCGTCCTCGCCCGAAAGCGGCAGCAGGAGCATCTGCCCCGACAGCGACGGGCGGAAGGCGCCTTGCGCCGCCTCGAGACCCATTTCGAGAATCGCAGGCCGCACGAACAGCTGTTCCAGACGGATCGCAAGCGCCTCGCGTGCCGCCGGCTCGAACAGGACCGAAAGCGGCATGCCGCGCAGTTCCATGTCCATCAGATCCGCGATCCGGCTGCCGGCGACCCGGATGCGCGCATGCCCCGGTGCGATACGCTCGATCAGCAGGGCGACATCGAGAACCGGAACCAGGCCGCGCGGATCGACCGCCGACCGGCGCGGAAGCGCGCCGTCCTCGCGCAGCCCGTCCCAGTAGCTGCGCAACAGGCCGAAGGCCGCCGGGACGGGCAGGGCAGGGCGTTCCGGAAACCGCAGGATCCGGGCCGATTGCGCGCTGCCCGAAGATGCCGACCGTTGTGCCATCGTGCGCCCCGTTCCTCTGCCCGGCGGGCCTCGACCCGCGCAGGGATGGTTACCTGCCGGTTAAGATAACCGATGCGCCGCCGCGCCCGATGCGGAATCTGAACAACTGGTAAACGTCGCTTCCGGGTCTTTCCCCTGCCGGCGCCCTGTGCGACAGGAAAGGCACGGGACAGGGCAGGGCGGATCATGGCGGTTTCGGGACTGATGTCGATGACGGCCTTCGCCAGCCGCCGGGGCACCTCGGCGGGGGCAAGCTGGTCCTGGGATCTGCGGTCGGTGAACGGGAAGGGGCTCGATCTGCGGCTGCGGCTGCCCGAGGGGGTCGACGGGCTGGAGGCCGCGATCCGCGCCGAGATCGGCCGACGGCTGACCCGCGGATCGGTGTCGCTGACCCTTCGCCTGCAGCGCGAAGGCGCAGCTCACGCCCCCCGTATCGACCTCGCCGGCCTTGAAACCGTGCTGCGGCAGATCCGGGTGGTGCAGGAGGCCGCAGAACGGGCCGGCGTGACGCTTGCCCCCCCGAGCGCCGCCGAGCTGTTTGCGATCCGCGGCGTTGCCGATGCCGGCAGCTCGGGCGAGGACGAAGCCCCGGACGAGGAACTGCGGTCGGCGCTCCTGTCGGACCTTGGCATGCTTCTGGACGATTTCACCGCCATGCGGGCGGCCGAGGGCAGGGCGATCGGGGCGGTCGTGCTCGCGCAGATCGACCGGATCGCCGATGCGGTCGGGGCTGCCCGGACCGCCGCCGCGGCGCGGCGCGACCGCAGTGCCGCCTGGCTGGGCGAGATGATGGAGCGTGTGCTGGGCACGACCGAGGCCGCCGACCCCGCCCGGCTTGCCCAGGAACTGGCGCTGATCGCGATCCGGGCGGATGTCACCGAGGAACTCGACCGTCTGGAGGCCCATGTCGCGGCTGCCCGGACGCTGATTGCCGCCGGGACTCCGGCGGGGCGCAAGCTGGACTTCCTGACCCAGGAATTCCTGCGCGAGGTCAATACGCTCTGCTCCAAGTCCCAGGCCACGGACCTGACCGCCATCGGGCTGGAGTTGAAACATGTCATCGACCAGATGCGCGAACAGGTGCAGAATCTGGAATGATTACGATGCAACGGCGCGGTCTTCTGGTCATCCTTTCCTCTCCGTCCGGGGCGGGCAAGTCCACGCTGGCGCGGCTGCTGATGGAATGGGATCCGACGATCCGCTTTTCGGTCTCTGCCACCACCCGCCCGCCGCGACCGGGCGAGGTGGACGGCCAGCACTACCACTTCCGCACCCGCGCCCAGTTCGAGGACATGGTCGCAGGCGGCGAGATGCTGGAACATGCCGAAGTGTTCGGAAACCTCTACGGCAGCCCGCGCGCCCCGGTCGAAGCCGCCATGGCCGAAGGGCGGGACACGCTGTTCGACGTGGACTGGCAGGGCGGACAGCAGATCCGCAACTCGCCGCTGGGCGCCGAGGTCGTTTCGGTTTTCATCCTGCCGCCCTCGATCGCGGCGCTGGAGGCGCGGCTTCGCGGACGTGGGCAGGATAGCGACGCGGTGATCGAGAACCGGATGACGAAAAGCCGCGACGAGATCAGCCACTGGGCCGAATACGACTATGTCCTGATCAACGAAGATCTCGGCCGGACGGCGGACGACCTGATCGGCATCGTCCGCGCGGAACGGCTGCGGCGGACGCGGCAGCCCGGCCTGACCGGCTTTGTCCAGAGCCTGAGCCGCGAATTCGAGGCCCGCAAGGGAAAGGGAGCACCATGATCTATGCGCTGGACGGCATTGCCCCGTCGATCGACCCGACCGCCTGGGTGGCACCAGATGCCAACGTGATCGGCCGCATCGTGCTGGGCGCGGACTGTTCGATCTGGTTCGGCGCAACGCTGCGCGGCGACAACGAGGAAATCCGCATCGGCCGCGGCAGCAACATCCAGGAAAACTGCGTGCTGCACACCGACCTCGGCCTGCCGCTGACCGTCGGAGAGGGCTGCACGGTCGGCCACAAGGCGATGCTGCACAGCTGCACGATCGGCGACCATACCCTGATCGGGATGAGCGCAACCGTTCTGAACGGCGCCCGCATTGGCCGGCACTGCCTGATCGGCGCGGGCGCGCTGGTGACGGAAGGCAAGGAGATACCGGACGGCAGCCTCGTGATGGGGGCGCCCGGCAAGGTCGTCCGCGTGCTCGATGCCGAGGCACGCCAGAGACTCGAATGGTCGGCGCGGCACTATTGCGAGGTGGCGGCGCGGTTCCGCGACGGGCTTGTGGCCCTGCGCGATCTGAACGTGCGGCGCGATCCGCTCTGACCGGCGCCTGTCGCACAGCCACCTCGAAAGGGCCGCAAGCCATGACCGACCGTCCAGATCCGCTGCGTCCGCCGTTCGATGCCGGACGGAGCAGGGCGCTTGTCTCTCCCATCCTGCCGTCTGTCGTCTGGGTCGCGGAAAGCCCCGACGACCTCGACCGTCTTTATTCCGAACCGGGAAGCGGCTTCACCTATGCCCGCGAGGGACATCCCAACGCCGCGGCGCTTGCGGCCCGGCTCGACGCGATGGACGGTGCGGCGGGCGGTGTCGTCACCGGGTCGGGCATGGCCGCGGTGACGCTTGCGCTGATGGCCTGCGTCGGATCGGGCGACCATGTGCTGGGGGGCGATCAGCTCTATGGCCGCTCGCTGCGGCTGATGCGCTCGACCCTACCGGCCCTCGGGATCGCAACGAGCCTCGCCGACCCGACCGATGCCGCCGCCTTCGGCCGAGAGCTGCGCCCCGAGACGCGGGCGATCCTGATCGAGACCGTTTCGAACCCGACCCTGCGGGTCGCGGATCTGGCGGGCATCGCGGCGCTTGCGCGCGAGCGGGGCATCCGGTTGCTGGTGGATGCCACTTTCTCGACCCCGCGTGCGATCCGGGTTCTGGATCATGGCGCCGATGTGGTCGTCCATTCGGTCACCAAGCTGCTGGCCGGACATTCCGACGTCACACTCGGCTATGCCGGCACCCGCGACCCGGGATTGCTGGAGCGCATGCGGGATCTGGCCGCAACCTTCGGACTGTCTCCGAGCCCGTTCGATTGCTGGCTGGCGGAACGCGGGCTTCTCACCTTTGCGCTGCGCCACGACCGGGCAGAGGCGACGGCTGCGCGGCTGGCTGACGCTCTTGCGGCGATGCCCGCCGTGCGACGGGTTCTCTACCCGGCGCGCCCCGACCATCCCGACCACAACCGCGCCGTCGGCCTGTTGTCGGGTCGCGGCGGAAACATGCTGTCGTTCGAGATCGAGGGCGGCCGCGCTGCCGCCAACGCATTGACCCGCGCCATGGCCGGCGTCGCCTTTGCCCCGACCCTGGGCGACGTTGCGACGACCCTCTCGCATGCCGCATCCTCCTCGCATCGCGAGGTGCCCGAAGCGCAGCGCAGGGCAATCGGCATTTCCGAAGGGTTCTTCCGCGTCTCGGTGGGACTGGAGGAACCCGATGCGCTGATCGGGCAGTTCCGGGCGGGACTCGGGGCTGCCGCGGCCGTCACGGCGCAATCTCGATGATCTTCAGTCGGAGACTGGGCGCAAGCTCAGTCAGTTCGTCGAGGACCACCGCCGGGCGGGGCAGGGGCGGCGAGACCAGCACCACCTGACCGGGCCAGAGCCAGCGCTCCAGATCCGCAAGGAGCGCGGTCACGTCCCGGGCCGAGGCAAAGAGCGGGATCAGCAGCGCACTCGCCCCGATCGAGCAGAGCGTGTCCGGGTCGAGATCACTGGATCGCAGGTGACGGATCGTCCAGCCCGGAAGCGACTTCGCCACCAGATCCCCTGCGGCCGGGAGATCTATCGCCAGGATGGTGCCGGCGGATTCGGGTGACGTGGCGGGCATGAGTTTCACGGGTGGTCCGGTTGAACTCGATACAACCCCGGAATGAAGCACCCGGAGGAAAATCATCCTTGGCGTTAAGATACTGTCGCGACACTGACAAGCCGCGCTTGCGAAAATCCGCCTGCGCGGCCACCGTCGCAGCGCGTGAGGGGAAGGATTCGGAATGGACCCGGCAGTATTGCACGCATTGCTGGAGGGCGTTCCGATGCCGCTTGTGCTGATCGGCCCGGATGCGCGGATCGTCACGACCAACCGGGCAGCCGAAGCGCTGTTCGGTCCCGATCTTGCCGGCCGGCACTACATGGTGGCGATCCGGCAGCCGCTGCTGGTCGATCCGCTGGAACGCGTGCTTGCCGGCGGTGCGGCCGAACAGGCCCGCTATGTCGTCACCAGCACGGGCAAGGACACGATCTATCGGGTGCTTGTCGCGCCGCTGGACGGTCGGGGTGCCAGCCTTGCCTTCGAGGACATCACCGACATCGAGCAGGCCGCAGACATCCGGCGCGACTTCGTGGCCAATGTCAGCCACGAACTGCGCACGCCGCTGACGGCGCTGAGCGGCTTCATCGAGACGTTGAAGGGCGCTGCCCGCGACGACCCCGCTGCGCGCGACCGCTTCCTGACGATCATGGAACGCGAGACGGCGCGCATGAACCGCCTGGTGGGCGATCTGCTGTCGCTGAGCCGTGTCGAGGCGGCGGAACGGGTCCGCCCGACCGAGAAGGTCGATCTCTGTGCGCTGGCCCGCTCTGCGGCGGCAACCCTGCGCGGCCTGTCGGACCGCGCCGGCGTCGTCATCCGCCTCGATCTTCCGGCCGAACCGGTCTGGGTCCCGGGCGATCCCGACCAGCTGACACAGGTTCTGCACAACCTGATCGAGAACGGCGTGAAATACGGTGGCAGCGGCGGCGAGGTCTGCGTCACGATCTTCCGCGAGGATCTGGTGCCGGCGCTGCGCGGGCCTGGGGCAACGATCTCGGTAAGCGACCGCGGCGAAGGCATCGACCCGATCCATCTGCCGCGCCTGACCGAGCGCTTCTACCGGGTCGACAACCATCGGTCACGCGAACACGGCGGGACGGGTCTTGGACTTGCCATCGTGAAACATATCGCAAACCGCCATCGCGGACGGTTGCGGATTTCCAGCGAGAAGGGGGTCGGCAGCACGTTCGCCGTCACGTTGCCGGCATGACGACCGTGCGCCCCGTTAACGTATAATCAGTATTATGTTTGATACAGACCGGCCCACTTATACATATTCACATCTTGATATTCGTTCCCGGCCGGATCATATGCGGTGAGACTCCTCCGGATACCACCATGCACCGTTATCTTCCGATACTCGACTGGGGCCGCCACTACGATCGCCATGCGCTGGCCGACGACCTGATCGCAGCCGTGATCGTCACGATCATGCTGATTCCGCAATCGCTGGCCTATGCGATGTTGGCCGGTCTGCCGCCCGAGGTCGGGCTATACGCCTCGATCGCGCCCCTGATCCTCTACGCCATCTTCGGAACATCGCGGACGCTGGCGGTCGGACCCGTCGCCGTGTCATCCTTGATGACGGCGGCAGCCGTGGGTCAGATTGCGGCTCGCGGAACGCCCGAATACCTTGGCGCGGCAGTCGCACTGGCGGCGATCTCCGGCCTGATGCTCCTTGTCATGGGCATTCTGCGGCTCGGGTTCCTCGCGAATTTCCTCAGCCACCCGGTGGTTTCCGGTTTCATTTCGGCGGCGGGGCTTCTGATCGCGCTCGGGCAGCTGCCGCATATCCTGGGGCTGAACGGCGGCGGTCAGACGCTGCCGGAAATCCTGGTGCCGATGATCGAACGGCTGGGGAATCTCAATCCCATCACCTTTGCGATCGGCGTTTCAGTTCTGGGATTTCTGTTCTGGTCCAGACGGTTCCTCAAGGATCTTCTGGTTCGGATCGGGCTCGCGCCCGGACTTGCAGGGGCGCTGTCGCGCGCGGCTCCGGTGGTTGCGGTGGCAGCAAGCACGCTTGCGGTCTGGGGCCTTTCGCTGGAAGGCGCCGGGGTTGCCATCGTCGGCGATATCCCGCGCGGCCTGCCCGCGCCCACGCTTCCGCCGCTCGACTTCGGGTTGTGGATGGAGCTTGCAGTGCCGGCGTTGCTGATTTCCGTCGTCGGCTACGTCGAAAGCGTGTCCGTCGCCCAGACGCTTGCGGCCCGCAAGCGCCAGCGCATCGACCCGGATCAGGAACTCGTGGCGCTGGGCGCCTCGAACCTGGGCTCGGCGTTCTCGGGCGGTTTCCCGGTGACGGGCGGTTTCGCCCGGTCGGTCGTCAATGACGATGCCGGCGCCCGCACGCCCGCAGCCGGCGCCTATACGGCCGTGGGGATGGCGCTGGCCACCGTCTTTCTGACCCCGCTGCTGTTCTATCTGCCGAAGGCAACGCTTGCCGCGACGATCATCGTCGCGGTGCTGAGCCTGGTCGATCTTGGCGCATTGCGTCGCACCTGGAGCTACAGCCGGGCCGATTTCGCCGCCATGGCGGCGACCATTGCCGTGACCTTGCTGCAGGGGGTCGAGGCCGGGATCGTGGTCGGCGTCGCACTTTCGCTCGCGCTCCATCTGTGGCGCACCTCGCGGCCGCATGTGGCGGTCGTCGGACAGGTGCCCGGCACCGAGCACTTTCGCAACATCGAACGGCACGAGGTTGTGACGACGCCCGAGGTGATCTCCATAAGGGTCGATGAAAGCCTGTATTTTCCGAATGCGCGGTTTCTCGAGGATTTCATCCAGGGCAAGGTTGCGGCAGATCCGCGGATCCGTCACGTCGTGCTGATGTGTCCGGCGGTGAACGCCATCGACGCCTCTGCGCTGGAAAGCATCGAGGCGATCAATGCCCACCTTCGGGATGCCGGAGTGTCGCTGCACCTGTCCGAGGTGAAAGGCCCGGTCATGGACCGTCTGGCACGGTCCGATTTCCTGACCCATCTGACCGGCAAGGTGTTCCTGACCCAGGTCGATGCGATGCGCGAGCTTGCGCCCGCCGTCACGGCAGATGCGCTGGCCGCGCCCCGCCGGGATACGGCGCGGTCGCGCCCGTCGGGTCGATGACGGGCGCAGCCCGGCCCGTCACGGCCCCACCGTCACCCGCGCCATCCGGTCGGGGTTGGCGACCGACCCGCCCTGCCCCGTGCCGCGGGTGATCGCATCGACCACCTCCATCCCCTCGATCACCTGACCGACGACCGTGTACTGGCCGTTCAGATGCGGGGCCGGTGCGAACATGATGAAGAACTGGCTGTTGGCGCTGTGCGGGCTTTGCGCCCGGGCCATCCCGACGATACCGCGCTCGAACGGCACGTCCGAGAATTCGGCGCGCAGGTTGGGCAGGTTCGAACCGCCGGTGCCGGCCCGCCCCGGGGGGCTGTCGGGCCTGCCGTATTGCACGTCGCCGGTCTGGGCCATGAAGCCGTCGATCACCCGGTGAAAGGCAACCCCGTCATAGGCGCCCGATGCCGCAAGCGTCGTCAACCGCTCGACGTGCCCCGGCGCGATGTCGGGGCGCAGCTCGATCACGACCCTTCCCTGTGCAGCCCCCTCGACCTCGATCTCCAGCGTCGGACGCGTGTCGGCAAGGGCACCCCCGGCGGCAACAGCTGCGGCAAGCGCCGCGCACAGAAGCTTACGCATCGGCCGCCACCCTGACGGAGATCATGCGGTCAGGCTCTGCCGGCGGCTCACCCCGCGCGATCCTGTCGACGTGATCCATCCCCGAGATGACACGACCGTAGA
>JBKBMT010000038.1:0-27961 GCA_046295655.1 Gemmobacter sp. | reverse complement strand
GGAGAACCCCCCGTTCCGGCGTCTCCTGGTGGAGGCGCAGAGCTTGACCGCTCTTGACATCGCAAGGGCGGAACGCGCCCGATCCCGGGCATGGTCGCGCACCCACATCGTGGAATAGACCGCGACCAGGAAGAACCGGATCCACAGCTTGCTGACGAAGCTTTCGGTTATCCTCGGGTCGGTCTTCATCAGCAGGGCGAAAGCCTCGCCGTGGCTGAACTCGTCGTTGCACCATTCCTTGAACCACTTGAAGATCGGATGGAACCGATGTTCCGGATGTGCCTCCAGGTGGCGATAGATGGTGATGTAGCGGGCGTAGCCGATCTTTTCCGACAGATAGGTGGCGTAGTAGATGAACTTCGGCCGGAAGTAGGTGTATTTCTTCGCCTTGGTCAGGAAGCCGAGATTCACCGCCACGCCCGCTTCGCGCAGCGCGTCGTTGATGAAGCCCGCATGCCGCGCCTCGTCCCGGCTCATGTAGCTGAACAGCTCGCAGATGTCGGGGTTGTTGCCGCGCCGCTTCATCTCCTTGTAGAGCACGCAGCCCGAGAATTCGGCTGTGCAGGACGACACCAGGAAGTCGATGAACTCGGCGCGCAACTCGGGCTCCATCCCTTCCCAGTCGATCTGGTCCCAGTCGGCGTTCTTCTTGAAATGGCCCTTGTTCGGGTCCGATCTCATCTGCGCCAGCAGCGCGTCCCATTCCTCGCGCACCGGGGTCACGTCGATCCGGTCCATCTCGTCGAAATCGGTGGTGTAGAACCGCGGGTTCAGCAGCGTCGTTTCGGTCGCCATCGCGGTGGTGTCGAAACGGTCCGCGATCTCGGCGTGAAGCTCGGCATGGGCGGTGGAATGCGCGTTCATGGCCGGATCTCCTCGGAAAAGGAGAATTCGCACAGCTCCATGAATTCCAGATCGCCGGTCAGCCGGGTCCAGGCGCGCTCCAGTCGGCTGGCGCGCGTGATCGTCGCGGTGCGCTGCTCCGTGATCACCTCGCCGAAGGCCGCCATGATCGGGCTGCCGTGCACCAGCACCTCGTCGCCGGGGTGGACGACGGCGCCGTTGTCGAAGCGGACGTGCGCATGAAGGCTCTCGAACCGGTGGCTCACCTCGACGGTGACGGGCACCTGTTCCTTCTCTTTCGTGAAAAGTCCCATGGTCTGGTTCCCTTGTTTGTTGTCACTTGTTCAGCAGCCGTTCGAATGCGGCCTTGTTGTCGGCGCCGAAGGCATGAAGCTCGGCGCTCCAGCCGGTTTCGGGGTCGTGGACGGTCAGCCGTCCGTTCGCATATTCCACCAGCCGGACCGGCAGATTGGCCGCGACGCCGTGCTTGAGCCGCTCGCGGGCAAGACCGTTCTGGATCACGGTGACGAAGCCGCCGTGTTCCATGTCGGCCAGCACGGCGCCGGTGTCGTCCAGAACCGTCACCGCCTGGGCGCCGCCGCCGATCAGCGCGATGGTCCGTTCCTGCACGATCGCCGCGGGCTTCGGCTGCCCGACGGTCGGGCGGTCGGTCGCAACCGCGAAGGTCACGATGGCGAGCGACGCAAGGGCGAGGGCCAGCATCGCCCGCAGCAGGGCGCGCGGGATCATCTCGCGGTCGGCGGGATGGCGCAGGGCGGGCCGGGTCTGCACGGTCATCGTCGGTCTCCTATTCCGCGGCGACGGCGGCCGCGGGCGCGGTCCGGGCGATCTCGGGCTGGGTCATCCGCGTCTCGGCCGCATCGGCAAGGATGCGCGCGACCCTTGCCGCGTCGGGGATGCAGCGCAGCGCGGGTTCGGTCCGGCGCATGTGCCACGGGCGGACATGCGGCCAGCAGACCAGATAGGACAGCCGGGTTTCGCCCGGCGTCCTGATCGCGATGGTCCCGGTGCCGCCCCGGCGAAGGTCCAGCGCGGCCGCGGCGATCTGCCGGAACGGCAGGTTCAGGGTGACGGTCAGGGCCGCGCCGATGCGCATTGCGATCCGTGCCGTGGTGACCGTGTAGACCGTCGCGCGCGCCTGCACCCAGGCCAGACCGAGAACGACAAGGCATCCCACAAGGCCCATGACGGCATAGGGAATGCCGAAGGCCAGCGCGCCGGCGATGCCGCCTTCGGCCCAGCCGGCGCCGCCGCGCCACAGCACGATCAGCACGAAGTAGGCCGCGATCCAGTCCAGCGCGAAGGCCTCGCGCGCCAGGCGCCAACCGTCGGGTCGCCCCTGCCACAGGATCGTCTCGCCCTTCGGCGGCCGCGCGGGCAGGCCGCGGATGGGCTCGAAGGCAAAATCGTCATGCGTGTCCATGGTGCGGCCCTCTCCGTGGCGATCAGCCGAACAGCGCCTTCCAGCGCGAGGCGCGGGTCGGCTGCGAATAGAGCGTGCCGCCGGCGTAGTAGCCCGAGATCTGGTCCTCCTCGCGCAGCGTCACCTCTGACATGGACCGCGTGCGCGGCACCCCGGCGAACATGTGCGACGACAGCGAGGCGATGGTCACCCGGTCGGGTCCGATCTTGCACATCGGCATCGGTGCAAGCCGCTTGCCCGCCGGGCCGAGGTCGATTTCCAGATAGCGGACCAGCTGTTCGGGCGCATCCACCCACATGTCGGTGACGGTGCCGACCGTCTGCAGGTCGTTCGCCACTACCCTCAGCCCGCGCGGGTCGCGGCCGGCCGAGATCATGAAGCCTTCGGCAAGCGCCATCGGCACGATCTTGTTGTGGCCGTGTCCGTCAAGCTCCGGCGCGTCCCGACGCGGAACCCAGGATGCCGGGCCGACGCCATCGGCCATCGGGTCGCCGGTCGGGGCATGGGGAAAGCCTTCGGAGACGGCGGTGCGCGCAAGCGCGAGGGTTTCGCGCCGGTGGGCGGCTTCGTTCTCGGCCGAGGGCACGGTGACGGTGCCGCGCCCGTGGGGCAGAAGGAAGGTCTTGGGCTTCGGCACCGGGAACGGCCCTTGGTTCGGGGCGGGCAGGCCGTCCTCGGTTTCCAGAGGATAGCCCTCGCGCATGTTCTCGGTCTGAAGATAGTAGATCAGCAGCGCGAAGAAGGCCCAGAACAGCCAGATCGACAGCGTCGCGAGGTCGAAGTTGCTGAAGAACAGAGTGCTTTCCATGACAGGTCCTCCGGTGTCATGTCGGAAACTCGGCCACGCCGAAGCGTGACGGGCCGGTTTCCTCGGGTTTCACGGGATGCAGGATGCCGACGCGGACCAGCGGCCCGAGCAGGACGAGCGTTGCGAAGAGAAGTCCGATTTCCAGATGATAGACGACCGAATAGCCGATCGCCGGGTCGGCTAACGCGGGGCCCAGGCGCCCGGACTGGGCCAGATGCGCGAACAGGTCGCGCAACGCCCCGCCGGAAAAGACCGCAAGCCCCGCCGCCGTGGCCTGGGCCGCACCCCATGCGCCAAGCGCCAACCCGGCGCCGGCAAGGCCCCGCGCCGGCATCGTCATCGCGGCGGTCAGCGTCGCCACCGCAAACAGGCCCGCGCCCAGACCGATGCCGCCCGCACCGGCAAAGAACAGCGCAGCGGACTGCATCGGACCGGCGAAGATCACCGCCGAAAAGGCGGTGATGCCCACAAGGATGCCGCGCCCGCACATTCTGTAGGGGTCCTGACCGCGTGCCAGCCACCGCGCCGCAAGGGCAAAGCCCGTCAGCGCACCGCCGGCCCACATGGCCGTCAGGAGCGTGGTCGCGGATACCGACAGGCCCAGCACCTCGCCGCCATAGGGCTCGAGCAGCACGTCCTGCATGTTGAAGGCAAGCGTCCCCAGCACCACTACGGCCAGAAGCCGCCCCGCCGTGCCGCCGGCGGTCAGGTCGGCCCATGCGTCGCGGAAGCGCGGGCGGGGCGCCTCGCGCTCGGCCCGGCTCATCGGGCGGACCTGTTCCTGTTTCCAGAGCGCGATCAGGTTCAGAACGACCGTCGCCACCGCGCAACCCTGCACCACGCGGATCAGCCGGATCGGTTCGAAGTCGCGCAGCAGCCAGCCGACGATCACTGCCGAGGCGCCCATACCGAGCAGGAACATGACGTAGAGAAGCGCCACCACCCGCGGCCGCGTTGCATCGTCGGCCCGGTCGGCGGCCAGCGCCAGACCCGCGGTCTGGGTCATGTGCAGCCCGAGACCCGTCATCAGGAAGGCCAGCGCCGCCAGGACCTCGCCCGCAAAGGGGACATCGTGCACGTTGTCGCCGCCCAGCACGATCAGCGCGAAGGGCATCATGGCAAGCCCGCCCATCTGCCAGATGGTGCCGAACCACAGATAGGGAATCCGCTTCCAGCCGATCGCGCTGCGATAGGTATCGCTGCGGTGGCCGAGCAGGGCGCGGAAGGGTGCGACAAGCACCGGAATCGCGATCATGCTGGCCACGACGATCGCGGGCACCGACAGCTCGACGATCATCACCCGGTTCAGCGTGCCCAGCAGCAGAACGGTTGCCATCCCCACCGAGACCTGGAACAGGCTGAGACGCAGCAGCTGACCGAGCGGCAGGCCCGTCGAGGCGGCATCGGCAAACGGCAGCCACCGCGCCGTCAGCCCCCTGATGTGCGACCGCCCGAGGATCACCGCCGCACCTCCAGACATTCCGAGATGTAGAAGCCGCGCGCCACCCGCCCGATCCGGCACAGCCCCGGCACCTTCGCGGCCAGCCGCGCGGGCGCCTGCGGCACCATCTGCGGCGACCTGTCGGCACGCGGGAACAGCCGCCCGGCCTGCCACATCGCCGTCAGCAGCGGCGTGCGGGGAGCGACAGTGAAGACCACCGGCGCGTCCGGCTGTGCCAACCGTTCCAACGCCGCGATCAGGTCGGCTTCGCGATAGTAGATCAGACTGTCCATCGCCATCACGGCGTCGAATCGGCCGTCGCCTGCCGCTTCGAGCATGTCGCCCGCCCGAAAGACGACCCGGCCGCGCAGCGCCTCGGGCAACCGAGCCTCGGCAATTGCCAGCAGGCGCGGCGAGATGTCGGCAGCGACCACATCCGCTCCGCGGGCCGCGAGTGCCGCGGTCATCTGTCCGGCACCGCAGCCGGCATCGAGGACCCGCGCCCCGTGCAGATCCTGCGGCAGCCGCGACAGCATCAGCGCCCGCATCCGGTCGCGCCCCTCGCGCACCGTGGCGCGGATCCGGCTGACCGGCGCATCCGATGTCAACCGCTCCCACACCCGGGTGGCGCTGCGGTCGAAATAGTCCTCGACCCGCGACAGTGTGGCGGCATAGTCCATCAGTCGAACCCCAGCAGTTCGAAGATCTCGCGATCCGGCAGCGGTTCCGGCGCCAGCGGTTCGGTGCCGCGCCACAGCGCCTCGGCGAGCCGCAGGTATTCGGCGCGACAGGCGATCACGTCCTCGTCGTCCGGCATCTCGAACAGCGTCTTCTTCTTCAGCCGCGACCGGCGGATGGCATCGACATCGGGCATGTGGCCGATCCGGCGGAAGCCGACCCGTTCGCAGAACCGGTCCACCTCGTCGGTATCGCGTGACCGGTTGGCGATGCAGCCGGCCAGCCGGACCTTGTAGTTGGACGATTTCGCCGAGACCGCGGCGATGATCCGGTTCATCGCGTAGATCGAATCGAAATCGTTTGCCGTGACGATCACCGCCCGGTCGGCGTGCTGGAGCGGCGCGGCGAAGCCGCCGCAGACCACGTCGCCCAGGACGTCGAAGATCACCACGTCGGTGTCGTCGAGAAGATGATGCTGCTTCAGCAGCTTCACCGTCTGCCCCACCACATAGCCGCCGCAACCGGTCCCCGCCGGCGGGCCGCCCGCCTCGACGCACATCACGCCGTTGAATCCCTCGGTGACGAAATCCTCGGGCCGCAGCTCCTCGGGGTGGAAATCGACCTCCTTCAGGATGTCGATGACCGTCGGTTGCAGCCGCCCGGTCAGGGTGAAGGTGCTGTCGTGCTTGGGGTCGCAACCGATCTGGAGCACGCGCTTGCCCAGCATCGAGAAGGCGGCCGACAGGTTCGAGCTGGTCGTGCTCTTGCCGATGCCGCCCTTGCCGTAGACCGAGAACACCTTCGCCCCCTCGATCTTCTGCGTCGGGTCGAGGTGCACCTGCACCGAACCGTCGCCGTCGAGGCCGCGCAGGACCGGTATCTCGTCTCTCGGGGTCATCTCGTATCCTTCCTGGCCGCGTCGCCGCGTCCGTCATCCCGTCGCCGGCCGGATGTGTCGCGCAGGCTCATTCCGCCGCGATCCCTTCCAGCCGGTCCTCGATCTCGTCCGCAGCCCCGCGCAGCGCCGCCAGCGTCTCGGCGTCCGGGGTCCAGTAGGTGCGTTCCGCCGCCTCGATCAGCCGCCCCGCCATGCGGGCGCTGGCCTCGGGGTTCAGCGCCGCCAGCCGCCGGCGCATCGCCTCGTCCAGCACGAAGGTCTCGCTCAGCCGCTGATAGACCCAGGGATCCACCGCCTCGGCGGTCGCGGACCAGCCCATCGTGTTGGTCACATGGGCCTCGATCTGGCGCACGCCCTCGGCGCCGTGGGTCAGCAGCGCCTCGAAGAAGCGCGGATTGAGGCTGCGGCTGCGGGTCTCGAGGGCGATCTGGTCGCGCAAGGTGCGCACCTTGCCCTCGCCCCGGGTCTGGTCGCCGATGTAGACGGGCGTTTCGGCGCCCCGCGCGCGTTTCACCGCGCGAGCGATGCCGCCCAGCGTGTCGAAGTAGTGATCGACTGTAGTGACGCCCAGTTCCACGGATTCGAGGTTCTGATAGGCCAGATCGACGGTTCCCAGCACCGCGCGCAGCACCTCCGGAGCAGCCGCAGGCTTGCCGGCGCGGCCGTAGGCGAAGCACTTCCGCGCCTGATACGCATCGGCAAGGTCGTCTTCGGTGTCGAAGCCGGACGAACCGACCATCAGGTTCACGTTCGACCCATAGGCCCCTTCGGCATTCGAAAAGACCCGCAGCGCCGCGGTTTCCAGATCGGTGCCGAGGGTCGCCGCCTGCGCCCGAGCGTTGGCACGCACGAAATTCTGCGCTTCCGGTTCGTCGGCGCTGGCCGCCAGCCACGCGGCTTCGGCCAGCATCCGGGTCTGCAGCGGCAGCAGGTCGCGGAAGATCCCCGACAGTGTCATCACGACATCGATCCGGGGACGACCGAGTTCGGCCAGCGGGATCAGGTCGGCACCCGACAGGCGGCCGAAACTGTCGAACCGGGGCTTTGCGCCGATCAGGGCCAGTGCCTGGGCGATGGGCCCGCCGTCGGATTTGATGTTGTCCGAGCCCCAGAGCACGAGGGCGACGGTTCGCGGCAGGCGCGGGTGAGCCGCCAGCAGCCGCGCGGCCTGTTCGGCGCCCTCGCGCATCGCATGCGCGGTCGGCATTCGGAACGGGTCGAAGGCATGGATGTTGCGCCCGGTCGGCAGAATGGCGGGCGACCGGATCAGATCGCCGCCGGCGACCGGGGCTATGTAGCGCCCGCCCAGCGCCCGCAGCAGCGCCGGTGTCTCGTGATCCTCGGCCAGCAGCCGCTCGGCCAGTTCGCGGTCGGCCTCGGGCGGCAGCAGCTCGATCAGCGCGGCCCGGGCCTCGGCCGGCATCGGACGGCCGACGACATGCAGGCCCTCGGGGATCAGCGCGCCTTCCGCCTCGGCAAGCTTGAGCCACAGCGTGTCCGGGTCGTACCCGCCAAGATCCACCGCCGCGGCCTGGTCGGCAATGAGCTGCATCAGGTTTTCGCGGTCGGAACCTTCGGCCGCGGTGCGAAGGCGCGTCAGGCTGTCCTTCAGCTCCGAAAGCCCCCGGTAGAGCCCGGCGTGCCGGACCGGTGGAGTCAGATGGGTGACGCAGACCGCATTCGAACGGCGCTTTGCGAGGCTCGCCTCGGACGGGTTGTTTGCGGCGTAGAGATAGACGTTCGGCACGCCCCCGATCAGCCGGTCCGGCCAGCAGCGGCCCGACACCCCGGCCTGCTTGCCCGGCATGAATTCGAGCGCCCCGTGCATCCCGAAGTGCAGTAGCACGTCCGCGCCGAAATCCTCGCGCAGCCAGCGATAGAACGTGTCGAAGGCATGGGTCGGCGCGAAACCCTTCTCGAACAGAAGCCGCATCGGGTCGCCTTCGTAGCCGAATACCGGTTGAAGGCCGACGAACACGTTGCCGAATCGGGCGCCCAGAACGAACACGCCGCGGCCGTCGGATTGCGCGCGCCCCGGCGCCGGGCCCCAGACCGCCTCGATCTCGGCCAGCCAGGGGGTGCGTGCCACGATCGCCTCGGCCGGCACATGCGCGGCGATGTTTCCGGGCTGTCCGAAGGCCGGTCCCGTTCCGCCCAGAACCGCCTCGCGCAGCGCCTCGACGGTCGCCGGCGGATCGGTGTCGTAGCCGGCGTCGCGCAGGGCATGGAGCGTATGATGCAGGCTTTCGAACACCGACAGCCAGGCGGCGGTGCCGGCAGCGCCCGCGTTCGGGGGAAAGCCGTACAGAACGATCCCGACCTTGCGCGCCGCCACCTGCGACCGGCGGAGGGCGGCCAGCCGAGCCACCTTCTCGGCAAGGGCCGAGACCCGTTCGGGGCAGGGCGTCATCGCCCGGTTCTGCGCCGGATCGGGGCGGCAGCGCCGCGCACAGCCGTCGCAGCCATCCGCGCCGTGCCGTCCGGCGAACACGGTCGGGTTGGTGGCCCCGTCGAGTTCGGGCAGCGCGATCAGCATGGTCGTCTCGACCGGTCCCAGCCCGCCCTCGGCGCCGGCCCATTGCGCAAGCGTCTGGAATTCCAGCGGATGGGCGGCGAGATAGGGCACGTCGAGCCGGCGCAGAACATCGACCGCAGCGTCGCTGTCGTTGTAGGCCGGCCCGCCGACAAGGCTGAAGCCGGTCAACGAGACCAGCGCATCGACGCGGCCGGCATGGAAGCGCTCGATCGCCGGGCGTCCGTCCAGACCGCCGGCGAAAGCGGGCACCACGTCGAAACCCCGCGCCTCGATCGCCTCGATCACCGCGTCGTAATGGGCGCTGTCGGCGGCGAGCACATAGGACCGCAGGAGCAGCAGCCCGACCGCGCCGCGCGCATCCCTGCGCCGCGGCAGGAGCGCGGGATCGGTCGTGATGCGGGCCGGCAGGCGGGGATGGTAGAGCCCGACATCGGGGTATTCGACCGGCGGCCGCGACGGCGCCCCGCGCCAGTCGGCGCGGCGGGCATAGCGGCCGACCAGGAAGCGGATCATCTGTTCGATGTTGTCGTCCGATCCGCCAAGCCAGTATTGCATCGACAGGAACCAGGCGCGCAGATCCTGAGCCTTGCCGGGGATGAAGCGCAGGATCCGCGGCAGCCGCCGCAGCAGCGCCATCTGCCGCTCGCCGGATCCGGGCGAGGGGGCGCGGTCGCCGCGCAGCTTCCTGAGGAAGCCGAGCAGTCCCGATGCCGGGCGTGACAGGTCGAGATCGCCCATCCGGGTCAGCGCGACGATCTGCGGATCGGAGACCAGCCCCAGCACCGCATCCGCGCGATCGCGGGCGGAACGGAGATTCGGCAGCACCGGGCGGATGTGGTCCTCGAGAAAGATCAGGGTGGCCACGACGATATCGGCGCTGTCGATCGCGGCCCGGGCGCGCTCGAGCGCGGCGGGGTTCTCGCCCCATTCCGCCGCGGCGTGGACACTGACCGTCAGGCCGGGGAAATCCCGCGCGAGCCGGGGTGCGATGCGGGCGGCGGGACCGGCCGCGTGGGCATCGAGCGTGAGGATCGTCACGCTGTAGGGCGCGGGCGCAAGGGTGCGTTCAACGTGCATAATGCGCCTTCGCCTCGTAGAGCGTGTCGATGCCGATCCGGCCGATTCCGCGTTCGACGGCGAACCGCTCGGTGTTCCGGCGCGCCTTGCCGCGGACGAAGAAGGGAACCTTGCGCAGTTCCGCCTCGGCGTCAGCGAGCCAGACGACTTTCGCTTCGGGGGCAGATGCGGCCTCGGGGGGCATCGAACCCCCCTCGGCCGGCCCCCGCCCCGCCGCCGGGGGCCCCGGCCCGGCTGCGTCGAGCGGGCGGGGGACGTGACCGCCGTGATGCGACGGACCGGCGGCGTCGTGAAACTCGGGGTCGTCCCGGAACATGGTCAGGAGATGCTCCTCAAGCCCCATGACCAGCGGATGCACCCAGGCGTCGAACAGGTTGTTGGCCCCTTCGAACCCCATCTGGGGCGCGTGGCGCGCCGGGTGATCCTGGACATGGAACGGTGCCGAGACGACCGCACAGGGAATGCCCAGCCGCTTGCCGATGTGGCGTTCCATCTGCGTGCCGAGGATCAGTTCCGGCGCCGCGGTCGCGATCGCCTGTTCGACCTCGAGATGATCGTCGGTCACCAGCGCCTCGATCCCGAAGTCGCGCGCAAGGCTCCGCAGGGGCCGCGCGAACTCGCGGTTGTAGCAGCCGAGGCCCACGACCTCGAATCCGATCTCGTTCCGGGCGACCCGCGCGGCGGCCATGGCATGGGTCGCATCGCCGAACACGAACACGCGCTTGCCGGTGAGATAGGTAGAGTCGACCGAGGCCGACCACCAGGGCAGGCGCAGCCGGCTGTCGTCGACGCGCCGTGTGCTGCCCGAAAGCGCACGCAACTCTTCGATGAACTGTCGCGTCGCGGTGGCGCCGATCGGGATGGTCCGGGTCCAGGGCTGGCCCAGAGCCTTCTCGCAATACCTTGCGGCGGACTCTGCTGTTTCGGGATAGAGCAGCACGTTGAAATGGGCCGCCCCTATCCTTGCGATGTCGGAGGGCCGGGCGCCCATCGGGACGGTCGCATTGATGCCGATGCCCAGCTCGCGCAGCAGCGCCGCGATCTCGGCCAGGTCGTCGCGGTGGCGGAACCCGAGGGCGGTGGGGCCGAGGATGTTGCACGAAACCCCGGGCGTGCGTGGGCAGGGGCGGGCAAGCGCGCGGACGATCCTGAGAAGCGTCTCGTCCGCGCCGAAGTTCTCGCGCCGCTGATAGCTTGGCAGGTCGAGCGGGATGACCGGGACCGGAAGGCCCATGCTTTCGGCAAGGCCTCCGGGATCGTCCTGGATCAGCTCGGCCGTGCAGGATGCGCCGACGATCAGCGCCTCGGGGCGGAATCGGTCAAAGGCCGCCTGGCAGGCGGTCTTGAAAAGCCCCGCAGTGTCGGCGCCGAGATCGCGCGCCTGAAAGGTCGTATAGCTGACCGGCGGGCGCTGGGCGCGCCGCTCGATCATCGTGAACAGAAGATCCGCATAGGTGTCGCCCTGCGGGGCATGCAGCACGAAGTGCAGCCCCTCCATCGCCGTCGCGACCCGCATTGCCCCGACATGGGGCGGACCTTCGTATGTCCAGACGGCAAGCTTCATGGCTGTCCCGCCCGTGGCGATGCGCCGGTGCAGCGCCGTCGAACGTCCCGGACCGAGGCGGCGCGCAGGATCATTCCGCGGCCTCCATCCTGGGCTGCGGGCCGAGCAGGGCGCGGCGACGCAGCGGGCGGGCGAAAAGCCCCGCCAGATCAGCGGCCTGTTCGTACAGGTGGATCGGGCTGAACACGAGCTCGATCGCCCATTTCGTCGTCAGCCCTTCGGCCTCGAGCGGATTGGCAAGGCCCAGTCCGCAGACCGTCAGATCGGGCCGGGAGCGGCGGACGCGATCCAGCTGGCGATCGACATCCTGCCCTTCCGATATCACCGGCCCCGGACCGAGCAGGGCAAGCTCCGGCGCCATCAGCGCCTGATGCAGATAGGGGGTTCCCACTTCGATCGGGCGCATCGCGCATTCGCGGGTCAGGAACCGGGCCAGCGGAATCTCGAGCTGGCTGTCGGGCAGAAAGAACACCGACCGCCCGGCAAGCGTTTCGGCGACGGCAGCGACGGCCCTGCGGGCGCGCGCCCGCGGCGCGGCGGTGACGCTTTCGAACCGGTCCTGCGGGACGCCGAATTCCGCGGCGATGGCAGCAAGCCAGGCCGTCGTGCCCTCTTCGCCGAAGGGGAAGGGGGCCGCGATGCCGCGGGCACCGCGCCGGGTCAGCGCCGCATGGGTGGTTCCGAGGAACGGCTGGGTCAGCGCGAACACGGTCTGCGGCCCCACGCCGGACGCATCTGCAGCCCGCGCCGAGGGCAGCACGCGAACCGGCCCGATCCCGAGCGCCTCGAGCAACGCCAGCGCCTGACCCTCGACCACATCGGGCAGCGCACCCACAAGCAGCAACTCGCGTCGGTCGGTGGCAGGAAGCCCCGCAACCGTCGCGGCCAGGCAGGCGTCCTCGCCCTCGGTAAAGGTCGTCTCGATCCCCGAGCCGGAGAAGTTCGCGACGACAACCCCGGGACCATGACGATGCGCCAGCCGCTCGGCCGCCCGCGACAGATCCAGCCGGATGACCTCGGACGGACAGGAGCCCACCAGGAACAGCCGGCGGATGTCAGGCCGGCGTGACAGCAGCTGTTCGACGACGCGGTCGAGCTCCTCGTTGACGCAGGCGAGACCGGCCAGATCCTTCTCTTCAAGGATCGCTGTTGCAAACCGGGGTTCGGCGAAGATCATGACCCCCGCGGCGGCCTGGAGCAGGTGCGCGCAGGTCCGGCTGCCCACCACCAGGAAGAACGCATCGGGCATCTTGCGATGCAGCCAGACAATCGCCGTCAGGCCGCAGAACACTTCGCGCTGGCCCCGTTCACGGAGAACCGGCGCGTCATGGCAGCCCGCGGTCGTCATCTGCCCGACCCCGCCTGAAGCCGGGCCTGCCGGAGCTTCCACAGGAACTGGCCGGCGTTCGCGACATAGGCCGCATAGGCCAGAAGAGCGATGAGCATCTGTGTCTCGGGGGTGAAAGTCCCGGTGAAAAAGGCATGCAGATAAAGGGTATGCAACGCGATGACGCCGAAGCTGACCACGTCTTCCCAGAAGAACGGCGGTGCGAAGAGATACTGGCCGAACACCACCTTCTCCCAAAGCGCGCCGGTGACCATGATCGTGTAGAGCAGCGCCGTCTTGACGACGACCGACGCGCTGGCCGCGAGATAGCCTTCGCCGGTCGCCAGGAAACGCAGCACCAGGACCAGCGATACGGCGAATACCGCGAACTGAAGGGGCGCCAGCACGCCCTGAACCAGGGTCCAGACCGTCGAATCGCGTCTGCGCCGCTGTTCCGGGGTGTAGAGCGGCCGAACGACCCTGGGCTTCACGGATCGGGCGGCGGCTGTCGTCTGCATCTGCATCTCCACCCTGTCTGCATTGCCAAGCCTAGACCTCCCGCCCAAGGTGTCAACAAAAACTTACATAGCGAAACTTTACACTCTTGCCGCCTGCACCGAACCGCCGTGGCGGAAATCTCGTTTCAGAACTCAAATTTCCTTATCTGTTTCATCTGGTTGTCGGGTCGGGCCGCGGAATGGGGTGGTGGATGTGTCAATTCCCTTTGACATGATCGGCGAAGTGGAGGACACTTTCGCCCAGCATCGTCGGCACAGGGCTGCGGCTTGGCCGGAACCGAGCCGGAGGTGCGGGAGATGCGCGAATGCAGGAATTCCAGCAGAGAATCATCGCCCATCGCGCCCCGCTGGAAGGCGAGGGCGTGGCCCGGTTCGCCTCGCATGTCCTGACGCTCCTTGCCGACCGAGGCACCGCGCGCAGGTCCGAGATCCGCATGGACATCGTCGACCGCCTGACCGCTGCGGTCATCGCGGACGACACACCGGCGCTCGAAGCGCTGTTGCGCGACATGCGCCTGCTGCGCATCTCGGCGGTGGTGCTTGCGGACCATTACATTCCCGAGGCTGCGCGGCGCATGGGGGAGGCCTGGCATCAGGACCGGCTCGGTTTCGCCGAGGTCACGATCGGCTCGGCGCGGCTTCAGGCGATGCTGCGGCAGATCGGTCAGGCCTGGGCCGCGGACATGGCGTCGCACCCCCGGGGTGCGATTCTGGTCATCGTCCCGCAGGGCGAGCAGCACACATTGGGTGCGCTGGTGGTCGCCAACCAGGCGCGACGACTGGGTTTCACCACCCGCCTGCTGGTCGGGCCACAGCTGTCGGCGGTTTCCGAAACACTGCGCGACCGTCGCTTCGACGTGGCGCTTGTGTCAGTTGCCGGAGACAGCGTCCTTGAAAATGCCGGAAAACTGGTCGAAACAGTCAGAAGGTCTGCGTCGGCCGCGCTGCCGGTTCTCGTCGGTGGCTCAGTGATGTCGCGGCGCTCCGACGCGGCAGAGGTCTGCGGCGCCGATGCGGCTTTCGCCGATCTGGGCAAGGGATTGCATGCGTGCGGAATCGCGACGGGGGTAAGAGAGACGGCTTGAGCGGCGCAACCCCTCTGTCGGGCCGAATGTCGGCCCGATGGACAAGAAACGGGTCGGTTCGTGAAGACTGACGGATCAAATCTGCTGAACGGTGGTGCGGTTCCGCTGGTCTCGCCCGAGCTTCTGACAGAAATCGTCTCCAGTGCCGCGGATATCTCGCTGTTGATCTCGGCGGGCGGGGAAATCCTGTCTGTGCTGCCCAATCCCGCGCTCGATACCTTCGGCGACCTGAAGCGCTGGGAGGGCCGGAAGATCGAGTCGGTCCTGACGGTCGAAAGCGTGGGCAAGCTGCACGCGCGGCTCGAGTCGCTGCGGAAGGCCGGTTCGGGTGCGGGGCTCGCAGTCGAGCTTACCCATGCCGACGGGCAGGTGCCGGACTTTCCGGTGCGCTATTCCATGCATCTGGTCCCCGGAGACGCGACGCTTCTGCTCGGCCGGGACCTGCGGCCTGTGGCCGAGATGCAGCAGCGTCTGGTCCAGGCGCAGATGGCGCTCGAACGCGATTACGAGGCACAGCGCGAAATGGAGGCGCGGTATCGCGTGGTCGTCGAGACCACGCGCGACGCATTCGTGCTCGTCTCGATGAGTTCGGGCCGCATCCTCGACCTGAATCAGGCAGCCGCCATCCTGCTCGGCGGACAGAAGGCAGATCTGACCGGAGCCCTGATCGCCCAGGAATTCGAGGGGCGGCGGCGCGGCGAGTTTCTGGAGAGCATGGCGAACCTCGCTGTGGGCGATGCCTCGTCACCGGTGGAGCTGGTGGCGCGGCGGTCGCAGAAGCGGCTTCTGGTGAGTCCCCGGGTGTTCCGGGCCGCCGGCGAGCGCAGCATGCTCTGCCGGCTGGAAGATGCCGCCTCCGCCGCACCGGTTGTCGACGATCTGGCCGAGAGCCTGGGCCGGCTGTTCCTGGAAGGCGTGGACGGAATCGTGTTCACCGATGCCGACGGAACCGTGCGTGCGGCAAACGATGCCTTCCTCAACATGATCGACGCACCGAGTGTCGCCATGGTGCGTGGCCGGTCGCTCGCCGATTTCCTGGCCCGCGGCGCAGTTGACCTCAAGGTTCTGCTGGACAATGCGCGTCGCGCAGGAAGCCTGCGGCTCTACACCACCCGGCTCGTCACCGATCTGTCGGGCCAGATTGCGGTCGAGATGGCCGCGACCTGGCAGAACGAACGCAACGGCGGTGGCCTGATGCTGGTCATCCGCGACGTCAGCCGGGCCGAGGCCCTGCGTCGCCCCGGGTTCGGCGTGTCCGAGGACGGCGGTCGCAGCGTGATGGAGCTTGTGGGCACTTCCACCCTGCGCGAGATCGTTGCCGAGACGACCGACGTGGTCGAGCGCATGTGCATCGAGACGGCGGTCGAACTGACCCGCAACAACCGGGTTGCGGCGGCCGATATGCTGGGCCTGTCGCGGCAGTCCCTGTATGTCAAGCTGCGCAAGTTCGGGCTTCTGAGCCGCGACGAAGGCTAGGTCCGGTTGCTTTCGCCGGGGTCGGGCGAATGGCGCCGCACCAGCGCGGATTGCGCCATGAAGAACACGAACAGGGCCGCGGTCAGCCCGAAGGTCTTGAAGTTCACCCAGGCATCGGTGGACATCAGCCGCCAGACGGCCTCGTTCGCGACCGCCAGTGCCGCGAAGAAAAGCGTAAGCCGCCGCGTCAGGATCATCCACCCCTCGCGCCGCATCGGCATCAGATCGCCCATCAGGGCCGAGAGATACGACTCTCCGCGCAGGAGCCCGAAGCCGAGTATCCCCGCAAAGAGCGCATAGACGATCGTGGGTTTCATCTTGAAGAAGGTCTCGTCGTTCAGCCAGACGGTAAGTCCGCCGAACAGCACGACAAGCACCAGCGTCAAGACCTGCATGCGGCTGAGATGCCCGGTCATGCGCCACAGGATGAGGGTCGAGACAAGCATCAGCGGGATGAAGGCTGCGGTGATCAGCACGAAGCCGTCATAGGCGGTCCCGCCGATGACATAGCTCTGCTCCTTCAGGCGCATGTAGCCGACGAAGAAGGCGATGACAGGGCCAAGTTCCAGCCCCAGCTTGACCCATGGATTCACCGGCCGTCCTGCCATCCTGTCCTCTCCTGTCTCCTGCTCATACCGCGAGCTTCACGATCACCGCCCCGAGGGCGATCAGGGTCATCAGCGCGATCCGTCGTGGTCCGGTCGATTCGCCCAGCACCAGCCAGCCCACAGCGGCCGAGAACACGGTCGAGGTTTCCCGCAGCACGGCTGCCTCGCCGACGTTTCCGATCCGTGTTGCCAGCATGATTGCACCGAAACTGATATAGGCCGTAAGCGCGCCAAGCACACCCATCCTGAACAGCGGCACGAGTTCCGACGACGGCAGGCGACGGATGCGACGGGCGGACAGGACCGGCATGATCAGCCCGTCGATGACGAAGAACCAGGCCAGGAAGGTGAAGGGATCGGCCGTGGCCCGTATGCCGTAGGCATCGAAGGTCGTGTAGAGCGCGACGAACCCACCGGTCAAGACCGCAAGGCCAAGGGCTGGCAGCAACGTCGCGCGGTCGACTTTGACATGAACCATGTTGTAGGCCGCAAGCCCGAAGATCCCGGTGAGAAGCACGGCAAGCCCCAGCCACTGGCCGGTGGTGAAGCTTTCGTCGAATACCACCCATGCCCCGATCACCGCGAACAACGGCGCGGTACCGCGGACGACCGGATAGACGACCGTATAGGCGCCGCGGGTATAGGCGGCCGCCTGCAACAGCTTGTAGCCGGAATGGATCGCAAAGACCCCGGCGAAGATCGGCCACATGTGCGGCTCGGGCCAGGGTACGACGAACAGCGCGAAGGGCAGGGCAAGCAGTCCGTAGATGGAATCGATTGCCCCCCGCGACACCCAGGGATCGAACCGGCCCTTCTGCAGGGCGCCCAGCAGGGCATGGGCCAGGGCGGCAAGAAGCGCCAGCGCCACGGCCAGCCCGCGGCCGGCTTCGGTTCCCTCCAACGAAACCAGATAGGCGCTCATCTTCTGCCCGCGGAACCGGAGAGGGCGGCTCCGCGTCTTGACAGGCCGGGCAGCGGGAAGAGGGGGTCTGTCGTGCTGGACATCTTGATCGCGCAGTCCTTCTCGGGAACCTCCCCCGAGGCGGCGTTGTTGCGCAGCGTCGTTGCCGTAACTCTTGGCGCCGTGATCGGGGTCGAGCGGTCACTGCACGCGCGCACCGCGGGGCTCAGGACCCATGTTCTCATCGCCCTTGCCTCGTGCCTTTTCGCGCTGGTGTCGTTCGAGATCGTGGCCCGGCACGAGGACGAGCCGACCGACCCCCTGCGCCTGATCGAGGCCGTGACCTCGGGCGTGGCCTTCCTTGCCGCCGGCTCGATCATCCAGTCGCGCGGATCGCTGTTCGGGCTCACGACCGGGGCCGGCATGTGGCTGGCCGGGGCGATCGGCCTCGCCTGCGGCATCGGTGCGCTTGCGCTGGCGGTGATGGCAACGGTCATCGTCGTTCCGGTGCTCTGGTTCCTGCGTCCCGTGTCGCACGCACTGTCCGCCGACAACCCGTCGCGGAAGGACGGGGTGGGCTGAGTGGCGGCGCTCAGTCCGTGGCTGTCTCGGCCCCGGTCAGTGCGGCGGCGAATTCTTCCGGGTCGAAAGGGGCCAGATCGTCGATCTGCTCGCCGACCCCGACCGCGTGGATCGGCAGGCCGAACCGGTCCGCAAGCGCCACCAGAACACCGCCCCGCGCCGTGCCGTCGAGCTTGGTCATCACAAGGCCGCTGACATCGGCGATCTTGCGGAAGATCTCGACCTGGCTCAGCGCGTTCTGGCCGGTCGTCGCGTCGAGGACGAGCACGGTGTTGTGCGGTGCTTCCGGGTCGATCTTGCGCAGCACGCGCACGATCTTGGCCAGTTCCTCCATCAGATCGGCGCGGTTCTGCAACCGCCCCGCGGTGTCGATGAGCAGCAGGTCCGCACCTTCCGCCCGGGCCCGGGTCAGCGCGTCGAAGGCGAGGCTGGCCGGGTCGGAGCCTCCGGGCGCGGTCAGCACCGGAACCCCGGCCCGCTCGCCCCAGACCTGCAGCTGTTCCACGGCGGCGGCGCGGAACGTGTCGCCGGCTGCAATGACGACCGACTTGCCGGCAGCGCGGAACTGGCTGGCGAGCTTGCCGATCGTTGTCGTCTTGCCGGATCCGTTGACGCCGACGACCAGCACAACCTGCGGCCGGGACGGATAAAGCGGCAGCGGGCGGGCCACTGGTTCAAGGATGCGCGCCACCTCGTCCGTCAGCGCCCGGCGCAGTTCGCCGGCCGAGATACGCCGGCCGAACCTTCCCTCGGCGATGTTCGCGGCGATCCGCCCTGCCGTTTCCACGCCGATATCGGCCCGGATCAGCAGATCCTCCAGCTCTTCCAGCATGGCATCGTCGAACTCGCGCCGCGGCTCCTCGCCCGCCCGGCCGGTCAGCCGGGCGATCAGGCCGGGGCGCGGTGCCGGCTCGGCCGAGGCCCGCGCCGGGTTCGGCGCGGGCGCTTCCGCCGCCACCAGACCGTCGAGCCCCTCGCCGATCTGCGAGGATGAGCGGAACATCCGTTCCCTGAGTTTCTTGAAGAAGGACATCCGCGCCTCCGGCCTTCGCGCAGCAACCGGACTAATCGACTCCGCGCCGAAGGGAAAGACCTGCTGCCCGGCCGGGGGCGCGACGGCGCCGCGGCTGGAAAATCCGTCACCCCGGTGTCATATTGGCGATACGGTCACGACACCCGGGCGTCATGAGCTATCAGTCCACCACCACCGGGCCGGCATTGTCGGCCGCCATGCGCAGGGCGCTGGATGCAGCGCTCGAGACGCCGCCGCAACGGGTGCGCCCGGTGCGGGCCGGCGGGCGGATGATCTGGCTCAAGCAGGCCGAGCGGCTGTCGCTTCGCTGGCGCATCCAGAAGGGCGACAGCGTGCGGGCGTTCGAGGCGGACCGCAGGGCGCTGCATATCCTTGCCGCCGCGGGCCTGCCGGTCGCACCGATCGTCGCCGAAGGCGCGGATTATTTCGCCACCCGCGACGTCGGTGAGCCGATGTCGGCGATGCTGCGCGACGAGACGCGCGCCGGGGCCGACCGGATTGCTGCCTTCGCGGCGGCAGGGGCGGCGCTGGCGCAGCTTCATTCGGCCGGTTTTGCCCATGGCCGGCCATCGATCCGGGACATCTGCTGGGACGGTCGTCAGGCAACCCTTATCGACTTCGAGCGGTTCTCGACCCGGCGCAACGGTCACCGACGCATGGCGACGGATGCCCTGATCCTGTTCCATTCGATCTGCACCTATGGCGGCGGGCAGGTTCCCGAACTCGGTGCCGCGGCCATGGCCTGGAAGCACGGCGTTCCACCGGATGTGGTGCGGCGTCTGCGCCGGCAGGCGCGGATTCTGTCAGTTCTCATGCCGATGGTCAGGCTCGGGCTGGCGCTGCGGCCCCGATCCAGGGAGTTGAGGGCTGTCCCTGCGACCCTGGATTTCCTGCGCCAGTTCTGAGCGGATTGCCGCCGGGCCACAAAGTCGTCACTTTTCGCTCTATCCTTCTGGATCCATGTCGATGAGCGAATCCCGTTTCCGCAGGTCGATCCCGCTGCGCGGCATTGCCGCCTCGCTGGGGCATGCCTTTCGCAGCCCGGATGCGACCGACCGGACCATGCGGATCTTTGCCGCCGCAAGCCTTGCGCCGGTGGTCCTGATCCTTCTGGGCATCTGGTTCGGCGGGCTCTGGGCGCTTGCGGCGCTGGTGTTCATTACCGGGATCGTCGCCACGCTCGACCATCTGTCGCCACGGGCCGCGCCGCATCTGCCCGGCGCTGCCGACCTGCCGGCCGCCGACCGGCTGTCGGTTGCGATCGCGCTGGTGCATCTGGCGCTGTTGCCGGTCGTGCTCTGGGCGGTGTCGGGCGACAGCGGTCTCTCGGCGGGTGCGCGGCTGGCGATCTTCCTCGCCGCGGGCCTGTGGGTCGGGCAGGTCTCGAACGCCAATGCCCACGAACTGATCCACCGTCGTGCGCGCGGACTCTACAGGCTCGGGGTCGCGGTCTATGTCAGCCTCCTGTTCGGCCATCACGCCTCGTCTCACCGGCTGATCCATCATCGCCACGTCGCTTCGGACAACGACCCGAACAGCGCACAGCGCGGCGAGTCGTTCTATGCCTTCCTGCCGCGCGCCTGGATCGGGTCATTCGTTGCCGGCTACGAGATGGAGAAGGGGCTGCGCGCCCGGCTGAGCCGCCCCAGCCTGAACCCCTATCTGTGGTATGTCGGCGGTGGGGTTTCCATGCTGGTTGTCGTGACGTGGCTGTTCGGGTTCGGCGGGCTGATCGTCTATCTCGCGCTCTGCGCCCATGCCCAGATCCAGCTTCTGCTGTCGGACTACGTCCAGCACTACGGGCTGTCGCGCGCCCGCAGGCCCGATGGCAAGCTGGAACCGGTGGGTCCACAGCACAGCTGGGACGCACCGCACTGGCTGTCCTCGGCGATGATGCTGAACGCGCCGCGCCATGCCGACCATCACGCCCATCCCGGCCGGGCCTATCCGGCGCTGGATCTGATGACCGGCGCGCCCCGGCTGCCTTATGCGCTGCCGGTCATGGGGGCCATCGCCCTTGTGCCGCAGGTCTGGTTCCGGCTGATGGACCCCCGTCTGCCGCCCCCGCCCAACGCGCGCCGGCGCCCCGCATTCTGATACCGGTGGCGGGGCGCGCGAACGTGACCCCGCCCGGGTGGTGCCGCGCGTGCTGCTCTGCCATGCTGCTGCCGGATGCGGAGGAACGGCATGCGGATCCTGTTCGGGCTGGCACTTTGGTGGGCGGCGGCGGCAGCTGCCGAGACGCCGATGACGGGTGCCGAGTTCGAGGCGCGCACATCCGGCCAGACTCTGGATTTCGCGGTCCGCGGCGAGCCCTACGGGACCGAACAGTACCTGCCCGGCCGCCGTGTCATCTGGGCCTTTTCGGGTGGTCAGTGCCGGTACGGCAAATGGTATGAGGATGGCACGGGGCGCATCTGCTTCGTCTATGAACACGACCCGACGCCCCAATGCTGGTGGTTCTTCGACCGCCCGGGCGGGATCGCGGCCCTGTTCGACGGCGACCAGCCCGGCAGCGAACTGGTCGAGGTGCGCCGAAGCAGCGAGCCGATGGCGTGTCCGGGGCCCGATGTCGGGGTCTAGCTGAGCGGCAGGCCAGCCGCCTGCCGGGTCAGGGTGCGCCGCCGTGGCAGCTGTCAGAATAGGCTGCCCTGTTCCGGCACCTCTGCGTCCGGCGGCCCGCGCCGTTGCGTCACGGCAAGTGTTCCGTCATGGAATTCGATCTCCAGCCGCGATGCCCGTGCAGCAGCTGCACGGCTGGTTGCCACCTGTCCGTCCCCGCGGACCACGGCGAAACCGCGCCGCAACGTCTCGCGATGGCCGAGTGTCTGACGTAGCCGGTCGCGCGCCTCCAGCGCTTCGCGCAAGGCCCCGATCCGGGCGGGCACGGCCCGATGCAGGCGGTCCGAAAGCGACGCCAGCTGAAGCCTGGCGCGGCGATGCGCCCGTCCGGCCTCTGTCACCGCCAGGCTCAGGCGAAGGCCCAGCTGTCCGGCCTCGGTCCGGGCCCGGGCGATCCGGCCGGCCAGTGCCGGGGCCAGCCGGGCGGCCCGGGTTGCCGCCCGTTCCGATCCGGCCGAGATCAGCCGCGTCAGATCGGCCGGGCGCAGCCCGGCGGCTCGCAGCCGTCCGCGCGCATCCGCCACCCGCGACAGGAGCGCCCGCGGCAGGCGCTCGGCGTGGAAATCCAGCCGCTGCCGGGCACCTTCGGTCAGCCGTTCGGGGCGCGGCAGGGCGCGCGCCAGATCGGTCAGCCGCTGCCGCCGCACCCCGATGCCGGCCGCGGCCGCCCGTGCCATCCGGGCCCCCGCCGCGTCGACCGCCGCCATCAGGTCAAGCCGGACCGGCACCGCCATCTCCGCCGCCGCCGTGGGGGTCGGCGCGCGCCGGTCGGCGGCATGATCGATCAGCGTCGTGTCGGTCTCGTGCCCGACTGCCGAGATCAGCGGGATCGCCGAATTCGCGGCCGCCCGGACCACGATTTCCTCGTTGAAACCCCACAGATCCTCAAGGCTGCCGCCGCCCCGGGCAACGATGATCAGGTCGGGCCGTGGCACCGGCCCGCCAGGCGGCAGCGCGTTGAAGCCGGCGATCGCGGCGGCCACCTCGGGCGCACAGCGTTCGCCCTGCACCGCGACCGGCCAGATCAGCACATGGCGGGGGAACCGGTCCCGCAGCCGGTGCAGGATGTCGCGGATCACCGCGCCCGAGGGCGAAGTGACGACTCCGATCACATCGGGCAGGAACGGCAGCGGCCGCTTGCGCGCCGCGTCGAACAACCCTTCGGCAGCCAGCATCGCGCGCCGCTTCTCCAGCATCACCATCAGCGCGCCGAGCCCGGCCGGCGCAACCTCGTCCACGATCAGCTGATATTTCGACTGGCCGGCAAAGGTGGTCATCCGGCCCGTCGCGATCACCTCCAGCCCTTCCTCGGGCTGCACCGCGAGCCGACCGGCCTGCCCCTTCCAGACCACTGCATCCAGCGTCGCCCGATCGTCCTTGAGCGCGAAATAGACGTGCCCGGAGCCGGGCCGGGACACCCGGCCGACCTCGCCCCGCACACGCACCCGGCCGAATTCGCCCTCGATCACCCGTTTGACGGCGCCGGAGATTTCCGACACCGAATATTCGGGCGTGTTGGACCCCGGTGCGTCATCCTCGAACAGGTCGGACATCGGCCCTCGCTTGCGGCGGTTCGGACCAGACCTTAGAACGCCCGCCAACAGGTGCCAAGCTGGAGGCGGCGATGAACATTCTCGTTCTGGGCGGGGGCGGACGGGAACACGCGCTCGCCTGGGCGATCCGGCAGAACCCCAAATGCGACCGGCTGATCGTCGCGCCCGGAAACCCCGGGATGGCGGACATCGCAAGGGTTGCGCCGGGGCTCGACATCCTGGACGGCGGCGCGGTCGCGTCGTTCTGCGAGGCCGAAGCGGTCGACTTCGTGGTGATCGGTCCCGAGGCCCCGCTGGCCGCCGGCGTCGCGGACGCACTCGAAGCTGCGGGGATCCTGGTATTCGGACCCTCGGCGGCGGCGGCGCGGCTCGAGGCGTCCAAGACCTTCACCAAGGAGATCTGCGATGCCTGCGGTGCCCCGACTGCCGGATGGGCGCGGTTCACCGCTGCCGGGCCCGCGCTGGCCCATGTCCGGGCGGCCGGGGCACCCATCGTCGTGAAGGCCGACGGGCTGGCGGCGGGCAAGGGCGTGACCGTCGCCATGACCCTGGCCGAAGCCGAGACCGCGATCCACGATGCCTTCGCCGGCGCCTTCGGTGAGGCGGGGCAGGCCGTGGTGATCGAGGAGTTCATGCCCGGCGAGGAAGCGAGCCTCTTTGTCCTCTGCGATGGCGAGAACGTGCTGGCGGTCGGATCGGCCCAGGACCACAAGCGGGTGGGCGAGGGGGATACCGGTCCGAACACGGGCGGCATGGGCGCCTATACCCCCGCGCCGGTGCTGACCCCCGAGCTGGAAGCCCAGGCGATGGACCGGATCGTGCGCCCGGTGGTGGCCGAGATGATGCGCCGCGGCACGCCGTTCCGCGGGGTTCTCTATGCCGGTCTGATGATCCACGAGGGGACGGTTCGGCTGGTCGAATTCAATGTGCGCTTCGGCGACCCCGAATGTCAGGCGCTCATGATGCGGCTGGGCGGGCAGGCGCTGGATCTGATGCTGGCCTGCGCCGAGCGGCGCCTTTCCGATGTGACGGTCAACTGGGCGGACGACCATGCGATGTGCGTCGTGCTGGCGACGCGGGGTTATCCGGGCGCGCTGGAGACGGCAGGAAGCCGGATCGGCGGTCTTGCCGCTCTGCCCTCGGATTCCGCCCAAATGGTGTTTCACGCCGGAACGGCGCGGCGCGACGGCGCCTTCGTTGCAAGCGGCGGTCGGGTTCTGGGCGTCACGGCCCGCGGCGCCACCCTGCTGGAGGCGCGGGAGCGGGCCTATGCCATGGTCGATGCGATCGACTGGCCCGGCGGCTTCTGCCGGCGCGACATCGGCTGGCGGGCGCTGGGTCGCTGAACCCTGCGCACCCCTCAGATCTGCTTTTCGGGCAGATTCACCACCAGCCCGTCCAGGGCCGCCGTCACCTTGATCTGGCAGGTCAGGCGCGACCGGACCGGGTCGGGTTTCCACGCGAAATCCAGCATGTCGGCTTCCATCGCATCCTTCGGCGGAAGCCTGTCCACCCAGTCCGGCGAGACATAGACATGGCAGGTGGAACAGGCACAGGCACCGCCGCAATCGGCCTCGATACCGGGCACGCCGTTGTCGCGTGCGCCCTCCATCACCGTCAGACCCTCGGCAACGTCGATGACATGCTCTGTACCGTTGTGTTCGATATAGGTGATCCGCGCCATGCTCCGCCGGTCCTCTGTCATTCTTCGGGGGGCACATAGGCCAGCCGGCCGGCATTTGCCAGAGCCTTCCCCGCGGGTTCGGTCGCCATTATTCTTCCTGCGGTCGGGGCGGGGCAGAACGGCGGCATGGCAACAGGGTGTATCGTTCGGGTCGCGGCCTGTATGGCGCTGACGGCATGCACATCGATGGCGCCGCAGCAGCAGGACGCGAATGCCGCGTCGGGGATGCGGCTCGCGCCGCCCCCCGCCTCGGCTGCGGGATGCTGGCAGGATATCGTCCAGCCCGCACTGTTCGAGACCGTGACCGAACAGGTGATCGTCGTCCCCGAACGGCGCAACGCTTCGGGCGCGATCGTGAGCGCGGACGTTGTGCTGTCGGACGTTCGGCAGCGTCAGGTGCGGCCGCGCCGCACGGTCTGGGTGCCTGTTCCATGCCCGGGCGAGGGGACCGAAGATCCCGCCTTCGTCGCGACACTGCAGCGCGCGCTCAAGGCCCGGGGCATGTTCGATGGACCGGTCACGGGCCGCTACGACGCTGCCACCGCAGAAGCTGTCCGACGGGTTCAGCGACCGCTGGGACTGGACAGCGACGTTCTGACCCTGGGCACAGCGCGGTCGCTGGGGCTGGTCCCGAGCCGCGGTTAGGCGCCCCGGGACCGGCCGGGGCGCCATCATCGCCTATTCGACGCCGAGCGCGACGAAGCGCGGGTCGCCGCCGCGACGGATCAGCAGCAGGATCGAACGGCGGCCGGCGTCCTTCGCCTCGCTGATCCGGTCCGCCAGATCCGAGGCGGAGGTCACCCTCTGCTGGCCCGCCTCGGTGATCACGTCGCCGGGACGCAGGCCCTTGGTCCAGGCCTCGGACGCTTCGTCCACCGCCGTCACCACAAGCCCTTCGGTGCCCGCGGGGACGCCCAGCTGTTCGCGGTCCTCCTCGGACAGCGGACGCACGGTCAGGCCCAGCATGTCGCGCTCGGCCTGGGCCTCGGGGGCAGCGGCAGCCGGAACCGCCTCGCCCTCGGCGGTCTCGCGCCGGCCGAGCGTCACCAGAAGCGTGCGGGTCTTGCCGTCGCGCAGCACCACCACCCGGACCGCCTTTCCGACCTCGGCGTCGCCGACCCTGCGGACCAGATCGCGGGTATCCGAAATCTCGGCGCCGTCGAAGTTCACGATCACGTCGCCCGACTGCATCCCGGCCGCCTGCGCCGGACCCTCGGGAACATCGGTCACCAGCGCGCCCCGGGCGGATTCCAGACCCATCGCCTCGGCCACGTCGGGCGTCAGATCCTGGATCCGCACGCCGAGCCAGCCGCGCCGCGTCTCGCCGAAGTCGCGCAGCTGCGCAACGACCTTGGTCACGACGTTCGAGGCCATGGCGAAGCCGATCCCGATCGAGCCGCCGGTGGGCGACAGGATCGCGGTATTCACCCCGATCACCTCGCCCGCCATGTTGAAAAGCGGCCCGCCGGAGTTGCCGCGGTTGATCGCAGCGTCGGTCTGGAGATAATCGTCATAGGTTCCCGCCAGCGTCCGGCCCCGCGCCGAGACGATGCCGGCCGAGACCGAGAACCCCTGGCCCAGCGGGTTGCCCATGGCCACCACCCAGTCGCCCACGCGCACCCGGTCGCTGTCGCCGAACGGCACGAAGGGCAGAGGTTCGTCGCTTTCCACCTTCAGAAGCGCGATGTCGGTCTTGGGATCGGTTCCGACGACCTTTGCCTTCAGACGCTTGCCCGAGAAGAACTCGATCTCGATGTCGTCCGCACCGTCGATCACATGGTTGTTGGTGACGATGAACCCGTCCTCGGAAATCACGAAGCCCGACCCCAGCGCCTGACCGCGCCGCGGCGCCCGGTCCGGCCGGTTGCGGTCCATGAAGTCGCGGAAGAAGTCCTCGAAGGGCGAGCCTTCGGGCACCATCGGTCGACGTTCGGAGCGGGCGGCGACGGTGGTCGAGGTCGTGATGTTCACGACAGACGGGCTGATCTTCTCGGCCAGGTCGGCAAAGGTTTCGGGCATCCGCGCGCTGGCCGCCAATGCCTGCGCCAGCACGAACAGGGCCGCCACCGCGACAAGCCACAGCGTCTGCACAAGCGCGGCCTGCCCGCGTCGCGGGAAAATGACGGGTCGGGCACGGGAGATGGCCCAGGATTGCATGCGTGGTCCTCCATGAAATCGTCCGGCACGTGACTGCCGATCGCTGAACAGAATGAGTGCGCGCCGAGCCGATTGCAAACTGCGTTGCAGACTTTCAATGTCTTGTGAAGCGCCGCGAGCCGTCGCGGATCAGCCCAGCGCGCCGCGCGCGAGCCAGACCAGAAGGACGCCCAGGGCAACCATCCCAAGCCCGATCATGCGTCGGGTCTCGGGCGGGATCCGGGCGATGAAGGCCACGATCTCCTCGAGACGCGAAGGGGCCAGCGCGAACGCCAGCCCCTCCACCACGAGAACAAGCCCGAGGGCCAGAAGAACGACCGTCACGGCGTGGTCGAGACCGGGGTTCCGGCAGTCGTGGCTGCGGCACCGGCCGGCGCCGCGGCAGGGGGGGCACCGTTCGGCTGATAGTCGCGCAGATACTCGAAGAACGCACTGTCGGGCTGCATCACGATCGACGAATTGTCGCCCTTCAATGCCCGCTCGTACGAGGTCAGCGAGCGGGTGAAGGCAAAGAACTCGGGATCGCGGCCGAAAGCTTCGGCATAGATCGCGTTGCGCTCGGCATCGGCCTCGCCGCGGATCACTTCTGCCTGACGGCGCGCGTCCGAGGTCAGTTCGACCACCGTCCGGTCGGCGGTAGCCCGAACCCTTTGCGCGGCCTCCTCGCCGCGGGCCCGTTCGTCCGCAGCCTCGCGTTCGCGTTCGGCACGCATCCGGGCAAAGGTCGCGTTCAGGTTCTGCTCGGGCAGGTCGGTGCGGGTCAGGCGTACGTCGATCACCTCGACGCCAAGGCTCGCCGCCTCGCGCCGGGCCAGATCGCGGATCCGGTTCATCAGTGCGGTCCGGTCCTCGGACAGCACCGCCGTGGACGGAACCGAACCCAGCACCTCGCGGATCGCCGCATTCATGATCCGCTCGAGACGCACCTGCGCGGCGCGGATGCCCTCGGTCCCGACGGATTCGCGGAACTCGATCAGGTTGATGATCCGCCACCGGGCGAAGGCGTCCACCACCAGGCGCCGGTCGTCCAGCGGGGTGATCTCGAGCGGTTGGGTCGCAAGGCCCAGAACCCGGCCGTCATAGCGCACCACCTCCTGGATCAGGGGGATCTTGACCCCAAGACCGG
>JBKBMT010000037.1:0-30373 GCA_046295655.1 Gemmobacter sp. | reverse complement strand
GCAACGCCGGAATAGCCTGCCGGCATGGTCACCGCCCCCGGCGGTGCAGGGCCGTCATCAGAGCCCCTTCGGATGGGTCATGAACTCCTCGACGATCTCGGGCGGCGGCTTGACGAATTCGCCCGCCCGGCTGGTGCCGAGGCCGGTCATCCGGCGCAGCCTTACCGCGACCTCGGCCTGCTTCACCGCAATGGGGATCCCGTTGACCACCGGCGCGCCATCCACCCGGTGATCGGGGATGGTCGAGAACAGCAGCATCGGGATGCCGCCACCGGGGATCAGCAGTTCCACCCCGGCCGCGACCAGCGGCCGCGCCTGCGCCTCGAACAGCGTGCGGGCCTCCTCGGTGCGGGCAGGATCGCCGAAGGCGCCCATGATCTGGCCGGGCTCGAACTGCATGGCATGGATGCCGGTGATGCGCTGGCCCAGCCCATAGCGGGCGATCTGGTGGCGAAACCACGGAATGAAGCGCGTGTTGATGGTGACGATTCCCGACCGCTGCGCCAGCGTGCAGGCGTGGAGCATCGTCGCCTCGCCCAGCCCGATTACCGGAATGTCCACGACCGACCGCGCCTCGTAGAGCCCGGCATCCTGAAAATGCCCGAGGATGAAGGCGTCATAGCCTTCGCGTTCGGCCCGGACGGCGTTGCAGATCACCTCGCGGGCGCAGCGGAACTCGACCAGCGCATGGGCATAGCTGTCATGCGGGGTGATGCCGTGGATCTCGACCTCGGTGCCCGGGTCGGCAATGGCGGCGATGTGGCGACGCAGGTCGTCCCAGTAGCGCCCGGCATGTTCTGCATCCACATAGCTCTGATACCAGATCCGCATCCGGCCCTCCCGCTGTCCGGCCTGACGATAGCACGGCGGATTTTTCATGCAAATGCATATTTCAAGGCTTCTTTCACCCCTGCCGCTGGATTGCGTCAGGTGGTATGGATGCCGCAGACAGGGAGGATCTTCCATGCGCCATGCCGATGCCTTCGCACGGATCGCCGCGATCCTGGGCGAGCGGTTCAGCACCGCCGCCGCGCTGCGCGATCAGCACGGGCAGAACGAGAGCCACTATCCCGTCACCCCGCCGGATGCGGTGGCGTTCCCCGAGACCACGGCAGAGGTGGCCGAGGTTGTCCGGATCTGCGCCGCCCATGGCTGCCCGGTGGTGCCCTGGGGCACCGGGACCTCGCTGGAGGGCCATGCGCTGGCCTTTCAGGGTGGGCTGTCGCTGGATCTGTCGCGTATGGATCGGGTGCTCGAGGTCCGGGCCGAGGACATGGACTGCACCGTGCAGCCCGGCGTCACGCGCGAACAGCTGAATACCGACCTCAGGGCGACGGGCCTGTTCTTTCCGGTCGATCCCGGCGCCAATGCAAGCCTTGGCGGCATGGCGGCCACGCGCGCATCCGGGACAACGGCGGTGCGTTACGGCACGATGCGCGACAACGTGCTGTCGCTCGAGGTGGTTCTGGCCGACGGCCGGGTCATCCGCACGGGCAGCCGGGCGCGGAAATCCTCGACCGGCTACGACCTGACCCGGCTGTTCGTGGGGTCCGAGGGCACGCTGGGGATCATCACCGAGCTGACGCTGAGACTGCACGGCCAGCCCGAGGCGGTCTCGGCCGCGATCTGCGATTTTCCCGACATCGACGCGGCGGTGCAGACGGTGATCGCCACGATCCAGGCCGGGGTGCCGATGGCGCGGATCGAATTCGTGGACGAGGCGTCGATCCGCGGCTTCAACCTGCATGCCGGCACCGACATGCCGGAACGCCCGCATCTGTTCCTCGAATTCCACGGCTCACCGGCAGGCGTTGCCGAGCAGGCCGAGATGATGGGCGCTATCGCGGCCGAGTTCGGCGCCGGTGATTTCCGCTGGGCCACCCAGGCAGAGGACCGGGCGAAGCTCTGGCGGATGCGGCACAACGGTTATTTTGCCGCCAAGGCGCTGCGGCCGGGGTGCCGGGTTCTGACGACCGATGTCTGCGTCCCGATCTCGCGGCTGGCCGAGGCGGTGCGAGAGACCCGGGCGGATGTCGATGCAAGCCCGCTGGAAGGGCCGATGCTGGGCCATGTCGGCGACGGCAATTTCCACTGCGCGCTGCTGATCGACCCGGACCGCCCCGAGGAATTGCAGATCGCGCTGGATCTCGCCGGACGGATGGCGGAACGCGCGTTGCGGCTCGGCGGCACGGTCAGCGGCGAACACGGCATCGGTCGCGGGAAGATGAAGTACATGGCCGCCGAACACGGCGAAGGGTGGGAGGTTATGGCGGCCATCAAGCGGACGCTCGACCCGGCGAACATCCTAAACCCCGGCAAGGTGGTGCAGGTGAACTGATCCGGCCGGGGTCCGGGCGTGCGGCTACAGCGCCGCGAGACCCGCCTCCAGCGCGTCGAGGATCACTCGCACGTCGGCGGCCGTCAGCACCAGCGGCGGCGACAGGATGATATTCGGTCCCGAGACGCGGACCATCGCCCCGGCCTCGTAGGCGGCCTTCTGCACCCGGCCCGGCGCGGCCTTGTCGGGCGCGGCCTTGGTGGCCCGGTCCGAGACCAGTTCCAGCGCGCACATCAGGCCGTGCCCGCCGCGCACGTCGCCGACGGCCTCGTGCCGCGCGGCCAGCGCGCGCAGTCCGTCGAACAGCTCGGTTCCCCGCGCCGCCGCATTGTCCTTGACGGCAAGCCGCCGGGTTTCCGAGAGGCAGGCGAGCGCAGCCGCCGCCCCGACCGGATGCCCGGAATAGGTATAGCCGTGGCCGATCGCGGCCTTGCCGCTGGTGTCGGCCTCGAACACCTCGGCCACCGCATCGGCGATCATCACCGCGCCGAAGGGGAAATAGCCGTTGGTGATCGCCTTGGCAGTGCACATCAGGTCGGGCCGCACCCCCCAGTGGCGCGAGCCCGTCCAGTCGCCGGTGCGGCCGAAGGCGGTGATCACCTCGTCGGCGATCAGCAGGATGCCGTGGCGCGAACAGATCTCGCGCACACCGGGCATGAAGCTTTCGTGCGGCACGATCACGCCGCCGGCCCCGAGGATCGGCTCCATGATGAAGGCGGCGACGGTGCCGGGGCCCTGGAAGGCGATCTCGTCCTCGAGCGCCGCAAGACAAAGCTCCGCCACCCGGGCGGGATCGGACTCGCCGAACGGGTTGCGGTAGGGCCAGGGGCAGGGGATGTGATGGCACCCCGGCAGCAACGGTTCGTAGGCGGTGCGGAAATTGGCGTTGCCGTTGACGCTGGCGCCGCCGAAATGGGTGCCGTGATAGCCCTTCTTGAGGCTCAGGAACTTCGCCCGGCCGGCCTCGCCCCGGATCTTGTGATACTGCCGCGCGAGGCGCAGCGCGGTTTCGACCGAATCCGACCCGCCGGAAGTGAAGAATGCCCGCGAAACCCCGTCGGGTGCGAAGAAATCCCGCAACTCCTCGGCCAGTTCGATCACCACGTCGTTCGAGGCGCCGCGGAAGATCGAATAATAGGGCAGCCGGTCAAGCTGCGCCTTCATCGCCTCCTTCACCGGATCGCAGGAATAGCCGAGGTTGACGTTCCAAAGCCCGCCCACCGCATCGACCACCTCGTGCCCGTCGATGTCGCGGATCCTGCAACCCTGCGCCTCGGTCAGGATCACCGGCGGGTTCTGGTGGCTGTCGGAAGGCGCCGTCATCGGGTGCCACAGGCTGCGGGCGTTCATGGCCTTGAGGAAGTTGGCATCCTTCATGGCGGCTCCTTTCGGGATCAGGCGGCGGCGGCCGGCGGGCCGCCCCAAAGGGGGTGAAGCCGGCCCGCCGCATCGCGCAGCGCGGCCCGCAGGCGGGGCAGGTCCGGGGCTGCGCGACTGGCCGGGGCGGCCAGTGCCAGGGTGGCGCGGCAGATGCCAGCGGTATCGAACACCGGCACGGCGATTCCGTGCACGCCGGCCTCGAAGGTGCCGGGCGCCTCGGCCAGGCCGTCGCGGCGGGCGGCCTCGATCCGGGCGGACAGCGTGGCCGGATCGGTCGGCGTGTCGGCGGTCAGGGACGGCAGGGGGCCGCACAGCACCGCATCGCGCAGCCCTGCCGGCCCGAAGGCCAGCATGACGATCCCCGAGGCGGTGGCATGGAAGGGCAGCACCGCCGCGTCCTCCATCGATACCCGCAGCGCCTGTCCAGGCGGATAGGCATGGGCGAGCGTGCAGAGCCGCCCGCCGCTCAGTTGCGACAGATGCGCGGTTTCGCCCGTGTTGGCGGCAAGCGCCTGCAACACCGGCATTGCGGCGCTTCGCTGCGGCACCGTCGCCTCGCGCAGGGCGGCAAGGCGCAACGGCGCCGGACCGATGCGCCAGCTGCTGCCGGCCTGTTCGACGAAACCCCGCGCCTCCAGCGCCCGCAGCAGCCGCAGGCAGGTCGCCTTGTTGAGCCCGGCCGCGCGGGCACAGTCCGACAGGCCGATGCAGGGGCGATCGGCGCTGAACAGGTCGAGCAGGTCGAGGGCCTTCGTGACCGTTCCCATGGCAATCCCGCGGCGTCCGCTTTCTGATTGACAGAGGACCACACAGCCTGTCAAGATTTATGAAATTACGGTTCAAATAATGAACCGAAGGAGGGGAATTGGACCAGGCACGGATCGACGCTCTGGCGGCGCGGCCGGTGGCTCCCGGGCGGTTGCTGATCGGCGGAAAGTGGGAGGACGGCGGCGGCGAACCGGCCGAGGTGACATCGCCGGTCAACGGCCGCGTGCTGACCACGCTTGCGCAGGCCACGGCGGAGGATGTGACGCGCGCGGTGGCGGCTGCGCGGCAGGCGTTCGAGGCGGGGGTGTGGTCGCGGGCTGCACCGGCAGGTCGCAAGGCGGTCCTGCTCCGGCTTGCCGACCTGATCGAGGCGCATGCGGACGAACTCGCGGTGCTGGGCGTGCGCGACAACGGGACCGAGATTTCCATGGCGCTGAAGGCCGAACCCGGCAGCGCCGCGGCTACGGTCCGCTATTACGGCGAGGCGGTGGACAAGCTCCCTGGCGAGGTGGCGCCGACCGCGCCCGGGACGCTGGGGCTGGTGCTGCGCGAGCCGGTGGGGGTCGTCGGGGCCATTGTCCCGTGGAACTTTCCGCTGATGATCGGCGCCTGGAAGCTGGCCCCGGCGCTTGCCATGGGCAATTCCGTGGTGCTCAAGCCGGCCGAAAGCGCCTCTCTGTCGCTGTTGCGGCTGGCAGAACTTGCGCAGGAGGCGGGGCTGCCCGATGGCGTTCTGAACGTCGTTACCGGACCGGGCCGCACCACCGGCGAGGCGCTGGCGCTGTCGCCCGAGGTGGACGTGCTGGTATTCACCGGGTCGGGCGCCACCGGGCGGCGGCTTCTGGACTATGCCGCGCGGTCGAACCTCAAGCGCTGTTATCTCGAACTGGGCGGCAAGTCGCCCAATGTGATCTTTGCCGATGCGCCCGATCTGGATCGCGCGGCCGAGGCGGCCGCGCAGGCGATCTTCCGCAACGCCGGACAGGTCTGCGTCGCCGGCTCGCGGCTGCTTGTCGAGGCCTCGGTGCACGACGATTTCCTTGCCGCCGTCTGCCGCGCGGCAGAACGGCTGGTGCCCGGCAACCCCTTGCAGCTGACGACGAAGATGGGCGCGGTCCATTCCGCCGCACAGCTTGCCGCCAACCTGGCCTTCGTGCGCGATGCCGTGGCCGAGGGCGGGCGCGTCGAGACCGGCGGGGCGCAGGCGCTGGAAGAGACCGGAGGGTTCTACATGCAGCCCACCGTTGTCTCCGGGGTCCGGCCACACCACAGGTTGTGGCGGGAAGAGGTGTTCGGCCCGGTGCTGGCCGTCACCCCCTTTGCCGACGAAGCCGAGGCGATCCGCCTGGCCAATGCGACCGACTTCGGCCTTGCCGCCGGGGTGTGGACCGCGAACCTCGGCCGGGCGCACCGGATGGTGCGGGCGATCCGGGCCGGGGTCGTGCATGTCAACACCTACGGCGGGTCGGATGTGACCGTGCCGCTGGGCGGCATGAAGCAGTCCGGCAACGGGCACGACAAGTCCCTGCATGCGCTGGACAAGTTCACCGATCTCAAGACTGCCTGGATCGCCCTGTGACGGAGGCCGCGATGACCCCGACAATCCTCGTGATCGGCACCCATGACACCAAGGCGCCCGAGCTTGCCTATCTTGCCGACCGCATCCGCGCCGCCGGCGGGCGGCCGCTGCACATGGATGTCAGCGTCCTTGGCGACCCGCCCGAGCCGGTGGAGATCGGCAAGGCCGAGGTGGCGGCGGCCGGCGGGCGGCGGATCGAGGACGCGATGGGCGCCGAGGACGAGAATGCCGCGATGCAGATCATGGCCGCCGGTGCCGCGGCGCTGACGCGTCGGCTGCATGCCGAGGGGCGGATCGACGGGGTGATCGCCCTGGGCGGAAGCATGGGCACGGATCTGGCGCTGGACGTCGCGGCGGCGCTGCCGATCGGGGTTCCGAAGGTCATGGTCTCGACGGTCAGCTTTTCGCCGATGATCCCGCCCGAACGGCTTGCGCCCGACATCCAGATGATCCTCTGGGCCGGCGGCCTTTACGGGTTGAACGACATCTGCCGCGCGGCACTGAGCCAGGCGGCGGGCGCGGTCGTCGGCGCGGCGCGAACGGCCGAACGGCCAGCGGCGGCACGACCGATGATCGGCATGACGAGCTTCGGCAAGACGGTGCTGCGCTACATGGTGCCGCTGAAACCGGCGCTGGAGTCGCGGGGATTCGATGTGGCGGTGTTCCATGCCACCGGCATGGGCGGGCGGGCGTTCGAGGGTCTGGCGGCCGCGGGCGCCTTCGCGGCGGTGATGGACTTCGCGCCGCAGGAGGTGGGCAACCACATGATGGGTTCATCGATCACCGCGGGCCCCGACCGGATGACCGCGGCCGGCCGCGCCGGCGTGCCCCAGATCGTCGCGCCCGGCTGCTACGACCTTGCCGATTTCGCCGGATCCTTCCCGCTGCCCGACGCGCTGGCCGGGCGGCCCGTGCATGCGCACAACCGGCTGATTTCCTCGGTCCTGCTCGACGAGGGCGAGCGGCGGGCGCTGGCTCGCCTGTTCTGTGCGCGGATGGCCGAGGCGCGGGGTCCGGTCGCCTTCATCCTGCCGGCGAGGGGGTGCAACGAATGGGACCGTCCCGGCGCGCCGCTGCACGATGCCGCGGGTCTTGCCGCCTTCTGCGACGAGATGCGGCGGGCCTGTCCGGCCGGTGTCGACCTGATCGAGATCGACGCGCATATCAACGATCCGGCCTTCGCCGATGCGGCGCTTGCGGTGCTGGACCGGTGGGTGGCGGAGGGTCAGCTGTCGGGGTCGAGCCGGGAGAGGTCGTCCAGAAGCTGAAGCAGGGCGGTCAGCCGCTCGGTGCCGAAGGCGGTCTCGATCTGGCGGTATTGCTCCAGACTTTCGGGGCTGACCTCGGCAATCAGCCGCAGGCCTTCGGGGGCGATGCGCAGGATCACGCGGCGGCCGTCGGCCGGATCGCCGGTGCGTCGCACGAGGCCGCGGTCCTCCATGCTGCGGAGCATCCGGGTCAGCGAGGGTGCGAGGATCGCCGTACGGCGCGCGACCTCGCTTGCGTCAAGTCCGTCCTGTTCGGCCAGCACCCGGATCACGCGCCACTGCTGTTCGTTGATCCCGTGCCGCGCAAGGATCGGACGGAACCGCGCCATGACCGCCTCGCGCGCGCGCAGAAGTGCAAGTGGCAGGGCCAGCCGCGTGTCGGCAAGCCGCTGGCGGTCCGGTGACGTGGTGTCGGGTTCGTTCATTCGGTTGCTTAGGCACAGCCGGGGTGTGGAGGCAAGATGGCCGCGCGGCACCGGATCGTCTAGGCCTGGCGCGGCCGCAGCATCAGCCAGATCAGCGCCCCGCCGGCGAGGACGAGAAACGGGGTCATGGCCAGGTTGACCGCCTGCCAGCCCGCCTCGACCGAGCCGCCGGAACAGTTCATCAGTCCGCCCGACGAGAACGATGCGAGGGTCACGCCGCCGAATACGATCAGGTCGTTCAGACCCTGCATCCGGCCGCGTTCCTCGGGGGCGTGGCTGGCGGTCAGCATCGTGGTCGCGCCGATGAAGCCGAAGTTCCACCCGATGCCCAGCAGCACCAGCGCGGCGAAGAAGTGTTCGAGCTCGACCCCGCTGAGCGCCACCGCGCCGGCGCCGGCAAGGATGGCAAGGCCCATGCCCACGACCCTTTCGGCCCCGATCCGCGCGATGATGTGGCCGGTAACGAACGACGGCGCATACATGGCAAGGACATGTGCCGTCACCACATCGGCGGCATTTCCGGTGCTGAAGCCGCAGCCGACGACCGCCAGCGGCGACGAGGTCATCACCAGGTTCATCAGCGCGTAGGAGACCGTGGCGCAGATCACCGCGACGGCAATCCGCGGCGTCCGCAGCAGCTCCATCCGGCTGCGCCCACGCGGCGCGCCGACGGCGGGTGCCGGGGGCCTCGGGATGTCAAGGCCGGCGAACAGGGCCATGCCCACGAGGTTCAACGCGATCACGGCCAGATATGTGCCGAGGAAGGGCACCACCATGGCCTCGGCCGTGACCTTCACGATCTGCGGCCCGATCACCGCGGACAGAAGCCCGCCCGCCATGACCCAGGAAATCGCCTTCGGCCGGAAGCTGTCGGAAGCGGTATCGGCCGCAGCGAAGCGGTAGAATCCCTGCGCCGACATGTAGATGCCGGTGAACAGCGCGCCCAGCACGAACAGCGGAAATGAGGCGGTCATCAGACCCCAGGCGCCGATTGCGGCCCCGACCGCCCCGCCGATGGCACCGACCACGAACCCGGCGCGCCGTCCGTGACGCTGCATCAGGGCCGAAAGCGGTGTCGCGGTCAGCATCGACCCGATCACCGTGGCCGAGATCGGCAGCGTCGCCCAGCATGCGTTGCTGGCAAGCGACTGACCTGCCAGCCCGGCGATGGTGAAGATCATCGGCATCTGCGCGCCGAGGATCGCCTGGGCCGCGACAAGGACCAGCACGTTGCGACGCGCCCGGGCGTCGCGGTGGTCCAGCAGGGGAAGGGAGTCGGCCATGCCGAAGCGGTAGGCGACCGGGCAGTGCAGCGCAAGGGCTCAGCGCCGCGCCGCAGCCTCGACCTGACGCACGATGTCCAGCTTGAACTGGAAGAAGCCGCGGGTCGCATGCGGCCAGGCGTCGCGGTCCCAGTTCCGCAGGCAGGTGATCAGACGGACTCCGTGGGGCTCCAGAAGCTTCCGCAGCTTGTCCAGCAGGTCCGCCGTCGGGCCCGTCGGGGCGTAGGCGGTGACGATCTGGCCGAGATTGAAGCCGAGGGCCCAGTCGCGCAGGAACAGCAGCGCCGCCTCGCCCTCGTGCGGCGCGGTCCACGACCCGAGCTGCGCGCGATGGCGCCCAGCGCAATCGTCGATTGCCCCCGTGACCCAGTCGTGGACCCGCGGCGAGACCGCCAGGGGAGAGCGATCCGCGACCGCAAGAAGCGCCGTTGCGGCGACCGGGCGCAACCCCCGCGCAAACAGGAAGTCGGGCGACAGATCCTCCTCGGTCAGCAGAAGCCCCGTCCGCATCGTCGGGTCGAGATCGTTCGACCGGGGCGGCGGTCTGGGGGCCGGGTGGTGGCGGTCGGGCAACGGCCGCGCGTCAGTGGCCAGTCCCTCGGGACGATAGCGTCCACCGGTATATTCCGCGATGTTCGAGGCACGGGCGAGATAGGTCTTGCCGCGGGTGTGCATGCCGCCGACCCAGCGCCACGACAATGTGTTCGAGGCCGGATCGCCGTCCAGCAGGTGGCGCAGAAAGAAGTCGGCACCAAGCTCCCATGGCAGCCGGAGCGTGAAGATCCAGATCGAGGCGAACCACATCCGGGCGTGGTTGTGCAGATAACCGGTCGCGACCAGTTCCCTTGCCCAGTGGTCGAAACCGTCGATCCCGGTCCGGCCCTCGCAGGCCGCCTCCCACCGCTCACGCATCCCTTCCTCGACCGCAAGCCGGTCGATCGCCGCCGCAAGACCGGTGCGATACTGCTGCCAGATGGCCGGCCGCAATTCCAGCCAGCCCTTCCAGTAGGTCCGCCAGGTTACCTCGTCGATGAACTTCTCGGCCGAGCGGAGGCTGTGGCGCGCAAGGACAGCGGCAACCACCTCTTCCTCGGTCAGGATGCGATGACGGATCCACGGCGACAGCCGCGACACCGTGCGAACCCCTGGAAGGTCGAAGTTCCGTCGCGTGGCATACTCGCGACCGGCCAGCGGAACGAATTCCGCGAGACGTTCGAGCGCGGCAGACCGTGTCGGCGCGAACTCGGTGAACATGTTTGCTGTGTCCCTCGCGTCGGAAATAGGGCGCCGTCCGGGGCGGTCAAGCCGCATCCGGCACGGCCAGGCGGAAAGATTCCCCCGCCCTTGCGGCCCCTCGGGCGCCAAACTAAGACTCCGTCAAGAAGAGGCGGACAGACTCCGTCGAGACCAATGGCAGGTGGACATGCGCGATCCAATCGATACCTACATGAACACCCTTGTGCCGATGGTGGTCGAACAGACCAGCCGCGGCGAGCGGGCCTACGACATCTTTTCCCGGCTGCTGAAGGAGCGGATCATCTTCCTGTCCGGTCCGGTCCACGACGGCATGTCCACGCTGATCGTGGCGCAGCTTCTGTTCCTCGAGGCGGAGAACCCGTCGAAGGAGATCAGCATGTACATCAACAGCCCCGGCGGTGTGGTGACCTCCGGCCTGTCGATCTACGACACCATGCAGTACATAAAGCCCAAGGTCTCGACCCTCGTCGTCGGTCAGGCCGCGTCGATGGGGTCGCTGCTGCTGACGGCTGGCGAGAAGGGGATGCGGTTCAGCCTGCCCAACAGCCGGGTCATGGTGCACCAGCCTTCGGGCGGCTATCAGGGCCAGGCGACCGACATCATGATCCACGCCGAGGAGACGCTCAAGCTCAAGCGCCGCCTGAACGAGATCTATGTGCGCCACACCGGCCAGACGCTCGAGGCAGTGGAGAATGCGCTGGAACGGGACAAGTTCATGTCGGCCGAGGATGCGAAGGCCTGGGGTCTGATCGACGAGATCGTGCAAAGCCGCAGCCAGTCCGGTCCCGAGCCCGCGTGACGGCGGATTTTGCGTTGTGAACACGGCGGGACTCCCGTAGGCTTTCGGGCAGACGGGGATCCGGGCAGGGGGGCAGGACCTGTCGCAGATCTGGCCAGGGATACGGAACGATGGCAGGCAATTCGGGCAGCGACAGCAAGAACACCCTTTACTGTTCCTTCTGCGGCAAGAGCCAGCACGAGGTGCGCAAGCTGATCGCCGGACCGACGGTGTTCATCTGCGACGAATGCGTCGAACTGTGCATGGACATCATCCGGGAAGAGACGAAGGCCTCCGGCCTGCGGTCGGCCGACGGGGTGCCGACCCCGCGCGAGATCTGCAAGGTGCTGGACGACTACGTGATCGGCCAGGAACATGCCAAGCGCGTGCTGTCTGTCGCGGTCCACAACCATTACAAGCGTCTGAACCACGGCTCCAAGGCGGGCGATGTGGAACTGTCGAAGTCGAACATCCTGCTGATCGGTCCCACCGGCTGCGGCAAGACGCTGCTGGCGCAGACGCTGGCGCGGATCCTCGACGTGCCTTTCACCATGGCCGACGCGACGACGCTGACCGAGGCGGGCTATGTGGGCGAGGATGTCGAGAACATCATCCTCAAGCTTCTGCAGGCCAGCGAATACAACGTCGAACGGGCGCAGCGCGGGATCGTCTACATCGACGAGGTCGACAAGATCACGCGCAAGTCCGACAACCCCTCGATCACCCGCGATGTCAGCGGGGAAGGCGTGCAGCAGGCGCTGCTGAAGATCATGGAGGGCACCGTCGCCTCGGTGCCGCCGCAGGGCGGCCGCAAGCATCCGCAGCAGGAATTCCTGCAGGTGGACACGACCAACATCCTGTTCATCTGCGGCGGCGCCTTCGCCGGGCTGGAGAAGATCATCGCCCAGCGCAACAAGGGCAGCGCAATGGGCTTCGGCGCCGAGGTCAAGGAACCCGACAGCCGCGGTGCGGGCGACCTGTTCAAGGAACTCGAGCCCGAGGATCTGCTGAAATTCGGCCTGATCCCGGAATTCGTCGGGCGCCTGCCGGTGATCGCCACCCTGAACGATCTGGACGAGGCGGCGCTGGTCACCATCCTGACCGAGCCGAAGAACGCGCTGGTGCGCCAGTATCAGCGCCTGTTCGAGATCGAGGGGGTGAAGCTGACCTTCACGCCCGAGGCGCTGACCGCGGTCGCAAAGCGCGCGATCAAGCGCAAGACCGGTGCGCGGGGGCTGCGGTCGATCATGGAGGACATCCTGCTGGACACCATGTTCGAACTGCCCGGCCTCGAGGGGGTGCAGGAGGTCGTGGTGAACGAGGAGGTCGTGCAGGGCGGCGCCAAGCCGCTGCTGGTGCATGCCGAGGCCGGATCGAAGAAGAAGGCCGTGGCCAGCGCCTGAGGCGCGTCGTGGCAGCTGATCCGATCAGAAGGGCGGGCCGATGGTCCGCCCTTTGTTTCTGCGGAGTCCTGCTGACCGCCGCCTGCAACGACCACGGCTTTGCCCCTGACCTGTTCCGCGGTGTCGAGGGTCTGGGCGAAATCCGCTACGCGCGGGCGATCAAGAGCAAACCGCCCGAAGGTGTGCCCGACCGGACCGTCCTCTGCGTGACTGCGGCGGCCGACCTTCTGGCCACCGCCCCCGCCGATGCGTGACTGCGGCGGCCGACCTTCTGGCCACCGCCCCCGCCGATCCGCCGCGGCCCGTGGCGGCCCGGCGCTCGGGTTCCGTGTTCGGCGGCAACTGGCAGCCGACCCCGATGCCCCGGGACCGGCCCGGCCTCGCGCCGGGGTGCCTTGCCTTGTGGCCGCCTGCGATGCAGGACAGGGCAAGGCGCGCGCTGGCGCAACCCGGCTCGTTCTGGGCGGTTCTCCCGGCCGGCCCCGGGCGTGTGGATGACCAGTGGAGCCTCTATTCCCCCCGCCACGGCATCGTGTGCTGGGCCAAGGCAGGACCGGACGGATGACACGGACACACATTTCCAGCGGCTCCACCTTCGAATCCGCGATCGGCTACTCGCGCGCGGTGGTCTGCGACGGCTGGGTGTTCGTGTCCGGCACGACGGGCTACGACTATGCCACCATGACGCTGCCTGACGCGGTCGAGGATCAGTGCCGCAACGCGCTGCGCAGCATCGGCGCGGCGCTGGCGCAGGCGGGGGCAAGCCTCGACGACGTCGTGCGGGTGCGCTACATCCTGCCGGACCGGGCCGACTTTCCCGTGCTCTGGCCGCAGCTTGCAGCCGCCTTCGGCACCGCGCGCCCGGCGGCAACGATGATCGAGGCCGGGCTGCTGGAGCCTGCAATGCGGATCGAGATCGAGGTGACGGCCCGCCTGCCGGGGGCGGCACCGACAATGCCGCCCGCGTGACCTGCGGCGCCTCGGCACTGGACCTCTGCCGCGTCATCAGCCATATGACGGCAAGCGCCCTGCCGGAGAGACACCGATGAACTTCCTCCTTCGCCTCCTAACCTGGTGGAACAGCCAGACGCTCGGCACCCAGCTCTTCACCTGGCGCCACGGGGTGAAGGTCGGCGAGGACGAGCAGGGCAACATCTTCTACCGCTCGCGCGACGGCAAGCGGCGCTGGGTGATCTACAACGGCGAGGCCGAGGCAAGCCGGATCAGTCCCGAATGGCACGGCTGGCTGCATTTCACCTGGGACGCTCCGCCGACCGAGGCGCCGCTGCGCCGCAAGGCATGGGAACGGCCGCATCAGGAGAATCTGACCGGCACACCGGCCGCCTGGGTGCCGCCGGGCTCGATCCGCCGGCCGGACCCGGTCGCACGGCGCGATTACGAGGCCTGGCAGCCCGAGTGATGTCAGAGAACACCGCAGAGATCCTTGTCGGCGGCGCGGTGCTGGCCGTGGCGCTGGGCTTTCTGGCCTATGCTGCCCAGTCCACCGGTTTCGTGCGCGAGACCGGAGGGTACGAACTGCGCGCCGCCTTCCGGTCGGTGGAGGGGGTGAAGGTGGGGACCGATGTCCGGCTTGCGGGTGTCAAGGTGGGCACGGTCACGGCCCTGTCGCTGAACCCCGAGACCTTCTTCGCCGAAGCCCGGCTTGCCATGCGCCCAGGCCTGAGCCTGCCCGACGACAGCGCCGCCCTGATTTCCTCGGAGGGGTTGCTCGGGGGGAATTTCGTCGAGATCCTGCCCGGCGGTTCGCCCTTCAACCTGGAGCCGGGCGACGAGTTCATGGACACCCAGGGCGCGGTCAGCCTGACCACGCTGTTGATGAAGTTCGTGGGCGCCGCGGCGGGCGAGGCGTTGAAGGCCGACGGCGAATGATCCGCGCGCTGCTGGTGCTGCTGGCCCTGGCGCTGCCCGCCGGTGCGCAGGAGGCGCGTCAGGGCACCGGCGCGGTGGTGCGCTGGCTGGACAAGGTGACCGGGCGCACCGTCGATCTGGAAATCAGAAGCGGCCAGGCGACGACCGAGGGGCGGCTGACCATCCAGCTCGAGGAATGCCGGTATCCGGCAGACGGATCGGCGGATGCCTTTGCGCTGCTGACGATCCGCGACCGACTGATGCAGGCGCCGGTCTTTCAGGGCTGGATGATCGCATCCAGTCCCGCCCTGTCCGCCATGGACCATCGGCGCTATGACGTCTGGGTGATCCGCTGCACGACCGACTGAGGGTCCGGGGCATATCCGGGCGGGTCGAACCGCGCCTGACCCTTCAGCGCGGCGGCAAGGCGGCGGTGATATTCGGCCCGGCCGATCTCGATCGCGCCGAGGCTGGCCAGATGCGGGGTCAGGAACTGGGTGTCGAACAGGACGAACCCGCCCGCCCGCAGCCGGTGCACCAGCCAGGCCAGCGCCACCTTCGAGGCATCGGTCGCGCGCGAGAACATCGATTCCCCGAAGAAGGCGCGCCCCAATGCGACGCCGTAGACCCCGCCGACCAGCCGGCCGTCCTGCCAGACCTCCTGCGAATGGGCCGCGCCCGCCCGGTGAAGGTCGGAATAGAGCTGCTGGATCTCGGGGTTGATCCAGGTCTCGTCACGGTCGGCGCAGGCCGCCACGACGGCGTCGAAGGCGGTATCCACCAGGGGGGTGAACCCGCCCCGCAGGATGCGGCGGCGCAGGCTGCGCGAGATGCGGAACCCGTCCAGCGGAATGACCCCTCGACGGCGGGGATCGACCCAGTGCACGGCGGGATCCTTGCGCGACTCCGCCATGGGAAATATCCCCATCGCATAACCGCGCAGCAGATGTTCGGCGGTCAGGCGCATCGGCCCGGCCGGATCAGCCGAACTGTCGGGCCAGCCATTGCTCCAGCCAGTGGATCGAATAGTCGCCGTTCTGGATGTCGGGCTCGGCCAGCAGCGCGCGGAACAGCGGCACGGTGGTTTCCACCCCGTCAACGATCAGCTCACCCAGCGCGCGTTGCAGGCGCGCCAATGCCTCGGGCCGGTCGCGTCCATGCACGATCAGCTTGCCGATCAGACTGTCGTAATAGGGCGGGATCGTGTAGCCGCCGTAGAGCGCCGAGTCCATCCGCACACCAAGCCCGCCGGGCGCGTGGAACACGTGCACCTTGCCGGGGCAGGGGGCAAAGCTCGGCAGCCGCTCGGCGTTGATGCGGACCTCGATGGCGTGGCCGTTGATTTCCAGCTCCTGCTGGGTGAAGGACATCGGCAGGCCGGCGGCGACGCGAATCTGTTCGCGCACCAGATCGACGCCGAAGATCGTCTCGGTCACGGGATGTTCGACCTGCAGGCGGGTATTCATCTCGATGAAATAGAACTTCCCGTCCTCATAGAGGAATTCCACCGTGCCGGCGCCCGCATAACCGAGGCTTTCCATGGCGCGGGCGCAGATGCCGCCGATCTCGGCACGCATTTTCGGGGTGATGACCGGGCCGGGGGCCTCCTCGAACACCTTCTGGTGCCGCCGCTGCAGCGAACAGTCGCGTTCGCCCAGATGCACCGCTCTGCCCCGGCCGTCGCCGAACACCTGGATCTCTATGTGCCGCGGGCGCTGGAGGTATTTCTCGATATAGACCCCGTCGTTGCCGAAGGCGGCCTTGGCCTCGGTCCGGGCGGTGCGGAACGCGACCTCCAGCTCGCCCTCGTCGCGGGCGACCTTCATGCCGCGGCCGCCGCCGCCGGCGGTGGCCGTGATGATGACCGGATATCCGATCTGCCCGGCGATCTCGCGCGCGGCGGCAAGATCGGCAACGCCGCCGTCCGAGCCCGGCACCACCGGGATGCCCAGCGATCTCGCGGTTTCCTTGGCGGTGATCTTGTCCCCCATGATGCGGATGTGCTCCGACGAGGGGCCGATGAAGACGATGTCGTGGTCCTCGAGCGCCTGGACGAAGGCCGCGTTCTCGGACAGGAATCCATAGCCCGGATGGACCGCCTCGGCCCCGGTGATCTCGCAGGCCGAGATGATGCGCGACATCGACAGATAGCTTTCCGACGACGGGGCCGGGCCGATACAGACGCTTTCGTCGGCCATCCGCACATGCATCGCATCGGCATCGGCGGTGGAATGGACCGCCACCGACTTGATACCCATCTCGCGGCAGGCGCGGATCACCCGCAACGCGATCTCGCCACGGTTGGCGATCAGGATCTTTTCGAACATGCGCTGCGCCACCGGCCGGGCCTCAGTCGATGATCATCAGGGGGGCGCCGTATTCGACCGGACTGCCATCCTCGATCAGGATCCGGCGGACCGTGCCCGCGCGCGGGGCGGGGATCTGGTTCATGGTCTTCATCGCCTCGATGATCAGTACGGTCTGCCCCTCGGCGACGCTCGTCCCCACGGTGACGAAGGGCGCAGCACCCGGTTCGGGGGCCAGATAGACCGTTCCCACCATGGGCGAGGTGACGGCGCCGGGATGCTGCGCCGGATCGTCGCTGGCCGCCGCGGGGGCCGGTGCCGGGGCAGGGCCGGCGGCGGCGGCCTGCCCGACCGGGGCAGGCGCGGGGGCCGCGACCGGGGCAGGGGCCAGAACGGTCATCTGCTTGACCACCCGCACCTCGAGGCTGTCGTCCTCGGCGTATTCGCGCTTCACCGCCAGTTCGGTCAGTTCGTTGCGGTTCAGAAGCTCGGCCAGCGCCTGGATGAAGGCAACATCCGCCTCGTGGTTCTGCCGTGTCATGCGTTCCTCGATCCCGCCGCCCTCGATCCGGGCGCTGCGCTTATAGCCTGCCCTCCGCGGGGTGAAAAGCGCCCTTCGCCGCGAGGGCCGGCAGGTGAAATTTACCGTTTGATAAAAAACGGGCGCTATGGCAGCCTTCGGGAAAAGAACACCACAGGGAGTCTTCGGTGTCCAACAGCCCGCTCACGCCGGGGGTCGTGCCCGGCCGCCTGCCGCCCGACCGGCTTGCCGCCAACTTCTCCGATGTCGAACCGCCGCTTGACGCCCACGAAGCGCGGGTCGCGGCCGACCGGTGCTATTTCTGCCACGATGCGCCCTGCGTCACGGCCTGCCCGACAGCGATCGACATCCCGCTGTTCATCCGCCAGATCGCCACCGGCACGCCCGAGGCGGCGGCGACGACGATCTGGACCCAGAACATCCTCGGCGGCATGTGCGCGCGCGTCTGCCCGACCGAGACCTTGTGCGAGGAAGCCTGCGTGCGCGAGGCGGCCGAGGGCAAGCCGGTCGAGATCGGGCGCTTGCAGCGCTTTGCCACCGACACGGCGATGGCGCAGGGATTGCATCCCTTTGCCCGAAGCGCGCCAACCGGAAGGCGGGTGGCGGTCGTGGGGGCGGGGCCTGCGGGCCTTGCCTGCGCGCACCGGCTTGCGATGCACGGCCACGACGTGGTCATCTTCGAAGCGCGGGAAAAGCCCGGCGGTCTCAACGAATACGGCATCGCTGCCTACAAGACGACCGGCGGCTTCGCCCAGGCAGAGATCGACTGGCTGCTGCGGATCGGCGGCATCACCATTCGCACCGGTCAGGCGCTGGGTCGCGACATGTCGCTGGACGATCTGCGGCGCGACTTCGACGCGGTTTTCCTGGGCCTCGGACTGGCCGGGGTGAATGCCCTGGGCGCACCGGGGGAAACGGCCGGGAACGTCGCCGATGCGGTGGATTTCATCGCCGGGCTGCGCCAGGCCGAGGACAAGGGCACCGTGCCGGTCGGGCGCGACGTGGTGGTGATCGGCGGCGGCATGACCGCTGTGGATGCGGCGGTGCAGTCCAAGCTGCTGGGGGCCGAGAATGTCACGATCCTCTATCGCCGCGGACGCGAGCGGATGTCGGCGAGCCTCTACGAGCAGGATCATGCCGCAACCGCCGGGGTGAAGATCGTCACCGATGCGGTGCCGGTCGCGATCCACGGTAACGGGGGCGTGCGCGAGATCGAGGTCGCCTATACCGTCGAGGGGCCGGACGGCCTGCGCCCCTCGGCCGAGACGTTCCGGCTGAAGGCCGATCAGGTGTTCCGCGCCATCGGGCAGCGTCTGTCGGGCGTGCCGGAAGGGCTGGCCATCGATGGCGCCAAGATCGCCGTGAGCGGGGCCGGGCGCACCTCGATCCCCGGGGTCTGGGCCGGGGGCGACTGCACCGGCGGCGGCGAGGATCTTACGGTGACGGCCGTGGCGCAGGGTCGCGACGCGGCCGAGGACATTCACGCGAGCCTGATGGGCTGAGGGAGGCAGAGATGGCAGATCTTTCGTCGGACTTCATCGGCATCAAGTCCCCAAATCCGTTCTGGCTGGCCTCGGCGCCTCCGACCGACAAGGAATACAATGTCGTCCGTGCCTTCCGCGCCGGCTGGGGCGGCGTGGTCTGGAAGACGCTCGGGGCCGAGGGGCCGCCGATCGTCAATGTCAACGGCCCGCGTTACGGGGCGGTCTGGGGCGCGGACCGGCGCCTGCTCGGGCTGAACAACATCGAACTGATCACCGACCGGCCGCTCGAGGTGAACCTGCGCGAGATCAAGCAGGTCAAGCGCGACTGGCCCGAGCGGGCGCTGGTGGTCAGCCTGATGGTCCCCTGCGACGAGGAGAGCTGGAAGGCGATCCTCGCCCGCGTCGAGGAGACCGAGGCCGACGGGGTGGAGCTGAACTTCGGCTGTCCGCACGGCATGAGCGAGCGCGGCATGGGCTCGGCCGTGGGCCAGGTGCCGGAGTACATCGAGATGGTGACGCGCTGGGTCAAGCAGCACTCTCGCATGCCCTGCATCGTCAAGCTGACCCCGAACATCACCGACATCCGCAAGCCTGCCGAGGCCGCGAAGCGGGGCGGCGCGGATGCCGTCAGCCTGATCAACACGATCAACTCGATCACCGCCGTCGATCTGGACAGCTTCGCCCCCGAACCGACCATCGACGGCAAGGGCGCCCATGGCGGCTATTGCGGCCCGGCGGTGAAACCCATCGCGCTCAACATGGTGGCCGAGATCGCCCGCAACGCCGATACCCGCGGACTGCCGATCAGCGGTATCGGCGGCATCACCACCTGGCGCGACGCGGCCGAGTTCCTGGCGCTCGGTGCGGGCAACGTGCAGGTCTGCACAGCGGCCATGACCTACGGGTTCAAGGTCGTGCAGGAGATGATCTCGGGCCTGTCGCAATATCTGGACGAGAAGGGGCTCAGCCTGCCCGAGCTGGTGGGCCGGGCGGTGCCCAATGTCACCGACTGGCAGTATCTGAACCTCAACTACACGACCAAGGCGCGGATCGACCAGGATCTGTGCATCAAGTGCGGCCGCTGCTATGCCGCCTGCGAGGACACCAGCCACCAGGCGATCTGGATGCGCCCGGGCCGGGTGTTCGAGGTCAACGACGCCGAATGCGTGGCCTGCAACCTCTGCGTCAACGTCTGCCCGGTCGAGAACTGCATCACGATGGAGACCCTGCCGTTGGGGGCGACCGATCCGCGCACCGGCCGCGTCGTCGGCCCCTATGCGAACTGGACGACCCACCCCAACAACCCGATGGCGAAGGCGGCCGAATAGGCCGCGTTTCGTCGGCCGCCCCGCTGCCGCAGGTCAGAGATGTTCGGCCTGCGGCATGCCGAGCACGTGGAACCCGCCGTCCACCCGCACGATCTCGCCCGTCGTGCAGGCGCCCCAGTCCGAGGTCAGCCAGACCGCCGTGCCACCCACCGCCTCGAGCGTGGCATTGGCACGCAGTGGCGCGTTGGTCTCGGTGTGGCGGAACGTCGCGCGGGCACCGCCGATGGCGGCGCCGGCAAGGGTCTTCATCGGGCCGGGGCTGATCGCGTTCACCCGCACCTTCTGCGGGCCGAGATCGTTGGCAAGGTATCGCACCGCGGATTCCAGCGCGGCCTTGGCGACGCCCATCACGTTGTAGTTCGGGGTGACCCGGTTCGATCCCTGGAAGGTGAGCGTGGTCAGGCTGCCGCCGTCGGGCATCAGCGACGCTGCCCGCCGCGCCACGTCGATGAAGCTGAAGCAGGAGATGTTCAGCGAATTCAGGAAATTGCCGCGCGTCGTGTTGATGAAGCGGCCGGTCAGCTCGGCCTTGTCGGAATAGGCGATGGCATGCACGAGAAAGTCCATGCTGCCCCATTCGGCACCGATCCGGCCGAAACAGGCATCCAGCGAGGCATCGTCGGTGACGTCCACATCGACCAGGAAGGACGACCCGACCGAGGCCGCGAGCGGCTCCACCCGGCGACCGAATGCCTCGCCCTGATACGAGAAACCGAGTTCCGCCCCCTCGGCCGCCAGCGCACGGGCTATGCCCCAGGCGATCGAGCGGTCGTTGGCGACGCCCATGACAAGCCCGCGCTTGCCCTGCAACAGACCGGTCATCCGCGTCATCCGTCGTAGCTGGAAAAGACCAGGGTGGCGTTGGTGCCGCCGAAGCCGAAGCTGTTCGACAGGACGCTGTCGAAGACAACGCCCTCGCGCAGTTCGGTGACGATCTCGCCGGGGCGAAGCTCCGGGTCAGGTTCGCGCACATTGGCCGAGGCGGCGATGAAGCCCCCCTGCATCATCAGCAGCGAATAGATCGCCTCGTGCACCCCGGTCGCGCCCAGGCTGTGCCCGGTCAGCGACTTTGTCGAGGCGATCGGCGGCACCGCATCCTCACCGAAAACCCGGCGGATCGCCTTCACCTCGCCGATATCACCCACCGGCGTCGAGGTGCCGTGGCTGTTGATATAGCTGATCCGCCGGTCGCGGGGCAGGGTGGACAAAGCCAGCCGCATCGACCGCTCGCCGCCTTCTCCCGACGGGGCCACCATGTCGTATCCGTCAGAGGTCGCGCCGTAGCCGGTCAGTTCGGCATAGATCTTCGCGCCGCGCGCCCGCGCATGGTCGAGTTCCTCCAGCACCACGACGCCGCCGCCGCCCGCGATCACGAATCCGTCGCGGGTGGCATCGTAGGGCCGGCTCGCCGTCTCCGGGGCGTCGTTGTACTTCGACGACATCGCACCCATGGCGTCGAACAGGCAGGACAGCGTCCAGTCCAGTTCCTCGCCGCCGCCAGCAAAGATGATGTCCTGCTTGCCCATCTGGATCAGTTCGGCGCCATTGCCGATGCAATGGGCAGAGGTCGAGCAGGCCGAGGTGATCGAATAGTTCACGCCCTTGATCTTGAACGGCGTCGCAAGGCAGGCCGAGGTGGTCGAGGACATGCCCTTGGTCACGCCGAAAGGGCCGATCCGCTTGGGGCTGCCGGTGTCGCGCACGATGTTGTGCGCCTTGTAGAAGCTCTTGGTCGACGGACCGCCGGAGCCCACGATGATCCCGGTCCGTTCGTTCGACACCTCGGACGGTTCCAGCCCGCTGTCGGCCACGGCCTGCTGCATGGCGATGAAGTTGTAGGCCGCCCCGTCCCCCATGAAACGCAGGTCGCGCTTGTCGATGTGGTCCTCCAGCACGATCTTCGGCTGGCCGTGGACCTGGCTGCGAAAGCCATGCTCGGCATATTCGGGGGAAAAGACGATCCCGGACCGGCCGCTGCGCAGGCTGGCCGAAACCTCGTCGGCCGAATTTCCGATCGGCGAGACGACCCCCAGCCCGGTGATGACGACGCGGCGCATGGCACCCCCCAACGGTCTTTTCCCGGCCTGTGTATGACAGCCGGCGCCCACGGGCAAGGCGGGAGGGTCGGAGCGCGCGCCCGCGCCGTCCCGGATCCGGTGCGGAAATGCAAAACGCCCCCGTCGGGGGCGTCTGCGGAACTGTGGTCGCGATCAGCGCTTGTCGACCGGCACATAGGCGCGCTGCGTCGCGCCGGTGTAAAGCTGACGCGGCCGGCCGATCTTCATGTGCGGGTCGCGCATCTGTTCCTTCCACTGGCTGATCCAGCCGACGGTCCGGCTCAGGGCGAAGATCGGCGTGAACATCGCGGTCGGGAAACCCATCGCGTCGAGGATGATGCCCGAATAGAAGTCGACGTTCGGGTAAAGCTTCTTCTCGACGAAGTAGTCGTCCTCGAGCGCGATGCGCTCCAGTTCCTTGGCCACCTGGAGCGTGGGGTTGTTGTCGATGCCCAGCAGGCCCAGAACCTCGTCCGCCGACTGCTTCATCACCTTCGCGCGCGGGTCGAAGTTCTTGTAGACCCGGTGGCCGAAGCCCATCAGACGGAACGGGTCATTCTTGTCCTTGGCGCGCCGGATGTATTCGGGAATGCGGTCCACCGTCCCGATCTCGCGCAGCATCTCCAGACAGGCCTGGTTCGCGCCACCATGCGCCGGACCCCAGAGACAGGCGATGCCCGCCGCGATGCAGGCAAAGGGGTTTGCACCCGAGGACGAGGCCAGCCGCACCGTCGAGGTGGAGGCGTTCTGTTCGTGATCGGCGTGCAGCGTCATGATCCGGTCCATGGCCCGGGCCAGGACGGGATCCACGTGATAGGGCTCGCACGGCGTGGCAAAGCACATGTGCAGGAAGTTCGACGCATAGTCGAGATCGTTGCGCGGATAGATGAAGGGCTGGCCGATCGAATACTTGTAGGCCCAAGCGGCGATGGTCGGCATCTTGGCGATCATCCGGATCGCCGCGACCTCGCGCTGCCATGGGTCGTTGATGTCGGTCGAATCGTGATAGAAGGCCGACATCGCGCCCACGACGCCAACCATGGTGGCCATCGGATGGGCGTCGCGGCGGAACCCGCGAAAGAAATACTGCATCTGTTCGTGCAGCATCGTATGCCGGGTGATCCGCATCTCGAAGTCCTGAAGCTCGCTCGCGCTCGGCAGTTCGCCGTAAAGCAGCAGGTAGCAGACTTCGAGATAGTGGGACTGTTCGGCCAGCTGCTCGATCGGGTAGCCCCTGTGCAGCAGTTCGCCCTTGTCGCCGTCGATGAAGGTGATCGACGATTCGCAGGCCGCGGTCGAGGTGAAGCCCGGATCGAATGTGAACACGTCCATCTCGCCGTAGAGCTTGCGGATGTCGACGACGTCCGGCCCGGTGCTGCCCTTGAGGACCGGCAGTTCGACGGAACGCCCGTCGATCGTCAGTGTCGCGGTTCTGGTCGTCTCGGCCATCCTCGTCCCTTTCCTTGCGACCGGCCCGCAGGCCGGATGGTGGTTCCGTCTGGGCAGGCCGGGGGCGGGTGCCTCATGCGGGCGCGCTCGCCTCGGACAGCCGTGCGATGGTCTCGTCCCGTCCGAGGACGAGCATCATGTCGAACACGCTTGGGCTCGCCGTGCGCCCGGAGAGGGCCGCGCGCAGGGGGGCGGCGAGCTTGCCGAGGCCCAGTCCGTGCGCGCCTGCAACCTCGGTCACGAGCGACTCCAGATCTGCCCGCGACCAGCTAGCATTTTGCAGGCGCGGCGTCAATTCTCTCAGTATACCGCGGGATACCGGATCGAGCGCCGCAGCCGCCTTCGGGTCCATCGCCAGCGGTCTGTCGGCCAGTGCAAACGTCCCTTTTTCAAGAAGTTCCGGCAAGGTCTTGGCCCGTTCCCTCAGCACCGGAAGGGCCGCCGACAGTCGCATCCGGGCCACACCCTCGAGCGCGGGAAGGCCGGCCGCGGCGAGGTAGCCGTCGATCTCATGCAGCAGTGCAGCATCGTCCATCGCCGCAATGTGCTGGCCCGAGACATGTTCGAGCTTGCGGAAGTCCAGCCGCGCCGGCGCCCGCCCGATGCCCGACAGGTCGAACCAGGCCTTGGCCTCGGCATCGCCGAAGATCTCGGCATCGCCATGCGACCAGCCGAGCCGTGCGAGATAGTTCCGCATCGCCGCGGCCGGATAGCCCATCCTTGCATATTCATGCAGACCCACCGCCCCGTGCCGCTTGGACAGCTTCTTGCCATCAGGGCCGTGAATCAGCGGTATATGCGCCCAGACCGGCACCGCCCAGCCCATGGCATCATAGACCATCTGCTGGCGCGCCGCATTGTTCAGGTGGTCGTCGCCCCGGATCACATGGGTCACGCCCATGTCGTGATCGTCCACCACGACCGCCAGCATGTAGGTCGGCGTCCCGTCGGAGCGCAGCACCACCATGTCGTCAAGCTGATCGTTGCGGAACACTACCCGGCCCTGCACCGCATCCGCGATCACCGTCTCGCCCTCGCGCGGGGCCTTCATGCGGATCGCGAAGGGCGTATCGGGACAGCTGGCGGGATCGGCGTCGCGCCAGGGGCTGCGGAACAGGGTCGAGCGCCCCTCAGCCCGCGCGGCGCTGCGGAACGCCTCGATCTCCTCGGGCGTGGACCAGCAGCGGTAGGCGGCGCCCCGCGCCAGCATCTCGCGCGCAACCTCGGCATGCCGGTCCTTGCGCGCGAACTGGCTGACCACCTCGCCGTCCCAGTCGAGGCCGAGCCAGGTGAGGCCCTCGAGGATCGCCGCCGTGGCCTCGGGGGTGGAACGTTCGCGGTCGGTGTCCTCGATCCGAAGCAGGAACCTGCCGTCCCGGCCGCGGGCATAGAGCCAGTTGAACAGCGCCGTCCGGGCTCCGCCGATGTGCAGATAGCCCGTGGGCGAGGGCGCGAAGCGGGTCACCGGCGGGGTCGGCATAGAGGATTAACCTTTCGGAAACCATGAGGGCCTAGCCTCGGCGGTTGTCTAGGAAATCGCGGGGGGCAGGACAAGTGGTGCGGGCCGGCCGCCTTGCCCTCGGTCCCGTCGAAGCGCTGGTCGCGGCGCGCGGCACGCTGTTTCCCTTCGTGCCGGTCCTGATCGCCTGCGGCATCGCAGTCTGGCTCGGCCTGCCGTCCGAGCCGGGGAAAGCGGCCTATATGGCCGCTGCGGCGGTCGGCCTCTCGGGGGCGATCGCATGGCGTCGGGCGCCGGTCTGGGCCGATGCGGCGGCGGTCGCGCTTCTCTGCCTCGCGCTCGGTTTCCTCGCCGCCGGGGCCCGGGCGCACCGGGTCGCGGGGCCGGTGCTGGAGTTCCGTTACTTCGGGCCGGTCGAGGGCCGGATCGTTGTCATCGACCGCAGCCAGTCGGACGCGCTGCGGCTGACGCTCGACCGGGTGGTGCTGGACCGCGTCGCGCCCCACCGGGTACCCCGCCGGGTGCGGATCGCCCTGCACGGCGGCGCGGGCGATCACCTGGTGCCCGAACCCGGGATGCGGGTGATGACGACTGCGCATCTCGCCGCCCCCGACGGCCCGGTGGAGCCGGGCGGCTTCGATTTCCAGCGTATGGCCTGGTTCCGCAGCCTCGGAGCCGTGGGCTATACCCGGACCCCGGTGCTCGTTGCCGCCCTGCCCGAGGCTGCGGAGCAGCGCATCAACCGGCTGCGCAACCGGATTGCCACCGCAGTGCGGGCCGCGGTCCCCGGCGATCCGGGTGCCTTTGCGGCAGCGATCCTGACCGGTGATCGATCGGGGATCGGTCAGACGACGCTTCAGGCGCTGCGCGATTCGAACCTTGCGCATCTTCTGGCGATCTCGGGGCTGCACATGGGCCTGCTGACCGCCTTCGTCTTTGCCGGGGTGCGGTCCGGCCTCGCGCTGGTTCCGCCGGTCGCGCTGCGGCTGGCGACGAAGAAGGTGGCGGCAGTGGTCGCGCTGGGGGCGGCGGGGTTCTATCTGGCGCTGTCCGGCGGCAATGTCGCCACCGAACGAGCCTTCGTCATGGTCGCGGTGATGCTGGTCGCGGTGCTGGCAGATCGCCGCGCGCTGAGCCTGCGGTCGGTCGCCATCGCCGCGACGCTGATCCTTCTGGTGCAGCCCGAGACGCTGGTCGAGCCGGGGTTCCAGATGTCCTTTGCGGCGACGGCAGCGCTGGTTGCGGGCTTTTCGGCGTTGCGGGGGCGGGCCTCGCTTCTCCGTCTGCCCGGCTGGTTTCGCCCGTTCGCGGTGCTCGTCCTGTCGTCGGGTCTTGCCGGGCTTGCCACGGCGCCGGTCGCGGCGGCGCATTTCAACCGCATCGCGGAATACGGGCTGCTGGCCAATCTGCTGACCGTGCCGCTGATGGGGCTGGCGGTGATTCCGGCGGCGGTGGTGGCGGGTATTCTCGCGCCGCTCGGCCTGGCCGCGCCGGCGCTGTGGGTGATGGAACAGGCGACGCGCTGGATCCTGGGCGTGGCGCATTGGGTCGCCGGGCTGTCGGGCGCGGTGGTGGCGGTGCCGGTTCCGGCAGCATGGGTCCTGCCGGCGCTGGCCGCAGGCATGGTCTGGGTGATCCTTTGGCGCGGCCGGGCCCGCTGGGCCGGGATCGTGCCGGTGCTGGCGGCGCTCTGGTTCTGGCAGGGTGCCGGGCGGCCGGTGCTGCTGATTGCCTCGGACGCGGGGCTTGTGGGGCTGATGGGGCCCGGGGGGCGCGCGCTGTCCGCCCCGCGCGGCAACGGCTTCGCCGCCCGGGTCTGGCTGGAAAGCGACGGCGACCGGGCCGACCAGGCAACCGCCGCAGCGCGTCCGGGCTTCGAGGGCCCGCGCGGGCAGCGCCGGTTCAGTCTCGACGGAATCCCGGGCACGCATCTGACCGGCCGGGGTGCGGCCGACAAGGTGGACGGCGCCTGTGCCGAGGCGCGGCTCGTGATCGTCGCGGCCGAGGTCGCCCGGACGCCCGCAGGTTGCATCGTGATCGATCGCCGGCTGCTTGCCCGGACCGGGGCGGTTGCCGTCGCCGCGGATGCGCAGGGCGGGATCGTCCTGACGCCGTCGCGCCGCGCGACGCGCCTGTGGTCCGGCCGCCCGGGGGCGGGGGACGAGGCGGGGGACGAGGCAGACCGGGTTCGGCCTGCTGACGCGGACACCGGCAGCTGAAGGCGGCCGCCCCGGTCAGTAGCTGCGGATCAGCCCCACCAGCCGACCCTGCACCTTCACCAGATGGTCGGGATAGACGCGTGTCTCGTAGGCCTGATTTGCCGCTTCCAGCGCGATCATGCTGCCCTTGCGGCGAAAGCGCTTGAGCGTCGCCTCCTGATCTTCGACCAGCGCGACGACGATATCGCCGTTTTCGGCGGTGGTCTGTTCGCGGATCACGACGATGTCGCCGTCGTTGATGCCGGCCTCGATCATCGAGTCGCCCTTGACCTCCAGCGCATAGTGCTGGCCGCGACCCGAGAGCATCGAGCCCGGCACGGCGACGTGATGGGACACCTCGGAAATGGCCTCGATCGGCACGCCGGCGGCGATCCGGCCCATCACCGGCAGTTCCAGCGCATGCACAGGCGTCACCTCGCGCGCGGCAGCAGGGCGCGCGGCCGGCGCGTCGCCCTGCACCAACCGGGGACGGAAGCCCGGGCGCTCCATTGCCTCGGGCAGCTTCACGATCTCCAGCGCCCGGGCGCGATGCGCAAGCCGGCGGATGAAGCCGCGTTCCTCCAGCGCAGTGATGAGGCGGTGGATCCCGGACTTGGACTTCAGGTCGAGCGCCGCCTTCATCTCGTCGAAGGACGGCGGCACCCCCTCAGCGTCGATCCGCTGGCGGATGAAGTCCAGAAGTTCCAGTTGTTTGCGCGTCAGCATTCCCGGCCCCAGGTGCAGAACGTTCCGCTATGTTCTATCGTCGTTCGCGCTTTGTGTCAATCGGCAAGCGGAATCCACCTGACCGGGTCCCCGGCCTTGCGGGCCGGATCGCGGACCGGGCGGATCAGCAGGGCCTGAGCCTCGGACAGCACCACGAGGCGCGACGAATCCTGGTCCTCGAAGGGGTCGAGCCGCGGCGCAGGATGGCCGGGGACGAGCCGCGCCCGCATGTAATGCGCCCGCGGCCCGTTCGCGGGCAGGTCGCGCGCAAGGATCCCCGCGCGCGGTTCCGGCACCGGGTCGGACAGGCCCTGAAGCGCACGCAGCAGCGGCAGCAGGAACAGATGCCCGCAGACGATGGCCGAGACCGGGTTGCCGGGCAGGCCCAGATGCACTGCCCGGCCCAGCCGACCGGCCATCAGGGGTTTGCCCGGGCGCATCGCGATCTTCCAGAACGCGCGATCGCCCGCCGTCGCCGCCCCCACAAGGTCGTGGCTGCCGACCGAGGCACCGCCGACGGTGACCACCACATCGGCCCCCTCGGCCAGCCGCAATACATCCGCCAGCACCGCCGCATCGTCGCGCGCGACGGGCAGCATCCGAACCTGTGCCCCTTCGGCCTCGGCCATTGCCTTGAGCGCAAAGACGTTCGATGCGGTGATCTGGTCCGGCCCCGGCCCGCATCCCGGCATCACGATCTCGTCGCCGGTGGCGATCAGTGCGACCTCGGGCCGGCGCGCGACCTGGACCCGGGGCAGGTCCATGGCGGCCAGCAGTGCCAGATCCGCCGGCCGCAGCCGCCGTGGCGCCGCCAAGGTGAAACCGGCCGCGAAATCCGACCCGGCCGGACGGACATAGTCGGCCCGGTCGAGCCCGTCGCGCAGCGTGATCGTGTCGCCCTCGCGATCGGCATCCTCCTGGATCACGATCCGCGTCGCGCCTTCGGGCACCGGCGCGCCGGTGAAGATCCGCACCGCATCATCCGCGCCGACAGGACCGGAGAACCGGCGACCGGCGCGGGATTCGCCGATCACCCGGAACCGGGCGCCCGGCATGGCCTCGCCGGCGATCGCGTAGCCGTCCATCGCCGAGGCAGGGAAGGGCGGCTGCGCCCGCGCCGCCACCGCCGGCCGTGCCAGCACCCGACCTGCCGCGGAGGCCAGCTCGACCGTCTCGGCCGGGACCGGCTCGGCCAGCGACAGGATCCGCGCCAGCGCCTCCTCGACCGGGATCATGGCGCCTCGAACCGGCCCGACTTGCCGCCGTCCTTGAGTGTCAGCCGGATGCCCTCGATCCGCATGTCCTTCTGTGCCGCCTTCAGCATGTCATACACCGTCAGCGCCGCGACCGAGACCGCAGTCAGCGCCTCCATCTCCACGCCCGTGCGGCCGCTGGTGCGGACGGTGGCGCTGATCCGCACGCCGGGCAGCGACGGGTCTGCGGCAAGATCGAGCGCGACCTTCGACAGCGGCAGCGGATGGCACAGCGGGATCAGCTCGGCCGTCCGCTTGGCGCCCATGATCCCCGCCAGCCGTGCGACGCCCAGAACGTCGCCCTTCCCCGCCCGCCCTTCGGTCACCAGCGCAAGCGTCGCGGGCGCCATGACGACGGCCCCTTGGGCGACCGCGATCCGGTCGGTCACGTCCTTGTCGGTGACGTCCACCATATGCGCCCGGCCCTGGGCGTCGAAATGGCTCAGCATCACATCCCCCCGTGCGAGGTCAGCGGCCTGGACAGAAGCGCCCGGGTCGCGGCCTCGACATCCGCCTCGCGCATCAGGCTTTCGCCGATCAGGAAGCAGCGCACCCCGTATTGCGCGAGGCCGGCCAGATCCTCGGGCGTGAACAGGCCGCTCTCCGAGACCACGATGCGGTCCTCCGGGACCCGCCGGGCCAGCCGGCGCGTGACGTCGAGCGACACCTCGAAGCTGCGCAGGTCGCGGTTGTTGATCCCGATCAGCGGCGATTTCAGGTGCCCGGCACGCTCCAGCTCCGCCTCGTCGTGCACCTCGATCAGCACATCCATGCCGAGGTTCCGCGCGGCGTCCTCGAGTTCCACCGCCTGGGCATCGGTCACGGCGGCCATGATGATCAGGATGCAGTCCGCACCCCAGGCGCGCGCCTCCAGCACCTGCCATGGGTCGTAGAGGAAATCCTTGCGCAAGACCGGCAGTTTCGTTGCCTCTCGTGCCTGCGTCAGATACTCCGGTGCGCCCTGGAAGCTCGGACCGTCGGTGAGCACCGACAGACAGGCCGCGCCGCCGTCCTGGTAGGCGCGGGCGAGGGCCGGCGGGTCGAAATCGGGCCGGATCAGCCCGCGCGACGGGCTGGCTTTCTTGATCTCGGCGATCAGGCCGTAGCCGGTGTTGGCGGCGTGGGCCAGCGCCCGGGAAAAGCCCCGCACCTCGGGCGCGGCGCGGGCCCGCGCCCCGAGGGAGGGCCGCGGGCGGGCGGCCGGGGGGGGCGCCGTCACCACGA
>JBKBMT010000036.1:22166-31691 GCA_046295655.1 Gemmobacter sp. | reverse complement strand
GCAGAGACCGAAACCGATACCCGATCGCCGATGCAACGCCTTCTGGACCGGTTCCGGTAACACCGCATCCGGCTGCCGGAGTTGCCGTCCTGCACGAACAGGCCGGGCATTGCGCGGCTCCGGGCCCGGCCGTCATGTCGCGGCGGCTGGCCTGACAGGGCATCGGCGGGCCGGACACCGGGCTGTCCCCCCGGCGGCCACCTGATGCCGGTCTGCCATACCGTCATGGGGCAGTGTTTCGCCGCGTCCTTGCGGACGCGTCTGCCCGAGCGGACGGTCACGCCACCGCGCGGCGGCAAGGTCGTGCCGGCGAGCAGGGCCGGTTCCCGCGGCCGCCGGATCGACAGGCGACCCTGCGCCGGCCGACTGGCGGATTCGACTTCGCCGCGAACGGCATTAGGATGCGGGGCGGAGGTGCCCGATGATGGACGACTCGGTCAATGTGCTCGGCGGCCCGCTCGAACCCTGTTCGATGCATCCGCTGACCGGATTCTTCCGCAACGGCTGTTGCGATACCGGACCCGAGGACCGGGGCCTGCACACCGTCTGCGTGGTGGTGACGGCGGAATTCCTTGCGCTGTCGAAATACCTCGGCAACGATCTTTCCACACCGCGGCCCGAATATCGCTTCGGCGGATTGAAGCCCGGCGATCGCTGGTGCCTGTGCGCCGCCCGCTTCCTGCAGGCGCATGACGAAGGTGCCGCGCCGCAGGTCAGGCTGGCCGCGACGCATCGGCGGACGCTCGAGGTGGTCCCGCTCGACGTGCTGGAACTTTACGCGCTCGACGGCTGACCGGCGGTTTGCTCCGCATCTTGCTCCCGTCCGGGATCATGGGCCCTCACGGATCCCGGTTTGCGGGTGTCGGCGGGGCCGTTCCGCCGATCCCGTTGGTCGCTTCCGCCACGATCAGAGATCGAAGCGGGCGATCACCGGCGCGTGGTCGCTGGGCTGCTCCCAGCCGCGCGCGGCCCGCAGGATGCGGCTTCCGTGGGCGGCACCGGCGATGTCGGGCGTTGCCCAGATGTGATCCAGCCTCCGACCCTTGTCCGCGGCATCCCAGTCCGGGCTGCGGTAGGACCACCAGGAATAGAGCCGCCCCTCGGGGATGTCCTTGCGCGTCACGTCCACCCATCGGCCGGCATCCTGCACCGCGCCCAGGTGTTCGACCTCTACCGGCGTATGGCTGACGATCTTGAGAAGCGCCTTGTGGTTCCAGACGTCGTCCTCGCGCGGGGCGATGTTCAGATCGCCGACCAGGATCGACCGCCGCGGCCGCGATGCGTGAAAGCCGTCGCGCATCGCGGTGAGATAGTCCAGCTTCTGCCCGAACTTCGGATTTGCGTCGCGGTCGGGAACGTCGCCGCCTGCCGGAACATAGTAGTTGTGGATGACCACGCCATTTTCCAGCCGGCCGGCGATATGGCGCGCATGGCCAAGTGCTGCATGGTCCTCCGACCCCGCCTCCATGATCGGCAGCTTCGACAGGATCGCGACGCCGTTGTACCCCTTCTGTCCGCGGGCAATGACATGAGCGTAGCCAAGCGCCCGGAAACCGTCGAGCGGCATGTGTTCGACCGGTGTCTTGATCTCCTGCAGGCACAGGATGTCGGGGGCCTCCTCCGCAAGGAAGCGTGCGACCAGAGGCTCGCGCAAACGGACGGAGTTGATGTTCCAGGTGCTGATCGTGAAGGGCATCGGCGGGCTCCGGCAGGTCGGCGGACCATAGGCGCGGGCCGCAGGCTGCTCAAGAAGAAAGCCCCGGCACGATGCCGGGGCCAGGTCCAACAGGGAGTGCCGCCTTGCTGCCACGACGCGGCGACTGTCACATTGACCGAGATCAACTGACAAAAAAGGCCCGGGCGAAGCCCGGGCCAGTCCAACAGGGAGGATGCCGCGTCATGACCCCGACGCGGCCAGGGGATTGCAATCGGAAACACTTATCCTGCAGTTAACGCCTATAGCCTGAATCCGGCAACAATATGACGTCAGACGGCAAGCCTGTATCCGCCGCTTTCCGTCACCAGGATCCGGGCGTTCGACGGCTCTGGCTCGATCTTCTGGCGCAGGCGGTAGATGTGCGTCTCCAGCGTGTGGGTCGTGACGCCGGCGTTGTAGCCCCAGACCTCATGCAGCAACACATCGCGTGCCACGACGGTTCCCGCGCGGTAGAGGTATTTCAGGATGTTGGTTTCCTTCTCGGTCAGGCGTATCTTCCGCTCCTTCTCGTCAAGCAGCAGCTTCATCGCCGGCTTGAAGGTGTAAGGGCCAAGCTGGAACACCGCATCCTCGGACTGTTCGTGCTGGCGCAGCTGGGCGCGGATCCGGGCCAGAAGGACGGGGAACTTGAACGGCTTGGTGATATAGTCGTTGGCCCCGCTGTCGAGGCCCAGGATCGTATCGGCATCGGTGTCGTGGCCGGTCAGCATGATGATCGGGCACTTCACGCCTTGCTTGCGCATCCGTCGGCACAGCTCGCGCCCGTCGGTGTCGGGCAGGCCCACGTCGAGGATGATGAGGTCGTGATGCTCGGCCTTCGCCTTGTCCATTCCCTGCTGACCGTTGGCGGCTTCGAACACGTCGAAGTCCTCGGTCATGACAAGCTGCTCCGACAGCGCCTCGCGCAGGTCGTCGTCGTCGTCGACAAGCAGGATCTTTCTAAGGTTCGCCATGATCGTCCTCCGTTTGTCACGCAATTGTGCACGACCGACGAAGGGCTCAAGTTTTGTGACCACAGCCTCACGGGGACGTGTCGCAGGGTGGCGTTTTGTTTCAAACCGTGACAGCGCGCCGGGTCGCTTGTGCCGGACGGCGCGCGGGCTTACTTGTGGTCAACCCCAGATCGGGCCACCACATGCCGCTCTCGCCAACCCTTCCGGAACGCCTGAACCGTGCCCGCGCCGACTTGCGCATGGGGCTTGCGGTCGTGCTTACCGGTGCGGGCGAGGGCATGCTGGTCGCGGCGGCTGAGACGGTGTCAGCGGACCGCCTGGCCGCGATACGGGCCACGGCATCGGGCCCGGTCGTGCTCGCGATCACCGCGCGGCGGGCCGAGACGCTGAAGGCCCGGGCCTATGACGGCGACCTGGCGCGGATCCTGCTGCCCGCGGATGCCGGGCCGGACTGGCTGAAGGCCGTTGCCGATCCGGCCGACGATCTGCGGGTGCCGATGAAGGGGCCCTTCACCAGCCTGCGCGAGGGGCCTGCGGACCTGCATCGCGCCGCGCTGGCGCTGGCCAAATCGGCCCAGCTTCTGCCGGCGGTGCTGGTCGCCCCGGTTGCCGCACCTTTGGCGCTTGCAGCGGCCGAGGGGCTGACGATGCTGCCGCTGGCCGAGGCCGAAGCGGACCTGTTCCGCACCGGTCCGTTGGCGCCGGTGGTGTCAGCCCGGCTGCCGATGGCTGCGGCAGAGGCAGGGCGGCTGCATGTCTTTCGCCCGGACGACGGCACGGTGGAACATTACGCCATCGAGATAGGCCAGCCACCGCGCAATGTGCCGGTCCTGGCGCGGCTGCATTCGGCCTGTTTCACAGGGGACGTTCTGGGCAGCCTGAAGTGCGACTGCGGCGCGCAGCTGAAGGGCGCGCTCGCGCAGATGGGGGCCGAGGGGGCGGGCGTGCTGCTCTATCTCAATCAGGAAGGCCGCGGCATAGGGCTGGCAAACAAGATGCGGGCCTATGCGCTTCAGGACCAGGGGTTCGACACGGTCGAGGCCAATCATCGGCTGGGGTTCGAGGACGACGAGCGCGATTTCCGCATCGGCGCGGCGATCCTGCGGCGGATGGGCTTTTCGGCCGTGCGGCTGATGACGAACAACCCCGCCAAGATCGCCATGATGCAGGCCCAGGGGCTGACGGTTGCCGAAAGGGTGCCGCTGCGGGTCGGCCGGACGGCCGAGAACGCGGCCTACCTGGATGTCAAGGCGGCGAAATCGGGGCATCTGTTCTGATCGCGGCGGACAGGACACGGATCGCAAGCCCTCGCCCCGGGGTCTGCCGTCAGCCGCGATGACCGTGCCGCGATATCCTGTGGAACGCTTTTCGCAGAGACCAGCGCCATGCCCGGCATGATCGTTACTGGGGTTTCGACCCTCAGCCGCACCCCGGGGGCCGGCGAAAGCGGCTATGTCAGCCCGACAGGGCAGCGCAACGTCGCGGACGGGCCATCGGCCGTCGCGATGAACAGCGACACGGGCACCTCCTTCCTGACGGTCGCCGGCTCGATCTTCCGGCAACCGCGATCGGGCATGAACCGGGCGCGATCTCCCTGACCGGGATAGGCGCGAAGCCGATCGCTGTCGCCGAGAGCGGTCCGATCATGACGCTGGTTCGAATGCGATCGGATCGCCGCACGCCGTCGCCTCGGGCCATCTGTGCAACGCGGGACATGTGCAGGGCGAACTTCGCGCGGTCGCCATCGTCGCGGACAGCGCCACGATCATCAGTCACGGGTCGCTCATCGGATCCCGGAACGGGCTGCGCGTCGAGACCCGCGGCCCGGCCAGTATCGAGAATTCGGGGACGATCTCGGGCGGAACCGGACTGGTCCTGGGCGGGACGGGGCAAGGATCGTCTGCAACACCGGAACGATGACCGGCACGATCGGGCAGGGTATACTCGGCAGTGCGGATATCGACCGGATCGTTAGGCATTGCGGACGGATCGGTGCTCACCTACGGCGGCGACGCCCTCCGTGACGGCCGCAGCGGAACGGTCACGGGGGCGATGTACGGGGGGACGGCAACGGCCCGCTGCGGGGCGGGGCGGGGCGCGAGACGCTGGATGGCGGCATCGGGGGCGACTGGCTGTATGGCGGCGGCGACGATTAGCGCCCGTGCGGGGCGGGCGACGACACGATCTCCGGTGGCTCGGGGGAGGACAGGGCGGACGGCGGCGCGGGCAAGGACAAGATGTCGGGCGGCAGCGGCGCCGACGTGTTCGGCTTCGCCGCCGCCGTGCACAGCCCGCGACCTGATCCGCAACTTCCACCCCGGGGTGGACCGGATCGACCTTTCGGGCCTCTTCGCCGGGCTGACCTTCGCTTCCAGTTGCACCGGGTTTGCCGGACAGCTGCGCCGTGACGCCGGAATCGGCCGGCTCTACACCGACCTCACCGGCAACCGCGCCTCGGATTTCAGCGTCGATCTGACCGGAGGCCGCGTCATCGCCGAGGCGGACCTGATCCCGTGAACGCCGCCGATCTGGTTGTCACGCCACGGGGGTTGCGGTTCATGGGGCGGGTCTGGCCCTGCACCCTGGGTCGTGGGGGCATCGTCGCGGCCGGGAAGAAGCGCGAGGGCGACGGAAAGACGCCCGCCGGAGTGCATCGACTGGTCGGGATGCTGTATCGCGCCGACCGGATCGCGCGGCCGTCGGACTGGGCCCTGCCGATCGGGCCGGGAGACCTGTGGTCGGACGATCCGGCCGACGCGGATTACAACCTTATGGTTCGCAGGCCCCATCCCCGCGGCCACGAACGGTTGCGCCGCGCCGATCCACTGTATGATCTCGTGATCCTGACCGACTGGAACTGGCCGCGCGCCGAACGGGGGCGCGGCTCCGCGATCTTCGTGCACCAGTGGCGGGGGCCGGGCCAGCCCACGGCGGGCTGCATCGCCCTGCCCCGCCGCGCCCTGCACTGGATCGCCCCCCGCATCCGGCACGAGACGCGACTGATCGTGCCGGAACGCCAGCGCTAACCCTCGCGAAGCCGGAAGCGCTGGATCTTGCCGGTTGCGGTCTTCGGCAGCGCGTCGCAGAACACGATCCGTCGCGGATACTTGTAGGGCGCGATCGTGGCCTTCACGAAGTCCTGCAAGCGCCTGACCATGTCCTCGTCCCCCATCACGCCGGGCGCGAGCACCACATGGGCCGCGACGATGTGGCCACGGGCCTCGTCCGGCTCGCCCACGACGGCACATTCCAGCACCGCATCATGCTTCAACAGCGCCGCCTCGACCTCGGGACCGGCGATGTTGTAGCCGCCGCTGACGATCATGTCGTCGGTCCGGGCGGCAAAGTGGAAATAGCCCTCGTCGTCCTGCCAGAAGGCATCGCCGGTGACGTTCCAGCCGTTCTGCACGTAGTCCCGCTGCCGCCGGTCGGCCATGTACCGACAGCCGGTCGGTCCACGCACGGCCAGCCGCCCGACCTCGCCCCTTGGCAGATCCCGGCCCATCTCGTCCACGATCTTCGCCTCGTAGCCGGTCACCGGCTTGCCGGTGCAGGCGGGGCGATGGTCGTCGAACCGGTTCGAGATGAAGATATGCAGCATTTCGGTCGCGCCGATCCCGTCCAGCATCGGCTTGCCGGTGCGGGCGATCCATTCCTCGTAAACCGGCGCGGGAAGCGTTTCGCCCGCGCTGACCGCGGCGCGCAGGCTCGACAGGTCCGCCCCGTCCTCCATCGCCTTCAGCATCACCCGATAGGCCGTCGGCGCGGTGAAGCAGACCGTTGCGCGATACTGCTGGATGATCTCGACCAGGTTCGGAGGCGAGGCATTCTCCAGCAGGCAGGCCGCCGCCCCGAAGCGCAGCGGAAAGACCGCCAGCCCGCCGAGACCGAATGTGAAGGCCAGAGGGGGCGAGCCGACGAACACATCGTCCGGGTGGACGTGAAGAACCTCCCTGGCGTAGCCGTCGGCGATGATCAGGATGTCCCGGTGGAAATGCATCGTGGCCTTGGGCTCGCCGGTCGTGCCCGAGGTGAAGCCGAGCAATGCCACATCATCCCGACCGGTGCGCACCGGCTCGAACCGGACCGACTTGCGCAGCGCGGCCCGGTCCAGTTCGGCATCGTGGTTTGCGGTGCCGTCGAAACCCACCACCGTCCGCAGGAAGCGCGAGGATTTCGCGCAATCGACAAGTTCCTCCATCAGCCGGGTGTCGCACAGCGCCAGCGCGACCTCGGCCTTGTCCACGATCTTGGCCAGTTCCCCCGCCCGCAGCATCGGCATCGTGTTGATGACGACCGCCCCTGCCTTTGTCGCGGCCAGCCAGCAGGCCACCATCGCAGGGTTGTTGGCCGACCGGATCAGCACCCGGTTGCCCGGCTTCACCCCGTAGTCCTCGACCAGCGCGTGAGCAATGCGGTTCGTCCAGTCGGACAGTTCCTTGTAGGTCCTGAGCCGTCCATTGCCGATCAGAGCGGTGTGGTCGCCGAAGCCGCGTTCCACCATCCGGTCGGTCAGTTCGACCCCGACATTCAGCCAGTCCGGATAATCAAAGCCGCCGAGCAACAGGTCGGGCCATTCCCCGGCCGGCGGCAGGTTGTCCCGGGTGAAGGTATCGACATGGCCCGAGGGCCCAAGCCGCAGTGCGTCCATTCTGTTCCCCCTGTCGCTGCCGCTCAGTCCGGAATGACGGCAGTTGCCTCGATCTCCACCTTCGCCCGGTCCTCGACCAGTGCGACCACCTGAACCAGCGCCATGGCCGGGAAGTGCTTTCCGATCGTCTCGCGGTAGGCACGCCCGATCTCGCGCAGGCTGGAGAGATATTCCTGCTTGTCGGTGACATACCAGGTCATCCGCACCAGATGCTCGGGCCGCCCGCCGGCACAGGCCAGGACGTCAACGATGTTGCGCAAGGCCTGGGCGACCTGTCCGGCGAAGTCATCGGTCTCGAATTCCTGCTGGGAATTCCAGCCGATCAGGCCGCCCAGGAACACCATCCGCCCGCGCGCCGCGATACCGTTCGCATAGCCGATCGCGGGTTTCCAGCCGGTCGGGTTCAGGAATTCATGCGGGCTGTCGGTCATCGCGGGCGTCCTCTGCCAATGCTTCCATCAATCTTTCGCGCACCTCCGCCGGCCAGGGCGCGGCCCGACCGTTGTCGATCCAGACGAGCGTGATCTCGGCCGAAAGCCGCAGTTCCTCGCCCATCCTCGCGGTGATCTTCAGACCCAGACTGGATCGCCCGACCGAAACCACCTGCAACCGGAAGGGCAGCCGCTCGCCCAGTCTGGACGCGGCGCGGAACTCGCAGGCGATCCGCACGGTGGGCACCCCGTTCCGCGCGCCCTCGCCATGCATCCGGGCGAAGGAATATCCCACGACATCGGCGAAGAAGTTCTCGACCACGGAATTGGTCATCTCGAAGTAGCGCGGATAGAACACGATCCCCGCGGGATCGCAGTGGTTGAACTCGATCGGGATGACCTTGAGATAGCTCATGCGTCCAGCGCCGCCCGCGCGATCACCACCTTCTGCACGTCGCTTGCGCCCTCGTAGATGCGCAGCGCGCGGATCTCTCGATAGAGGCTTTCCACCTTGAACCCCTTGCGGACGCCGTCGCCGCCGTGCAGCTGCAGCGCGGTGTCGATGACACGCTGCGCAGCCTCGGTCGCGTGGAGTTTGGCCATCGCCGCCTCGCGGCTGACGCGCGGGGCCCCCATGTCCTTGGTCCAGGCCGCGCGATAGACCAGCAGTGCCGATGCATCGATGTCGAGCGCCATGTCGGCGATATGCCCCTGCACCATCTGCAAGTCGTGCAGCGGCGCACCGAACAGTTGTCGCGTCTTGACCCGGGCCAGCGCCTCGTCCAGCGCCCGGCGGGCAAAGCCCAGCGCCGCGGCGCCGACCGTCGAGCGAAAGACGTCGAGGACCGACATCGCCACCTTGAACCCCGCGCCCGGCTGGCCGATCAGGGCCGAGGCGGGCAGGCGCACATCCGTCAACCGCAGATGTGCCAGCGGATGGGGGGCGATCACCTCGATCCGCTCGACCACCTCCAGCCCCGGCGTATCGGCCGGCAGCAGGAAGGCCGACAGGCCCCTTGCGCCCGGGGCCTCGCCGGTGCGGGCGAAGATCACATAGACATCGGCAATCCCGCCGTTGGAGATATAGGTCTTCTCCCCGTTCAGGACGAAATGGTTGCCGTCCCGGACGGCGATGGTCGCGGTCCGCGCGACATCCGAACCCGATCCGGGCTCGGTCAGCGCAAAGGCGGAAATCGCCTTGCCCGCGCGGGTCCGCGCCAGCCATTCGCGCTGCTCGTCGCTGCCGAACAGACTGACCGCGCCCATGCCGAGTCCCTGCATGGCGAAGGCGAAATCGGCCAGCCCGTCGTGGCGCGCCAGGGTCTCGCGGATCAGGCACAGGGTCCGGACATCCAGCACCTCGTCCTCCGTCGCAGCGGAATGGCGCAGCCAGCCGCCCTCGCCCAGCGCCGCGACCAGACTGCGGCAGGTCGCATCGGTGTCCGAGTGATCGACAGCCGCGAGGGTCTCGATGCACCAGTCATCCAGCCGCCGGGCAAGGTCGCGGTGCCGGTCCTCGAAGAAGGGCCAGTCGAGAAAGGAACGATCGGTCATCGTCGCGGGGCCTCCTGCGGGGTCCGGGGGTTTCCGAAGGGGGCGGAACGCCCCATTCGGGCGGGGGGTGGGGGGGGGGGGGGGGTCCCCCCCCCCCCCCACCCTGCACCATCGACCGATCATGATCCTACACGGTGAACGATTCGAGTGTGAGCATATGTGTTGGGACCCGAAAGATGGTGATCTATGCCTGTATAGGGCGAAGCCAGGGGAAACTCT
>JBKBMT010000036.1:0-22156 GCA_046295655.1 Gemmobacter sp. | reverse complement strand
TGCCTCAGTTGCCCTCGAAGACGGGTTTCTCCTTGGCGACGAAGGCACGATAGGCGCGAACGAAATCCTGCGTCTGCATGCAGATCGCCTGGGTCTGCGCCTCGGCCTCGATCGCCTGGTCAAGCGTCATGTTCCATTCCTGCGCCAGCATGGTCTTGGTCATCATGTTGGCAAAGGTCGGCCCGGCGGCGATCCGGTCCGCCAGCTCCAGCGCCGCACTCTCGAGCGCATCGGCGGGATGCAGCGCGTTCCAGAAACCCCAGGCATGGCCCTCGGCCGCAGACATGCTCCGGCCGGTGAACAGAAGCTCCGCCGCCCGTCCCTGTCCGATGATCCGCGGCAGCATCGCGCAGGCCCCCATGTCGCAGCCCGCCAGCCCGACACGGTTGAACAGGAAGGCGCATTTCGCCTCCGGCGTGGCCAGCCGCAGGTCCGACGCCATCGCAAGGATCGCCCCGGCCCCGGCGCAGACCCCGTCCACCGCCGCGATCACGGGCTTGCCGCAATGGATCATCGCCTTGACCAGATCGCCGGTCATGCGGGTGAATTCCAGCATCCCCTTCATGTCCATACGGGTCAGCGGCCCGATGATCTCGTGCACGTCGCCGCCCGAGCTGAAGTTGCCCCCGTTCGGCGCCAGCACGACCGCATGCACGTCCGTCGCATAGGCCAGCTGCCGGAACGTGTCGCGCAGCTCGGCATAGCTGTCGAAGGTCAGCGGGTTCTTGCGCTCGGGGCGGTTCAGCCGGATCACCGCGACGCGGTCCTTCCACTCCCACAGGAAATGCTCGGGCCGGAGCCCCGCCATCTCGGTCATGCGTCTTTCCTTCCCGTCTTCTTCAGAATCTCGGTCAGCCGGTCGAGATCGGCCTCGTCCAACGCACCGAACATCGCGTTCACCTCGGCCTCGTGGCCGCCGGCCATTCCCTCGAAGGCGGCAAGCCCCTCGGGCGTCAATGCGACGTGGACCGTGCGCCGGTCTGTGGCCGAAGGCGTCCGCCGCACGAGGCCGTCCTTCTCCAGCCGATCCACGATCGTGGTGGCGTTGCCGTTCGACACCAGCAGCATCCGGCTGAGATCGGTCATCGTGACTCCCTCGCGCCGGCGCCACAGCGCCGCCATCACGTCGAACCGCGGCAGGGTCGTGTCATGATGCAGCCGCAGATACTCGCGCAGTTGGCCCTCTGCCGCCCGGGTGACGCCCAGCAGCCGGATCCAGGTCTTGAGCCGCCGCTTGGACAGCGGGTCCGTCCGGTTCGGTTCCACGGGTCCGTCCATCATGTCTCGCCTCCCGCAATTGCGATCGCCTGCCCGTTCACCCCCTCCGACCCCGGCCCGCACAGCCACAGCGCCGCCGCGGTCACTTCTTCCGGCCGGATCAGCCGCCCCTGCGGATTGGTCGCGGTCAGTGCGGCCAGGGCCGCGGCACGATCCTTGCCGGTCTTCTGCATGATATTGGCAATGCTGCGCTCGGTCATCTCGGTATCAAGGAAACCGGGACAGAGCGCGTTCACCGTCACCGGCCGCCGCGCCACTTCCAGCGCGAGACTTCGGCACAGGCCGACCACGCCATGTTTCGCGGCGGCATAGGGTGCGACATAGGCATAGCCCTTCAGCCCCGCGGTCGAGGCCACCGCCACCAGCCGCCCCCATCCGTCGATCCGTCGCAGCGCCTCGCGGAAGGTCAGGAAGACGCCGGTCAGGTTCACCGCCAGCATGGCGTCCCATTGCGCCGCGGTCGTGCGGACCAGTGGCGCGCTTTCCGCCGCCCCGGCATTCGCGATCACGATGTCGCAGGGGCCGGCAGTGTCGAACATCGCCTCGACGGCCCCCTCGTCCGTCACATCCGCCGTGACGGCACGGATGCCGGCCGCGCCGGCGGCCACCTTCTGCAACGGCCCCGCGCGGCGCCCCGCGATCACGACCTCGGCGCCGGCGGCAGCGAAACCGCGGGCAAGGTCGGCCCCCACCCCGGTGCCGCCTCCCGTGATCAGAACGCGCCGCCCGGCAAGGGTCATGCCCGGATGACCTCCTGCTGGCGCTCGCGCAGGCGTTTCATCAGATCGCCGCCGCCCTTGTAGGGCGCGGGCCAGTCGAAACCGCTGTCGCCCTGCTCGATCGCCGCATGCAGCGTCCAGTAGGGGTTGGCGAGATGCATGCGCGCCAGGCAGACCAGGTCTGCCCGACCCGCCATCAGGATGCCGTTCACCTGGTCCCAGTCGCTGATATTCCCCACCGCCATGGTCGGAATGCCCGCCTCGTTGCGGATCCGGTCGCTGAACGGGGTCTGGAACATCCGGCCATAGACCGGTTGTTCGGCCGGGTCGGTCTGGCCCGAGGACACGTCGATGATGTCGGCGCCGGCCTCGTGGAACATGCGCGCGATCTCGACCGCCTCGTCGGGCGTCACGCCGCCATCGATCCAGTCATGCGCGGATATCCGCACCGACATCGGCTTGTCCTGCGGCCACACCGAACGCATGGCCCGGAACACCTCCAGCGGCCAGCGCATCCGGTTCTCCAGGCTGCCACCGAAGTCGTCGGTTCGCCGGTTGGTGATCGGGCTGATGAAGCTGGCGACGAGATAGCCGTGCGCGGCGTGCAGCTCGATCATGTCGGCACCGACGCGGTTCGCCATCTCGGCGGCGGCGACGAACTGATCGCGCACCGCATCCATGTCGGCGCGAGTCATCTCCCGCGGGGTCTGGTTGTCGGGGCGGTAGGGCAGCGGACTGGGCGCGACAATCTCCCAGTTGCCGGATTTCAGCGGCCGGTCGATGCCGCCATCCCACGGCACAGAGGTGGATGCCTTGCGGCCCGCATGGCCGATCTGCATGCAGAACTTCGCCGAGGTCTCGGAATGGATGAAATGGGCGATCCGCTTCCATGCGGCCTCGTGCTCGGGCGCGTACAGGCCGGGGCATCCGGGGGTGATCCGCCCCTCGGGCGAGACACAGGTCATCTCGGTATAGATCAGGCCCGCTCCGCCCTTGGCCCGCTCCGCCAGATGCGCGAAATGCCAGTCGGTCGGACAACCGTCCACCGCCTTGTATTGCGCCATCGGCGAAAGCACGATCCGGTTCTTCAGCTCCATCCCGCGCAACCGGAACGGCTGGAACATCGGACGCCGGCCACGGTGCCCCTGCGCCTGTTCGGCGAACCAGTCCTCTGCCTCGGCCAGCCATTCGGGATCGCGCAGGCGCAGGTTCTCATGGCTGATCCGCTGGCTGCGGGTCAGCAGCGAGTAGGCAAACTGGATCGGAGGCATGTCGAGATAGCGCTCGACCTCCTCGAACCATTCGAGGCTGTTGCGCGCGGCGGATTGCAGCCGCAGCACCTCCAGCCGCCGCTCGTCCTGATAGCGCTCGAAGGCGCGTTCCATGGTCGGTTCGCTGTGCAGGTATTCGGCCAGGGCGATCGCGCTGTCGAAGGCGAGACGGCTGCCGGACCCGATCGAGAAATGCCCCGTCGCGGCGGCATCACCCATCAACACGACATTCTCGTGATACCACCGCTCGCAGATCACGCGGGGGAACTGCATCCAGACTGCCGAGCCACGCAAATGCGCCGCGTTCGACATCAGATCGTGCCCGCCGAGATGCCGCTCGAAGATCCGCCGGCAGGTCTCGACCGTCTCTTCCTTCGTCATGTGCTCGAAACCCCAGCGGTCCCAGGTTTCGGGCGTGCATTCCACGATGAAGGTCGCAGTGTCGGCATCGAACTGGTAGCAATGCGCCCAGACCCAGCCGTGTTCGGTCTTCTCGAAGATGAAGGTGAACGCGTCGTCGAACTTCTGATGTGTGCCCAGCCAGATGAACTTGCACTTGCGCACATCGATGTCGGGTTTGAAGACGTGTTCGTATTCCTTGCGCACCAGACTGTTGATCCCGTCGCTGGCAACGACAAGGTCATAGTCCTTGCGGTATTCCTCGGCCGACTTGAACTCGGTCTGGAACCGCATGTCCACGCCCAGCTCGCGGGCCCGTTCCTGAAGCAGGATCAGCATCTGTTTCCGGCCGATCCCGGCGAAACCGTGCCCGCCGGAAACGGTGCGCACGCCGTTGTGAACCGTTGCAATGTCATCCCAGTAGGCGAAGTGGCTGCGGATGGCCTCGGTCGACTTGGGATCGTTCTTCTGCATCCGGCCCAGCGCGTCGTCCGACAACACCACACCCCAGCCGAAGGTGTCGTTCGCGCGGTTCCGTTCCAGCACCGTCACCTCGTGCGAAGGATCGCGCAGCTTCATCGAAATCGCGAAGTAAAGACCAGCCGGTCCGCCACCCAGGCACAGAACCTTCATCGCCATCGCTCCCCTGTTCATTCGAACGATACGACACTGCCACCTTTCGACTATTATTTCAAGCTTGAAATTTCGGACGCGAAGGGCCTTCCGCAGGGGCTTGCCCTTGACCGCAGGACAGGTAGGCAGGCGGGATGGAAGCTCGCAGGCCGACAACCGGACGCAGCGCAGTGGTCGTGGGCGCAGGCCCGGCCGGGCTGATGGCGGCCGGTGAACTTGCCGCTGCCGGACTCTCGGTGACGGTCGCGGATGCGATGCCGACCGTCGGACGCAAGTTCCTGATGGCGGGCAAGTCCGGGCTGAACCTGACGCGCGACGAGCCGCTGTCCAGCTTTGCCCAAGCCTATGACGAGGCCGCGGAATGGCTTTGGCCGATGCTGGCGGCCTTTGGCCCGGACCGGGTCCAGGACTGGGCGCGCAACCTGGGTCAGCCGGTATTCACCGGGTCTTCGGGCCGAGTGTTTCCGGTGGCAATGAAGGCGTCGCCGCTTCTGCGTGCCTGGGTGGGCCGGTTGAAGGCCGAGGGCGTCACCCTGCACACCCGCTGGCGGTGGAGCGGCTTCGACGGTGCCGGACTTGCCTTCGACACGCCGCGGGGACGGGTGCTGCTGCGGCCGGATGTGGCCGTTCTGGCGCTCGGCGGGGCCAGCTGGGCACGGCTGGGCTCGGACGGCAGCTGGACGCGGATACTGGCGGATGCGGGCGTTCTGCTTGCTCCGTTCCGGCCGGCGAACATGGGCTTCTGCGTCGACTGGTCGGCGCATATGGAACGGCATCACGGCCAGCCCGTGAAGGGCACCGAACTGATCGCCGGCGAACGACGCGTCCGCGCAGAGTTCGTGATTTCCCGCCGCGGGCTGGAAGGCGGCGGGATCTATGGCGTTTCGCGCGCTGTGCGCGACGGCGCGTCGCTGGCGCTCGACCTTCTGCCCGACCGCAGCCTTGACGAGATCGTGCAGCGTCTCGCCAGCCGAGGCAAGGCAACGCTCTCGCACACGCTTGCGAACCGACTGCGCCTCGATCCGGCACGGCTGGCCCTGGTGCAGGAATTCGGCCGCCCGCTGCCGAGCGATCCGGCTGCGCTTGCAGCGCTGCTCAAGGCGCTGCCGGTCCGTCACGCCGGGCCGCGGCCGATGGACGAGGCCATATCGACCGCCGGCGGTGTCTGCCGGCTGGCGGTCGATGCCGGACTGCAACTGCGCGTCCGGCCGGGCGTCTTTGTCGCGGGCGAGATGCTGGACTGGGAAGCACCGACCGGCGGTTATCTGCTGACCGCCTGCCTTGCGACCGGACGCTGGGCCGGGCGGGCGGCGGCCGGGCTGGACCCCAATCAGTGATCGAATCGGCTTCGCGATGTCGCTTCCGGCAATGCCGAAGCCCGCGCAACGATTCAGCTTGCGCGGAATGGACGGGGATTTCGACTTCATCATCGTGGGGGCCGGATCGGCCGGCTGCGTGCTGGCCGAACGGCTGAGCGCCAGCGGGAGGCATCGCGTGCTGCTGGTTGAGGCCGGCGGCAGCGACCGGCGGTTGTTCGTGCAGATGCCGCTTGGCTACGGGAAGCTCTATTTCGACCCTGCGGTGAACTGGGGCTTCCGGGCCGAGCCAGACCCGGGCCTTGGCGGACAGGCCGACTACTGGCCGCGGGGACGGATCCTCGGCGGATCCTCGGCGATCAATGCGATGGTCTGGTGCCGCGGCCATCCCGAGGATTACGAGGATTGGCGGCGCGCCGGAAACCCCGGCTGGGGCTGGGACGAGGCGCTTGCGGCCTATCGCGAGATCGAGGATTTCGAGGGTGGCGCCGACACCTGGCGCGGATCGGGCGGGCCGCTTCACATCTCGACCGGACGGAACGGGCTGCATCCGCTGGTGCAGCCGTTCCTCGATGCCTGCGCGGGCATCGGCCTTCCCTTCAACCCGGACATGAACGGCGCCAGCCAGGAAGGCGCAGGGATCTATCAACTGACAGTCCGGGGCGGGCGCCGCAATTCCGCCGCGCGCGCTTTTCTGGAGCCGGCGCGACGCCGGCCAAACCTTGCGGTGCTGACAGGCACACAGGTCATGCGCATCCTGTTCGAGGAGCAACGCGCCGCCGGTATCGAATACCGGCAGGGCGGGCGCATCGGCAGGGCGCGCAGTCGGGGCGAGGTTGTCCTCTCCGCCGGCGCGATCGGCAGCCCGCAGATCCTGATGCTGTCCGGCGTCGGCCCCGCCGCCGCGCTGGCCCGGTTCGGGATCGGTATCGTTGCCGACCGCGGACAGGTCGGCGCGAACCTCGCCGATCATCAGGGCCTGAATTACACATGGCGGATGCGGGTGCCGACGCTCAACCAGCGTCTGCGGCCGTGGTGGGGCAAGCTGTCGGCAGGGGCGGCATGGCTGTTGCGCGGCACCGGGCCGCTTGCCCGTTCGATCAACGAGGCGGGCGGGTTCTTCCGCACCGATCCGGCGTTGCCCCGGCCCAACATGCAGCTCTACATGCAGGCGTTCTCGACCCTGATACCGCGCGGCAGCGAGCGGCCGGTGCTGCACCCCGACCCCTTTCCCGGCCTCTCGCTCGGTCTGTCGAACTGCCGGCCGACCAGCCTGGGCCGGATCGAGCTGCGCAGCCCGGACCCTTTCGCGCCGCCGCTCATCCACGCACGCGCCTTCGCCACCGATCATGATGTCACCGAGATGCTTGCCGCGGTGAAGGTCTTGCGCCGGATCGCGGCCCAGCCGGCCCTTGCGGAGTTGATCGAGGCCGAACTGCGCCCCGGGCCGGACGTGCAGGACGATGCCGCGCTGATCGCGGATTTCCGGGCTCGGTCGGGCACCGTCTATCACCCGTGCGGCACCTGCCGGATGGGCGCGGACCCCGCGCAGGCGGTGGTCAACCCCGACCTGCGGGTGCACGGCGTGGACCGGCTGCGGGTGTGCGATGCCTCGGTCTTTCCGAACCTGATCGCCGGCAACACCAACGCTCCGGCCATCCTCGTGGCCTGGCTGGGTGCCGGGCGGATCCTGGCCGCTGCGCCCTAGAGCTGCACCGCCCGGATCATCCGGCGTTCGAGGATCCGCAGCACCTGCCGCAAGTCATGCCCGCGCCGGAGCACATGACCCGTTGCATTGAGCACGGCGAACGGGCCCTGCCGCAACCGCAGCGCCGGGCGCTTCTCTATCCGGTAGACCGGTGTCTCGGCGGCGTGCCGGAAGATCGAGAACACGGCTGCATCGCGCATCGGGGAAATCGCATAGTCCCGCCATTCGCCCGCTGCGACCATCCGCCCATAGACGGACAGGATCGCCCCCAGCTCCTCCCGGTCGAACATGACCAGACCGGTCTGGGGCAAAAGGGGGATCGGCGGCTGCAGGTGCGTCATGCTGCCGATACATTACCGCCGCCCGATCGAAACTCAAGCGCGGATCAGGGCCGGGGCGGCTGCACGAGCCCGCGCTGCACCGCCGGCCTGGCGAGGAAACGGTCCACCCATGCCGGCACGTGGGTCAGCCGGTCGTAGCCGACGATGTCGCCGGCCTTGTAGAAATCGCGCAAGGTGCGCACCCAGGGCGCAAGGGCGATATCGGCAATGCTGAATGTCCCGGCAACCCATTCGCGCCCCTCAAGGCGCCCGTCCAGGACCCTCAGCAGCCGCTCGACCTCTGCGCGGTATCGTTCCTTGGGCCGCGGATCGGGGATGTCCTTGCCGGCGAAGCTGTGGAAGAAGCCGAGTTGCCCGAACATCGGCCCGACCCCGCCCATCTGGAACATGAGCCATTGCAACACCTCGTAGCGGTTCGACTGCGGCAGCAGCCGGCCCGTCTTTTCCGCCAGGTAGATCAGGATCGCGCCGCTTTCCCAAAGCGGAAGGGGCTGCCCTCCGGGTCCGTTCGGGTCGATCATCGCCGGGATCTTGTTGTTCGGATTAAGGCTCAGGAATTCCGGGGTGAACTGGTCGTTCGCGCCGAAATCCACGAGATGCGCATCATAGGGAAGACCAAGCTCCTCCAGCGCAATCGAGGCCTTGACGCCGTTCGGCGTGGTCAGGGAATAGAGCTGGATCGCGTCCGGGTTGCGCGGTGGCCAGCGGCGGGTGATCGGAAATTCGGCAAGCGACATCGGAAGCTCCTGTTCTGCGCACCAAGCGATAGGACCAATTTCCCGCTCATGAAATCCGAAAGGCTGTGCAATCATGCGCCCGCACGGCGCATCCGTGCAGGACAGCGATCAATCGAGGGAACCGGAATGATCAACGAGTTCAAGGCTTTCATCGCCCGCGGCAATGTCATGGACATGGCCGTCGGCATCATCATGGGCGCGGCCTTCACCGCCATTGTCACCTCGCTGGTGGACGATCTGGTCAATCCGTTGATCGGGCTTGTGGTCGGCGGGATCGATTTCAGCGGCGTCAGCGTCGGCGTCGGTGACGCGCAGTTCATGATCGGCAATTTCATCAATGCCGTCATCAAGTTCCTCATCATCGCATGGGTCGTGTTCCTTCTGGTCAAGGGGGTCAACCGGTTGAAGGATCAACTGATGGCCAAGGAGCTTCCGCCCGAAGAAGCCCCGAAGGGCCCCACCCAGGAAGAACTGCTGATGGATATCCGCGACGCGCTGCGCGCGCGGCCCGCGGTCTGAACCGACGTTCGGGGGCGTTCGCCCGGCGCCCCCGAACCGCAGGGGTCACATCGTCAGCGCCTCGGCCGGCGCGATTGCGGGGATATCCAGCGCCGCGCCCACGGCCGCCTGCGTCAGATGGCCTGCATGCACGTTCAGCCCCGCAAGCAGGTGCCGGTCGTCCGCACAGGCGCGCTTCCAGCCCTTGTCCGCCAGGGCCAGAACGAAGGGCAGCGTTGCATTGCCCAGCGCCTGGGTCGAGGACCGCGGCACTGCCCCCGGCATGTTGGCAACGCAGTAATGCACGATGCCGTCGACCTCGTAGATCGGTTCCTGATGGGTGGTCGGGCGCGACGTCTCGAAACAGCCGCCCTGGTCGATTGCCACATCGACCAGCACGGCGCCCGGCCTCATGGCCGCAAGCTGTGCCCTGCGCACGAGCTTCGGCGCCGCCGCCCCGGGGATGAGGACGGCTCCAACGATCATGTCGGCATGCGGAAGCAGCGTCTCGATCGCCCCGGCGCTGGAATACTGGGTGGTCAGCCGACCCTGGAAAATGTCGTCCAGATAGGACATTCGCGGCACCGACCGGTCGAGCACCGTGACATTCGCGCCCATTCCCACCGCAACCCGGGCCGCGGCCGTTCCCACCACACCGCCGCCGATGATCACCACATCCGCCGACCGGACGCCCGGCACGCCCCCCAACAGGACCCCGCGTCCGCCGTTCGCCTTCTGCAACGCCCAGGCGCCCATCTGCGGCGCAAGCCGTCCCGCGACCTCGGACATGGGCGCGAGCAGGGGCAGACCGCCGCGGTCGTCGGTCACCGTCTCGTAGGCAATCGCGGTCACGCCGCTGTCGATCAGGTCGCGGGTCTGATCCGGATCGGGCGCGAGATGCAGATAGGTGAAAAGAACCTGACCCTCGCGCAACCTCCGACGCTCTTCCGTCTGCGGCTCCTTGACCTTGACGATCAGCTCGGCCGCCTCGAACACCTCCTCCGCGGTGTCGACGATGCGTGCTCCGGCGGCAAGGTAATCCGCATCCCCGAACCCCGCGCCGGCGCCCGCATTCGTCTGGACGAGAACCTCGTGCCCATGACCCACCGCTTCGCGCGCGGCCTGCGGGGTAAGGCCGACACGGAATTCCTGTGCCTTCACCTCCTTCGGACAACCGATCCGCATCACCACCTCCCTGTCGGATGTTCCCTGGTCAAAGAGTGACCCAGGCGGAACGAAAGAACCTTGATTAGTTCGGCGCCACACCGCAGTTTCGTGCAACATTCCGCCGCGAACCGCGGCATTTGTCGCAAGGATCTTCCGTGACTGAGCTCGACCCGACCGACCGGCGGATCCTGACCGTCCTGCAGAAGGAAGGCAGGATCTCGAACGCCGACCTGGCCGACCGCATCAACCTCTCGGCTTCGGCCTGTCACCGGCGCGTCCAGCGGCTTGAGACCGAAGGCTACATCGACCGCTACGTGGCCCTTCTGGACCCGCGCAAACTGGGGCGTCCGACCACCGTTTTCGTCGAGATCACGCTGCAGGGGCAGGCGGATGAATTGCTGGATTCCTTCGAGCGCGAGGTGGCGAGGGTGCCGGACGTTCTGGAGTGCCACCTGATGGCCGGGTCGGCCGATTATCTGTTGAAGGTCGTTGCCCGCGATACCGAGGACTTTGCCCGCATCCACCGGCAGTATCTGGCCCGCCTGCCGGGGGTGGCGCAGATGCAGTCGTCCTTCGCGCTGCGCACGGTCGTGTCGACCACCGCCCTTTCGGTCTGAGGTGTGGAACTGGACAACGGTGCTGCAATCCCGGACAAGCGAGCCATGACCGCCGAGCCCGATCCACACGATCCCCGCACCGTCGCCGCCCGCGTGCTGCGGACCGAGGCCACGGCGCTGGACCATCTGGCGCGGAACCTGCCGAAGGACTTTCCGGCAGCGGTGGCGATGATCCTCGCCTGCAAGGGCCGGGTGATCCTGTCCGGTATGGGCAAATCCGGCCACATCGCCCGCAAGATCGCGGCGACGCTGGCATCGACAGGAACCCCGGCATTCTTCGTTCATCCGGCCGAGGCAAGCCACGGCGACCTCGGCATGATCACGCCGGACGATCTGTGCATGGTGATCTCCAACTCCGGCGAGACGGTCGAACTGCGCGACGTGCTGGCCCATTGCGCCCGGTTCCGTGTGCCGGTGATCGGGATCTCCAAGGTCCCCGAGTCGACGCTGATGCGTGCGGCGCGGCTTCGGTTGACCCTTCCCGACCTGCCCGAGGCCTGCGCCATCGGGCTCGCGCCCACCACCTCGACCACCCTGACCCTCGGTCTCGGCGACGCGCTGGCGGTGGCGCTGATGGAAGCGCGGCGGTTCCGTGCCGACCAGTTCCGCAGCTATCACCCCGGCGGCAAGCTGGGCGCCCAGCTTGCCGAAGTGCGCCAGCTGATGCACGGGGCCGAGTCGGTGCCGCTGGTCGCGCAGGACACGACCATGCAGGACACGATCCTGACGATGACCGCACGGGGATTCGGGGTGGCAGGCGTTGTCGATGATGCGGGCCGGCTGGTCGGCGTGGTGTCCGACGGCGACCTGAGGCGGAACATGGCAGGCCTGATGGACCGCCGCGCCGACCAGGTGATGACCCGCGAGCCCGTGACGACCAGCCCCGGCATGCTGGCCGCCGAGGCGCTGGCGCTCATGAACGCGCGGAAGGTCGGGGCGTTGTTCGTGGTGGACGACGACCGACGCCCGATCGGGATCCTGCACCTGCACGACGTCCTGCGCGTCGGCGTTGCCTGAGCGGAGGGGAAATGCCCAGGGACACCCGCATCGTCACGGTCGCCGACATCGCCATCGGGGGCGATCATCCGCTTGTGCTGATCTCCGGGCCGTGTCAGCTCGAGTCTCTCGACCATGCGCTGCGCATGGCCGAAGGTATAGCAAGGGCCTGCGCGCCGACAGGAACGCGGTTCATCTTCAAGGCCAGCTACGACAAGGCCAACCGCACCGCCCTGTCCGGCGCCCGCGGCATCGGCATGGAGCGCGGGCTCGAGATCCTGGCGCGGGTCCGGTCGGAGTTCGGGGTTCCGGTTCTAACCGACGTCCACGAACCGGGCCATTGCGCGGCGGTTGCGGAGGCGGTCGATGTCCTTCAGATCCCCGCATTCCTTTGCCGCCAGACCGACCTTCTTCTGACGGCCGCGCGCACCGGGCGCGCAATCAATGTCAAGAAGGGCCAGTTCCTGGCGCCCTGGGACATGACCCATGTCGCAGCGAAGATCGCAAGCACCGGAAACGACCGGATCCTGCTCTGCGAGCGCGGCACCTCGTTCGGATACAACACGCTGGTGACCGATTTCCGCGCCCTGCCGATCATGGCGGCGACCGGCTGGCCGGTGGTGTTCGATGCCACCCATTCGGTGCAGCAGCCGGGCGGGCTTGGCGGTGCCTCGGGCGGACAGCGCGAATTCGCGCCGGTCCTGGCCCGGGCCGCCTGTGCGGTCGGGGTCTCGGCGGTCTTTGTCGAGACCCACCAGGACCCCGACAACGCCCCGAGCGACGGGCCGAACATGATTCCGCTCGACCGGATGGCCGGGCTGATCGCCGAGTTGCGGGCCTTCGATGCGCTGGCGAGGGAGTTCCGGCAGTGACCGATGCCTGCATCGTCATTCCTGCCCGCTATGCCTCCACCCGGTATCCGGGCAAGCCGCTGGCGCTGCTGCGCGGTGCCGGCGGAACGGCGCGCACGCTTCTGGAACGGTCGATCATGGCGGCAAGGGCGGCGGCGGGCGATGCGATCCCGGTTCATGTGGCAACCGACGACGACAGGATCGCCGACGAGGCAACCCGGATCGGTGCAGCGGTCATCATGACCGACCCGGCCTGCCGCAACGGAACCGAGCGGGTGGCCCAGGCCGTCGCACGGGCCGGCATCGACGCCGAGATCGTCGTCAACCTTCAGGGCGACGCGCCCCTGACGCCGCCGCATTTCGTCACGGCGCTGGTCGAGGCGATGCGCGCCGAACCCGCACGGCAGGTGGCGACGCCTGTCCTGCGCTGCGATGCAGAGGCGCTGGCGAACTTCATTTCCGACCGGCAAGCCGGCCGGGTCGGTGCAACCACGGTGGTCTCCGACCGGGCGGGCCGTGCGCTCTACTTCTCGAAGGAGGTCATCCCCTTTACCGCTGGCCGGATCGAGATCGACGGCGTGGTGCCGGTGTTCCACCATGTCGGTCTCTATGCCTATCGCCAACAGGCACTACAGACCTATGCCGCGCTGCCGGTCGGCCAGCTGGAGGCGCTGGAGGGTCTGGAGCAGCTGCGCTTTCTCGAAAACGGCCTCCCGGTCTGGACGATCGAGGTTCGGGCACCAGGCGCCGCGTTCTGGGAATTGAACAATCCGTCCGATGTAGCCCTGATCGAAGCCTATCTGAAACGGATGGGGTGGGACTGACGGTTCAGGACCGTGCGCCAGCAGCAAGCCGAAGCTGCAGGACCATCAACACCAGCGTAAGGGGCCACAGGGCGCAGGCCAGCGCGTTGGCCGAGCCGCTGGCGAAACTGCGGGATCCCGAGCGCGATAGCTCGCCCTGGCTCATCGCCTTCGCCCAGACCGCCACCAGCACATAGAGGATTGCCAGACCTTCGACCAGACCCATGACGCTTCTCCGGAACCGCCGATGATAACAGGAAAATCAACTAAAGGTTGATTCTCCCTCCGACTCTAGCGTCAAGGAATACGGTGTCCATGGCATAATTTGGGCATGACCGTGGGAATGGAAGGGCGCCGCGCGATCGGGGGGCAGATTGCGCGGTCCGGTGCCGATGGCCGACGCGCGCGCAGGCAGAACTCCGCCAAACGAAAAAGGCCGCCCGAAGGCGGCCTTCCCGAAATTCCTGAGTCCGTGTTCAGGCAGTCTTGCGACGACGCAGCAGGGCTACCCCGCCCAGCGCGGTCAACAGCAGCAGCCCGCCCGCCGGAAGCGGGATGATCGCGGCCACGACCAGGTCGATGTTGGCCTTGCCGGTCCCGGTCGGGTTGCCGTGGGTGATGCGCAGGATGTCGCTGGCGCCCGCGGCGATCGTCGAACTGATCTTGAACATGTCAGTAGCGAAACTCGAGGCGGGAACGAAGGCCGAGGTGCCGGCATTCACCCACTCGGCCGTCACGCCGTTCAGGTTGACGAACCCCTGGATCACCGTCCCGATCGACACGGCGAGAACCTTGCTGACCGCCGAGTTGTTCTCGAAGGTGAACTCGTAGCTGCCGGCGACGTCGGTGCCCGAGAAGGTCGTGCCGTGGTAGAACGGACCTGCCGCGATATCGTAGGTGCCGCCATCGAAGATGTTGCTTGCCGGATCGAGGGTCACGGCCGAAGCCGAACCGGCCGCCAGCGAGACGGCGGCAACCGCGCCGAGGGCAGCCGAACGCGCGAAATCGAACATTTGTACCTCCGTTCGAATCATAGTTACTCACCGAAGTCGCGGCACACCACGCACGGCTTGCCTTCAACCTGACCGCTTTCTGCCGCAAACTCAAGTGAAATCTTAATGAATACTAACGCCAACGGTTCCCTGAAGTCGAAGCCCGGGACAGAAATTCCGCTATAGTCCAGAAACCGGAAACAATCGCATTCATTGACCCGCACTGTTTCGCGCGCAACCGGAGGTTTTACCCCTGCCACAGGACCCTACCGCAGCCACTCCCATGCCGGCATCTGCGGCATAGCGGTTACAGGGCGGGGGTCGATTCGGGTAGTCGTGTCGCGGGGCTTGTCGCTGCGGCCGGGATCCGCCACACTCCCTGCAAGACCGGGAAACCGGCGCAGACGCGTCCCGCGGCCGTGCGTGCCGCCGGGGCATCGGGCAGAGCGAAGGCAGGATCCGGCGCCGCAGGGTGTCGGCACAAGGCAGGATGAACGCACCGCCTTTCGACGGTATATCGCGACGGCTGGGCACGGCGTTTCTCGCCTGCGTCCTGGCGGCCGGCTGCGCACCGGACGTTGCCCGGGCGCCGCTGACCTTTCCGTTTGCCAGCGCCTTCTCGACCGCACCCCAGGCCAGTCCGCGGGTGCTCGACAATGCCGAATGGTGGCGCCGGCTGCAGGATCCGCTGTTCGACCGGCTGGCCGAAGCGGCGCTGACCGGCAACCTGACGCTTGCCGCGGCCGCGGCTCGGGTTGATGCTGCGGCCGCGGCGCTCGATGCGGTCGCGCCAGCCGTCACGCTGTCGGCGCGGGCCGAGGCCGGGCGCGCCGGGGGCCGCGGGGTGCCCGACCGCAGCGAGACGAGGCTGCCCGCCTCGCTCTCCTGGATCCTCGATCCCTGGGGGGCGCGGCAGGCCGAGCGCGCGGCCGCGGGTGCACGCCTCCAGGCCGCCGATGCAGAGCGGGACGCCGCCCAGCTTCTGGTTCTCTATCGCCTGTCCGAAGCCTATCTCGACCTGCGCCTGCGCCAGCGGTTGTTGTCGCTGCGCCGGCAGGAAGCAGCGGCGCGGCGCCAGACGCTGGCGATGACCCGCACGCTGGCCGAGTCCGAGGCGGTGACGCGCGTCGATGTGGCCCGTGCGAGCGCCCGTGTGGCGGAGATCGAATCGCAGTTGCCCGACATCGAGGCCCGGATCCGCGCCCGCCAGGCGGAAATCGCGGTCCTGACCGGATCGGCGCCCGGCACCATGCCCGCGGCCATCGCGGGCGCGCTCGCGACGCCACATCCGATTCCCCGACCCGCGCTTTCGCCCGAGATCGGGATCCCAGCCGACCTTCTGCGCAACCGTCCCGACATCCGTGTGGCGGAACAGCTGTATTATGCGGCGCTGGCCGACGCCGATGCGGCCCGGGCGGCCCTTTATCCCCGGCTGTCCCTGACCGGCACGATCAGCCTTGTGGGCCGTGGCGGTGCGCCGGGCGGAATGGAATATTTCCTGGGCCCGGTCCTGACGCTTCCGACGCTCCCCGACGGGCCTGGGCGCGCGGCGGTCGCCGCGCGCGAGGCGGGTGTGCGCCAGGCCCATGCGAACTGGCAGGGCGCGGTGATCGAGGCGATCCGGGAGGTCGAGACGGCGCTGGGCGACTACCAGTCGGTCGCACGGGCAATTGGTCCGGCCGGTCGGGCGGTGCGGCTTTATGCCGAGGCGCGCGGTCTCACGCGCGAATTGTTCGAGGCCGGCGAGGTGACGCTTGGCGATCTGATCGACGCCGAGACCGCCGAGGCGCAGGCATCGGTGGCCTTGGCCGAGGCACAGTTCAGACAGGCGCTGTCCTTCGTCGCCCTGAACGTGCGGCTCGGAGCCGGACATGCTGCCCGGCCCATCGCGCAATCCGCGCAACCGCGCTCGCACCAGGTTCCGGCCGGGCGTCCGGTCGCCCCCTGACAAGGGTCGTGACCACGGAGTGGCGTCGGAACGGACCTCTCAGCGTATGGCGGGGCGGTTCCAGCCCCCGGTCAGCGCCGCCGGGTCGCCCCCCCTTGCCAGCCAGAACATCACCCGCGCGCGATAGAGCCGCACCCGCACCATCCCCGCAAAGGCGAGCGCCCGGCTGCGCGGACCGGAGATCCGGTCGCAGGTCAGGATGCGGGGGATCTCCGCGACCGGCGAAACCACGAGCGCGAGCATCTTCGCCACCCATCTCATCCGGCCTGTTGGGCCTGACAGGGCGGCGAAATCATGCGCGACATGCCTGTCCCATTTGCGAAACAGATCCGCGAAATCGTTCCTCGCGGGGTGATAGACGCGCATCGCGGGCAGATAGACGGTTCGGTATCCGCGCGACGTCGCCCGCTGCCCCCAGTCACGGTCCTCCGCAATCCCGAGCCCGGCGAATGGACCGACCTCGTCGAGCACCCGTCGCCGCATCACGAGGTTGCCGGTTCCGGTGAAGCCTTCGCGGGCGATATAGCGGTCCATCCGATACGCATAGACACTTTCGTAGGCCTCGAGCACCGTGAGCCGCGCGGGATCGGACAGGGCAATGCGCACGTCACCGCCGATCACCGTTACCTCCGGATCGCGCAGCGCGGCCTCGGCGGCCTCAAGCCAGCCTGGGTCGGCGGTGCAATCGGCGTCGATGAACGCAAGGATATTGCCCGAGGCCGCGGCCGCACCGCGGTTGCGGGCCGGCCCCGGCCCTGGCGTCAGTTCCGACAGCAGCGTCGTATCCGGGAACTGCGCGCAGACCGAGTCCGGCCTCTCGGTCGATCCGTTGTCGACCACGATCACCTCGTCGGGCTTGCGCCGACCGGCAGCGATGGAAGCGAGGCAGCGGCGAAGTGCGTCCGGCTGGTTCAGATGCGGGATCACGACCGAAATGCGCAGATCGACCTCAGCTTCTGCCGATCCGGCCATCATACCCTTCCCGTGCAGCACGGCTCGCCTCGTTCGTAACGCTCCCGGGCCATCGCTTCCAGCCCCGCAGCGTGGCAATAGCCGGCAGATAGGCCGGAAATGTGACACCGACAACGAGACGCTCCTCAACACCGTTCCCGATCCGTGCCGCGGCGCTGACCGATCTGCCCGCAGGATCCGGGCTGCCGTTGCCGGATCGGTCAGATGAAGCCGGGCAAGCCGAAGGGGTTTTCCTGCCGCGGCGCCTCGGATCGCAGGCCGAGGGCCGCCCTGCCGCCAGCCTGCGACCCGGCATCGGCCGCTCAGTCCTCGCGGAATGCGTGCCCGAGATGCCTTCGCAGGGGTTGGACCAGATAGGCAAGCACCGTCCGTTCCGAGGTTTCGAGAAATGCCTCGACAGGCATGCCGGGCACCAGCGGCGCGCCGAGCCGGGCAAGTTCCTCCGCCGGAACCTCGACCTCGATCCGATAGTAGCTTGTTCCGCTCCTCGGGTCGGTCACGGCCGCCGGCGGAACGCTGACCACCGTGCCGGAAAGCCGCGGCGTCGAGATCGGGTCGAACGAACCGACCAGAACCTGCGCCGGCTGGCCGGGCCAGACCTGATCGATCGCCCTCGGATCGACCCTGAGAGTGAATTCGACCCCCTCGTCCAGCGGGATGATCTGGGCCACCGTGCCGCCGGGCGCGATCACCGCACCCGGCGTCGTCACCGCAAGCTCGTGAACGATACCTGCCGCCGGGGCACGCAGTTCGATCCGGTCGAGTTGCGCACGCCGGTTCACGATCTCCAGCAACAGCGCGTCGATTTCGGCATTCGCGGTGCGCAGATCGGTGACCACCTGTTCCCGGAAGGCCCGTTCGGCCTGCAGCGTCTCGAGTTCCGCGTCCCGCGCGGCCGTGCGGGCGCGCGCCACCTCCGCCTCGAGAGCCGCGATCTGCCCGAGCAGTTCCGAGCGCCCGCGCTGTAGGTCGGAGAGCTGCTGTGCGCGCGCCAGCCCGCGGCTTGCGAGTGCATTCGCAGTCTCCAGGTCCGCCTCGGTCAGCGACAGCTGATCCCGCCGCGCCGCAAGCTGGGCCGTGAGCCCCGAGAGCTGCGACTCGATCTGGGCAAGCCGCTCCGTCAACCGGTCGCGCTGGCCGCGCAGAACCTCGGCCCGGGCTGCGAACACCTGACGTTCGCCGGCCTCGTGAAGCCGTGTGTCCGGTGCAGCAAAGGGCAGGCCGGACCAGTCGAACACGGGTTCGACAAGGCCGAGATGCTCGGCCTCGAGCCGGGCCCGACGGGCCAGCGCCTCGGCCAGCCGGCCCTCGGCCATGGCAAGGTTCAGCGCCGGCACGGTCGGATCGAGGCGCAGCAGGACATCGCCGGCGGCCACCCTCTCGCCCTCTGCAACGGGAATCTCGGCCACGATCCCGCCGTCCAGATGCTGAACCGCACGCGGTCGCCCGCGGACCGCCGCCTCGCCCTGGGCGATGACGGCACCGCCGATCCGCGCCGTGCCGGCCCAGACCGCCAGGACCCCGAACAGCAGGCCGGTAATGACGAGGCCCCAGAGGATCGGCGCGCGAAGCCCGGTGCGCAACGGCGCCGGGGCGTCCGGGCCGCGCTGTTCCGGCACCCCCTCGGATACGGCAAGGCGGGTCGGGGCGTTCATGCGCCGACGTCCCGGACACGACGGAACAGTCTGATCTGCGTGCGCCCGCGGCCTTGCGGAGGAACCGCTGCAACCGCACGACGCTGGTCCGGCGACAGGTCTGCGGTTGCGCGCCGGGGCGCCGGACCGTCAGGATCGGTCTTGCCCTTCAGGACAAGCGGGGCAGGACGTCCCGAGGACGCCGGCATCACGGCAGCCTCAAGCCCAGGTCGGGTTGCCGGCTGTGCCGGCGGCAGGGCGGCGACGCGCAATGCCGGCGTGCCGGCAACGGCTTCGGGGGGGCGGGCGTCATCCGGCTGCGGCAGGGCGGGCCCGGCCTCCGGCTTCGCGCCATTCTCTGCGCGCGAGGCCCGCGGGCTGTCCGGTGAAGTCCCTGCCTCGACCAGATCGGCAGGTGTCTGCCGCGGACCGGGCCGTCCACCCCCCGCCGGCACGCCAAGCACATCGGCCTTGTCGCCGAACCGGGCCACCTGCCCATGGTGCAGGATCATGAGCTTGTTCACCGCGGCAAGCGCGCTTGGCCGGTGCGCCATGACGATCACGGTCGAGCCGCGCGCGCGCAGCTGCGCCACCGCCGAAGCCAGCGCCTCGTCCCCAGCGACATCGAGGTTCGCATTGGGCTCGTCCAGCACCACTATGCGCGGCCAGCGATAGAGTGCGCGGGCCAGACCGAGCCGCTGGATCTGCCCGCCCGAAAGCGGCACGAGTCCGGCTGCGAGCCCCTCGGCGCGCCCGACCCGGGTGGCATAGCCGTCGGGCAGCGACAGGATCATCTCGTGCACCCCGGCGGTCTCGGCCGCCTCGATCACCGCCGCGTCGTCGGGCTGCGGCTCGAACCGGGCGATGATGTCGCGGACCGAACCGGGGATCAGATCGACCGCCTGGGGCAGATAGCCGATCACCCGACCCAGATCCTCGGGCGACCACTGGTCCGGCGTTGCCCCGTCGAACCGGACCTCGCCCGCATCCGGTGTCCAGGCACCGGTAACGATCCGGGCAAGCGTCGACTTTCCCGCCGCCGAGTTTCCGATGACCCCCAACCCGTCGCCCGGTTGAAGGCTGAACGAGACCGATGACAGGATCCGGCTGGCCGGCCCGCGAGGCTGGCCCGGCGCATATTTCGTGACCGCCAGAAGTTCGATCCGCCCGGTAGGCGCCGGCAGGGCGATACGCGGCGGGTCGGCAGGAAGGGCGTCGAAGAAGGCGCGGAGCGCGCGGCGCGCCTCCACCGCCTTGCCGATCATCCGCCACTGCCCGATCACCTGATCGACCGGCGCCAACGCCCGGCCGGACAGGACGGAGGCGGCGATGATCATGCCCGCCGAAATCTCCTGCCTCAGCACCAGATAGGCGCCGAGCGTCAGGATCGCGGATTGCAGCAGAAGCCGGAATGCCTTGCTCGCTGCGGCAAGCGCCTCGGACGGGTCGGACCCGCGCTGCCCCTCCGCGAGTGCGGCGGTCTGGGCAGAGTTCCAGCGCTGGGTGACGGCGCGCATCATCCCCATCGCAAGCAGGGTCTCGGCGCTGCGCCGGCCGTGATCGGCGAAGCTGCGTGCCGCCACTTCGGCATCGCCGGCGCGCAGGAAGGGGGTGCGCGTCAGGATCCGGTTGATGGCGGCGATCACCCCGACCAGGACGGCACCGGCGACGGTCAGGAAGCCCAGCCAAGGATGGATCACGAACAGCACCGCAAGGAACAGCGGCACGAAGGGCACGTCCATCACCCCGGTCACGGCCGGACCCGACAGGAAACCGCGCAGGGTCGCAAGATCGGACAGGGGCCGTGAATCCGAGGCCTCGCCCGCCGCAGCATGTCCCGGAACACCGGCGACGAGCCACGCCCGGAATGCTGCCGGCGCAAGCGCACGGTCCAGCCGCACCGCTGCACGGGACATGAGCCGAACCCGGAGGAAGTCGTAAAGCGCAAGAAACACATGCAGCACGACGACGATGACGAAGAGCGCCAGCAGCGTCTGCAGCGACCCCGAAGTCAGGACCCGGTCGTAGACCTGCAGCATGTAGATCGAGCCGGTCAGCATCAGCAGGTTAACCGCCGCGCTGAAGCCGAGCGCGACCGCCGTGGCCCGGCGAAGCCCAGCCGTACCGGCGTCCCATATCGCCCGCCCGTCCGGTGAAGCAGCCCCCTGCCCCGCGCCGACACCGCTTCGCACGTTCTGCGCCATCCTGCCTGTCCTCGCCGCCCCTTGCGGAACGGGCCTGCCCATCCGCCCGGCCGAGCCATTCTGCGGGCTCAGTCTGCACGGGCATTTCTTAACCTTAGCTTTCCGGCCCGATACTCGCCACAGAATTATGGCGGATGTGGCGGGAAACGGCCGCTGACTGGGTGAATCCGCCGATCGCGCCCGGCCCGGACGATCTTGCGGCCGCCGCCGGTCGTGGTCTGCGGTGTCAGGCCAACCTGCGGTCGGGTCGACCGCACCCCGGGTCCGGCGGTCATACCAGTGTCGGGGACAGGCATCCGTGGAGACTGGCAGGGGCAGAGGGACTCGAACCCCCGACCCTCGGTTTTGGAGACCGATGCTCTACCAACTGAGCTATACCCCTGCGGTGGCTTCCGCCTAAGCCATGCCCGGACGGGAATCAATCCCCCTCCTGCGGATCGGTCGGGGTCGATGCCGCATTCCGTGGCCGGGCAGATCGGCGCGGCCAGGTTCAGGGCCGGGGATACAGGCCCTCGTAAACCGGCTGCAGCGTCTCGACCTCGAACAGCGACGAAACAGAGGTGCCGTTCCAGATGTTCAGGATCGCCTGCGCGAACACCGGCGCGGTCGGCACGATACGGATGTTCCGGGCGCCGCGCACCTCGGGCGTCGGTTCGATGGAGTCTGTGATGACCAGCGACTTCATCACCGACCCCGTGATCCGCTCGACGGCCGGGCCGGACAGGACCCCGTGGGTGATGTAGGCGTGAACCTCGTCGGCGCCTCGGTCGATCAGCAGATCGGCCGCCTTTACCAGTGTCCCTGCCGTGTCGCAGATGTCGTCGACGATGATGCAGGTCTGACCCTTCACCTCGCCGATGACCGTCATCTCGGCAATCTCGCCGGCCTTCTCGCGGCGCTTGTCGACGATCGCCAGCGCGCAGCCGATCCGCTGCGCAAGCTCCCGCGCCCGGGCGACGCCGCCGACGTCGGGCGAGACCACGGTCACGTTCTCGAGCCGTCCGCGGAAGTGGTGCTCGACATCAAGCGCGAAGATGGGCGCGGCATAGAGGTTGTCCACCGGTATGTCGAA
>JBKBMT010000035.1:10788-32451 GCA_046295655.1 Gemmobacter sp. | reverse complement strand
TGCTGCTGCTGGCCGCCGTCGTCGCCGGCGGGGCGATGTATTACCTGCAGGTCCAGGCCTTCTATACCCGCCTGCCCAATGTCGCCGCGCTGCGGGTGGCGCTGACGGACGGTGGCGCCGAACCCCTGCCCATCGTCGATTTCGAGGGCATCGACGCGGCCTCCTCGCCGCTGCGCTTCCGCGCCTGCGCGCGCCTGTCGGGTCCGGTGCCCGAGGATGCGCAGCCGGCGACCCGGCCCGAGCCGCTGACCGCGCCGCGGTGGTTTTCCTGCTTCGACGCGCGCGCGCTGGCCGAGGCGCTGGCACGGGGCGAGGCGCGCGCCTATCTCTCGGAGCCCGAGATCGCCCGCGGCGTGGACCGGGTGGTGGCGGTGCTGGCCGACGGCCGCGTCTATGCCTGGCACCAGTTGAACGGAACCCTGGATCCCTGACATGCCCGACCTTCTGATCGAGCTTCTCTCCGAGGAGATTCCCGCGCGGATGCAGCCCCGCGCCCGCGAGGATCTGCGGCGTCTGATCACCGACGGTCTGGTCGAGGCCGGCCTCACCTATGCCTCCGCCGGCGCGCTATCGACCCCCCGCCGGCTGGTCCTCCACGTCGAGGGGCTGGACGCCGCCAGCCGCCCGGTGCGCGAGGAACGCAAGGGCCCGCGCACCGACGCGCCGGCCGCGGCGATCGAGGGCTTCCTCCGCTCGACCGGCCTGACGCTCGACCAGCTCGAACGCCGCGCCGACAGGAAGGCCGAGGTCTATTTCGCCGTCACCACCCGCCCCGGCCGTCCCGCCGCCGAAATCGTGGCCGAGGTGCTGGAGACCGCGATCCGCGCCTTCCCCTGGCCCAAGTCGATGCGCTGGGGCGCGGGCAGCCTGCGCTGGGTCCGCCCGCTTCACTCCATCCTCTGCATCCTGACCACCGAGGCCGGCGCCGAGGTCGTGCCGCTGTCGGTGGACGGGATCTTTGCCGGAGCCACCACCCGCGGCCACCGCTTCCTTGCCCCCGAACCCTTCGCCGTCACCGGATACGACGACTATGCCCGCCGCCTGCGCGCGGCGAAGGTGATGCTCGATCCGGCCGAACGCGCGGCGCAGATCTGGCACGACGCCACCACTGCTGCCTTCGCCCGCGGGCTTGAGGTGATCGAGGATCCGGCCCTGCTGGAAGAGGTCGCGGGGCTGGTGGAATGGCCCGTCGTGCTGATGGGCGACATCGCGCCCGACTTCCTCGACCTGCCGGCCGAAGTGCTCCAGACCTCGATGCGCGCGCATCAGAAGTTCTTCTCGGTCCGCAATCCGGCCAGCGGCCGGATCGAGAGGTTCGTGACCGTGGCGAATATCGAGACCGCCGACCACGGCGCGGCGATCCTGTCCGGCAACGGCCGGGTGCTGGCGGCGCGGTTGTCGGACGCCCGCTTCTTCTGGGACGCCGACCTGCGCGAGGCGAGGGCCGGCATGGCCGCCTGGGCCGAGGGGCTGCGCGCCGTCACCTTCCACAACAAGCTGGGCAGCCAGGCCGACCGGATCGACCGCATCGCCGCGCTGGCGCGCGTGATCGCCCCCCATGTCGGCGCCGACCCGGCGCTTGCCGAACAGGCCGCACGGGTGGCCAAGCTCGACCTGCGCTCGGCCATGGTGGGCGAATTCCCCGAGCTTCAGGGCATCATGGGCCGCTACTATGCCCGTGCCGCCGGCCTGCCCGACCCGGTGGCCGACGCCGCCCGCGACCACTGGAGCCCGAAGGGCGAGGGCGATGCGGTGCCGACCGAGCCGGTGTCGGTCGCCGTGGCGCTGGCCGACAGGATCGACACGCTGACCGGCTTCTGGGCGATCGACGAGAAACCCACCGGCAGCAAGGATCCCTTCGCGCTGCGGCGGGCGGCGCTGGGGGTGATCCGGCTTGTGCTGGGGACGGCAGCGCGCCTTCATCTCGACCGCTTGTTCGACGCGCACATCCTCCGTCTGCGGTTCGGGTCCGACGGGGTGCGGTCGCACCTGCTCGACACACTCGCAGCCTGCGGCTTTCATGCCGAGCTTGATCGGGAAGTAGCCGACCGGGGCGACGAGGCCCGCGAATGGCTTGAAGCGGCGAGGAACAGCGGAGTCGGCGGGACAAGCGACGATCTGGTCGCCTTCCTCCACGACCGCCTCAAGGTGCACCTGCGCGACGAGGGCATCCGGCATGACGTGATCGATGCGGTCATCGCCATGCCGAACCGTGACGACCTCACGTTGCTGGTCTCCCGCGCCCGTGCGCTGGACGTCGTCCTGAAAACCGACGACGGCGAGAACCTGGTGCAACTGTTCCGCCGCGCCAACAACATCCTGACGCAGGCGGAAGAGCGCGACGGGGTGGAATATTCCTTCGGCCCCGACCCGAAACTGGCCGAAACCGCCAGCGAACGGGCGCTGTTCGCCGCGCTGGACGTTGCCGAAGCCGCCATCGCGCCGGCCATGGCGGCCGAGGACTTTCCCGCCGCCATGGCCGCACTGGCCGCGCTGCGCGGCCCGATCGACGCCTTCTTCGGGGATGTGCAGGTCAATACCGACAACCAGGTGATCCGCCGCAACCGCCTGAACCTGCTGCACCGCATCCGGGCGCTGTGCCTCGGGGTGGCCGACCTCACCCGCATCCAGGGTTGACCTGCCGCAGCGGCGCCCCGACAGCGCCCTTTCCCCGCCCCGGCGGCTGACTTATGCTGCAAGGCAGAAGAAGGAGGCGCGCCCCTTGCCCCGCTCTGCCGAGACCACCGACTTCACCCCGGTCGTTCCCGAAGCGCCGATCCGGGCCGACACCCACGGCTGGCGGGCGAAATGCCTGCAGCGGCTGATCCGGCTGGATCTGCCGGTGCCGCGCACCGTGGCGCTGCCCTTTGCCGCCGTGCGCGCCATCGCCGCCGGCCATCCGGCGGATGCGGCGGGCATCCTTGCCGGTTTCGGCCCCGCGCCGCTGGTGTCGGTCCGCCCGAGCCCCGAGAATCCCGACTGGGGCGGTCCGGGGACGATCCTGAACATCGGGCTGAACGATGACCGCCACCGGGCCCTGGCCGAGACCCACGGGCCCGAGGCGGCCAACGCGCTCTATCTGCGCTTCGTGCAGACCTATGCGATTCATGTCGCGCGGCTCGATCCCGACATGTTCGATGCCTCCGCCGCCTCGCACGACGCACTGCGCGCCGCGCTCCGGGCCTACGAGATCGAGACCGACGAACCCTTCCCCCAGGATCCCGCCCAGCAGCTGGCCGAGGCGCTGCGGTCCATGGCCCGGGCGTGGGAGGGGACGACCGCGCGGCTTCTGCGCCAGGCCAAGGGCGCTCCGGCCGAGGCCGGCCTCGGGCTTGTCGTCCAGGCGATGGCGCTGGGCATGGGCCAGGGCGTGTCGGGCTCGGGCGTGATCCAGTTCGTCGATCCGGTCACCGGCCTGCCGCAGATCACCGGCCGCTACCTGAGCCAGAGCCTGGGCCGCGACGCGCTGGCCCGGGCCGCCGAGGGCACGATCTATCTTGCCCGCGACCCCCGCGGCCCGGCGCTGGAGGATCTGGCGCCCGAGGCCTTTGCGGCGCTCCTGCGCCACGGCGAGGCCTGCCGCAGCCGTCTGCGTGAGGAAATGCAGATCGAATTCACGCTCGAGGACGGACAGCTTTCGGTCCTCGACGCGGTCAAGGTGCAGCGGTCCTCGCGCGCCGCGCTGAAGATCGCGGTGACGCTGGCCCAGGAACGGATCATCGGCCGTGACGAGGCGGTGCTGCGCGTGGAACCGCGTGCGCTGTCGGAACTGCTGCACCCGCAGGTCGATCCGCGCGGGGCCCGCGACGTGTTCGTGCGCGGCATCGCCGCCAGCCCCGGCGCCGCGGTGGGGCGCATCGCCTTCAGCTCGACCGCCGCACAGAGCTTTGCCGCGCGGGGCGAGCCCTGTATCCTGGTGCGGCGCGAGACCGCACCCGAAGACATCCGCGGCATGCATGCCGCCTCGGGCGTGCTGACCGAACGCGGCGGCATGACCAGCCACGCCGCGGTGATCGCCCGTGGCCTCGGCCTGCCCTGCGTCGTCGGCGCCTCCGGCCTGCGGCTCGATCCGCGCGAGAAGCGCCTTGTCACCGCCGAGGGACGGGTGTTCCGCGAGGGCGACACGATCACGGTCGATGGCACCGCGGGCGAGGCGCTTGCCGGCGCGGCCGAAATGCTGGCGCCGGCGCTCGACGGGGACTTCCGCACCCTGCTGGCCTGGGCCGACGAGTTCCGCGACATCGGCATCCGCGCCAATGCCGACACCCCCGCCGATGCCGAGACCGCCCGCGACTTCGCCGCCGAGGGGATCGGCCTGTGCCGGACCGAGCACATGTTCTTCGACGACGACCGGCTGATCGTGATGCGCGAGATGATCTTCGCCGACACCTCCGCCGACCGCGCCTCTGCGCTGGAACGGCTCCTGCCCATGCAGCGCGAGGATTTCATCCACCTGTTCGGCATCATGGAGGGCAAGCCGGTCTGCATCCGCCTGTTCGACCCCCCGCTGCACGAGTTCCTGCCCCATACGCGCGAAGGCATGCGCGAACTGGCCGAGGCGCTGGACAAGCCGCTGTCGGTGGTCGTCCGCCGGGCCGAGGAACTGTCGGAATTCAACCCGATGCTTGGCATGCGCGGGGTCCGGCTGGGGGTCGTCCTGCCCGAGATCTACGAGATGCAGGCACGGGCGATCTTCGAGGCGACCATCGCTGTTGCCCGCCGCGGCGTGCATGTGGTGCCCGAGATCATGATCCCGCTGGTCTCGGCGATGCGCGAGGTCGAGCTGATCAAGACGCGGATCGAGGCGGTGGCCGCGGCGGTCCGCACCCGCCGTGGCGTGCCCTTCGACTATCGCCTGGGGGTGATGGTCGAAACCCCGCGCGCCGCGCTGCGCGCCGGCGACATCGCCCATCACGCCACCTTCCTGTCCTTCGGCACCAACGACCTGACGCAGATGACCTACGGGCTCAGCCGCGACGATGCCGGGCGGTTCATGAACGCCTATGTGCAGCAGGGCGTCTTTCCCGAGGATCCGTTCCAGACACTGGACGTGGACGGGGTGGGCGAGCTGCTTCTGACCGGGGCGGAACGCGGCCGCCGCACGCGCCCCGATCTGACGCTGTCGGTCTGCGGCGAACACGGCGGCAATCCCGAATCGATTGCCTTCTGCCGTCGGGCCGGGTTCGACTATGTGTCCTGCTCGCCCTATCGCGTGCCACTGGCCCGGCTGGCCGCCGCCCATCTGGCGCTGGCCGAACGCCGCAGTGCCGCAACCGTCGAGGAAGATGCCGCCTGACAAGGGGTTGGCCGCCGCACCGGGGCCCGTTCCGGCGCCCCGATCCTGCACCTGCAGCAGCGCAAACCCGGCCAAGATGGACGCAAGCGCGGTTTTCGGCTATGCGATCACGGGTTCGCGAGCAGGCCGACTGCCGCCGGGTCGCGGACCGGAGCGAAGACAAGGCGAGGGACGCGCCGGTGGGGGTCGGACGTCTGCTGTTGTTATGTGTCCTCTGGCTTGCCGGGGTGCCCGGTGCCGCCGCCGAGGTCGGCACGGCGAAGCCGGAGATGACGCTGTCGAAATCGAACCTGCGGGCCGGCGTCGCGGCCCGGGTTCCCGCACGGCTGATGCTGCGGGACGATCTGGCCCGCGCCCGGTTCGTCCCGCGCGAGACGATCGACCTGCCGCGCCCCGGCCTTGCACCGGCCCGCAGCCTGCGCCCGCGGCTTCGGCCGCGCGGCACCCGGGCCCACCGGATCAGGCCGGGCGGGCCGGAGTTCGAATGCCTCGCCCGGGCGATCTATTTCGAGGCCCGGGGCGAGCCGCTTCACGGTCAGATCGCCGTGGCCGAGGTGGTGCTGAACCGGGTGGACAGCCCGCGCTTTCCGGCCACGATCTGCGGCGTGGTCCATCAGGGGGCGGGCAGCGGGCGGGGCTGCCAGTTCTCCTTCGTCTGCGACGGCAGACAGCGGGGCATCCGCGAAGGTTCCGCCTGGGAAAGGGCGCGCAGCGTTGCGCGCCGCGTGCTCGACGGCACGGACCGGCGGCTGACCGATGGCGCCACCTACTTCCATGAAGTGAACGTCACGCCGCGATGGTCGGAACGTTTCCCCCGAACCGCCCGGATCGGGGCACATCTGTTCTACCGCCATCCCGCCGATCGCTAGCCGGCTGCCGCAAGGCCCCGAGGCCCGTCGCAGCGCTTCGCACAAGCCCCGGCGCAGGCGGACGGTCCCGGCCGGGGCCGGTTCGCCCGTCGCGCAGGCCGGCTGCCCGTGCTATCGCCGAGCCGGACCGGTATCGGGGAATCACCATGGCCAGCGACATCCGCCTTGCCTTCGCCCATCCCGAGGAACGCGCGGCGGCCACGGCGCCTGCCGGCCCGCGCGACCGGATCAGCCTGCGCGATCATGTGGTCACCGCCGACATCGGCGCCTTCCAGACCGAACGCGGGCATCCGCAGCGGCTGCGCTTCGATGTGGCGGTCGAGGTCGCCCCGCCGCCGGCCCCGCTGGACGACGACGTGGACCGCATCCTGTCCTACGACCGGATCACCGAGGCCATTGCGGCGGAACTGGCCGGACAGCGCGTCAACCTGCTTGAGACCCTGGCCGAGCATGTGGCCGAGCGGATCCTCGCCGCGCCCCAGGCGATGCGGGTCTTCGTCCGGGTGGAAAAGCTCGACCGCGGCCCCGGCGCGCTGGGGGTCGAGATCGTCCGCGCGCGCGCCGCGGTGCCGGTGCGGCTGCATGCCGAGGATGCCGCACTGCATCCGCTGGTGGTGCATCTGGACAATGCCGCGATCGCCGCACCCGACCTGACGCACCGGCTGGACCGCTGGGTGGCGCAGGGCCTGCCGCTGGTGCTGACCGTCGGGCTGCCCGACCTGCCGCGCGCCGCCGTCCCGACCGCGCCGGTGCAGCGCCGGATCGACCTGCTGGCCATCGCGCAGAACGCCTGGACGCTGGCCGCACGCGATCCGCGCTGTCTGGTGGTGGAAAGCCGGACCGAGATCGACTGGGCGATGCGGCACGGCCAGCCGGTCGTCTGGGCGCCGGGCAAGCTGATTCTCGACAGCCCCGACGCGCCACGCGGCCAGGTGGACCAGCCGCAGGTTCTGGCGCTGTGGCTGGCCGAACAGCTGTCGGCGGCGCGACTGATCGTTCACGGCTCCGGCCCGCTTCCGGCAGGAAGCCGCGTGCCGGTGGAACGGGCCTGACGCGCCGCGCTTGCGCTGCAGCGGCGGCGGCCGTAAGCCCCTGACATGACCCTGTGGCGCCCCGTTCCGGTCCTCGACACGGCCCCGCTGCCCGGCGCGCTGCCGCTGGCGGGCGGACCGCTGCGGTTCGACCGGGTCGAGGTGCTGGAACGCGGGCGCGCGCCGCAGGTGGTGCCGCCGTCCGAGGTTCCGGGCACGGTGCTGGACCGGCTGACTGCCCCGCGCCCCCCCTTCGCCGCCCTGTCCCTCGACCGGCCGCGGATCATGGGGATCGTCAATGTCACCCCCGACAGCTTTTCCGACGGCGGCCGGTTCCTTGACCCGGCGGCGGCAGCGGCGCAGGGCCGGAGGCTGGCGGCCGCAGGGGCGGAGCTTCTCGACATCGGCGGCGAAAGCACCCGGCCCGGCGCAGCCGAGGTGCCCGAGGCCGAGGAGACCGCGCGCATCCTGCCGGTGATCGCGGCGCTGCGCGACGGCCCGCCGATTTCGGTCGATACCCGCAAGGCCGGGGTGGCGCGGGCGGCGCTGGCGTCGGGTGCGGCGGCGGTGAACGATGTCACCGCGCTGACCCACGATGCGGCCATGGCGTCGGTGGTCGCGCAGGCCGGCGTGCCGGTGGTTCTGATGCACATGCGGGGCACGCCCGAGACCATGCAGGACGATCCGCGCTATGACGACGTGGTGCAGGATGTCTATGCCTGGCTTGCCGACCGGATCGTCGCGGCCGAGGCCGCCGGGATCCCGCGGTCGGCCATCGCGGTGGATCCGGGCATCGGCTTCGGCAAGACCGGCGACCACAACCTTGCCCTGATCCGCCGGCTTTCGGTGTTCCACGGCCTCGGCTGCGCGGTGATGCTCGGCGCCTCGCGCAAGCGGTTTGTCGGCACCATCGGCGGCGCGGACCGGCCCGAGGACCGGATGCCCGGTTCGGTGGCCGTGGCGCTGGCGGGGGCAGCGCAGGGGGCGCAGATCCTGCGGGTGCACGACGTCGCCGAGACGCGGCAGGCGCTGGCGCTGTGGCGGGCAATCTGGACGGGGGGAACCGCATGAGCCGCAAGTTGTTCGGCACCGACGGCGTGCGCGGGCGCGCCAACAGCCACCCGATGACCGCCGAGATGGCGCTGCGGCTGGGCGCCGCCGCCGGGCGGTATTTCCGCAGCGACGGATCGAACGGGCACCGGGCGGTGATCGGGAAGGACACGCGGCTGTCGGGCTACATGATCGAGAATGCGCTGACCGCCGGGCTGACCTCGACGGGCATGAACGTGCTGCTGCTCGGCCCGGTGCCGACGCCTGCGGTCGGCTATCTGACCCGCTCGATGCGGGCCGACCTGGGGGTGATGATCTCGGCCAGCCACAACCCGGCCGAGGACAACGGGATCAAGTTCTTCGGGCCCGACGGCTTCAAGCTGTCCGACGAGGCCGAGGCCGAGATCGAGGCGATCCTCGCCGGCGACATCCCGCCGGCCCAGCCGCGCAACATCGGCCGGGCCAGGCGCATCGACGACGGCCGCGGGCGCTATGTGGAATATGCCAAGACCACCTTTCCGGGCCGCGGACGGCTCGAGGGGCTGAAGGTGGTGATCGACTGCGCCAACGGGGCCGCGTACCGGGCCGCGCCCGATGTGCTGTGGGAACTGGGGGCAGAGGTGATCCCGGTCGGCGTCTCGCCGAACGGCCACAACATCAACCTCGACTGCGGCTCGACCCATACCCAGACCGCGGCCGAGGCGGTGGTGGCGCATGGCGCGGATGTGGGGATCGCGCTGGACGGCGATGCGGACCGGGTGATGATCCTGGACGAGACCGGGCAGGTCGCGGACGGCGACCAGATCATGGCGCTGCTGGCCGAACGCTGGGCCGAGGCCGGGCGGCTGCGCGACGGCACGCTGGTGGCCACGGTCATGTCGAACCTCGGGCTGGAGCGGCATCTGGCCGGGCACGGCATCCGGCTGGAACGCACCCCGGTGGGCGACCGCTATGTGGTGGAGCGGATGCGGCAGGGCGGCTGGAACCTGGGCGGCGAACAGTCGGGGCACATCGTGATGACCGACTATGCCACCACCGGCGACGGGCTGATCGCCGGGGTGCAGTTCCTGGCCGCGATGGCCGAGACCGGCCGGCCGGCCTCGGATCTGGTGCGGCGGTTCCAGCCGGTGCCGCAGGTGCTGCGCAACCTGCGCTATGCCGAGGGACGCGACCCGCTGGCCGCCGCGGCGGTGAAGGCCGCCATCGCGGCGGCAGAGGCGGACCTGAAGGGATCGGGGCGGCTGCTGATCCGCCGCTCGGGCACCGAACCGCTGATCCGCGTGATGGGCGAATCCGAGGATGCGGCGCTGCTGGAGGCGGTTCTGGACCGGATCGTGGAGGCCCTGGAGCGCGCCGCCTGATCCGTCGCGCGACCTATGCCGCAGGGCGGAAATCGGCGCCGGGTTGCACGGATCGGTTGCAATTTCTTGACCTGCCGGCCCCGTCTTGTCAGCCTGCCCCGGATCGCCCCTGCTTTTCGTGCCGGCATCACACGGCTGTCACAGCAAGCGGCGAGAAGGCCCCGGCAACGACCCAAGGAGATCGCCATGACATTCGGACCGGTTCGCACAGGCCTTGCCGTGCTGGGCTGCGCGCTGCTGCTGCCCGGCGCGGCCGCTGCGCAGACCCGCATCTCGATCGGGATGCAGCAGGAACCCACCTCGCTCGACCCGACGACCGACGCGACCGCCGCGATCAACGTGATGCTGGCGCAGAACGTCTATGAATCGCTGACCACGGTGGACCAGACCGGCACGGTCCAGCCGCAGCTTGCCGAAAGCTGGACCGTCTCGGACGACGGGCTGACCTATACCTTCAATCTGGTCCGGGGGGTCAGGTTCCACGATGGCAGCGACTTCACCGCCGAGGATGTGCTGTTCTCGTTCAACCGCGGCCGGGCCGAGGACAGCACGAACCCGCGCAAGGCGACCTTCGCGCCGATCACCGATCTGACCGCGCCCGACCCCTACACGGTAGAGATCACCCTGAAGGCGCCGGACGCCTTCTTCCTGTTCGATCTGGCGCAGGGCACGGCCTCGATCGTCAACGAGGCGACCTACGAGACCAACGCCACCACACCGGTCGGCACCGGCCCGTTCCGCTATGACGCATGGACGAGGGGCGACCGGCTGCGGCTGGTCAAGAACCCCGACCATCGCGAGGCGGCGAATGTCGCGCTGGACGTGGTGGAGTTCCGGTTCATCGCCGACCCCGCGGCGGCCGCCGCGGCGCTTCTGGCGGGCGAGCTTGACGCATTCCCCGGCTTCCCGGCGCCCGAGCTTCTGCCGCAGTTCGAGGCGGATCCGCGGTTCCGGGTGAACGTGGGATCGACCGAGGGCGAGGTGATCCTTGCCATGAACAACTCCAAGGCGCCCTTCACCGACATCCGGGTGCGGCAGGGGATCAGCCATGCCATCGACCGCGACGAGATCATCGACGGCGCGATGTACGGCCAGGCCGTGCCGATCGGCAGCTTCTATCCGCCGCATGGCCCGGCCTATGTGGACCTGACCGGCGTCTATCCGCACGACATCGATACCGCCCGCGCGCTGTTTCAGGAGGCGGGCGTCGCCGGCACCACCATGACCCTGCGCGTCCCGCCCTTCCCCTATGCCACCCGCTCGGCCGAGATCGTGCAGGCGCAGCTGGGCGCGGCGGGGATCGAGGTGAAGGTGGAAGGCGTCGAATGGGGCTTCTGGCTCGAGGAAGTGTTCCGCAACAAGAACTACGACCTGACCATCATCGCCCACACCAGCCCGAACGACATGGGCAACTTCGCCCGCGGGCCGGGCTATTTCTATGGCTACGAGGACGAGGAGTTCGTCGCGCTGTGGAACGAGATCCGCACCACCGTGGACGACGACACGCGCAACGAGCTGCTGCGCCAGGGCCAGCGCCACCTGACCGAACGCGCGGTGCACGGCTTCCTGTTCCAGCTGCCGCTGATCGGCGTGTTCCGCGATGGGGTCGAGGGCTTCTGGCCGTCGCAGCCGGTGCTGTTCCAGCCGCTGAAGGATGTCCGCATCCGGTGACGGGCACCGGGCCGCAGATGCCGCGGGGCGGACGGCCGAAGTGCCGTCCGCCGATTTACCCGTGGATAAATCCGATGTTTAACAAACTGTTAACCGTCGTGCGAGCCCCGCTGGGGCGGGCCTGCGGGGCGCCTCGATGACCTATTTCATCCTGCGCCGCACCATCGGCTTCGTCCTGACGCTGCTGGCGGTGTCGGTGGTCGTGTTCGGGGTGATGAACGTCCTGCCCGGCGATCCGGCGCTGACCATCCTCGGCATCGAGGCCAGCGAGGACGCGCTGGAGGCGCTCAGGGCGCAGCTTGGCCTGAACGAGCCGGTGCACCTGCGTTATCTGGCCTGGATCGCCGGCGCGGTGCAGGGCGATTTCGGCATCAGCCATTCCTTCCGGGTTCCGGTCGCCGGGCTGATCGCCGAGCGCATGCCGCTGACCGTTTCGCTGGCCGTGGCGGGGATGGTGGCCACGGTCGCGATCGCGCTGGCTGCCGGCATCGGCGCGGCGGCGAACCATCGCAAGGCCGGCGACTGGGGGGTGATGTTCCTCAGCCAGCTGGGCATCGCCGTGCCGGCCTTCTGGCTGTCGATGCTGCTGGTGCTGCTGTTCGCGGTCCATCTGCGCTGGCTGCCGCCGGGGGGCTTTCCGGGCTGGTCCGACCCGGTGGCGGCGGCGCGGTCGCTGATCCTGCCGACGGTGGCGCTGGCGCTGGTGCAGTCGGCGGTGCTGGCGCGGGTCACGCGCTCCTCGGCGCTGGAGGTCATGCGGCTCGACTATGTGCGCACCGCGCGGGCGGCGGGATTCTCGCGCCGGCGGGTGCTGTGGCGGCATGTGCTGCCCAATGCGCTGGTGCCGATCGTCACCATCGTGGGGATGCAGTTCGCAAGCCTCGTGACCGGCACCATCGTGATCGAGAACGTGTTCTACCTGCCGGGTCTCGGGCGGCTGATCTTCCAGTCCATCGCCAACCGCGACCTGCCCACGGTGCAGGCGCTGGTGATGCTGTTCGCGGCCATCGTGGTGACGGTCAACTTCCTGGTCGATGTGGCCTATGTGCTGATCGACCCGCGGCTGAAGGCGCGGGCCTGATGCGGCGGGTGCCGGCGAACCTGCTGATCGGGGCGGTGCTGGTGGCGCTGGTGGTGGGGGTCGCCGCGCTGTCGCTGGTCTGGACCCCGCACGACCATGCGGCGCTGAACATCCGCGGCAAGTTCCAGGGGCCTTCGGCGGTGCACTGGCTGGGAACCGACCAGCTGGGTCGCGACGTGGTCTCGCAACTGATGGCGGCGGCCCGGAATTCGATGACCGTTGCGCTGGTGGCGGTGCTGATGGGCGGCTCGATCGGCGTGGCGCTGGGGCTGCTGGCCAGCGCGGTCGGCGGCTGGGTCGAGGATCTGGTGATGCGGATCGCCGACATCGGCTTTGCCTTTCCGGCGCTGCTGTTCGCGATCATGCTGGCGGCGGTGTTCGGCCCGTCGCTGACCAATGCGGTGCTGGCCATCGCCTTCATCAACATCCCGGTCTTTGCCCGGGTTGCCCGCGCCAGCGCCAACCAGATCTGGACCCGGGAATACGTCGCCGCGGCGCGGGCGGCGGGCCTGGGCCGGTTCGCCATCTCGCGCGATCACATCCTGCCCAACATCGCCGCGCCGGTGATCGTGCAGGCGACCATCGAATTCGCGGTGGCGATCCTGGCCGAGGCGGCGCTGTCCTACCTGGGCCTCGGGGCGCAGCCGCCGTCGCCGAGCTGGGGCCGGATGCTGTCCGAGGCGCAGACGCTGATGTATCTGGCGCCGCAACTGGCCATCTATCCGGGCCTGTGCATCGTGGCGGCAGTGCTGGGCTTCAGCCTGCTGGGCGACGGGCTGCGCGACGTGAGCGATCCCCGGCTGGTGCGGGAGCGGTGATGCTGGAGCTTGACCGCCTGTCCGTGACCTTTCCCGCCGGCACCGCGCTGCGCGAGGCGACGCTGGCCGTCGCGCCCGGCGACCGGATCGGGGTGGTGGGGGAATCGGGCAGCGGCAAGTCGATGCTGGGGCTTGCCATGATGGGCATGGTGCCCGAGGCGGCGCGGGTGACGGGGGCGATCCGGCTGCGCGGCACCGACCTTGCCGGGGCGCCCGAGACGGTGTGGCGGCGGCACCGGGCGCGGGACGTGGCGATGATCTTTCAGGAGCCGATGTCGGCGCTGAACCCCCTGCGCCGGATCGGCGATGCGGTGATGGAACCGCTGCGGGTGCACGAAGGTCTGGACCGCGCGGCGGCGCGCGACCGGGCGCTGGCGCTGTTCCGCGAGGTGGGGATCCCCGAGCCCGAGGCACGGCTGCGGCAGTTCCCGCACGAGATCTCGGGCGGGCAGCGGCAGCGGGTGCTGATCGCGCTGGCGCTGGCCTGCAACCCGGCGGTCCTGGTCGCGGACGAGCCCACGACGGCGCTGGACGCCAATGTGGCGCTGCGGATCATCGAGCTGCTCAGGCATCTGTCCGAGACCCGGCGCATGGGGCTGGTGTTCATCAGTCACGATCTGGCCGCGGTGGCGCGGGCGACGACGCGGATCGTGGTGATGTATGGCGGCGACATGGTGGAACGCGGGCCGACCGCCGAAGTGCTTGCGGACCCGGCCCATCCCTATACCCGCGGCCTTCTGGGTGCCCGGCCGCGGGCCGAGGTGCGCCGGCTGCCGGACGGGCGGCGGCCGCGCCTGCCCACCATTCCCGGCACCGTGCCACCGCTTGCCGCCCTGCCCGGCGGCTGTCGCTTTGCCGGCCGCTGCCCGGTGGAACGCGCCGAATGCGCCGGGGTGCGCCCGCCCGAGGTGCGGCCCGGGGCCGACCGGCAGGCGATCTGCCATGCGCTGGCGGCAGAGGCGCCGGCATGACCGCGCCGCTGCTGGAGGTGCGCGGCGTCACCCGCCGATATCGCCTGCCGCGACGGGCGCTGCTGACCCCGCCGCCGGTCCTGACGGCGGTGAACGACATCAGCCTGACGCTGGAGCGCGGCCGGACGCTGGGGATCGTCGGCGAATCCGGGTCGGGGAAATCGACGCTGGCACGCCTCATCATGGCCTTCGAGGCGCCGGATGCGGGGGTGGTGATCTTCGACGGGCAGGACGTGAACCGCCTGCCCGCCGCCGCGCTGCGGCGGTTGCGACAGCGGTTCCAGATGGTGTTCCAGGATCCCTACGGCAGTCTCGACCCGCGCCGCAGCATCGGCTGGTCCGTGGCCGAGCCGCTGCGCGCCGCCGGTGCGGACCGGATCGAGGCGCGGGTGGCCGAGGCGCTGGAGCACGTCGGGCTGCGGGCCGGGGACGGCGGCCGCTATCCGCACGAGTTCTCGGGCGGTCAGCGGCAGCGCATCGCCATCGCCCGCGCCATCGTCACCCGCCCGGCGCTGCTGGTCGCGGACGAGGCGGTGTCGGCGCTGGACGTGAGCGTGCAGGCGCAGGTGCTGAACCTGCTGATGGACCTTCAGGAGGATCTGGGCCTTGCCATGGTGTTCATCAGCCACGACCTTGCCGTGGTGGCCAGCATCTGCGACCAGATCATGGTGCTGCGCGGGGGCGTCTGCGTCGAGGCCGGACCGGCCGAGCGGCTGATGACCCGGCCGGCCGAGGCATACACGCGGTCGCTGCTGACCGCATCGGGGATCTGAGATGACGCGATTCGTGCACCTGACCGACCTGCACCTGCAACCCGAAGGCGCGCCCGACGCGACCACCAGCCACGATACCGGAGCGGTTCTGGCCGAGGCGGTGGCGCGGATCGGCGCGATGGACCCGGCCCCCGATTTCGTCGTCGTCAGCGGCGACCTGACCAATCACGGCGACGAACCGAGCTACCGGCGGCTGGCTGCCGCGCTGGCGCCGCTGCGGATGCCGGTGCTGCTGGGCCTCGGCAATCACGACCGGCGTGCGGGGTTCCATGCGGTGATGGGCGCGGGATCGTCCGAGGCGCCGCTGCACCATGCCGCGGTGCACGGCGGGCTGCATGTGATCGTGCTGGACAGCTCCGTCCCCGGCCGGGTGGGCGGGGCCATATGCGATGCGCAGTTCGCCTGGCTGGCCGACGAGCTGGAGGCGCATCCCGCGCTGCCGAAGCTGATCGCGGTTCATCATCCGCCGCGGATCGACCCGGCCAGTCTGCCGTGGGTCAGCCTGGACGACACATCGACCGCGCGACTGGGACAGATGCTCGCGGACCGCAAGGTGGCGGCGGTGCTGTCGGGGCATATCCACATCGACAGCACGACGATCTGGAACGGGGTGCCCCTGGTGGTCTCGACCGGGCTGCATTCGACCGTGGACATCACCTGCCGCGAGGATCTGCGGATGGTCGAGGGGGCAGGGTTCAACCTGTGCACCTGGCGGCCCTCGGGGCTTGGGGTCGCGGCAGTGCCGCTGCGGCCCGAACGGCGCGAGATACGGACCATCGATCACGGGCGGCTCCGGGCCTTCGCATGAGACATCCGGAACGTCACATCGCCCTGCCGGGCACCCACAACATCCGCGATCTGGGCGGCTATCCGACGCTGGGCGGCAGGGCGACCGAATGGCGGCGGGTGCTGCGCGGCGACAGCCCGCACCGGCTGGACGCGGCCGGACAGGCGCGGCTGCGGGACGAGGGGCTGCGCACCGTGATCGACCTGCGCACCGCGGCCGAGGCCGCCGCCGCGCCCAACCCCTTTGCCACCGCACCGGGCATCGCCTATCACCGGCTGCCGCTGTTCGACACGCTGGCCCCGGATGCGATGATCGAGGAGGCGGCGCGGGGCGACGATCCGCTGCGGGTGTTCTACGAGGCGGCGGTCGAGGAGCGCGCCGCGGCGCTGCGCGAGATCCTGTCGGCGGTGGCGGCCGCACCCGAAGGCGGGGTTCTGGTCCACTGCACCGCCGGCAAGGACCGCACCGGCCTGGTGGCGGCGCTGGTGCTGGGCGCGGCCGGCGTGCCGGAAGATGCGATCGTGGCCGATTATGCGCTGACCGAATCGATGATCTCGGCCCTGGTGGCGGAGTTCCTGGAACTGGCCCGGCGCCGGCGGGCGGACACCGACGCCTATGCCCGCGTGCTGGCCGCCCCCGCCGAGACGATGCGCGCCACGCTGGCCAGGCTGGCCGAACGGCACGGGTCGGTCGAGGCCTATCTGGCCCGGATCGGCCTGCCCGAGGGCGACCGATCGGCGCTGCGCGACCGGATGCTCGGGCAGCGCCCCGTTGACCTTGGCCGCGGCCGGGCGTAAGGGCGCCGTCGCGGCGATTTGTTCACCGGATTGCGGGCCACGGTAAAGAAGCCGCTAAAGAGGGTGCCCTCTGATCCTGTCCGGGACCTGTCCGCCGGAGGGCGCATGCGCGACGACTGGAAACCCCGCACCACGGCCGTGCACGGCGGCAGCCGCCGCAGCCAGTATGGCGAGATGGCCGAGGCGATCTTCCTGACCCAGGGTTTCGCCTATGACAGCGCCGAGGCGGCCGAGGCCCGGTTCCTGAAGGCGGGCGAGGACGAATTCATCTATGCCCGCTACGGCAATCCCACGGTGCGGATGTTCGAGGAACGGATCGCCGCGATCGAGGGCACCGAGGATGCCTTTGCCACCGCCAGCGGCATGGCGGCCGTCAGCGGCGCGCTGACGGCGATGCTGCGCGCCGGCGATCATGTGGTCAGCGCCCGGGCGCTGTTCGGATCCTGTCTTTATGTGCTGGAAGAGGTGCTGAGCCGCTATGGCGTCGAGGTGACCTTCGTCGATGGCACCGACCTTGGCCAGTGGCGTGCGGCGATGCGGCCGGGGGTGACGAAGGCCGCCTTCTTCGAATCGGTGTCGAACCCCACGCTCGAGGTGATCGACATCGCCGCCGTGGCGGAAATCGCCCATGCCGCCGGGGCGCTGGTGGTCTGCGACAACGTATTTGCCACGCCGGCCTTCAGCCGCGCGGTGGCGCAGGGTGCGGATGTGGTGGTCTATTCCGCGACCAAGCACATCGACGGGCAGGGCCGCGCGCTGGGCGGGGTGATCTGTGCCGGGCGCGACTTCATCCGCAGGACGGTCGAGCCCTACATGAAGCACACCGGCGGGGCGATGAGCCCGTTTACCGCCTGGATCATGCTGAACGGGCTGGCGACGATGGACCTGCGCTGCCGGGCGATGGCCGACGGCGCGCTGGCGGTGGCGCAGGCGCTGGCGGGCGACGGGCGGCTCGCCCGGGTCATCTTTCCCGGCCTGCCGGACCATCCGCAGCACCGGCTGGCGATGGCGCAGACCGGAAGCGGAGGCACGGTGGTCAGCTTCGAGCTGACCGGGGGGAAGGCAGCGGCCTTCCGGTTCCTGAACGCGCTGCGGATCGTGAAGATCTCGAACAACCTGGGCGATGCGAAATCCATCGCCACCCATCCCGCGACCACGACCCATCAGCGGCTGCCGGACGACCAGAAGGCGCAGCTGGGCATCACGCCGGGGCTGATCCGGCTGTCGGTGGGGCTGGAGGATCCGCGCGACCTGATCGCCGACCTGCGGCAGGCGCTGGATGCGGCGGCGGGGTGAGCTTGTCCGCAACTCGGTCCCGAGGCCTGCCGGAGGGCAGCGGCGGCCCGCGGGCTGACGCGCCGGCTCATTTGGTCGCCGGTTGATCGCGTCGGGTCCGGCCGAGGGCAATCGTCGCGCTTCCGGCACCATGGCGGCTGCCCACGGGGGCGGGCCGCCGCTGCCCGGGCCGCCTGCGGCGGCTGATACCCGGGCCGGCCCCCGTTCGGTCGTGGTCGAGGGGCCGAGGGGCCTGGCATCGGCACCGCCGCGCGTCCCCGCCCCTGCTCACACCATCCGGATCGCATCCCGGTCGATCGCCAGCACATAGCCCCGCCGCGCGATCGTCTTGACCAGAAGCTCGGCGACGATCTGGTTGCCCAGCGCATCGCGCAGCCGCTTGATGCGGGTGGCCCCCGCCGCCTCGTCGCAATCGGCGGCGTCGCGGCCCGAGATCACCGCCTCGATCTGCGCCCCGGTCAGCACCTCGCCGTCCATCCGCGCCTCGGCCAGCACCGCGAGCGTCTCGATCCCCGCCTCGGTCAGGTCGAATTCCATGTCGTTGAGATAGACCTTGCGTTCCTCGCGGCTGACGATCAGCGACGACACCTGGATCCCGGCGGCCCGGATCTCGCGGATGCGGCGGTTCTGCTCGACGATCACCACCAGAAACACCAGCGCCGCCACCAGAAGTCCCGCCGCCAGCACCAGCAGCACGAAGATCACCACCCGATAGCTGACCAGCACCTCGGCGAATGCGGTGCCGGACTGGGCAAGGATCTCGAGCAGGCGGATCTCGGTGACGCCGGTCAGCGAATCGGTCTCGACGAACAGCCGTTCGACCCTTGCGTTGAAGGCGCCGGCATCGGGCAGGTTCAGGAACAGGAACACCGCCGTTGCCGCAAGGATCGCCACGATCGCCGCAAGGCCAAGCGCGACGGTGCGGTTGCCGCGCCGGACGGCCTCAGTAACGAAGGAAATGGGCGCCCGCATCGGACCTCCGTGCCTCCAGCCCCTCGGGGCCGAAGATGCCCACGATGTTGAGCAAGGTCCAGCCATGCGCCGCAAGACGGCGCGCCACCTCGGCGCGGGCGGCGGAGGGGGTGCAGGCACCGTCGGGCAGTTCGATGACGCCGTAGTGCAGCCGCAGCGGCGGTTCCTGCTTGGCCTTGTAATCGGCATAGCAGGCGGCATGGGCCGGTGCGGCGGCCAGCAGGGCAAGCGCAAGGACAAGGGCGCGCATCGCGATCTCCACAGAAGGTGGCGCAGCATTGGCCGGACTGCGCGCGCTATTCAATGACCCGGCGGCCGGGCGATGGCTGTTATCGCATATCAGGGGGGCGATATTGCCTGTCCCGGCGCCCCCCCGGCAGGTTGGGTCCATCCGGTCCGGGGCGCATCCCGGACGATCCAGCGAAAGGATGCCTGCCATGCCTGCCAAACGAAGCAACCCGCTTCGCAAGATCGCCGCCACGCTTGCCGCCGCCGCGGTGGCGCTGGGCGCCATGACCGCAAGTGCCGTGCCGGCCCGGGCGATGACCGATCAGGACCTGGCGCGGCTGCTGTTCGGCACCGCCGCCGTGATCGTGATCGGCAAGGCGATCAAGGATCAGGACAAGCGCCGCAAGGCCCATGCCGCGCCGCCGGTCGTGGTCCATCCGCCGGTCACGCAGCCGCATCGCGGCGCCGTGCTGCCGCCCGGTTGCGCGATCCGCTTCGACCGCGGCGGCCCGGTCTATTACGGCGAACAGTGCCTTCGCAACGAGGGCTTCCGCCGCCTGCCGCAGCATTGCGCCCGCGAACTGCGCGAGCGTCGCGGCCACAGCCGCATCGTCTATGACGGCACCTGTCTGATCCAGGCCGGCTATCGCGAGGTGGGGCGCGGGCACGGCCACGGCCGCCACGACCGTCGCTGGTGACGGAACGACCCGCGGCCCGGCATCCCCCGCTCGGGTCGCGCGGCAGGACAGGGCCGAGCAGCCTGTCCGCCAGCCGCCGGGCCTTCCCCAGAGGTCCGGCGGCTTTTTCGTTGCGCACCGCCGCGGGATCGGGGAAATCCCCGCCATGCCCCGCGCCGTCCCCGACTTTGCCTTCGAGACCGCCGCCCGGGCCCGGGGCGCCCGGCGCATCGCCGGCGTGGACGAGGCCGGGCGCGGGCCGCTGGCCGGGCCGGTGACGGCGGCGGCGGTGATCCTCGACCCCGCCCGCATCCCCGAGGGCCTTGCCGATTCAAAGGTGCTTGCGCCCGCGCGCCGCGCCGCGCTGGCCGAGGCGCTGCGCGCCGTGGCCGAGGTTTCGGTCGGACATGCGAGCGTCGGCGAGATCGACCGCCTGAACATCCTGGGCGCCTGCGATCTGGCGATGCGCCGCGCGATCGCCGGCCTGCGCCGGCCGCCCGACCGGATCCTGATCGACGGCAACCGGGTGCCGGCGGGCCTGCCCTGCCCGGCCGAGGCGGTGGTGAAGGGCGACATGCGCGTCCTGTCGATCGCGGCGGCCTCGATCGTGGCCAAGGTCGTGCGCGATGCGATCATGGTGGCATTGGCGCAACAGCACCCCGGCTACGGATGGGACCGCAACGCCGGTTATCCGACCGCGGAACACCGCAAGGCGCTTCAAGATCTGGGAATTACCCCAGAGCATAGGCGCTCGTTTCGCCCCGTCCACAACATCTTGTATCAAGAGAAAGGATAACGCCTTGATTCGAAAAAGAATTTGACGGCGAATCGGCAATGACTCATCCTCTGGTCCAAGAACAGGCGCAAAAGGCGCGGGACGCAGAGGCAGCGAATGGCGAAGAAGGCAGGGTCGGCGGAGCTTCCGCTGGACCGGATTATCGCGGGCGATTGCATCGAGGTGATGCACGACCTTCCCGAAGGCTCGGTCGATCTGATCTTCGCCGATCCGCCCTACAACCTGCAACTGAAGGGCGACCTGCACCGCCCCGACATGAGCCGCGTCGATGCGGTGGACGACGCCTGGGACCGGTTCGACGGCTTCGCCGCCTATGACCGCTTCACCCGCGACTGGCTGGCCGCGGCGCGCAGGCTGCTGAAGCCGAACGGGGCGCTTTGGGTGATCGGCAGCTATCACAACATCTTCCGCGTCGGGGCGGCGGTTCAGGACCTGGGGTTCTGGATCCTGAACGACGTGATCTGGCGCAAGTCGAACCCGATGCCGAACTTCCGCGGCAAGCGGCTGACCAATGCGCACGAGACGCTGATCTGGGCGTCAAAGGCGGAAGGCGCGAAATACACATTCAACTACGAGGCGCTGAAGGCGCTGAACGACGGCGTGCAGATGCGGTCGGACTGGGTGATCCCGCTGTGCACCGGCGGCGAGCGGCTGAAGGACGGCGATGGGCAGAAGGCGCATCCGACCCAGAAGCCCGAGGCCCTGCTGCACCGGGTGCTGGTCGGCACCACCAATCCCGGCGATGTGGTGCTGGACCCGTTCTTCGGCACCGGCACCACCGGGGCGGTGGCGCGGATGCTGGGCCGCCGCTTCGTCGGGATCGAGCGCGAGCCGGCCTATATCGCCGCGGCGACCGCCAGGCTGGACCGGGTGCGGCCCTACGACCGCAGCGCGCTGGAGACTGCCGCCTCGCGCCGGGCCGAGCCGCGGGTGCCCTTCGGTGCGCTGGTCGAGCGCGGCCTGTTGCGCCCCGGCGAGGTGCTGGTGGGGCCACGCGGCACCACCGCGAAGGTCCGGGCCGACGGCACGCTGGTGTCCGAGACGGCGCGCGGGTCGATCCACCAGGTCGGCGCCGCGATCGAAGGCGCGCCCTCGTGCAACGGCTGGACCTACTGGCACTTCCGCCGCCGCCCCGCCGCGAGCGGCTCCAAGGAGCGGCCGCGCCCGCACCGCGCCGAGAGGCGCCGGA
>JBKBMT010000035.1:0-10778 GCA_046295655.1 Gemmobacter sp. | reverse complement strand
CCGGCGACGCTACGGGCGGGCTGTGCGACGCTGGCTTTGTGTGCCTGGCCGGCTCTCCAACTCCGCGCCCGCACATTGTCACTGGCCGCGGCTACATCTGCCAGCCCGGCACCTTCTGCCCCGCCGTAACCCGGCGGGGCCCTTTTCTTCGGCCAGACCATGCCGGACGCTCGGTCGAACCGCGCCATACGGTTCGGCGGCGACACGACCCTGCGCAGAACCGCCGCCCGCTTCGACCGGCGACACTGGCCCGCCCACGGAGGTTCTGGCACGGGCTTCGAGCCCGAACACAGGTGATCCCCGGGGGCGGTCATCGCCGCCGCCGGACTGCCGCGTGGTTCTCGAAGGCGAGCGCGGGCCGACAGCGCGGCGATCGTCGCCGGATCCGCCCGTCCGGCCTCGTCGGGGCCGGCGCGATGCGTGACCGCATCGAACACGCCTCTGCTGCAAGTCTTCCGTCCTGCGGAACCGTTCATGCGTCTGGCGCCTGCGGTCGGGCAGGCACGGCGCTTGCTCCGGCCCGGGGCTTTGCTAGCCTGTGAACAACAGCGTTCTGCATCGCGCCGCCGTCGCGGAACTCAGGGGGACGGAGGGGAGATGGATGCCTGAGGGCCCACCCACTGCCTGTGCGTTGCGTCGGTTTCTGGAGAGTTCCGGCTGTGCGGACTACGACGCGCTGGTCGCCCGTGCCGACGCCGATCCCGAATGGTTCTGGCGGGCGCTGCTGGACCGTTTTCCGGTCGCCTTCGACTCCCCGCCCGCCGCGATGTTCGATGGCAGCGACGGGATCGAGTGGGGCCGCTGGTTGCCCGGTGCCCGGTTGAACATGGCCGCGGTCTGCCTCGGCGCCGGAACCGGCCGGCGCGGGCCGGAGGCCCCCGCGGTGCTGCACGAGGACGAGGCGGGCGCGGTCAGACAGGCAAGCTTTGCCGAAATCGCCGCCGATGCCCATGCGCTGGCCGCCGGACTGCGGCGGATGGGCGTCGGCCCGGGGGACCGGGTCGGACTGATGCTGCCGATGTCGCCCGAGGCGGTCACGGCATTCTTCGGGATCGTGCTGGCCGGGGCGGTGGTGCTGCCGCTGTTCACCGGGTTCGGGGCCGAGGCCCTGCGGGTGCGGCTGGAAGATGCGGGTGTCCGGGTTCTGATCACCGCGACCGCAACGCGCCGGCGGGGGCGCCCGGTGGCGCTGAAATCCGTCGCCGATGCTGCCGCCGCAGGACTTGCGGGGATCGAGCGCATGATCGTCGTCCCCGGCCCGGGACCGGCGCCGTCCCTGACCGAGGGGCGCGACATCCTCTGGCACGCGGCCCTGGACCACACTGCGGGGTTCGCGCCGGTTTCCGTCCCGGCCGAACACCCGATGATGATCGTCTATACCTCGGGCACCACCGGAAAGCCGAAGGGCACGGTGCACAGCCACGGCGGCTTTCTGCTGAAGGTCATCTGCGATGCCGGGCTGATCCTCGACATCAATGCGGACGACCGGGTGATGTGGCTGGGCGATATCGGCTGGCTGACCGGTCCGATCCTCGTCACGGCGACGATGTTGCTCGGCGCGACATTCGTTCTGGCCGAAGGCACGCCGGATTATCCCGAAGCCGATCGCGTCTGGGATCTGGCAGAGCGGCATGGCGTCAGCATCCTCAGCCTGTCGCCGACGCTTGTCCGCGCCCAGATGCGGGCCGGGGTCGAGCCCCGGAAGGGGCGCAGGTTCCCGGCCCTGCGCATCGTGGCTTCGACCGGCGAGGTCTGGCAAGAAGAGGCGTGGCGCTGGTGCGAGGACGAGGTCTGCGGCGGGGCGGCGCGGATCCTCAACTATACCGGGGGAACCGAGATCGGCGGCAGCATCCTGTCGTGCAACCTGGTGGTTCCCCCGGTCGCGTGCTCGGTCGGCCGTCCGGTGCCGGGCATGGGCGCGGCCATCGCCGGAGCCGAGACGCACGACGGGCCGGCGCGGGGCGAACTGATCCTGACCCGCCATTCGCCCGGACTGACCCGGGGCCTGTTCGGTGCGCCGGAGCGCTATCTTGCATCCTACTGGGAACGCCGGGCCGGAACATGGTCGCATGGCGATACGGTCGAGCGGGATGCAGCGGGCAACTGGTTCGTCCGCGGCCGGGTGGATGACGTGCTGAAGATCGCTGGAAAACGGGTCAGTCCGGTCGAGGTCGAGACGGCCGTCGCCCGGGTTCCCGGTGTGGCAGATGTGGCGGTGACCGGCATGGCCGACCCCGTCACGGGCGAGGCACTTGCCGTCTTCGTGGTTCCTGCCGGTGGCGGCGGAGAGGAACCGGCCGTGGCCGAAGCGGTAAGGGAGGCGGTGGGGCAGGATTTCGGCGCCCCGTTCCGTCCGCGCCGGGTGGTCACCGTCGAGGCCCTGCCGCGCACCAGATCCCAGAAGGTGATGCGCGGCGTGCTGCGCGACCTGCTGGCCGGTGTCACCGAGATCGACACGGCCGCGATGGACAATCCCGAATCCGTGGCGCTGGTCCGGGCCGCGCTCGACCGACAGGGAACCTGAATCGACGAACGCACTGAAGCAGGAGGAGAGACGAGATGACGACCCGCATACGCAGGATGCTCGGCGGGGCACTTGTAGGCTTGTTCGCCGCCGCGAGCGGTCCGGCCGCAGCACAGACGACGTTGCAGATCGGCCATTCGCTGTCGCCCAATTCGCATTACCAGGTGGGGGCCGAAACCTTTGCCCGGCGGGTCGAGGAAAAGACCGGCGGACGCTACCGGATCGACATTGCCCCCGGGGGCGCGCTGGGCAGCGAACGCGAGATGGTGGAGGGCGTCCAGCTGGGCACCGTCGATCTGGTGCTGACCTCGCTCGGAACGGTGGGGGGCTTCGTGCCCGACACGCTGATCCTCGATCTGCCGTTCCTGTTCGGCAGCGTCGAACATGCCCGGGCAGTGATCGACGGGCCGATCGGCGCGCAGCTTTCCGAAGCGATCGCCGCGCGCGGCTTCCAGCCCCTGGCCTGGGCCGAGAACGGCATCCCCGGCTTCGTCACCCGCGACCGCGAGATCCGCAGCGCCGACGACCTGCGCGGCCTGAAGATGCGCACGCAGGCGAACGAACTGCACACCGCAACCTTCGAGGCGCTCGGGGCGACGGCGGTTCCGCTGGGCTTTGGCGAGATCTACACCGCGATGCAGACCGGCACCATCGACGGCACCTACATGGTGGTGCCCATCGTCGTGACATCGAACTACTGGCAGGTGCAGAAACACATGACCCAGGCGCCGCTGTTCTATCAGGCGGCAATGTTCATCATGTCGCCGTCGGTCTGGGCCGGCCTGTCGGAAGACGATCGGGCGGCCTTCGTGGCAGCAGCCGAGGAGGCCGGCAAGGCCACCCGCGCGGCGGTGACCGAGGCCGAGGCCGCCGGGGTCGAGACGCTGAAGGGTCACGGCATGGTCATCAACACCGACTACGACCGCGCAAGCTTCGACGCCGCGCTTGCCCCCGTTTACGAACGGTTCGGTGCACGGTTCGATCCGGCGATGATCGAGGCGATCCGGGCCGCCGGCAACTGATCCTTGCTTCTGCGCGCCGCCGCCGGCGGCGCGCCCCATCCAACCGGGAGGACCGGCCATGCCCGCGCTGCTGCGTCTGCTGGGGATGCTGGACCGGCTGGTCCTCGGGGCAATCGTGGCGGCCGCCTGCGCGGCGCTCGGGGTCGCGGCGGTCCTCGTCTTCGGTCAGGTCATCCTGAGGTTCGTCTTTTCGGCCCCGGTCTCGTGGGCCGATGCGGCGGCACAGATGCTGATCGTCTGGATGGTGCATCTGGGTGTGGCCGTCACCATGCGGACCGGCGCGCTGGTCTCGGTCGATTTCCTTCGCCGGATGCTCGGGCCGCGGCCGCGTCTGCTGCTCGAGGTCGCAATCGGCGCCGCGACGCTTGCCTTTCTCGGCAACCTGATCTGGTACGGGCTGGAAATGGCCGAACGCGCGCAGGTCCAGCGCCATGCGGTGCTTGGGATCAGCATGGCCTGGGGTTACGCGGCAGTCCCCGTCGGCGCCGCGCTGAGCACGGTGACGATGCTGGCGCGTCTGCTGGAGGGCGCAGCACGGCAGGAGCGACCGGCATGAGCGGGCCGTTGCTGATTCTCATGGTCCTGCTGCTTGCGGTGGGGATTCCGATCGCGGTCTCGGTCGGGCTGGCCAGCATCCTGACCATCCACTTCTTCTCGGCCTTGCCGCCGGTGCTGATCGGGCAACAGTTCTATGTCGCGATCGACAAGTTCTCGCTGGTGGCGATCCCGTTCTTCATCCTGGCCGGCAACATCATGGAGGTCGGCGGCATCTCGCAACGGCTGATCGATTTCGCCAAGGCCGCAGTGGGCGAGGTGCGCGGCAGCCTTGGCCTCACCTGCGTGCTGGCCTGCATGATCTTCGCCTCGGTCGCCGGCTCGGGCACCGCGACGACCTTCGCGATCGGTGCCATCATGATTCCGGCGCTGCAACGGCATGGCTATCCGGCGCCCTGGGCGGCCAGCCTTCAGGCGACATCGGCCGAGCTGGGCGTGATCATCCCGCCTTCGATCCCGCTCATCCTCTACGGTGTCGCGGCCGATGTCTCGATCGGCGAGCTGTTTGTCGCCAGCGCCGTGCCGGGGGTGGTGGTCGGTCTGGCGCTGATGGCCTATGTCCTGATCTGGACGCGCATGACCGATGCGCCGATCGTCGAGGCCGCCGACCGGCTCGGGTTCTTCCGCGCCCTGCGGCGGGCAGCCTTCGCGCTGTTGATGCCGGTGATCATCCTGGGCGGGATCTATACCGGCGTCTTTACCCCCACCGAAGCCTCGGTCGTCGCGGTCTTCTATGCGCTGTTCGTGGCGCTGCTGGTCCATCGCGAAATGCGGCTGAGGGACATCGGCACGGTCCTCTACCGCACCGTGGTCAGTTCCACGATCATCATGTTCATCATCGCCGCGGCGGGGCTGTTCGGCTTTCTCATCAATCGCTCGGGTGCGCCCGCCCTGGTTGCCGCAACGCTGATCGACGCGCTGGACAGCCGCATCATGTTCCTGATCGGGGTCAACATCTTCCTGCTGGTCGTGGGGATGTTCATCGAGGGCGCGGCGGCGATCATCGTGCTTGCCCCGATCCTGGTGCCCGTCGCCGTCGCCTTCGGGGTGGATCCGGTGCATTTCGGCATCATCATGGTGGTGAACCTGGCGCTCGGCTTCGTCACGCCGCCCTTCGGGGTGAACCTGTTCGCCGCGGCGACAGTGGCGCGGCTGCCGGTGGATCGGCTGTTCACCACGATCCCGCCGTTCATCGTGACGGTGCTGGTGGCGCTGATACTCATCACCTTCTTCCCCGACCTGTCGCTGTTCCTGCGCGATCTCGTCTATCGCTGAGGCCAGGCACGAGACCAACCAAGCTGCGGTGTCGTATTCTGCTGTGCGGAACGAAACCGGCCGATATTGCTTGACCCGTTTCGGGCCTGCGGAGTTTTCTTGCGGTGCTGGAAGCCCCTTTCCACAGAGTGCCGGGCGCTTCCGCAAGGGAGGAACAGACCATGCACCCCAGAAATGTCCTGTCCGCGGCCGTGTTCGGCGCGGCGATCGCAACATCATCGGTCGTTTCGGCCGAAAACCTTCGGCTGCTGTCCAGCTGGGACACGACCTACAACGCCGTGCCCGTCTTCGTGGACGCCTATATCGACCGGGTCGCCCAACTGTCCGGCGGCGCCATCACCATCACCATGCAGGGGCCCGAGACAGTCCCCCCGTTCGAGCAGTTGCAGCCGGTCTCGGCGGGGCTGTTCGACATGCTCTTCACCCACGGCGCCTATCACCTGGGCGAGACGGCGATGGCCTTCGGCATGGATGCGGTGGTGGACGACCCGAAGGTGCGGCGCGAAAGCGGGATCTACGACCTGATCGACGAACACTATGCCAAGAAGAACATGAAGCTGCTCGGCGCCTTCTCGGCGGCGTCGGGATATCACATCATGCTGCGCGAGCCTCTGGCCGGAAACGGCCTTCAGGGGCTGCGGATCCGCGCCTCGGGCACCTACCATGACCTGGTGACCACGCTGGGCGGGTCGGTCGTAACCCTGCCGGCGTCCGAGATCTACTCGGCACTGGAACGTGGCGTCGTGGACGGTGCGGCCTGGCCGGTGTTCGGGGCGATGGACTATCGCTGGTACGAGGTGGCCGACTACATGACGCGGCCGACATTCGGCATCAACAATCACACGCTGTTCATCAACCTCGACCGCTGGAACGCGCTGTCGCCCGAGCATCAGGCGGTGCTGGTGCGTGCGGCCGAGGAGATCGAGATCGAGGGCCGTGCGAAGTTCGAGGAACTCTGGGCCGCCGAGGAGAAGGCGATGATCGAGGCCGGCCTGGCGATCACCGAGTTCGATGCCGACACCGCGGCACGGATCGAGGGCATCTTTGCCGAAGGCGTCTGGCGCCAGGTCGAGGCGCGTGCCGGCGAGGACGGCGTGCGGATGCATGCCCTGGCGCGCGAAAAGGGGATCACCGCGCAATGAACGCCACGGCCGGGCCGGTCGCGACGGCCCGGAAGTTTCTGACCCAGCTGCTGCGCCTGCATGACGGCCTGACCCGGGCGACGTTCTGGGCGGCGATGGCGGCGGTGGCCTATCTCACCGCCGCGACCGCGATCGAGGTGGTGCTGCGCTACGTCTTTCGCAGCCCCAGCGGCTGGGCCCCCGATACCAGCGCCGTCGCCTTCGCCTTCATCGCCTTCCTGGCAGCGCCGGAACTGACCCGCTCGTGCGGCCATGCCTCGATGAACTTCGTGGTCGAGCGGGCGCCCGCCTGGCTTTCGGTCTGGATGGTGCGTCTTTCGTTGCTGGCCGGCGCCGGCGTCTGCGCCCTGCTGACCTGGTTCGGCGCGATCGAGACGCAGCGGCAGGTCCTGCGCGGCGTGATGATGATTTCGGTCACGCCGATCCCGAAATGGCTCGTGACCGGCGCGATCGTCTACGGGCTGGGCAGCAGCGCCCTGTATTTCCTGCGCGCCCTCGCAGCCAGCTTCGTGCGGACCGCGGAGGGCGGCTGATGGAGTGGTATGCCTTCCTGTCGGGCGCCTTTCTGCTTCTCGTGGCCCTGTTCACGGTCGGACTTCCGATCTTCGTTGCCTTCCTGGCGCTGAACCTGATCGGTCTTTACATGATCACCGGCAATCTCGCCGGGGTGACGCTGATCGTCAATTCGATGTTCAGCACCGCCACCAGCCTGTCGCTGGCGGCGATCCCGCTGTTCGTGCTGCTGGGCGAACTGCTGTTCCGGTCCGGTTCGGTGCGGGTGCTGTTCGATGCGGTGGACGGACTGGTCGGGAACATCCGCGCGCGGCTCTATGTCGTCTCGGTGCTGCTGTCGACCCTGTTCGGGGCGCTCTCGGGCTCGGCCATGGCGGTCGCCGCGATGATGGGCTCGTCGCTCTGGCCCGAGATGAAGGCACGGAACTACGACCTGCGCCTCTCGATCGGGACGATCCTCGCGGGGGCGAGCCTTGCGCCCATCATCCCGCCCAGCGTCATGGCGATCGTCCTGGGCATGCTGTCGGGCGTCTCGATCGCTTCGCTGCTGATCGCCGGGGTGCTTCCGGGGCTGATCCTGTCGCTCCTGTTCCTCGTCTATGTCGTTGCACGCACCAGGCTCGACCCGGCGCTTGCCCCGCGGCTGCCGCAGGAGGCGGTGCCGTGGTCGCGGCGGGTGCGGCTGGTGCTGCGCGCCTCGCCCTTCGTCCTGATCATCGGCGCGATCCTCGGCCTGATCCTCGCCGGGGTCGCGACGCCGACCGAATCGGCCGCGATGGGCTGCGTTGCGGCGCTCGTGGTCTGCGCGATCTACGGCAGGCTGTCGGGGCGGATGCTTGTGGATGCGCTGCGCTCCACCGCCTCGATCACGGCGATGATCATGATCATCATGGCCTCCTCGGTCACCTTCAGCCAGATGCTGAACATGAGCGGGGCAACCGCACAGCTCGTCCGCGCCGTGACCGAAGTGGCGCTGCCGCTGGTCCTGATGTTCCTGCTGCTGCAACTCGTGCCGTTCGTGCTGTGCATGTTCATCGACCAGATCGCCCTGATGATCATGCTGGTGCCGCTCTATGCCCCGATCATTTCCGCGCTCGGGTTCGATCCGCTGTGGTTCTGGACGATCTTCCTCATCAACATGTCGATCGGCGGCATCACCCCGCCCTTCGGATACACCCTGTTCGCCCTGAAGGGCGTGATACCCGAGGCGGAGATCCAGACCGTCTATCGCAGCGCCTTGCCGTTCATCGCACTGTTCGCGCTGGGAATCGCGCTGTTCTGGATGTTCCCGCAACTTGTTCTGGCATTGCCCGGGCTGCTGTAGCCCGGACACGGAGGGAGACCACGATGGATCTGGGATTGCAGGGTCGGACGGCGCTTGTCCTGGGCGGCAGCGGGGGCCTCGGCCTCGGTTGCGCGCGGGCGCTGGCGGCCGAGGGCGTGCGCGTCGCCGTCAACGGCCGCGATCCGGGGCGGGCCGCGGCGGCGGCGGCAGACCTGGGGGGCATCGCCGTGCCCGGCGATGTGGGCGACCCGACCTCGCGCGCCGGCATCGTCCAGCAGGCGCTGACAGCGCTTGGCGGCATCGACATCCTGGTTACCAATGCCGGCGGCCCGCCCCCGGGCCCGTGCGACAGCCACAGCCACGACACCTGGCTCCACGCGCTGGAGACCAACATGCTCGCGGCCATCGACTTTGCCCGCCAGCTGCTGCCCGGCATGATCGGCAAGGGCTTCGGCCGGATCGTCAACGTGACATCCTTCACCGTACGCGAACCCTATCCGAACATGGGGTTGGCGACCGGGGTGCGTGCGGGCCTCACGGGCGCCATGTCGGCCCTGGCCAAGGAGGTCGCACCACATGGCGTGACCGTCAACAACCTGCTGCCGGGGCTGATGGATACCGGCGCGCTGCACCGGGTCTATGCCGCCCAGGCGCGGATGCAGGGCATCACCGAGGACGAGGCCAAGGCCCGCATGGCAGCATCGGTCCCGATGCGGCGGCTGGGATCGGCCGAGGATTTCGGCCCGGCCTGCGCCTTCCTGTGCTCGCGTCACGCCGGATACATCACCGGGCAGAACCTTACCGTGGACGGCGGCCTGGTGCGGGCGATGCTGTGACAGGCACGACGCAGCCCATGCCGCCCGCCGAACGGCCCATCCGCGGCCAGGGCATCGGCACGGAGGACGGAGCGCCGCAAATCTCTGCTTCGTGATCTCAGCGACTGGTGGTAGTCTCGCGCGGAATTCAGCTATCATTTTTCCCTTTTCCCGGGGCGCCCATGGCGGCAAGTTCGCGGAACGACCGGCGCCCCCCTGCGGTGAGCTTTCGGCTGTCCGCACCCTGCGCCGACGCATTGCCCGGAGCGGCGAAGGCAAATTCCCTCATGTCCCGATCCCCCGGCGGCACCGGCGGCCCCGATCCGACGGGCGCCGCAGCACGGGCCGGGACGATCCGGGGCAATCGAATCGTTCGCACCGCGCCACTGCGCTGCCGACAGGGCAATGGGCGGACAGGCGAAAGATCCTGCATACGACCCGAGCCGCGGATTTCCGGCGGGGGCGGACAGGCCCCCGCCAGGCTTCCGCGAACTGTCCGTCAGCAGGCTGGAGCACCATCATGGCAATCTTCACCGTTACCACCGGCAACGATGTCGTCGATCCCAACGACGGCCTGCTGAGCCTCCGCGAGGCTGTGGCGCTGGCCAACGCAAGTCCCGGTGCCGATACCATCGTCTTTGCGCCGAACGTCTCGTCGGTGCAGGCCAACAGTTCCGCCAACCGCGCCCCCATCACGATCACCGCCGCGGGCGGGCCGCTGACCATCCGGGGCGATCACGACAACGACGGACAGGCCGATGTCGTCATCACCAACGGTTTCGCCCATCACCTGACCGTGGCGGCGGGGGCGCAGGTGACGATCGTCGGCGTCGATTTCCGCTTCGGCGGCGGCCGCGGGGCGGCGGGCGAGGCGGGGGCGAACGGGCGCGAGGGTCAGCAGGGCGAGGCAGGCACGGTGCCGCCGCTGACAGTGCTCAACCCGGGCGAGACGATGGACACCCGGCCGGACGCGGTGCGCCCCTGGGGGGCCCATGGCGGCAACGCGCGGTCGGCCGATGGGGATCTCGACGGCGACGGCATCATCGACCGTCACGGCACTCCGGGCCAGGCCGGCGCGGCGGGCGGGGTCGCCGGAGGCTCGATCCTGAACGAGGGGTCGCTGACGATCGTCAGGTCCGGCTTCGGCGACAACCGCGCCACCGGCGGGCCGGGCGGCGCGGGCGGGCGGGGCGGCGAGGGCGCGGCGGGCTTGTCGGGCGCACGGGGCAACGACAACTTCGACGGCTGGCGCACCAACGATCACATCCCGCCCGACCGGCCGCCGCCCCCGGGCAACGACCTTTCCGGCGGCAACGGCGGCAGGGGTAGCGACGGCGGCAACGGCGGGCGCGGGGGGGCGGGGGGCGCGGGCGGCGATGCCGGTGCGGCCATCACCAATGCGGCCGGGGCAACGCTGACGCTTGTCGATGTGGCCTTCGGCGGCCGCCTCGCCTCGGGCGTGATCGCGGGGACCAATACCGCACAGGGGGGGCCCGGCGGCGCGGGCGGCGGTGGCGGCAACGGCGGCGCCAGCGGTGCGGGCGGCGGCGGCGGGCACGACGGCATCCACACCGTCTACAGCGGCAGTTCGATCACCTATCTGAGCGGCGCAGGCGGGCTGGGCGGCGACAGCGGCAACGCGGGCTC